>PAFU01000023.1 GCA_002704225.1 Gammaproteobacteria bacterium | reverse complement strand
TAAAGCCGCCGCTGAATCCTTGGGATCGGGATGCGTGGACCGGTGTCTCGTCCTCTGGGTCCGGCGTTGCCGTATCCGCTGGGGTGGCCTTCGCGGCCATCGGTTCCGATACCGGCGGCAGTATCCGCTTTCCGTCGGCGAGTTGTGGCTTGGTTGGTCTGAAACCGACCTATGGACGGGTTAGCCTGCATGGCGCCTTTCCGCTGGCCAACAGTTTGGATCACCTAGGCCCGATGACCCGCAGCGTTGAGGACGCCGCGCGCTTGCTCTGTGTCATGGCCGGTTTCGATGCCCAAGATCCGAATTCCCTGAACGCGCCGGTGCCCAATTATTTACGGTCTCTGTGTGTTCGCGAAGACGGAGGCAAACCGCTGGCAGGCAAGCGTATTGGTATTGATTGGTCCTATGTCAGTGATGGGGTACAGGCTTCCGTGGTCGACGTCACACGCCATGCCTTAGACACACTTGCGGAACTGGGTTGCGAAATCGTTGAAATTGACGTGCCTCAAGGCGCGCGGGTGTTGGCCGAGGTCTGGGGACTGACTTGTGGAGTCGAATGCGCTGGTGCTCATACGGAGCATTTCCCGGCTCGTCAGGACGAGTATGGCCCGGTGCTCAGAGGACTCATTGAGCTAGGTCTACGAACCTCGGAACAAGATTATCAGGCCCTGCAACAGTTGCGAGCTCGCTTTTCAGAACAGCTGGATCAGGTGCTTGCTGGTGTGGACGCGATCATTTCGCCCTGCATGCCACTGGCGACGCCGTCTGTCCAACTGATGGATAACGGCGCACCGGCTGAAGACGGTCAGGCGGATTTTCTAATCTTCACCGCACCCTTCGATTACTCCGGACATCCCACCCTGACGTTGCCTGTGGCTTCTTCGGCTGGCGAGCTCCCAGGATCCTTCCAGCTTATCGGCAGCAAGTTAGATGAGGAAACTCTGATCCGACTGGGCTCAGCCTTTGAGCAAGCCGCAGAGACAATTCGTTATCCAGAGCTGCAAGGATGATTTCGATGATAGGCCAAAAACTGAAAATGAACCGACGATTCGTGGCGAGGGCGAGGGCGAGGGCGCTGGCGCTGATGCTGCTCGTTATGTCGAGTCAAGCCGCTGCCGATGCCATTGAAGGCTGGTGGCAATCGTGGGACTCGCTGCTCTATGTTTCGGTGGAAAAAGGCGAGGCTCGTTTGTTTGCCGCAGGGATCTTGAACCCTGCCTTGGTAAAAGGCGACTTGGTGAGTTGGAGTCCTGAGAAGCCACTGCTCGATATAGATAATCCTGACCCTCAGTTGCGTGGCCGTCCGTTGTTAGGCATGGAGCTGACGGAAAATTACCGCAAAAAAGGAAAGCAATGGCGAGGCCGGCTGTATGATCCCCGCTCCGGGGCTTGGTACAAATCCCACCTGACCGTCGTAGGCTCAGTGCTCAATATCCGAGGCTATATCGGTATGCCTATGTTGGGCCAAACCCGCACCTTCGAGCGCTTTGAACCGTGCAAGGTATACGAAGATGCCGTCATGGTGGTCTGGTCTGAGGTGCAACCGCCGGCTTGTGAATAGCCTTCTTCACTCAGGCATGGGTTGAGCGCCAGCTGCCTTTACGGGCCGTCTCTGTTGCTGGCCTCGCGGGTTAATGAATGAGTGTGTAACCCAAACCGCGAACGGATCGGATTCGATTTCCCTTGCAGAGGCTTCAGAACCGTCCGTAAATAAGCATTTCAGCGTGGGTGCGGCGGTTGGTTATCACGATGCGGATACAGATGATTCTGCGGACCCTCACGTAAACGGTTATACCTACTCTTTGTTGGTCGGCTATGACTGGTCCAGGTATGTTGCCTTTGACGCCGAGGTGACTCGCATGAACCGAGGGTCTGATCTGGATGTGTTCGGACGTCGGCTATCCTTTGGCGCAGATGTCGTGGGCCTTTCGGGACGTATCCAATGGCCTTTGGACGACAGTTTTACCGCCTATCTCAGGGTGGGTGCTGCCGCTCTTGAATTAGACGACCCAGAGGTTCCGGACGGCGTACTGGATGAATCTTGGGTGCGTCCAATGTACGGAGGCGGCGTTCGCGGTAATTACTGGTTTGCCGAGTTTGTCTCTTATGGAAAGCTTGATGATCTCTATCTGGATCAGGTTCGGGCGGGACTTATTTTGCGGTTCTAGCGGCCGACCACGCGGCAACCGGGTTACGCCTAGCGCCGTCGTTTTGGATTACATGAAAAATAAAAACCAACCCGCGTAGCTTGGGTTTGTTGCCTAGCGCGAGCCGCTTGACCGAGAGGCGCTCACCCACTTTATCCACCTGCATAAACCCTTCATCGGTCTCGATCCAACCCTTTACTCGTTGCACCGATGAATCCAATGTCTGCAGGTTCGCTTCTAGGTCTAGCCAAGAGACGACATCATGCTGGTACCAGGTGTGAGCAGAAAATTCCGGCGACAGTCCAGTGTGTGTCGTAACCGCTGAAGAATCGAAGTCGCGCTGCCATCCCACAATGGCGTCGATTAGGTTGGCGTCATGACCTGAAAGCTGCGGGGTCAGGCTATGGAACTGAAAGCGCGGGTTGAGTTCGGTTTTGCTCACAACGAGCAAATCGGCTTGGGCGGCCTGAGCGCTCACCAATGGGCCAACGTATTTGTCTTGGCTGCGTTGATGAAAGTTCACCGCATCGACCACGACGACGGTTGCCTTGGGTGAAAACCCCGGATAGTGGCAGTGCTGCCAGACTCTGGCGGGTTCGGCGACCCCACTGGTTTCCAGGATCACCTGAGCGATTGGTAACGTATTGAGCTGGTCCAGTGCTTGACTCAAGTCGTCACTGATACTGCAGCAAATGCAGCCGTTGCTTAAGCCGATGATGTTGCCGTTATCGAATTCACTTCGGATCAACGATTCATCAACATTCACGTCACCAAAATCGTTCACCAGTACCGCCGTGCCTGAGGGCAGTTCAGGTTGATTAAGCAGCCGATTGATCAACGTCGTCTTACCCGCCCCGAGGTATCCGCCGATCAAGGTAATGGGCTTGGTAGAAGAGTTGGCCGATGGCGCGTTCATTCGATGGGGAACACCTGCCCTTCAAAAACCGTCGCAGCGATGTTGATGTCTCGCAGGGCCGAAGGTTCGCAGGTCAGCGGGTCTTGATTTAGCACGGTGAAGTCGGCCCGTTTGCCTGCACGCAGGCTGCCAGTGATATCCGCCAAACCGATGGTGTGAGCGGCATTAATGGTGATTGCTTCCAGCGCCTGCTGCTGGGTCAATCGTTCCTCTGAGCCCATGACGTCGCCCGCATGATTTTGTCGGGTCACTGCGACCCACATGCTGTTCAATGGTTCGGCTGGGGCCATGGTGAAATCGGAATGTATCGTGGTGTTAATGCCTGCATCAAAGCAGCTACGTAGGCGTGCCATTTGACTTGCGCGCTCATACCCAATACCCGTTTTGGCGTAGCTGTCCGACAGTTCGTGCAGGTAGTACACATTTGCGGACACCTGTGCCCCTAGGGCCTTGATCCGGCGAATCTGCTCCGGCGTACTGAAACCAAAATGCTCAAAGGTAAAGCCGTGGTTGAAGCGGGGCTTTTCGTCCTGCATTTTTTGCAGAATATCCAGCGTCAGTTCCAAACCCAGATCGCCCGTTACGTGCACGTGAATCTGATAGCCGGCCTGCCAGTAGGCGCGAATATGCCGCTCCAATTCTTCCGGGGCGGCCAGCCACTCGCCGTGATGGCCGTCGATATAACCCGGCTCCTGCATCTGGGCCAACTGGCTGAAAAAAGCACCGTCGCTGAACAGCTTGATGTGCTGTGCAAAACTCAGGCGATGGCTGTTGTGTGACTGTAGGGCATCGGCCATGGCCGGGCCTTCCTCAGGCTTCCGGCCACCCTGAGTGAGTCGGGTACCGTGTACGACGAGACGAGTCCGGAATGGCACATCGTCACCCTCCAGTTGCTCGGCCAGGGCTTGGGCTTCGGTATCGAAATTGAACAAGCCTGTGGCCAGATCGCCGATACTGGTGTGTCCGCCGTGGTGGACCACCTCCTTTAAACGTTGCAGTCCCTGGGCATATTTTTCCGGTGCAAGGATCCACGGGTTCAGCCGGTTAATGGCAAAGCCAAGCCCCACCTCAAAAAAATGGCCTTGTTCGATGTCGATTTGCATGCCGGGCCTGATTTGAGCCGGGTCGATACCGGCCATGCTCATGGCGGCATCGTTCATATACAGCTCATGGAAGGAACGGTGCCATACGATGATCGGCCGCTGCTCGCTCACCTGATGGATGCGTGCCTTACTCATGTTGCCGTGCCAGAGCTGGTGATACCCCCAGATAAACAGTGGTTCGTCTGGTTCCTTCGTTTGATTGAGTGATTGCATGCGCAGGTCGAATGCCTCTGCCGTGGTCACCGGTTCGATATCACCCCAAGGAAGCTTCCAGCGCATGGCCGTAATGAACTCCATGGGCAGTAGTACCGCTGCCATGCTCGGATGCAGATGCGGGTCGATAAAACCCGGACAGATGATGTTGTCAGCGAACTGCTGGTCCACGGTGTATTCCTGACCTTCCAACCAGGGCTGCATATGCTCTGGCTCGCCGACTTCCATGATCATGCCGTCCCGCACCAAAACAGCAGAAGCTCTGGGCATGGACGGGTTCATGGTGATGACCGAGCGGGCTTTGAACAGGGTGAGCACGAGGCCTTCCTTAGCGGCGCGCGGCAAGCAAGTGATCGGCACCTTTTTCTGCCAGCATGATGGTCGCGGCATTGGTATTACCGCTGACCACATACGGCATCACCGAGGCGTCAATCACAGACAGCCCCTCGACACCCATGACATGAAGGGTCTCGTCCACGACCTTGCCAATGCTGCAGGTGCTGGTGGGGTGGTAGACCGTGCTGGCCTCTCGACGAATGTAGGCCATGAGTGCCCCATCGTCGTTGAGGTCTGTCTCAACATCGGGCGAGAGGCGACCGTTCAGATAAGGCTGAAGCTCTGACTGATCGAATATGTTGAGTAAAATTCGCATGCCTCGAAGCAGGGTGTCGCGGTCAAGCTGAGAACTGAGGTAGTTGGCGGCGATGACCGGTGCATCAGCAATATCCGCGCTCTTGGCGTGAATGGATCCGCGGGATTCTGGGCGTGATTGGTTCACCACTGCAGTCACGGCGGGCTGTTTCAGCGCACGGATCTTGCCGGCGTCGTTGTACAACGTGCCGCCGGAGGCAAAGTGAATCTGTACGTCTGGTGCCTCCAGTCCATCCCGGGTATGGCAAAATGCACCAACCGGCGCGGAACCCGTCGTGAGCGGACCCTCACGCAAGAAGAACCAGCGCAACGCCGCCGGAATCAAGCGCAAACCCTGTACTTCCCGGTTGATCGAGTGTTCCGGTTGAGTGGCGTAGACCACCTTGCACAATAGATGATCTTGCAGATGCTCGCCCACATCCGGTGCGTGATGCACCACGTCAATGCCGAGAGTTCGCAGACGCTCACCGTCCCCGACCCCGGACACCTCCAGCAGTTGAGGCGAGGCAACAGCACCGCCGGACAAAATCACGTGAGCACCTTGGATGGTTTGTTTGCTGCCGTGCCTGCTGATCTCGACCCCTGTGGCCAGCTTGCCGTCGAACAAGACACGCTGGGTGATCGCGTGGGTAATGATGGTGAGATTGGGGCGTGAGCGTGCTGGGGTCAGGTAGGCGCTGGCGGTGCTCCAGCGTCGGCCGGTGTTTTGGGTGAATTGGTAGTAACCGCAACCTGCCTGATCCATACCGTTGAAATCAGGGTTGCTGGGGATGCCCGCCTGATTCATCGCGTTGATGAAGACATCGTCCATTGGGCGTTTGTCGCGCACATCTTGTACGTGCAATGGGCCATCGGATCCGTGCATCTCGTCGTCGTGGATTTGTTGGCGCTCGGCCTTCTTGTAGTAGGGCAGCACATCTTCCCAAGACCAGCCTTTTGCGCCTGCTTGTTCCCAAGCCGCAAAGTCCACCGGTACGCCGCGCACATAAATCATGCCGTTGATGGCGCTGGAGCCACCTAAGGACTTGCCGCGAGGCCAATACACCTGTCGACCATCCAACTCGGGTTCGGGTTCGGTTTCAAAGCTCCAGTCGTATTTTGGGTTTTTAAAGGTTGCTGCCCAACCCGCTGGTACATGAAGCAAGGGCGAGCGATTGCTGCCGCCGGCTTCCAGCAAACAGACGCGAATGTCTGGGTCTGCGCTTAACCGATTCGCTAACACACAGCCGGCCGAGCCAGCGCCCACAATGATGTAATCGTAATAGCTCATAGTCTCTCCCCAAAAACCTAGGATGCCACAACTGTCGGTGAAGCTCTGCTACTCCAAATCGCCTTTTTTATCGTCTGCAAAGTCGCTATGGTGCTGCGGCCTTGTGGGAATACCCGAGGACTTGCAATTACTGAGGAAGCGTATGGACCCAGTCAGTCAGGGCGTTGTGGGAGCGGCCTTTGCTCAGACAGCAGCGAAACGAGCGACGCTGGCTACGGTGGCCTGGTACGGTGCGCTGGGCGGCATGGCACCCGACTTGGATGTGTTGTTTCAGTCGTC
The DNA here is from genome assembly GCA_002704225.1 of Gammaproteobacteria bacterium. GTDB lineage: Bacteria > Pseudomonadota > Gammaproteobacteria > Pseudomonadales > Azotimanducaceae > UBA4421. The sequence goes on along the minus strand of PAFU01000023.1, from coordinate 99,514 downwards.
AACGGATCCCATTTTGTTTTTGGAGTTCCACCGGCAATTCACCCACTCCTTGGTATTTATACCGGTAGGGGCATTGCTGGTCTTTCTGGTCCTGCGGGCCATCGCCAGCCGTTTTCGGTTTCTCCAAGGGCTCAGTACCGGTCAAGCCTATTTGGCGTGTTTGATGGGCTATGCCACGCACGGCCTGCTGGACGCCTGCACGTCCTATGGCACGCAGTTGCTGTGGCCGTTTTCCAATACGCGCGTTGCGTGGGACACCATGTCCATCGTCGATCCTCTGTTTACTGTGCCCTTGGTGGTACTCGTCGTTGCAGCAAGCCGTAGCAAACGCATCTGGCTTTCGTGGATAGCGTGTATCTGGATGTTCAGTTTCTTTGCCTTGGGCTGGCTGCAGCAGGAGCGCGCTCTGCAAGCGGCTCATCAGGTAGCTCAGATTCGAGGTCACGCGCCGCTCAGACTGTCGGTGAAACCGTCGTTCGCTAACTTGTTGGTGTGGAAGGCGATCTACGAATTTGAGGGTCACTACTACGTGGACGCGGTCCGCGTCGGTACTCGGTCACTTTGGTATCCGGGGGCGCGAGTTCGCAAATTGGATTTGTCCCGCGACTTCCCCAGTTTGGATGCCACCACTCAACAGGCGCGGGATATTGAGCGTTTTCGATGGTTTTCGGACGATTATTTGTCGGTCATGGAAGAGTCCCCACGTATCGTCGACATGCGCTACAGCTTGGTGCCCAACGAGGTTGATCCGATGTGGGGAATCGATATTGATACGACTCAGCCAGACGCGCATGTCGCTTGGTGGGCCGGTCGAGAAGTGAACGAGATAAAGCAGAGAGCGTTTTTCGTTATGGTATTAGGTTTGGGTGGTGTGCCCTTGATGGAACAGGAGGTTTCCCAGTGAAGTTGCTCACTCAAATGGCTGAAGAGGTTGCCCAGTTGCTGCGCCAGCGAGGTGAAACGGTGGTGGTGGCAGAAACATCCACAGGGGGGTTGTTGTCTTCGGCCTTGCTGGCGGTACCGGGCGCTTCTGCCTATTACAAAGGTGGCAGCGTGCTCTATACCTACGAGTCAAGGAAGATATTGCTCGGCATGACGCGGGCAGATGTGGAGGGATTGGCACCCATGAGTGAAGCCATGGTGATGGCATTTGCGAACAAAGCGCGAGTTCAGTTTGATGCCACGTGGGCGATAGCGGAATTGGGCATCGCTGGGCCAACCGGCGTGGTCTATGGTGAGGCAGGGTCTAGCGTTATTGGTGTTTCGGGGCCGAACCCGGTGTCTGCGCTGCTGGAAACCGGGTCTACTGACCGTGAAGCCAACATGTGGCTATTCGCTGAACACGGGCTCGGTCTTTTACATCGAGCCCTGACAGAGGCTGAGGATTCCTAGAATTCTAAAATGGCTCGACCGGCAATCTTGCCGTTGGCCAATGCATCGGTGGCTTCATTGATTTGATCAATGCTGAAGCGCTCGGTGACCATCTTGTCCAGCCCGAGATCACCGTTGTCCTCCCATTCCAAAAAACGCGGAAAGTCTCGGTCTGGCGCGCAAGAGCCGCCAATGCTGCCGATAAACTGCTTTTCGTTTACCAAAAGATCCACCGCATTGATTTCAGCCGTCGTGGTTGGTACGCCAACTAATACCGCTTTGCCGCCATCTTGGGCACCAAAGTGGCCACTGCGGCAGGCCGGTAAAATTTGCTCCATGGTTTGCTTAATGCCAATGCAGTCGAAGGCATAGTCCGCACCGGACACAGGGACGCGTGCGAAAGTAAAGCGATCATCGCGTGTGGTCAGCGCATGGATGGCCGCCACGGGATCCTCCCGGCTGGCGTTCACCACATGGGTCGCGCCAAAACCTTTGGCGAAGGCCAGCTTCTCATCGTCCAGATCCACGGCAATGATCGGGTTGGCACCGGCCATACGAGCCCCGACAACCGCGGAGAGCCCGACGCCGCCGACGCCAAAAATCGCCACACTTTCATTGGCCTGAACCTTGGCGGTGTTGATCACAGCGCCCGCGCCAGTCATGACAGCGCAGCCGATAATGGCTGTCACATCGGTTTTGATGTTGGGATCAACCTTCACCACATATTGTTGGTCGGCGATGGTGTGATCCGCCCAGGTGAAAACGTTTTGAGATCTGGCCACGCCGTCCATGACATTTAACGTGGCGGCCACCGGCGGCTTGGATTCTGCAGCGGCTTGGCGCGGCACCCAGGTGACCATAACCGTGTCTCCCGGTGCGACGTGGGTGACATCGCTGCCGACATGCAGTACGACACCTGTGGATTCATGACCCAAAATAATGGGTGTCTTTCGCGGCCCGTGCATTTGATGCAGCTGAGAGTGGCAAATGCCGGACGCGAACTGCTTGACCACCACCTCATGAGGAGCCGGATCAGGCAGTTCCAACGATTCAATACGAAGTTTGGCTGTGTCAGCGGGTAATACGACAACGCGTGCGGGTGTTCCCATAGTGATCTCCTCAAATCAGTTCTGGCGATGCGACGAAGAACTTGAGCATGGTATGAACAGGCGTTAAGTTCAATCGGGGATCGCTACAGCAGTGAAATCAACGAAAGATGAAAAAGAGAGGAATCGGTATGAAATTGCATGAGTCACCATCGCCAAACGCCCGCCGTGTTCACATCGCCATGGCGGAAAAAGGTATCGAGATAGAGCGTGTCAGCGTCGATATTCGAGGCGGGGAAAACATCAGCGCCGAATATCTGGCGAAAAACCCGGGTGGTCGTGTCCCCATGCTGGAACTGGACGACGGCACGTTTATTGGCGAGTCGGTGTCGATTACTCGATATTTGGATGCCATCAGCGGCGGCCCCTCACTCTTTGGCGACAGTCCGCTGGCTCAGGCTCAAATTGATATGTGGCAGCGTCGTGCAGAACTCAATTTCTTACTCGAAGTGGCCGGCGCATTTCGCAACATCACCGGATTTTTTAAGGATCGGGAAACCTGCGTTGAGGCTTGGGGTGTGGTTTGTGCGGACAAAGCGCCCAAGGCGTTGGGTATGTTTGATGACCAACTGGCGAAGACTGAATTTCTCGCGGGAGATCAGTTCTCGATAGCGGATATCACCATGGGGGTCGCCCTAGATTTTGCTCGCGTAGTCAAAGTGGTAGAGCTGCCAGATCTTCCGAATATCAAGCGCTGGCAGGATGGGCTGAATGCACGCCCGAGCTTTTCAGCGAGTTGATCTAGCAACCAGCGCTCGGCATGTAACGCTGGGTTAACCCAGCGTAATCGGAATCGCCTTGTATCCCGCAGCCTCAAATGCCTGTTGCACTGCATTGGTTGCGTCTGGGCACAGGGCGATCATGGATCCGCCGCCACCGCCGCCGGTGAGCTTGGCACCTATGGCCCCATGCCTGCGAGCGATATGAACCAGTTCTTCCAGCTCCGGCGTGGAGAGCTGTAGCGCGTTCAGGTAGCCGTGGCATAGGTTCATCAGCTCTCCGAGTTCCTCGAGACGACCTTCTTGCAGGGCATCGTGTCCAATGGTGGTGAGCTGCCCGATTTGATCGAATAGGCTTTCGTAACGATCTGGGTACTGCTGCCAAGACGCCCGGACTCTGGCCACGGTGTCTGCTGTCAGGCTCTCCTTGCCGGTGACACCAATCACCATTTCCAGCGGCTGACCAAGGGTGACATTGGTGAAGCGTGCTTGCTGCTGGGCTTCGTCTTGCTGGCGTTGATACAGCAGCGGGGCGCCGTAGGTTGCCACAGTGTTGTCGATGCCCGATGGCGTGCCGTGAGCTGTTTTTTCGCATTCGAAGGCGAGTTCGTTTATGCGGCCATCGCTGAGCTGCAGGCCATAGGCCTCGTCTGCTGCCCGCAGAATCGCCACGGCTAGGGCAGACGAGCCTCCCAATCCCATGGCTCTAGGAATATGCGGAAAGACTTCGATGGTCATGTTCTCGTTGGCTAAACCTATCTGACTCATCAGGGTGGCGATGATGCCAGCAAAGCCAGGCGCAGAAGGTCTTACCTTCTGCTCGATGCCCCAGCGCGGTATCAGTACGTTGATGCCATCGCCTTCTTTGCGCACGGCAGCCTCCACGGCGAGAGGAATCGGCAGCGCGATGGCCGGTCTGCCGTAAACGACAGCGTGCTCTCCCAGCAAAATGATTTTGCCGTACGCCGACTGCCGGTCTGCTGCTTCCGGCATGATCACTTTGCGCGACAGATTTTTGGCGATTTCCTGTGCTTTCCATACTTTGATTTCGCCGGATTCGATCAGCGTCTCGACCACCGTTTCGAAAAATTCTTCTGGTACCCCGGCGGTGCTGGTCACACTGCGAGCGTGCAGATTCATATGGTTCTGCTGAATACCATCAGTAGACAATGCTCGGAGAGCCGCAAAGTTTTGCGCCAGGCCAACAACGCCCATCACGCCGGCTAGTTCTGATGCGTTCGGAGAGCCGAGCAGGCGGTGGTTGATGCGAACGCTGGGATTGGTTTCTAAGGAACCGCCAACGGTGCCGACTTTCATCGGTATGGCTATCTCGCCAACCAAGTAGCCTTCTTCGCGCTTATGCCAACGGGTAAGCGCCTGATAGCGACCACTGCGAGAGGCGTAGGCATGGGCGGCGGCTTCGATGGCTCGCCAATCGTTGCCAGTGGCCAACGCGAGTGCATCGACGCCATTCATGATGCCTTTGTTGTGGGTGGCGGCCCGATAGGGATCGGCCAAGGCCAAATCGTTGGCGAGTACGATGCCATCGCGTACTTGTTCGCCGGTATACCCCTTGCCTTCCAGATTCTTGACCGGAATGCGTACCGAAGCGCGGGCGATGGCTCGGTCGGTCAGGTTCGATAGAATGCGAAGAAAGACTTTGCCGCCGGTCAGGCCTTCGACGTAGGCGGCGACGCCTTCGCACATGGTGTTGACCAGATTAGCGCCCATCGCATCTCGTGTGTCGACCAACAGGTGCATGACCACCATCAGTCGTCCGTCTTCCTCGGCACGGTAATCGAATACTTCAATGTCCAACGCACCGCCGCCGCGAGCCACCATCTTAGGGTGCAAGCTGTTGGCGAGCGCGACAATATCTTCGCGATGTTCAAGCAACGTGCGTTTTGCCAGTTCGGGATCTGAGTCGATGACCACTTGCACTTGACCGATCAAGATAGGGTCGACGGGTTCGACGGTGAAACCGCCACCCAATCGAGCCATTCGTGCGGCACCGGACAAGCCGGCTACGATGGAAGGTTCTTCAACCACCAATGGCACGACATAGTCGCGGTTGTTGATCAAAAAGTTCAAAGCGATGCCCATGGGAAGACCAAAGACTCCAACGACGTTTTCGATCATCTTGTCGGCAACGTTGAGTTGCACCTGATGGTTGCCGCTGCTCAGCAGCTGGACGTCTTCGTTGCTGATCAGTCCGCGCTGGTGCAGAGCACTGATGCGCTCTGCGATGGGCATACGAAAAAAATTGGGGATTCGTGAAGAACCGGCAAGGTCCGTGTTGCCTGCGGTGCTTGAATCATTGTCGTTGCTGGAATGCGACGCCATTGGTGGCCATCTCCAAATCTAGTGGTAAGAAGCCGCTTGCTGCGGCTTGTTGTCGAAAAGCTGCTATCCCGTGTGGATCGTCGGAGAATGCAATGCCGATATCACCCCCACCCGCACCACAGGGCTTATATAGAGCTCCTGAGGCGGCGGCAAGTTTACCCAACCTTGCGTGTTCTTGGGTGAAAATATTGAGAATTGCTGCCTCGTCGAGGGCTTTCAGTGTCTGGCAGTACTCGGTCAGCAATGGCAGATTCGGGCCTTTCTCGCAGATCTCGTTACTGAGTGCGCCGAGGTGGTTCAATGGTGTGTTGTCGGCTTGGTTTCGCCACTGGTCAAAGTGCGTGATGTGATCCGTTGTCTTTGCGCTTTTGCCACTCCAGACAACTTGCCAATAGAGATCCTCTGGCCAATCTGCGGGTGTCCCTAAGCCTTGTTGAAAGTGGATCAGGCCGCCATGCCAAGCACTGGCGACATCAAGCCCGCTGCCCTTGCCGCCTTGCCAATCACGATGCAGAGCCATCACTTCGCTGAGTGCTGGGGAGCGCCGGGTAAGCGCGCATAAGGCGCGGTAGGTTGCGGTGCAAACCGCTGCTGATGAGCCTAGGCCCAATTTTTGGTTTGCCGCGAAGAAAGGTGAACTGTCTGTCGTAATGTGCAGCGGCGTGGAGCATTCCGCCAGGGATCTGTAGCCCCAATGAGCCAAAATCAGACGCAGAAAGGTGCTTTGCGGACTGTTGGGAAGTTCATCGCTCGGGCAACTGGCCGGTTCGCAGAAAAACCCCTTGCTCTCAAAGTGCCAACGCTTGTCCGCGGAGGGTTCCATCCGGATGCTTGCCCGGTTGCTTAGAGCCATCACGCCGGCGGCTGCGCCGGTCAGTACCGCGTATTCACCCCATAGGACGATTTTTCCCGGAGCCGATGCATAGGTCATAGGACGACTCGAGCACCTTCGCCAAGAGAGCTTCGTATTACCTCGAGTACCCCTGGCGTTTCGCTTAGCGCGCTGGCAACGGCGTCGGCGCTTGCCGGCAGACAGACGGCTTTGATTTGTGGCCCAGCGTCCACGGTAAAGAACACATCGTGCCCTTCTTCGCGCAAACTGCGTACCCGATCCATGCAGGCGATGCTGGCCGGTGTCCAATAGCTCAAGGTGGGTTGGCTGGTGAGCATAATCGAGTGCATTTTCAGACAGTTAAGTTCGGCAACAGCAGCCAGCGAGAGAAAATCTCTGCGTTCAATGGCCTCGGATGCAGCAGCAAAGTCTGTCGTGGCATCGCGCACCCAGGCATTGTAGTAGGGCGATGTCAGTCTTGAACGCTCCATACCCTCGCCTGAATTGACGCTTTTAGGCTCATTGCTGGTGACGGCAACCACCACCTCCAGCGGCCAATGATCGCGTTTCGCCATGGGGATTGCCTGCCACTGGGGCGGCACCAAGGCCACAAAACCGCCGAAAATAGATCGAGCGGCACTGGCGGAACCCACCCGTGCCCATTCAGAACACATTTCCTGATTCAACCCGAGGTCGCAGTGTGCGTTGATGGCTGTGATCAGGGCGGCAAAGCCTGACGCCGAGGAGGCCAAGCCCGCACTGGTGGGGAAATCGTTACCGCTGTCAATTTGCAGCGGCGGCACATCGAAGGTGCCGCGAAGGGCTTCCAGCCAGCGAACCAGTTTGGGGTCGCTGGTCTCTTTGCTGTTGAGAATGAATGTGTCTGACGGTGCGTCACTGACGTGAGTGACCGTGGTCAATCCGGCCAAGGAGATGGATAGATTCGGAGTTGCCGGTAAATTGCCCGGCTTTTCCTGTTTGCCCCAGTATTTCACCAAGGCAATGTTGGGGTGGGCGTGGGCTGTTGTCATGGAAACCTTAACTGGTTCTAGCGGTATGCCGCGGGCGGCGTAAAGTCGAAGCCCAGACGCTCGAGTTCTTGGGCAACACCAATGGTGACCAGGTCACCAAACTCCGGCCCAACAATTTGTAAGCCAATGGGTAACCCGTCTTTGTTCAAGCCCGTAGGAATGACGGTAGAGGGCAGGAATGCAACGCCGGTCAGCCCAGCCCAAAACACCTGCTCAAAGTAAGGTCGCTCTGCATTGTCGACCAGAATAGTGCGTTCGCCGAAGGGGCGGTGATCGTGCTTGAATGCGGGTGTTGCCATGATCGGCATGACCAGAGCGTCGAATTCGCTAAAGTAATCGTGCCAGGCCCAGCGCAGCTTATTACGCGCCTCGTTGGCTACGGCCCAATCTCTGAACGAAGTGACCTGCCCGCGGAAGACTTTGGCGGCATCGCTTTGATCCGCCGGGTCCAGCGTGCTGACATGTTCCACTAAGGAATTGTAGTCGGCATCTGGCATGCGTGATGCCATGGTGGCTTGCAGCAAGTGTCCGTAAATGTCGTGGGACTCCGACGGGTCCAACGCTGGACGCGCTTCCTCATTCAGCCGCGCGCCGGCATCGCGTAACGCAGCGGCAACCTTGTTGACGCGATCTTCCACTTCTTTGGCCACCGGTGCCCGCTCATCGGCACGCCAGATACCGATGCGCAGATCCTTCAGGCAGCGACCGCTCAGATCCGGCAGATCGAGCTTGTAGCCTCGGGCCACAATGGGATCCGGCCCAGCGATCACGTCAATAGAGGTTCGTAGGTCGCTGGCAGAGCGAGCCAACGGCCCGATCACTGAAATGTCCGGGGTGGAGCGCATTTTCGGCGCGGCTGCATGACCCTTCATCCACAACAGACCGTGGGTCGGTTTGTGACCAAAGACGCCACAAAAGTGCGCGGGGTTGCGGATTGAGCCACCAATGTCGGAGCCAATTTCCAGACCGGTCAGTCCTGCGGCTAAGGCCGCCGCGGACCCTCCTGATGATCCACCGGGTCCACGACTGTGATCATAGGGATTATTCGTGGTGCCATAGACGTCGTTATAGCTTTGAAAATCAGCCAACGAGATCGGGATATTTGTTTTACCAAACACGTTGGCGCCTGCGGCCTTGAGCTTTTTCACCGCTTCGGCGTCTTCATTAAAGACATTGTCTTTGAGCGCTGGATTGCCCCAGGTCGATGCCGTACCGGCAATATGAAACGACTCCTTTACCGTCATGGGAACGCCGTGGAGCGGACCTCGGACACGGCCCTTGGCTAGGTCGTCGTCGGCTTGCTGTGCATCTTTTAGGGCTTGTTCTCGCGTATCAACGACCACCGCGTTGAGGTCGCCGTTGTGCTGGTCGACCCGACCCAAGTAATAATTGAGCAGTTCCACCGCGGAAATTTCTTTGTTTTGAATTTTTGCAGCCAGCTCGGTAGCGGAGTTAAAGGCGAGTTCGCTCACAGTTGTTTCTCCCATCCATTGTGTTCGAGAACTTGTCTTGGAGCCTGCCAATTCGTGTTGTTAATGACAACCGATGACTGGTTGGCGCAAGTTCGGTAACACCCTCCAATACCAATCTGCTAAGAATCGATTTTGAGCTTTTCCATCCAGCGCTCGATGGGTTTGCGCAACGGTGGCAGGTCTAGGGCAATCAGCGCCAAACCCAAGGGCAACATCCAGAAACCAAGCACGGGAAGGAAGCCAAAAACACCACCGACCATAAACAACAAACCCACAACACTGCGAATCCCCGGTGGCAGCGTGTCCTTGCCCCAAGCGAGAACACGATACGAGAATCGGCGTATTTTGCGCTGGAGTGGGCTGGGTTGGTCCGTCACAGCGTCGGTCAGTGCGCTGTTAGGTTACGTTTAAACATAGGCTGGCTGATCGTCCGGTGCTTCGTGACTATCTGGGTGGGCGCGACGAGACAGTGACGGGTCAACCGATCGATAGCGCGCTACCCCGTCTTCGCCCTCTGATCGCTGCAGTCTGTTGCGGTGCAACAGCAAATGAATATGCGCAATGGCTTCGCCCAGTGCCATCATCATTTGCCTGCTGTCTAGCTTTCGAGCAAACAGCACCGGCAGGAGGTCTTTGGCGATCTGCGGCTCAACGCAGGCCTCTTCGATTGCCAGCATACGATCCTCATGATGGTGTATCAGATCACGCAGTCGGGGCCGCACACCGAAAAACGGTAGGTTGTGAGCGGGCAGAACGAAGGTGTCTTCAGGAATGACCTCAAGAAAGTGATCGTGAGAGTCCATCCAGTTCTTCAATGGATTGGCGTTGGGCTCAGTCGGGTGAACGCTAACGTTAGAGGTGATAATGGGCAGAATTTGGTCACCGGATATGAGTACCTTGAGTGCCGAACTGTACAAACAGGCGTGTTCCGGTGAGTGGCCAGAGCCCACGATGATTTGCCAGTCGGTGTCTCCAATGCGCAGGATTTGCCCGTCCTGCAAACGCTCATAGCCTTGAACCATCGTCGGCATGCTCATGCCTTCAGATTCCCGGGCCTCCCACATTTTTGCAAGCTGCTCTAAGTAATCTTTGGGCATACCCGCCTTGGTATAAAATTGTTCTCCGATCCAGCCGGATCGGGAGTTACCGCCACCGTTGGCGAACGTTCGTGCTTGGTAGTACTCACTCTGGGTCATGTACAACGGGCAATGAAAACGATCGGTGATGTGCTTAGCTTGTCCAATATGGTCAGGGTGCATGTGGGTGCAAATCACGCCGACCACAGGCTTATCGCCAAGTTCGTTGGCAAACACCTCTTCCCAGACGGTGGTGGTTTCCGCGTTGGACAGACCGGTATCCACGACCCACCAGCCGTCGTGGTCTTCCAAAAGATACAGATTAATGAAGGCCAGTGATCCGCTCATGGGCATGGCCAACCAATGAACCCCNGTGGCCACCTGCTGCAGTTTGCCGCGGGCAGGGCGTTCATCGAATGGATAGGTTATTTCGTCGAAGGACGTCGGTGTTGTAATGCTCATTCATACGATTATACCGACTTGTAGTTTTTGCGCTGCTTGTGTTTTCGAATCAGCTACGGCAAAGAATGACCGTTTGCTCCCGTGTAGTAGCGGGACCGACGATCAGGCGGGTTTGGGCGTTGGCCAGCCGGAGAATCTGAGGTTTGCAGATGCGGAACGGCGCAGTGGTCAAAAATGGTGCAGAGGCGTTATCATTCGGTGTCAGAAACGCTACATCAGTAGCGGGAGCGAGCATCATGAGCGAAAACCAAACGCCAACTGCTGAGTCGGNCAAACTACGACAACGCCCGACGGATTTTTTTACCGAAGAAGAAATGGCGTACCTGCGTACGATAAACCCGTGGCGCAGCGCCTTATCGATTGCCCATTGCTGGGCGGTCATTATTGGTACGTGGATTGNCGTGTCGTTGNTTCCCAATCCGCTCACGATCACGTTAGGAGTGATGATTATTGGCACGCGGCAGTTGGGCTTGTTCGTGCTGACCCACGACGGTGCTCACGGCGCGTTGTTCAAGAATCGCAAGGTGAACGACTGGGTGTGTGAGTGGCTGCTCAATCGCGCATTTACCGACGAAAAAATCGACACATACCGCAAATATCATGTGGTGCATCACGCCAATACCCAACAGGAAGATGATCCGGATTTGGTGTTATCCAAGCCTTTCCCGATTACGAAGAGTTCTTTTCGTCGCAAGGTCATTCGAGACCTAACGGGGCAAACCGGCTGGGACCAGTACGGGCGTATTGTCAAAGCGGCGTTTAAGGGCGACACGTTGAAAGAAAAGCTGCAGCGCGCCTGGCCACGTCTTGGGCCCAATGTATTGATCAATCTGGCTTTCCTTGCCGCGTTTAGTGCTGCTGGGGTGTGGTACATGTATTTTGTTTTGTGGATTCTGCCGGCGTTTACCTGGAACCGTTTCGTGGTTCGGTTGCGCAACATTGGCGAACATGCGGTGGTGCCTGACAANGATGATCGGCTGCGCAATACGCGTACCACGCTAGCCAGTTGGTGGGAGCGGGCGCTGATCGCGCCGTATCATGTTCACTACCATCTGGAACACCACTTGGTGGTGAACTGCCCGCATTACAAGCTAAGGGAAGCCCATGAGATGCTGATAGAAAAAGGCTATCGGGACCAAATGGAAATTCAGCCCGGCTACTCAGCCGTGCTGAATTTGGCGCTTCGCTCAGGATAGCCTATCCGTAAACCCTAGGAGGTTATCGTTTGAGGCTGTTCAAATACTTGATNAGCGTCAGGGTTTCCTCAGGATCCATACGACCTACCGGTGCGTTGCTGTAGGCGGAAAACAAAACCTTTCCTTGTGGGTTCAGTACGAACTCACTGGGTTGAATGAAATCCCGTCGTTCATCCCACCAAGAGCCAAGCTTGTCACCGATCTCGCGGGAGACCCCGTAGGCAACGGGGAAGTTCAAAGGCTCTNCCACTTTTTGGGTGTCCTCTAAAGAATCCACCGTTCCGGCGATGACGCTAACCCCTTCTGCTGCGAACGCATCACGGCGCTCTTCGTAACCGGCCAATAGCCGCCGGCAGTAGGGTCACCAGTGGCCGCGGTAAAACAGCACAATCGTGNAGGGGGTGTCCAGACTCCCAGGCAGCGCAATCGAGTCGCCCTCGGTACTGGTGAGTGTGATATCCGGGAATTGATCCCCGGATGTGAGCATCTTCGTCATATTGCTCTCCTTTGTGTGTTTTTATTTGAACAACGTATCGAAATCCCGACCCTCATTGCTGCCTCGGCAGCTTTGTATGCAGCGGGCTAAAATTGGCAATCCCTCGCTGATTTGGTTCAGCGTGAGGTGCCCGAAGGCCAGTCTCAGATAGGGGACGTGATCTCGCTGATAGTGGAAGCTCTGGCCCGGCAGAAAATTCACGCCCTGCTCTAGTGCCATGGGCCGGAGCGCCTTGGTGTCTACATCATCGGGTAAGCGTACCCAAATGAACAGCCCGCCTACCGGCTCTGACCATACGCAGATGTCGCCCAGCTCGGTTTCCAGACCTTGTAGGGTGAGGTCGCGTTTGGCTTTAAGCACCGGGTTTGTCGCCTTGGCGTGCTTTTGAATACCGTCCTGATAGAACTCCGCGGCGATGGCTGCGGCGAGGTAGTTGCTGCCTGCGTCGTGCCGACGTCCAAGAATCTTCTCCAGCATGGGCGGGCGGGCGTAGATATAGCCTAACCTCAATCCCGGCGCCAAAATTTTGGACAGCGAACACAGATAGATTTGATTCGGGTCGTCATCCAAGGCGTAGAACGCGGGTTCCAGCGGTCCATCGTAGTGAACATCCGCGTAGCAGTTATCTTCCACAATGGGCACGCCATAGTGTTTGGCCATTTCGATAATCTGCAGCCGGCGCGCTCGAGGCATCACGAAGCCGGTCGGATTTTGATAGGTGGAGATGGTGTAAATGAATTTGGGCAGACGTTTTTCTTTGTTGAGTCGATCCAGCTCGCGCTCCACCGCGTCGGGACACATACCGCCCTCGTCCAGCGGAATGCCGACCATGTCGTACTTCAGCGAGCGATAGGCACTCAGTGTGCCTGGGTAGCAGTACTCTTCCACCAGCACCGTGTCACCATGATTTTCCTGCAGCGCCTCAGCGGTAAGGGTCACCCCCTGCATGGAGCCGTTGGTCAGCAGCAAGTGGTTGGGGTCGATACTGATGCCCTCGCGGTCTTCTTCCCGCTGTGCCATGGCCGCACGCATACCCGCGTGGCCTAAGTCACCAGGATACTGAGTCAACGCCTCGGCCTGCTCCTCGATGACCTTGCTCGCAGCGGCTTGCAGTGCTGCGACGGGGAATGTTTCCGGGTCCGATCGACCGCTGCCGAAGTCGTATTTGATTTTTGTCATGGTGTTTCCCTCCCTAATGTTCGGCCTCAGCAGTGGGCAGTGGCGAACGGTTTCCTCACCACCCACCATAGCGGATTCGATGGCATGCGTAACACGTTTTGGTGGGAAGAAAATTCGGGTCAGCGTGCTCGAGATGGAATGAGGTCGCTCACCCTGTGGCTTTTCCCCTATCCGGCCAAAACTCCGTCGGGGTTATGGCCTAGATTAGGGGGTCTTTTCATTCGAACTCAACTACCCTCCCGACTGGTCTGCAAGCTTTTTGCGCGCCGGTGCCGGATTTCGGATCAACTGAGATGTCGGGGTTTTGCGTTCGTATTTTTCCGCAGGCGTGTTGATGATTTCCAGTAGCTCGCCTTGGGCCTGTCCCGCCTTGATGCGTTCATCGCTTACCTTGCCGTAGGCCGTAGAGCGCTGCTGCGGATCACGGTTCAAGCGCCTTACTAAGTTCGCCATTTGGCGCGGGTTGGTTTCTTGGCCGTGTTGGGTGCCGGCTGCGCGACTGATGGATTCGTTCATCAGAGTGCCGCCTAAATCATTGCAGCCTGCGTTTAAGCACGCCTTCACGCCTTCATGGCCCATTTTCACCCAGCTGGCTTGAATGTTGCTGATTTTTCCGTGCAGTGCCAGCCGTGCAACAGAGTGCATCAACACCGCCTCGCGGAACGTTGGCCCTTTGCGAGCTTTGCCCTTGAGGTACATGGGTGCTTCCATGTGTACGAAGGGCAGGGGAACAAATTCGGTGAACCCGCCAGTGCGCTCCTGCAGTGCCCGCACCCGCATGATGTGTCTGGCCCAGTGTTGGAGTTTCTCAACATGGCCATACATGATCGTCGCCGTGGTCTTGAAGCCGATGCTGTGGGCCGCTTCCATGACCTGTAGCCATTGCTCGGTATTGATCTTGTCGGCGCAGATTATCTCTCTGACGTCATCGTCTAAAATTTCTGCCGCGGTACCGGGCAGCGTATTCAGACCTACGTCCTTGAGTTGCTGCAAATATTCGCCCACCTCAAGGCCCAAGGTGGCGGCACCTTGCCAAACCTCCAGCGGTGAGAACGCGTGGACATGCATGTTGGGCTCTGCGGCCTTAACCGTGCGCACAATGTTGATGTAGGTCTCGCCTGTGTATTCCGGGTGAATACCACCTTGCATGCAGACTTCTGTTGCACCGCGCTCCCAGGCTTCTTGAGTGCGTCGGGTGATTTCCTCATCGGATAAATCGTAGGGTCTGCCACGCAGATTTTCAGACAGTTTGCCCTTGGAAAACGCGCAGAACTGGCATTTGAAGTAACAAATGTTGGTGTAGTTGATNTTCCGGTTGACGACAAAACTGACGCTGTTGCCATTGGTCTGTGCCCGCAGGGCATCTGCGCACTGCACGACCGCGGTGAAATCATCCCCCCGGCTTTGGAAGAGACGAACGATGTCGGATTCAGCCAGCGCTTCGCCAGTCTTTGCCTTGTCCAAAATGGTCTGAACATCGTGGCTGATATGCTTGGGTGAATTCACAATGGCGTTCATGATTTCCGATGGCGGGGCGATTTCAACATCACCCGGACACCAATCGTCAGTGCGCGGAAAGCCTTCGGCGTCGATCNTTTCCAGCACGCGGACATGCAGGTCTGGATGCGCCCATCGATCCAAGTCCGTGGCGTAATCGGGATAAATGGTCAGGCGCTCGGTCAAATATTTGCCGGCAGAGGCGGTTTCCCGCACTAAATCATCCAGGTGTGGCCATGGGGCTTCGGGATTGACGAAGTCGGGTGTGACCGGTGACACGCCACCCCAGTCGTTGATGCCTGCATGCACAATTTGCGGCAGTACACCCGGACTCAAATTCGGTGGAGCCTGCACGCTCATGCTCGGGCCAAAAATCAGCCGAGCCATGGCGATGGTCCAGAGTAGTTCGTTCAAGTCCGGCTCTGGCGCGTTAACCATTTTGGTTTCCGCCTTGGCACGAAAGTTTTGGACGATGATTTCCTGTACATGACCGTACTGCTCGTGGATCTCACGAATGGCCAGCAGGCTTTCGATGCGCTCGAGTCGGGTTTCCCCGATGCCGATTAGAATGCCTGTGGTAAAGGGCACGGCGGCGATGCCAGCATTGGCCAGCGTTTGCAGTCGTACAGCAGGAATTTTGTCCGGCGAGCCGTAGTGCGGCATGCCTTTTTCGCACAGCCGTTCCGATGCGGACTCCAGCATGATGCCCATGGACGGCGAAACGGTTTTCAGTCTGGCCAGTTCTTCTGGCTCCAGGTTGCCTGGATTCAAATGTGGGAGTAGTCCGGTTTCTTCAAACACGGCTTTTGCTGCCGCGAAAAGATAGTCGGTAGTGGACTCATAGCCCATTTCTGCCAGTGCATCCCGAGCGGCCTTGTATCGCAGTTCGGGTTTTTCACCCAAGGTAAAGAGCGCCTCCTTGCAACCCATTGACGCGCCGTGGCGTGCGACTTCCAGCACTTCTTCGATGCTCATGTAGGGAGCCATAACCTTGCGCGGTACCTGAGCGAAGGTGCAGTAATGACAAACATCCCGACACAGGTGGGTCAAAGGGATAAAGACTTTGCGCGAGTAGGTCACCGTGTTTCGGAAACCTTGATCGCGGAGCACGGAAGCCACATCAGCCAGCGCCCGAGTATCCGTGAAATCTGCTAAGGCCAAGGCTTCGGAGTCCGTCAGCCGTTCGCCAGCCAATACNTTTTGTAGCGCAGCATTCATGACTGTTTCTCCGGTTGATTCTGTCGAGTTGCCAGTCGATCGACGATGCCGGATCGGGTCAGGTAGCTAGCGGTTTGGCTGCGCGGCTGTTTTGCGAGCAGTGTCTGCAAGTCGCTGGGCGTGTCGATATCCAAGGCAAAACAGCTGCCCGGCATAATGCGCGGCGTAATGTTGCGAGCAAACGCGGCATCCGCATGGGGTTTGAAGCTTTTGCCATCAAAGATAAAGGGTACGGCCTTCGGCGGACTGCAGATCATGCCGTTGGTGCCGACGTTTTCAGCGTCGGGCAGCAGGGTCACAGACGTATTCGCTGCAATCAGTTCGTCTACCTGCTCAGTCGTNATACCGGGAACGTCAGCGGGCACAATAAAAACGCCTTGGGCGTCAAAGTGCTTGATCAGATAGTCCGTCGCTTGGGTTAGGGCGCCGGCAAGATTGGNGTCGGGACTCTCGGCGAAGCGTTCTGTGGAGAAAGCGGAAGCGAGCACGTCGGCTTCAGCAGCGCGAGACACAATCAAGATGCCGTCAAGATTCTTGGCTTTGGACAAACAGGTCAGCACGTCGCGGGCCATGGCCAGCATCAGCGATCGTCGTTCCTCCTCGTTTAAGACGTTAGCCAGTCGTTGTTTCGCTCGCTCGAACGTCTTGATGGGAACAATCGCCCACATTGGCATCTCCTGTTTGTTAATCGGACGCTAGCGACCCCTATTCGCACTCCTTTAATTTGTGCAACTGAGTTGTCGTAAACGTTTGTCTGTCTCGAAGTCTTGAACTGAACTGCCGCTGACCGGTGTTTAGTTACAAAACGTTACAAACCTATCATGCCCAGATCGGTGGCGATAGCGGGGATTTAGATGAGTACGGGTTGGGCGATCTAACATTTCGCCTTGGGGCGCGAGTTTCACGTGTTCAGAGAGGAATGCCTGCAAAGGCGTCCTTGCACGATTTTCGTTAGGCCGGTAACTCGTCAAAGAATGCCAAGCATCGCTCGGCTACTGCGATTCGGTCCTCTAGGCTGGTCATTACGGACTGGGTCGCGACCGTAGGCAACGTAATGTCGTCGAGACGCTCGCTGTCGGATTCATCGATGACAAAGCCATCGAGCAGGCTGGGATAGTGGCGCTGATAGTGTTCTGCTACGGCAACGGCGGTGGCAGGTATGTTCAGTTCTTGCATCATCTTGGCCGCTGGTCCCTTGATGGCGGTGCCGGCGACGATCGGCGATACCGCGATGGTTGGGATGCTCGCTGCCGCGTCGAGAAATCCGTTTACTTCAACCACTGGTGCGACAGAAACAAAGGGATTTGACGGGCAGATGATGATGCCGTCGCAATTCGCGAGCCACTCAGTAATCGTCGGGTTTAATGTGGCGTCTTGTATGCCATCAAAACGAAAGCCGCTCACCGCCGGTGCGCACTGCTCTCGTACGAAGTAGTGCTGAAACGCTAGCTCGCCGAGATCACTTTGTACAACGGTACGAATGGGGTCATCGCTTACGGGTGCTACGGTGTGCTTGATGCCCATGCGCTGGGTAATTTCCGCTGTGGCTTCGGTCAGCGACGCGCCTTGGCCCAGCAGTTGGCTACGCCGGGTGTGCAGNGCCATGTCTTTGTCGCCCAGCCGGAACCAGNCCTCGCCGCCTAGGCTGCCCAAGGTGTCAATGAACTGCCAGGTCTCGCCNGCGCGTCCCCAGCCCAGTTCTTGATTGTTCTCTTGAGCAAGCGCGTAGGTCAGGCTGTCGATGTCCGGGCTGATGTGCAANCCAAGGTGAGTGAAGTCATCGCCTACGTTGACGGCGAACATCACCTGTTCGGGATTCAAAATTCTGGACAAGCCCAGTGCCAGCTTGGCGCCGCCAACACCGCCCGTAATCGCCAGTATCTTTTGCGGCCTTGGCATCAGCGGAACATGTCTTCTTCGAGCGGGCGATTGATCAACTGAGCGTTTTGCCTCGGATCATCACTCAGNGTCTGCGCAGGCGGCAGGCCGCGCAAAATGACGACAGGAAGCTTTTCTGTGGTCTCGCCCATCATCAACGTGGCCGTTCCGGCCAGGGCGTCGGCGCGACTGATTAACGTGGCCTGCAGGGTGCGGCCGTAAATGTCTTCGCCGCCTCTGGAATCGTCCAGCACGGTGATGCCAGCGCAGCCGATCGCGCTGCCAATGGTGCCCATACGCCAGGCGCGGTTGTGTGAGTCGGTGATGACCACGCCCAGATCGGTGTTGTAGCGCCTCTGTAGTCCGTCGCGCAGGGCGGCGGCAGATGCGTCTGGATCTTTCGGTAACAGCAGGGCCATTTCGCCTTCACTGTGGTCGACGTTGGACTGATCGATTCCCGCATGGGCACCAACGAAGCCGAGATTGTGTCGTACCACCAAGACGTTTGGTTTGTGACGCATCACTTCACTGGATTCGTTCAGAATCAGCTGCACCATGCGTGGGTCTTTGTGGGTCGCCGTCGCCAGCTCCTTGGCCTGTTCCGTGGGTTCCACATCGCTGAGAGATATCAGGCAGCCTTCGGCCTTGGAGATGATTTTCTGCGCAACGCAAACCACATCGCCATGCTCNAGCGTCAATCCGTTCTGTTCTAGCGCTTCCACAATGGCGACGACGAGGTCGTCGCCGTGTTCGATCATGCCGATGCCGGGCAGACCGATCACGCGAAAGTGTGGCGCTTCGATCTGNTCGGTATCCATCGTGCTTAGTGTTCCTGACCGATGATCTTAATGCCCGAGTGCGACACGATACCGCTGCGGTTGATCTGAATCAGAATGGAGGTCAGCGCTTCAGCGGCTGCGGCATTGGCGATCGGACCAGCGTGCCAGCCGTTCATACCAGCTTCGCTGATCATTTCGATAATGCGCGTACGGGCTTCTTTGCTGTTGCCGGCGACCAGCACATCGCATTCGATTTGCACGTCTTGCTGCAGCAAGTGGGCGGCGATGTTTTGGAATGCGCTGACGACGTGTACGTCNTCACCAAGGAAGTCTTGAGCGCGCTTACCGGCGCTGCCTTCTTCTGGCATTTGTACCGTNCCGACCTTGGGTGGCACCAAGGGCACCGTGACGTCGATCAGAATTTTACCCTTGAGGTCGTCTTTGACGGCGTCGAGCGTTGAGATCTGGTGCGCGGCAGGTACCGTCAACACGACAATATCACCGGCTTTGGCAGCCGCACCGTTCTCCATCGCTTCGGCAGGCGTATCTGGGCTAAGTGCCTNCAGTGCGGCAACGGCCTCATCAGCCTTTTCTTGGGTGCGTGAGCCAATAACGATTTTGTAGCCAGCTTTCGACCAGCGAATGGCCAAACCGGTACCAAGATCTCCAGTGCCGCCCAAAATAGCGACGGTTTCTTTTGTTGACATGAATTGTCCAAATTTCTGAATGAGGGCGCGAAGTATGCCCGTAAGGATGTGCAAAAAAAATGAAAGCCGTAGCCGCGCAGCAACGGCTGGTTAGGTTGCGTCGATGTTCGATTTGGGTGAGCCTTCGCGGCTGGTTCATACATTGGAGGGGAGAAAGATGCGTATTGGGGCGATGATCGGTGCAGATGGCACCAAGGAGTCGATAGATGATGTGGTGCGGCTGGGTAAGGAAATCGAGGCCGCGGGTCTGGACCATGTCTGGATCGCGAATATTTTTTCCTATGATGCCATTACCACCTTGGCACTGATGGGTCGCGAGACCTCTCGGGTTCGACTGGGCACNGCGGTGACCCCAACCTATCCACGGCATCCCGGCGCACTGGCCCAGCAGGCGCTGACCACTGCCGCAGCCAGCAACAACCGATTCACCCTAGGTATTGGACTGTCCCATCAGGTGGTGATCGAAAACATGTTTGGTATGAGCTATGACAAACCGGCCAAACACATGCGTGAATACCTGAATGTATTAATGCCACTGTTGCGTGGTGAAACCGCCAACTATCAGGGTGAGCAGTACCATGTGCAGGGTCTGACGCTGGACGTTCCCGGCGTTACCGATCTGCCCGTGGTCGTGGCGGCCCTCGGCCCGGCGATGATCAAACTGACAGCGGAGTTGGCGGACGGCACAAACACATGGATGGTGGGGCCGAAGACGATGGAAGAGCATATTATTCCAAGCTTTCATGCTGCAGGTCGGCAAGATCCCGCAATTGTTGCTGGCATGCCCATCGTGCTCACCACCAATGTTGATCAGGCAAAGGAAAAAATTGCCCAAGACCTGACGGTGTACGGTCAGNTGCCCAGCTATCGGGCCATGCTTGATCGAGAAGGCGCGGCAGGTCCGGCGGATATCGCCATCGTTGGTGACGAAAATCAGCTGCGCGGCCAGATCAAACGGTTTCAAGATTTGGGTGTTACCGANTTCAATGCGGCCATCATGGACACCGAAGACGGCGCTTATGCGCGGACGCTGGAGTTCCTCGGTAGCATCAACGGCTAGTCGGGCTGGGATCTAATAATGAGGCGGTGGCGGTTCCACTTGATTGGGATCGGCGCCNTCCTCATCACCTGCGGCTGCTTGTAGCCGGTCCATGAGACGTTTGAGTTGTTTGTCTTGGGCGAACAACTTGCCCTGTAGCTGCACCATTTCATCGTTGAGCTTTTGAATCGTCTCGTCTTGAAATTCCAGTCGCGACTCCAATTCGCTGATGCGTTCATCTTGGCGTATGAGTTCTTCCTTGCTGGGAGGTGTAGGTGCCTGATCCATGGGGGATTTATTTCCTTGTTGTCGAGATGCGCGAGGCTAGAGATAGCCGCGAAAGCCAATACGCATGCGAATTTTGAACGCCCAAAAGTTGTCTTTGCCGGATACCTTGATGCGACGCAGCCGCCAAGGGTCTGCGGTGCTGCTGCCGNCGCCGTCAATGCCTTCGTCGGTGGTGACCGCGTTACTGAAACCAGCCTCCCGCACTAAGTTGACGTCCTCTGCGCTGAATAGACCGAAGGGATAGGCAAATGAGGTAACGCTCGTTTGAAAGGTCTCCTCTAAGGCCCGTCGGCAGGCACTGATTTCCACCGCTTTTTCAGTCGAAGGCGTACTGGGTAGATGGCAGTGGGTCAGGGTGTGACCGCCGAGTTCAAATACCCCGCTGTCGATCAATTGCCGCACTTGCTCATCGGACAGCTTGGTTTCAGCTGCCAATTCGCCGGTATTGTGGTGGGCTTTTTTCTTTACCGACCAGTCGTTGTCGTGTCGGTCCACAACGAGATAAAGAGTGGCCTTGGCGTCGTACTTTTGCAGCACAGGCAGGGCATTGAGGGCATTGTCCTCGTAGCCGTCATCAAAGGTAATGGCGACCTGCTTGCCGCCACGGAAACCACGGTCGGTCAGCGTCGACAGGGTGACGAATTCCCATCCGTTGCCNGCAAGCCAAGCGATCTGCCGCTCGAACATGACCGGATCGACCCGCAAGCCTCGGTGTTTTTTCGACGTTCCGTGCGGACTGACCATGTGATACATCAGCACCCGTGGCAGGTGATCGGGTAAGGAAGGTTTCCACCATGCATAACGGGCGGATACCACCAACAACAGCACCAGCGCGGGTAGCCACCACCACAGGCTCATGGCTGCGTCGCCCCTTCGGACACCAGTTCAGCATAGGTCTGAAGTGTGTGCTCGCACATGTTGCTCAGCAGGAATTCCGTATTCGGCGCAATGGGCGGCATGGGTGCGGACAGCAGCCCTGCAACCGTATCGAATAGTGCTTGGCTGTCCTGATTGGGCACGCGGCCCGCAGGGAACAGTGCGGCTAAAATTTCGCCCACACCGCCCAAATCGAAGCCTACGGTTGGCGTACCGATGCACAGAGGCTCCAATGCCGTTCGACCGAAAGATTCGGCTTTGTTTGAAACCGCAAGCACCAAGGTTGATATGGCGTAGATCTCGCGCATATCGGTTCGGTGGTCGGTGAAGACGATCTCGTCGTTCAGTCCCGCCTCGTTGATGCTGGCTTTGAGCTTGCTGACGTAGCTGTCGTGCTGCGGGTCTATGCCGCCGACTATGATCCCCGCGACGTCGGTGATGCCTTGGCCTTTCAAGTGACGAATTAAGGTCACCAGATGGTGGTGTCCCTTCAGGCGTGACAGTCGTCCGGGCAGGGCGATGATGCGTTTGCCCTGTAGCTGCGGAAAGTCCGCGCGCCATTTGGCAAGCCACGTGTCACTCGGTTGATAGTCTCGAGGGAATTCGGCGGGATCTGTGCCGCGATAAATCACACGAATCGATTCCTGCGGTACATTGCAGTGATCGAGTAGGTACTGCTTTGCGGTTTGCGAAACGGCGATGACCCGTTCACCTCGGCCCATGATTTTGCTGTACCAGGAGACCGAGTGCAGTCCATGCAGTGTGGTGATCAAACGCGGCCGGGTCGCCGGGTTCATGCCGCGCCAGGCCAGCCAAACGATCCATGCCGGCATGCGTGACCGAACATGCACGATGTCCGGCTGTAATGATTCCAGCCAGCGCCTCAAGGCACGAACCCGAAGAAGGGTGGTGGGTGACTTTCGATGCAGCGGCCAATGATGATGGGTACTGCCCTGAGACTCCAAGGTATCCACCAGACGGCCGCCGTTTGAGGCGACGTGGGAGCGATGGCCGGCATTCACCAGAGCTCGGGCGATCTCAAGGGTGCCGCGTTCGACGCCGCCGCTGTTTAGGTTGGGAACGAATTGCACAACCGTCATGTTGTTCTGGGTCGTCACTTAGGAAGGCGGCAATTCAGGCCGATACTTGCGGCCTCGATAGGATTGATCGATCAGTTTCTTGGGATGCACGCCGTCCACATAGCCCATGAAGCTGGGTTCGATAATGTTATAGCCCAGCATGTTTTGAATACGCTCACTGTACCGGCTTGCCACATCCGGCGGCACTGCCAGCACCATGTTTTCAATTTGACGCAGTCCCGGATTGCAATATTGAGGCGTAATCGCCAGTCGGTCGGCGGTGGAGGTATTGGCGCCCCCGCGATGAATCAGGGTGCCATCGAAGACCACGACAGAACCCGCGGGCATCAGCACTTTGACGACTTCCGCTTCTCGGGGTTCCCGGTCTTCGGCCCATCGATGGCTGCCGGGTATGACTTCCGTCGCGCCGTTGGTGTCCGTGAAATCATCGAATGCCCAGATGGTGCTCACACCAAAACGGGTGCGGGGCTTGAACACCGGCAGTCCCGCGATGCCGTCGTCGTAGTGAAACGGTTGGGGTGTCTCTCCCGGGTGAACCAAAATCGATAACGCTGCAGACAGCAGATAATTTGGCGGCAGCAGCTGGTCGATCAGCGCAAGGGTCGCGGGGTGTTCAATGATTTCAGCAATAGAGGGAGCTTTGGCAAGCAAGGCATAGACCCGCTCTGTGTGCGTGCCTTCGAAATTGTTTCGACCCAGGAGCTTGCCTTGGCAGTAGGGGGCCAGTTCTTCTCGAATGCGCGACATCAAATCGTCGCTCATCACATTCTCGAGAATGGTGTAGCCGTCGTTTTCGATTTCGGCCAAGTGGATAGCTGTGCTACTGCCCATGTCTTCTCCTGTTTTACGGCGTGCTATGGTCATTGCAAACCAAATATTTACACGACGGGAGAGAGAATATGCTGCGNAACCTTGAAAACAAAGTCGCTTGGGTCACGGGAGCCGGCACAGGTATCGGTGAGGCCGGCGCAATCGCCTTAGCGCAAGCCGGTATGCACGTGGTTTTGTCCGGCAGGCGCATGGAAAAACTTGAACAGGTGGCGGCAAGCTGTGGTGGTTCCACCAGTATCGAAATGCTTGATGTGGCGGATAAAGAGGCCGTTGCCGATGTGGCCCAACGCATCATTGAAACCCACGGGCGTATCGACGTGCTGGTGGCGTCCGCAGGCATTAATGTCAAAAACCGGAATTGGCACAACGTCAGTCTCGACGACTGGGATTCTGTGATCCGTATTGATTTGGACGGGGCATTTTACTGCTGTAAGGCGGTTTTGCCGACCATGAAAGCGCAGGGTGAAGGGCTGATCATCAATATCTCATCTTGGGCGGGTAAACATGTGAGTGTGGTGACCGGACCGGCTTATACCGCTGCAAAACACGCCATGAATGCCATGAACGAAAGCATCAATATGGAGGCCGGCGTGCACGGAGTGCGTGCTTGCGCGGTTTGTCCTGGCGAGGTGGCGACCCCGATCTTGGACAATCGGCCAGTGCCGGTCTCTGCTGAAGATCGGGCGCAGATGGTGCAGCCCGAAGACTGCGGTGAGTTGATTCGATTTTTGGCTCAGATGCCCAATCACGTCTGCATNAACGATCTGACCATCAGTCCGACGTTCAACCGAGGCTATGTGGCGCAAGCGCGAGGGCTGGAAAAGCTCTAACGCAGAACTCCTCAGCGGACGAGGTGGCGATATTGACTCAGTTCATTGCACTGATGGCGGGCAGCAGCTGCTCGACCATCAGCTGGGTCTGTTCCACCATGTCGGCGGCGCCCATGGCGATGGGGCGCAGGATGAATTTGTGTGCTCCGGCGCGATGAAAGTCCTCTACTAAGGCCATCATCTCGTCTACGCCGCCGACGGCACTGTAGCCCTCGGGCTGTTTGCCCAGTCGTTTTTCGAGAACCGCATGGTGTCGCTGCACGACTGGATCATCGACGCTGCCAAAGCGAAAACCGAATCCGGCACCGAAGTGATCGTCGTCAATTTTTCGATCTAACTCTGCCGCGCGTGTTTTTATGGCGGTGATCACCGGTTCGATTTCGGCTGCAGTCTCAATCCCTGCCTGCCAACCGGTACCCCATCTGGCGGTGCGTTCAATGGCTGCTGGCGCCGAGCCGCCAACCCAGAGGGGCATCGGGCTTTGTACGGGTTTGGGGGCAATGGTGGCGTCTTCTAGGCGGTAGTATTCGCCCTCAAAATTGACGCTGTCCTCGCNCCATAGGCGGGCCATGATTTGCAGACCCTCGGCGGTGCGCTTGCCGCGGCCCTTGGTGTCTCGGCCAGTGGCGATAAAGTCCCGTGAAAAGGCACTGCCCACACCGAAGGCAGGCAGTAGTCTGCCGTTGGACAGTACATCGATGGTGGCGCAAGCCTTAGCCATCAGTACAGGGTCGCGAAGCGCCATGCTGGCCACGTTCATGCCGAATTTCAGCCGTTTGCTGCCACCGGCTAGGGCGGCCATAACGCTCATGGTTTCCAGATTTGGTGTTTTCTCGATGATGCGGTCACTTTGCCAGATGGAATCCACGCCACCGTTGTCGCACAGACTGACCCACTCCCAGAAGCCGTTGCCATCTTCAAAGGTGAAATTCGCAATACCAATACCTGCGCCGATGGTCATGATGTTCTCCGCTGCTTTGCCTAAAACTCGGGTTGGGCAGCTTATCAGTTCAACTGGCCTCGTATAGTGCGGCGAATGGCAAAGAGCGGTGCGGGTAGGCTGTGTCAACGTAGTCTGGGAAAAGCCAAATGCGTTACNCTGCGCCATTAANCGAGGAAAACAGTCCTTATGAGTACTACGCCAACAGGCGACGACATGGGTGTGGGTTTGGTTGGTGACATCGGCGCGACAAACGCTCGATTCCGTCTGGTCAGCCGCCGGCATGAATGGATCAGCGATTTGCTCGTTTTGCCGACCACNCGGTTCAACGATGGTGCGGACGTGTTACTTGCCGTTCGTGCGCACTTCGAGATCCCGTCAGTCGCTCAGTGCGTGTTGGCGGTCGCAGGGCCGGTGAGTGACGACGGTTTGTTCGTGCGCGTGGTCAATACTGGACTGACGTTCAACCAAGTCGCGGNGCAGGAGGTATTGGGCGTATCCCCTGTGCTCCGCAACGATTTCTTTGTTCAGGCTCAGTCAGTGCCCCACCTCAAGGAACTGGTGCAGATCGGTGGAGATAAGGCTGCGGCAGGGGTTAAGGCGATTTTGGGCCCGGGATCCGGTTTGGGCATGGCAACCTTGGTGCCGAATGAAGCCGGTAAGCTGACGGTCTTGTCTTCGGAAGGGGGTCATGGCGATCTGGCGCCGGGTTCTTTCTTGGAGGCAGAGCTCTGGTCTGTGCTGGCCCAGACGCATCAGCATGTGAGCTGGGAGACCGTGCTCAGCGGGCCGGGTATCGTCAACTTGTATCAGGCCATGAGCAGCGTCTGGGGCGTGGAAGCGGCACCGAGATCCGCCGAAGAGATTGTCGAGCAAGGTTTGGCCGCCGAACCGCTGTGTCATCAGACATTGGAAACCTTTGCCGGACTGTTGGGCGGCGCTGCCGGAAATCTGGCGCTAACGGTGGGTGCCCGCGGAGGCGTGTACATCAGTGGTGGCATTGCACCGAAGTTGGCGGACATGCTGCCAACGAGTCCACTACGCAGGCGATTTGATGAGCGCGGCGACTTGTCGGGCTATGCCAGAGCCATTCCCCTTTACCTGGTCATGGATGAGCACCCGGGACTACTGGGAGCCCGACAGACGCTTATGGACCTGTAGCCTAGTTACCGGCTTGGTTCCGGCCCCTGTCTTGTATCTGCTGTCGGCGTGAGGCGACTTGTTCGGATGGTCGTTGGTTTTTTGCGTGGGCGCGGTTCGCGGTATTTTCGATGGCGAGTCCCTCATCCAATGTCGCCGCCCAGCCTTCATCCATGATGCGTCGTATTTCGGCGCGCGTGACCGGTTCGGTGGACACGATGTCACGGGCCAGGCGTTCGCAGGCCGGCAGCAGTTCGTCGGCGCTGACGACTTTGTTTACCAAGCCCCAAGCGCAGGCCGTATCGGCATCAAGGTAGTTGCCGGTCAGGCTCAATTCCTTGGCTCGATTGATTCCGATGAGTCGAGGCAACCGTTGAGAGAGTCCCCATCCGGGCACGACGCCAACCCGGGCGTGAGTGTCGGCAAAGCGAGCGTCGGGGCTTGCGATCAAAAAGTCGCACATCAAGGCGATTTCAAAGCCGCCGGTAATTGCGAAACCATTTATCGCACCAATAACGGGTTTACCCACATTGGCGACGGCGTCACCTAAATCGCGATCGGTTATCGCATCGCTTTTGCTGGACTGGGTTTCACCGCCCAATTCTTTCAAGTCTAAGCCAACGGTAAAGGCACGTCCGGCACCGGTCAAAATGATGACCTGGGTGTCCACATCGTCGCGCAGTTCGTAAAAGGTTTCTGCCAAGGTTTGTCGCAGTGCGCCAGATAGCGCGTTGAGTGCCTCGGGTCGATTTAGGGTAACCGTGGTAACGCCCTGACTTTTCGCAATCAATACCAAATCCGTCGTCATCGTTTGTGCTCCTGCTGAGAATCCGAAAATCTTATCGAATGGGGGAGTGTGGGCACACCTTGACCATCAGGCAAATTGAGTGATTCNTGCTTGCCCGGGGTGGCTCTATTTGTCCGTTAGGCGTAACTTGGCCAAATCGCCCCTGCTCAGGAAAGGCGCTTTTAGGACAGTAATGAACTGGATGTCACAGAGGAAATATGGGCTAACGCGGGCCACTGCAGCCGCGACTTTATGGATGTCTGCACTGTTAACCGCTGTACCCTCGGTGCAAGCGGACCAGAACGGCTATGCCGATGCGTGGGGACCAAGTCTTCATGTGCCCATGCCCTTGCTGGCGGCTCCAGATCAGGATGGTGTGCGACAGAACTTGGCGAGTCTGACGGGTGAAAATGGCCTGCTGGTGCTGTTTAACCGCTCGGCGGTTTGGTGACCCTACTGCAAACGCCAGTTCGTGGAACTGGCTTCGTGGCAAGAACAATTCGACGGTCTGGGCGTCAACGTGGCTGGCATGACTTACGACTCGGTTGTGGATCTAAAGGCTTTTCACGACAAAGTGTCGCTGGGGTATCCGCTATTGCACGATGAAGCGGCTACCCATGTGACTGCCNTGGGNATTCTCAATGAGCAATATCCGGAAGGGCATCGCGCCTTTGGGATACCGCATCCGGGTGCCTTGCTGTTGGATGCGAATGGTGTGGTGCGCGGAAAGTTCGCCATCGCCGGATACAAAGAACGACCCTCGTTTGAGGTGATGTTGCAGGCGGCATCCGAACTGGTGCAGAAATAATGGAATCAATTTTTTTTGCCGTTGCCGTCGTTTTAGAGCGATGAATGTAGGCGCCATCGACGTTTCAAGGTTGATTTACACCAGCGGCATTGTTTTCATTGCGACAGAAACACGTCTACAAGGATCCGAACACCGATGAACACGCTCCGTCACCTGCGCGCGGTTAAGGTAAGGGATTGTTTGGTACTGGCCAGCGCGATGCTGCTCAGTGGATGCGCCAGTATCGTTGGTTCGTTAACCAGCGGAGTGGCGGCGAATTTGTCGACGGCGATTTTGGATAGCGACGATCCGGCGATGATCCGTGATGGCGCACCGGCTTACCTGATTTTAATCGACTCGCTGTTGGCGGGGTCTCCGGACAGCCCGCAATTATTGGCGCAGTCTGCCGAGTTGCATTCAGCCTACGCGGGCGCCTTCGTTGACGAGCCTGAACGGGCGAGACAGTTGCACAACAAAGCCAAGACGCAGATGTTGTATGCGACTTGTCTGTCGCTCAAAGACGCCTGTGGACTGGAGCGTCGTCCATTTCAAGAGTTCTCTGCCTGGGTTGATGCCCAAGGCCCGAAAAGTGTGCCAANCCTATACAACCTTGGCAGCATTTGGGCTGGATGGATTCAGGCCAATAGCGCCGACTTCGGAGCGGTCGGNCAATTGGGTAGAGCCAAGGCGCTGATTCAGCGTGTGGCCGAACTTGAACCGGAATACGCGAACGGCGGCGCTTTTTTGTACCTCGGTGTGTTTGAAACCCTGCTGCCGCCGGCGATGGGTGGTCGGCCGGAACTGGGTAAACAGCATTTCGAGCGGGCACTGCAAATTTCTGAAGAGCGAAACTTGATGGTGAAGGTCATGCTGGCAGACCAATACGGTCGTCTGATGTTCGATCGGGAACTGCACGACAGGTTGCTGCAAGAGGTGATGGCTGCGGATGTTCAGGCACCGGGACTGACCCTGATGAATACCGTAGCGAAAGAAAGAGCCGAACAATTGTTGGATAGTGGCGATGATTATTTTTAGGAAGCAACGGATGGGCATTTCAAGCAACTGGGCGGCAAAGGTTGGGGCGATGATTGCTCTGTTGGTGTTGGGCGTGACAGCTCAAGCAGCGACCACGCTGAAAATTGCCACGCTATCGCCGGAGGGCACCGGCTGGATGATCGAACTACGCCAAGCCGCCAAGGCCATTCGTGAACGCACGAACGATCAAGTCAAGCTGAAGATATATCCTGGTGGGGTGATGGGCGATGACAAGGCCGTACTGCGTAAACTGCGGGTCGGCCAACTGCACGGTGCAGCAATGACGTCAGGCGGCGTAATGCAGCCTTATCCAGATATCGCACTCTACAACCTGCCGTTGGTGTTTCGTGACTCTGCTGAAGTGGACTATGTTCGGGCGCGATTGGACAAAAAGCTGATGGCCGGTCTGCGCGAGCAAAAGTTTGTCGGTTTCGGCTTGGCTGAAGTGGGCTTTGCCTATCCCATGATGAAGGACCCAGTTACTTCCGTGGCGAGCTTTCAAGATCGTCGGGTGTGGGCGCCGGATAATGATCCCGGCGCGCTCAAAGCGTATTCGTCGTTTAACATCACACCCATTCCGCTGCCCATTGCCGATGTGCTGACAGGGCTGCAGACCGGGCTCATTGACAGCATTGGCTCGCCGCCCATTGGTGCCATCGCACTGCAATGGCATACCCAAGTGGATTACGCCCTTGAGCTTCCCTTGATGTACGTCTACGGCTTGTTCGCGATCACCGAACGCGCCTTTAATCGCATGAACGAAANCGAACAATCCATTGTCACGGAAGAGCTTAGTGCCGCGGTTGCCCGAGTCGATGCAGCGTCGAGAAAAGACAATGACGCCGCGAATCAGGCACTGATCGATCAGGGTCTGCAATGGTTGCAGCCGTCGGATGCAGAGCGCGCTGAATGGTACGGTATTGCCGATGGTGCCAATCAGCGACTGAAAGCGAACGAATACGTCTCTGCTGCCATGTTCGACGAACTGATGGCGTTGCTGCAGGAATATCGCAGCGCCCAAAACGTCAACCCGTAACATGACACCTCAGCCCGATACACAGCTCGAGTCGTCGTTGACTCGAACTCTGGCCATGCTGCGGCGAATCGAAGACAGCATCTTGGTGTTGTTGCTGATGACCATGATCGGTGTTGCCGCCAGTCAGGTGGTGCTACGCAATTTCTTCGATGCTGGTCTGTATTGGGGAGATTCCCTGGTTCGGGTGACTGTACTGTGGGTGGCACTGGTCGGAGCCATGATTGCGTCGCGGGATGACAGTCACATTCGTATCGATTTGCTCAGTCGTCTCATCAAGCCCGAGGATCAAAAGTGGTTGGTCAGATTGACCCGTTTGTTCACCTGTGTGGTGCTTGGATTGTTCACTTGGGGCAGTGGTCAGTTTGTGTATTACGAATACGTCGATAATGCCATTGCCTTTGGTGGTGTGCCGGCTTGGATCTGCGAGATCATCATGCCCATTGGCGGCGGTGTCATGGCACTCCGCTATCTCTTGCTGACGTTTAAATCGTGATTTGGCTTGGTATTGCGCTACTGTTGGCTATGGCGGTGTTCGGAGCGCCGTTGTTCGCTGTCATCATGGGCGCCGCGATGCTCGGCTTTTACAGCGCCGACATCGATTTGGCCATTATCGCCATCGAGCTATACCGCATCGTCGATACACCGTTGTTGGTTGCTTTACCGCTGTTCACCTTTAGCGGCTATTTGCTGAGCGAATCCAACACCTCCACTCGTCTGGTGAACGTAATGCAAAGCTTGTTTGGCTGGTTGCCCAGCGGATTGGCTGTCGTTGCATTCGTGGTCTGTGCGGTCTTTACTGCGTTAACCGGCGCATCCGGCGTGACCATCGTGGCCTTGGGTGCCTTGCTCTTACCGGCCCTCAAACAGGCGGGCTTTACCGAGAAGTTCAGTCTGGGTTTGGTAACCACATCCGGCAGTTTGGGTCTGCTTTTGGTGCCCTCCGTGCCGCTGATTTTGTACGGTGTGATTGCCCAACAGATCGATGTTGGCGAGTCTTTTACCATCGTTGAACTNTTTGTCGCCGGGGTGGTGCCCTTGTGCTTGATGCTGTCCCTGTTGATTGGCTGGACGTTGTGGCAACACCGTGGCGGGGTGATTCCTCGCATACCGTTTACGACACAGAATTTACGCAACGCACTGTGGGCGGCCCGCTGGGAATTGCCCCTTCCCTTCGTGGTATTGGGCGGTGTTTTCGGCGGCTACTTTGCGATCTCCGAGGCCGCAGCGGTGACCGCCGCCTATGTCGTCTTGGCCGAGGTTGTTCTCTATAAGGAGGTCGCTTGGCGTCAGTTATCGAAAGTTGCCGTGGAATCCATGGTGATGGTGGGCGGCATTTTGATGATTTTGGGCATCGCCTTAGCCTTTACCAACTTCTTGGTTGATGCTGAAGTGCCTCAGCAGTTGCTGGTGTTTATCAATCGCTACATCGAGGATCCGCTGAGTTTTCTGATCTTGCTCAATATTTTGCTGCTGATTCTGGGGGCTATGCTGGATATATTTTCGGCTCTCGTCATCATGGTTCCGCTGCTGCTGCCGGTAGCTGTGGGCTACGGCATCCACCCTGTGCATCTGGGCATCATCTTTCTCGCTAACATGCAGATAGGCTACTTCACGCCGCCGGTCGGGATGAATTTGTTTATCGCCAGCTATCGCTTTAAGAAGCCGTTAACGGAGCTGTATGCTGCGACTCTGCCGTTCTTGTTGGTGCTGCTGCTGGCATTGATGCTGATCACATACTTCCCAGAGCTGAGCCTTTGGCACCTCGACACCTAACGAAGCACTGTATATGAGCAATCACCCCTTTGATTTGGCCGTTGACGGCCAAGGCCTCTACGATATTACCCCCCAGGTTGCTGCCGCGGTAGCGCAAAGCGGTGTGAGTGATGGGCTGGTGACGGTCTTTATCCAGCACACGTCGGCCAGTTTGCTGATTCAGGAGAACGCAGACCCGGCAGTGCAAGTTGATCTGCAAAATTGGTTGTCGCGCTTGGTGCCAGAGCTGGATTCGCTCTATACCCACACCGAAGAAGGTCCGGACGATATGCCTGCTCACATCAAGGGGGCGCTCACTGCTGTGCAGGTCTCGGTGCCGGTGATGCAGGGCACAATGGCGCTGGGCGTGTGGCAAGGGATCTATCTATGGGAGCATCGTCACAGTGCTCGAACTCGATCTATTGTGGTGAACGTGCTTGGCGAGGCCCTGGCGAACTAAAGATTTTCGCGAATCTCGTCCATCCACTTTTTGTGGCCGTCTGGATCGAGAATCATGCTGGAAAAATACTGCAGCAAGTCTTTGTGGGTCTGGTTCAGCTTGGCTTCCAGCATGGCCTGTTCCCCTGCCTTGCTGCTGATAAAGCTGAATACCGTCGTTAGGTCTTCCTCTTGGCCNAGTACGTCTTTGATTTCCGCAACCACTAAGTCGTGCAGTTCTTCGAGATCCTCTTCCTCAATGCCGGCCTCACCCGGCGAGAGTACGACGTTAGACCATAGTGTCGCGATGTAGACCTGATACAGGCTGCGGTCAATAAAGCGATCCGCTACCGTCGAGCGTTCTTTGATGTCCGCAAAGACGGGTTCGAAGGCATAACTGAGTTCGGTTGGGTNAAGCATGAGCAGATGGTGCCATACCTGCAGTGTCAGCTCTATGGCTGGTGTGTTGGCTGTACAACTTTCGGACCAATGACAACATTGCATCAACTTTCCCTGCTCAGTAGTGTTGGGCGGCTAAAGGCCAACGTGAGAGAGAGACAGTGTTGCAATTTGATCGAGTGAGTTTGGATGCCGATTCCCAAGTGCTGCGACAGCAAGTGCGGGACTTCATCGAAGACAATCACGCACATTTACCCAAGCCTAATTCGGATTTTGTGACCGGTCATGACCCGGAGTTTTCACAAAAGCTGGGGGAGCAAGGCTGGATCGGCATGACCTGGCCAGAAGCCTTTGGTGGCGGCGATAAAACCAATTTCGAACGTCTGGTGGTGACTGAAGAGTTGCTCGCAGCCGGTGCGCCGGTCAGCGCGCATTGGATCGCAGATCGCCAAAGTGGTCCGTTGTTGCTGCGTTTTGGTACGGAAGAGCAACGTCAGAAGTATTTGCCGGGCATTGCCCGCGGCGAAAGTTATTTTTCGATCGGTATGAGCGAGCCAGACACGGGCTCTGACCTGGCTTCTGTGCGGACCACTGCTACCGCTGAAGGGGACGCCTACCGGATCAACGGCACCAAGATTTGGACGACGGATGCGCACCGTAATCACTTCATCATTTGCTTGGTGCGTACCGAAGCGCCGTCAGAAAATCGTCACGCGGGTTTTTCCCAGATCATCGTTGATTTGAAAAACGATGGCGCCAAGGTGCGGCCCATACGCAACATGGCAGGCGGTGAAGACTTCAACGAGGTGGTTTTCGACAACGTGCTGGTGCCGAAGGATCGCATCGTGGGCGAGCCGGGCAATGGCTGGCAACAGGTCACATCTGAACTGGCTTATGAGCGTAGCGGACCGGAGCGGTTCTTGTCGTCCTTCCGTGTCTTCGTGGAGCTGGTGCGGATCTGTGGTGATCACCCGTCGCCGCATCAAGCGGCCGCCATCGGTCGTATCGCATCGCACTTTATGACGTTGCGGCGTATGTCGTTGTCTGTTGCGGGCATGTTGGAGGCAGGCAAAGACGTGGGTGTTGAGGCGGCGCTGGTAAAAGAGCTGGGCAACAACTTCGAAAAAGTGCTGCCGGAAATTGCACGCTTGGTCGTACCCGACCTCAGTGCTGCGGACCCTGAGCGGCAGCGTTTATTCCGCGAAACCTTTGAAGAGACGCTGATGCTGTCACCGTCGTTTACGTTGCGCGGTGGTACACGAGAAATTCTGCGCGGCGTGATCGCCCGCGGCTTGGGTTTACGGTAAGGGCGCGGGAGGAACATCATGGATACACAACAACTCATCATCGATACCGCAGAGAAAATCTTCACCGATCACTGTGACAAAGCGCTGTGGGATGCCACTGAGCAAGGGGCTTTTCCCACGGATCTCTGGCAGCAAATTGTCGATAACGGATTTCACCAGCTCGGCGCAGCGAACAGCGGTACTGAGACCCGAGACCTGTTCGCCTTTCTGAAAGTGTGTGGACGCTTTGCGGTGCCCCTGCCAATGGCGGAAATTTTGCTGGCCAATCAGTGGCTGGGTACTAGTGCGCCAGCGGAAGGCTTTGCCAGTATCGGTGCGCAAGCGGACGACGGGCTGGTGCAGGTGGCTTGGGGGCGTAAGGCCACCACAGTACTTGGCATCGCCTCAGGCAGCGATGAGGTCAGCGTGCACAGCGCGGCAACCGTGAGTGCGAAAGGCACCAATCTGGCAGGGGAACCTCGAGACCGATTGGCCGTGTCTGCTGCCGATCGGNAAATCCAATTAGCGGANGCGCCCTACGCGCAGCTTGCGCTAGCCCGGGTGAATTTGATGGCGGGCTGTCTGCAAGCAGTGCTGGATCTTGGGCTACAGTTCGCTGCTGAACGCAGCCAGTTCGGACGCTCGATTAGCAAGTTTCAAGCAATACAGCATTCCTTGGCAGTGGTTGCTGCCGAGGTGGCGGCGTCCCAACGTGCCGCAGATGCCGGTGTCGATGCCATGGGCACTGAGCGCTTCGAGCAAGAAGTGGCTGCGGCCAAGGCGCGTGTGGGTGAGGCCGTGGGCATTGTCGCCGAGCAAGTACATCAGGTGCATGGTGCGATGGGCTATACCTACGAGCATCGCCTGCATCACTTCACGCGCAGGCTCTGGGCTTGGCGGGACGAGTGGGGCAACGAGTTCTACTGGCAAGCTAAGTTGGGCCAGCATCTGGCAGGTTTGGGTGCCGAGCAGGTCTGGGGTTATATCGCCACGCCGAGCTAGTGTGGACTTGGCAGTCCAATAGGGTGCTCAGCTGAATACCCTACTGGGTGCACTTATCCCGTCGGATCGGGTCGCTAGAAGTTAACGATCATCTTGCCGGTGTTGGCGCCGGTGAACAGACCGATAAAGGCATCGGGTGCTTGATCGATGCCTTCATACACCGTTTCCTTGGTGGTGACGTCACCGTTGGCCACCCACTTTTCCATATCGGCACGGAATTGCGGTGCCATATGCGCGAAATTGCTGACGATAAACCCGCGCAGTGTGAGACCTAGACCAATGGCCATGGACAAATTGTTTGGGCCCGGGCGGGCTTCGGTGTCGTTGTAGGTGGCAATGGCGCCACACAGGGGGATACGTCCGTTGGGCCGCATGCACATAATCGCCGCCTGCAGATGCTCGGNACCCACGTTGTCGAAGTACACATCAATTCCNGCAGGTGCGGCTTCTTTCAAATGCCCAACAATGCTGCCGTCGTTGTAGTTAAAAGCATAGTCAAACCCCAGCTCGTCTTTAAGCAGCTGGGCTTTGTCGTCGGATCCTGCGCTACCGATAACCGTGCAGCCTTTCAGTTTGGCAATTTGNCCAACGATACTGCCCACCGCGCCGGCGGCACCGGAGACAAATACTGTCTCGCCGTCTTTTAACGCACCGACTTCCAGTAACCCAACATAGGCCGTCATCCCTGGCATGCCAATCGCACCAATGTACTGAGAAGGAGCTGCGGCAATGTCACCCAGACGCTCAATGCCTTCGGTCGATGCGGTGAAAGCCTCACGCCAGCCCCAACTGCTGGAGACATAGTCACCCTCGTTGAAGTCTGGGTGCGCAGAGGCGGTGACCTGACCGATACAGCCGCCCGTCAGGACTTCTCCGATCTGAAAGGGCGGTACATAGGATTTGCGGTCGTACATGCGTCCGCGCATGTAGGGGTCGACGGACATACTCACGTTCTTGACCTGTATTTCGCCGTCCTNGGGTGCCGGTACATCAATTTCAATGATTTCAAAATCGTCTGTCTTTGGCATGCCCACCGGGCGGGACTTCAGGGCTACTGCGCGTGCTTTCATGTTTTCTCTCTTGGTTGCATGGTTTGAGTGAGTGATGGGTTGAGTCTGTTTATTCGTTGCTGATATCGATTTCTTGGCTGGTAATGAATTCCAGTAGGGCGGCTTGACCGTTGCGAGTCGCCTCAATGCCACGCTCCAGAGCCGCCACGATGTCGTTGGGGTCTGTTACCCGCTCCCCGTAACCGCCAAAGGCTTTNGCCATGTCGGCGTAGTGGCCNGAAATTTCAATGGCCCCGTACTTTTCTTGGGATACCGGCATGATCGGAATTTCGATGGCCATGGAAAAATTGTTAAACAAAATCGACAGAATGGGAATGTTCTCCCGTACCGCGGTTTCAAAGTCCATGCCGGTAAAGCCGATAGCCGCATCGCCCCAGACGTTTATGCACAGTTTCTCGGGTGCCGCTAACTTGGCTCCCATGGCTAAGCCGAGGCCATAGCCGAGCTGAGTCGTCTTGCCCCAACCGATGTAGGACAGTGGCGTCGTAGATTCCCAGAACGGTGTGGTCTGGTCTCGTGGGCTGCCGGCGTCGTGGGTAATGACCACGTTGTCTTTGTCTACCATGCGATCCAGCTCTGCGATAACCCGATAAGGATTGATTGGCGTGTCGTTGCTGGTCAGCTTGGGGAGCCATTCGCTGAGCCATTCGGCCTTGATCGCTGCAATGTTCTCAGGCNCATTTGCGCGTTTTTCGGCTGGCGCCTTGGAGTANGTTTCCATGGCCGANCTCAAGGCTTNCAGGGTCAGCTTGGCGTCGCCNATCAAACCGTGTTGTGCGGGNACGTCCTTGTTCAAGTCCATGGGGTCTAAGGTNGCGTGNATGATGGTTTTCGAACCGTCTTTGTTGGCAGGCATCGGCACACCAAAGGCCGTCAGTGCGAAGGACACCCCAATGCCGAGGATGACATCGGCATCCGCTAAATATTTTTTCACCTGTCGTGCATTGGCCCGACCGCCGCTGCCCAAGGACAGGGGATGGTTTTCTGGAAAGGCGCTCTTACCTTCAATGCTGGTGGTGACTGGAATATTCCACGCTTCGGCCAATGCCTTCAGCTCATCCCATGCCTTAGCATAGTGCACGCCCTGTCCTGCGTAGATCACGGGTCGTTCCGCGCTTGCCAATGCGTTAGCCGCTGCTGCGATATCGTCTGGTGCCGGTGCCGTCTTGGCGCTGAAGGCAGGGACGTAGGTCCAGTTGTCGGGTACTTCCTCGTTCATCACATCTAACGGTACTTCCAGCATGACCGGCCCGGGTCGACCATTGCGCAGTTGGAAGAAGGCTCGGCGCAATACTTCGGGTACGGCCTTGCCCATGGTGATGGGCTCAGCCCATTTGGTGATGTGCTGCATGTTCAGCGTGGAATTAAAGTTCGGATAGTAGTGNGCCAAGCGGCGCGGGTAACCTGCCGGAATGACCAGAATGGGAACCGATTCGGAGTAGGCCTGAGCGACACCGCCAAAAGCGTTTTCCGCCCCGGGGCCGTGCTGCATACAAAACACACCGATTTTGTCGCCGGACGAGAGGCGCGAATACGCGTCTGCCATATGCAGGCCAATACGTTCTTGACGCACGATTACGGTTCGAATATCGAGTTTTGCGGCTGCTTCGATGAGTGGGTTGACCGGATACGCAAACAGCGTATCGATTCCTTCAGCCTTCATCGCATGGGCGATGGCATCAACTACGTTCATGGTGCTCTCCTCCAGTGGATCATGCATGTTGCCAAAGAGTGGGCGGATGAGCCAATGCGGAAAGCGATTGACGTAATCCCAGCGCGTTGAAGCGTATCTCTGTCTTATGTTTGCTGGACAGATTTGAGTGGAATGAACGAGCACAAAAAAGGGCGGTAAACCGCCCTTTTTTTCGCCCAGACAAACCGGGCACGTTAAACCGTTTAGAACTGGTTCATCGTGTTAGCGGCACCGCCTGCCAGCAGCGCTTTCTCGCCGAGGAAGTACTCTTTGTGGTCATCGCCCACATTCGAGCCAGCAAGGTCTTGGTGCTTCACGGAAGCAAGGTTCTTGCGAATTTCCTGGCGCTGTACGTCGCGTACGTAAGCCAGCATACCCAGATCACCGAAGTAACCTTCAGACAGCACGTCGGTAGACAATGCTGCGGTGTGATAGGTCGGCAACGTAATCAGGTGGTGGAAAATACCGGCTTCACGAGCAGCGTCTGCTTGGAACGTACGAACCAGCGCATCGGCCGCATCAGACAACTCGGTGCCGTCGATGGCTGCATCCATTAGACCCATTGGGTTTTCGGCTGGATTCGGGTAAGCCGACAAGTCCTTACCTTCAGCTTGCCATTCCGTGTAGACCTGCTCACGGAACTTCAGCGTCCAGTTAAAGGATGGTGAGTTGTTGTAAACCAGCTTGGCTTCAGGGCGCACTTTACGCACTTCGTTCACCATGGCAGCAATTTGCTCAACGTTTGGCTTCTCGGTCTCGATCCACAGCAGATCCGCGCCGTGTTCTAGGCTGGTGATGCAGTCGAGTACAACGCGGTCAAAACCGGTGTCTTCTTTGAATGCGTACAAGCCGTTGTCCAAGCGCTTTGGCTTCGCCAGTTTGCCGTTTGCGCGAATGGTGATGTCGCCGTCCTGCAGCTCGGAAACGTCTTCAATGACCTCGGTATCGAGGAAGTCATTGTACTTGCTGCCGAGGTCTCCNGCCTGAATGGACACGGGCACTTTCTGGGTGAGGCCTGCGCCCAAGGAGTCGGTGCGCGCAACGATGATGCCGTTGTCGATGCCCAACTCGAGGAAGGCGTAGCGCACTGCATTGATCTTGGAGACGAAGTCTTCGTGGGGCACGGTCACTTTACCGGCTTGGTGTCCNCACTGCTTAGCGTCGGAGACTTGGTTTTCGATCTGAATGGCGCAGGCGCCGGCTTCGATCATGCGCTTGGCAAGCAAGTAGGTGGCTTCTTCGTTACCAAAGCCCGCGTCGATATCAGCAATGATCGGCACGACGTGGGTTTCGTAGCTGTCGATTCGCTGAATGATGGAATCTGCATCACCGCCGTTGGCGCGTGCTTCGTCTAGTTCCACGAACATGTGGCGCAACTCGCGCGCATCAGCCTGCTTGAGGAAGGTGTAAATTTCTTCGATCAGATCCGATACNGATGTCTTTTCATGCATGCTCTGGTCAGGCAGAGGACCGAACTGTGAACGCAGTGCGGCAACCATCCAGCCAGACAGGTAGATGTAGCTGCGATCGGTGGTTTGCTGGTGCTTCTTGACGCTCATCATCACTTGCTGAGCGACGAAACCATGCCAGCAGCCCAGTGACTGGGTGTACTTGCTGGAATCGGCGTCGTAGTTGGCCATGTCGCGACGCATGATGTCAGCAGTGTACTGGGCGATTTCCAAACCGGTTTTGAAACGGTTCTGCAACTGCATACGCACGGCGTATTCGGCGTTGATAGCGCTCCACTCTTGCTTGGCGCCAATGGTNTGGCGAGTCTGTTCGATAAGGTCGAGATAAGACATGAAAGGTCCTCGATTGAAGTTCACGGGTTTGGGGTCTGCTGCTTTGTCCTACGAGGAGCAAAGTAGCTCTGCAATGGCGCGGCATCCTAACCGCGAGGCACCCCGAATTAAAAGGAATAACTGACAACCAATATATTCTTGGCGGGAAAAGCACCCGGACTGCTGGGGTACTTCTGTTTGGCTCTATCAGGGAGTTCGATCTCAATTCAGGCGAAGCGTCAATTCTCCGAGGGTTCCGAACGCCGCTCGATAGTCGCCCGGTGCACCCGGGTGCATGTTACCGATCGATCCGGTCATCAACACATGACCGGCGGCTAGGGNGTATCCCTGGGCCAGTACGGTATTGACCAGCCAGACAAGTGCCTTCAACTGCCCCTGCATGACGGTGCCTGCTGGCACGCTGTGCAATGTCTCTTGGGTGTCGCCTAGCCGCGTAAGAGATACCTCCAATGTGTCGATGTCCAACTCAGTTGGGTTCGCGCCGGGTTCTGCGGCAAGACAGCCATAGGATGCGGAATTGCTCGATATCAGGTCGATGCTGGACGGGCGCTGCTGTAGGTTGGGAGCCGCCAGTTCAATCATGCCTTGGCATTCGCCCACTGAGTCGAGCACAGTCTCCAAGTCAACAGGATCGGTAATGGCTTTGCTCAGCGTAAACCCGAGTTCGGTTTCCAGCAACACGGGNCGGTCAGCTTGAACGGGCGTCTGGGCAGACGCCCGCTGTACCCCGTGTTGGAACAACGCGCCGATGATGGGTTCATCTATCCCCATGGCTTGCTGGGCTGCCTGGGCCGTCAGAGCGGCTTTGTAGCCGTAAATGTCACCCCAGCCTCCATGGGCTTGCAGACGTGCGACGAGTTGGCGCTGCAGGTCGTAGGCGGCTTCTTTGGTGATGTCTGGTTGAGTGAGGCTGATGTTTTCGATGGGCTTGGCCTCTAGGACGTTTTCGAGAGCGGCGTCGAGCCATTGATCATTGTTTGCTGTGCTCATGGGAAGTCCTACTCATATTTCCTGCGAATGTGCGCCTTTTTGTGCGGGTTGGCCACACAGTTGAGTTAGTATCACGGGCGCGGGCCGCGGACACAATCCGGTTGCCTGCTCCTTCTGTCTTATGATTTGTCCGAGAACTCAACATGTCTGAAACGTCGCCCAGTCGTGCGAGCAAACTGCTTAAGGTACTAGACCTGAAGCAGATCGAAGAAAACCTCTATCAGGGGCAAAACGAAACCGAAAACGGCAGCCGTCTGTTTGGTGGTCAAGTGTTGGCTCAGGCGTCTGCTGCTGCGTATCGCACGGTGGACAAGNTGCACTTGCACTCGCTTCACGCCTATTTTTTGCGGCCGGGACGCGTCGATTTGCCCGTGCTNTACGAGGTCGAACGTGTGCGAGATGGCCGATCCTTTACGATGCGTCGAGTGGTAGCGATTCAAAAGGGTCAGGCGATTTTTAATATGGATGCCTCCTTTCAGGGCGATGAGATCGGTTTGGAGCACAGTGCTCCCATGCCCAATGTGCCGATGCCTGACGAACTGCGTGAAGACGTCGAAGTGGCTCGCGAGTTGGGCGGGCCAAAGGCAGACCCGCGGATGAGCCCCATGGCCAAGGTGGATCGTCCGTTTCATTTACGCTCGGTGTTTGAACTGGGTAGCGACGCGTGGGGTGATGATCGCTTTTGGAATCCGACGTGGATTAAATTTCGCGAAGCGGTGTCGCTGCCGAATGCCATCGACGACCCAGGAGAAGCGGCTTTTCGATTGCAGGCGTTGTCTCGTTGTTTGATTGCTTATGCATCCGATATGGGCTTGGTCAGCACGGCGGTGCTCCCTCATCAATCCGGTACCAATCGTAGTGATGTGCAAATGGCCAGTCTGGATCACAGTCTGTGGATTCACCGCAGCGCATCGCTGGGTCAATGGTTGCTGTTCCACAAGCGCACCTCCACAGCCCAGGGTTCTCGAGGCATGGTGCATTCGGAGTTCTTCGGTGAAGACGGCACCTTGGTCGCCTCCATGACCCAAGAGGGTTTGCTGCGCGAACGTCGGGATGCGTCTTAGTCCGCCTGCCGTCAACGTTTANATGTCGAGTGACGAAACAGAANTCATAGAGGACCGCTGCGGTAGCCCCATTTTACGGGTGTGAATACGATGGTTTCTCGCTGCATGGCACGGGCCAGTGCCGCCAGCGTTTGATCGCTAAGGGGTATGTGGGTTGCATCCGCCACGGCCTGATTCCACGTAGGGTCTACGGAATGCCATTGACCATTGCGTAAAATTTCGTTCCAAGCATGAAAACGGAAACCGGGGCTGGGCAGCGCGCTGTAGGCAATGCCGTAGACCGTGCGACTGGCGATGCCCTGGGTTCTGGCCAGTGTGGTGAACAGATCCGCAAAGTCCACGCACTCGCCGCGTCCGCTTTGCAGTGAACCCAACACCGANCCTGCGGGTTGGTTTTCAGCGTAGAGCAGCTGGCTNCGGGTGAGATCGATTAACTGTTGNGAAAGCGAAAGCAGATCGGAGGTTTCTGTTGTCCCGTCGGGTGCCAGCAGGTCGAGAATTTGCGGGTGCCCCACGGGTAATGTGAGCGATTCGTTGAGAAATCCGGGTGCTTTACCGTTGGCGAGTTTTGGGCTGACTGTGGCGCTTAGGGTGTCGGGCAGGCCTTGCTGTTTTAGCGTCAGAGGGCCTAAGGCATTGAGAGCCAAGGTCAACGTACTCAGGGTATTGGGTTTAAGCAGATCGGCTGTCAGCGGCGCGACAGCCGTATTGGCGGTCCACTCCGCTACTCTTGGAGCGATCAATTGATGCAGTTCGTCTTGGCGGTGCTGGCTCAGTCGAAAGCTGAACTGATGCGGCGCTGTGAAGCGAATCAATCGTCGCTGAGTATCCAGCTCGGTGACGCTGTTATTGTCCTTGGTTTTCAGGATGAAGCCTCGGGGGCTGCGCTGCTCAAGCCGGTGCGTTCGCTCACTCACGCGCAGTTGCTGCATGTCCAAGTACTGGGACGTCACAAAGCTGCCGATCGGGGTTCGTCTTGTGAGCTGTTGTTCCAGGCTCAGCTGATCTTTCAGCGTAAATGTCCAATCGAGGGTTGTGTGTTCCGAGGCGTCACCCCCTGCGGTGCCACCGCGCCGGATGCGGGCTGCGTACCCGCCCTGGATTTGTTCTAGGGTGACCTGTTGGTCCACCGTCTGGCTCTGTTTTTCGAAGTCAGCGCTGATCAGGGCGTAAGGCGGACTGCCGGAAAACTCCATGACTTGAGCCGAGGTATACGCCGGTGCGTTGAGCATGTTGACCTTCAAATTCTGGGTGAGTTCCCAGTTATCCTGAGCTGTTAGCCGGGTAGAGGTTTGCAGGTAGCCAACCGGTTGGCCTTGCTGCAGCACCTCGTAGGTACGCTGTCCCAGCTGGTTGCTCATTAGGCTATCCATCTCGCTTCGAGCGAATTGGCCCGTAAGCCAAAACAGGCCCCAAGCGGTGACCACAGCAACGCTGGTTATTTTTAGGTGCGTCCGCATCAATTTGTGTCTAGTGACCGGGCCGTTGGGAAAAGGATTCGAAATTTCTGTCGGCAAACATGGTTTTTCCTGCACTTACCTTTCACAATTACGGGTCGGTCAGTTTAGATACTGGCTTCATTTCTCACACTTAAGGCAGTAATGGACAACGAAACCACGGATTTTATTCGTCAGCGCATTGAAGCGGATCTGGCAGACAATGCACTGGCACAGGGTGTGATCACGCGATTCCCTCCGGAACCGAACGGATTTTTGCACATTGGCCACGCCAAGAGTATCTGTCTGAACTTCGGTGTTGCCCAAGAATACGGTGGCGAAACGTTTCTCCGCTTCGATGACACCAATCCGGTGAAAGAAAGCAACGANTTCGTCGAATCGATTCAGCGCGACGTGGCGTGGCTCGGTTTTGAGTGGAAGGCGATTACGCATGCCTCGGACTACTTCGAGCAAATTTATCAGTTTGCCGAAGCCCTGATTCGGGATGGGAAAGCCTACATCTGCTCCTTGGATCCTGAACAAATGCGCGCCACCCGAGGCTCATTGACTGAGCCCGGTGAAAACAGCCCCTACCGTGATCGAANGGTTGACGAAAATTTGGATCTGTTTCAGCGCATGCGCGCCGGTGAATTTCCTGATGGTAGCCATGTGGCGCGGCTGAAGATTGATATGGCGTCGCCCAACCTGAACATGCGTGACCCGGTGATTTATCGCATTCGCCATGCGACCCACCAACGCACCGGCGATGCTTGGTGTATCTACCCCATGTACGACTTTACCCACGGCATTTGTGACGCCATCGAGCATATTTCACATTCGCTGTGCACGCTGGAATTTGCCGATCACCGCCCGCTTTACGATTGGGTGCTGGACAACATCGCCATCAACTATCACCCGCCTCAGATCGAATTTTCGCGCTTGGGTTTGGAGTACACGGTGATGAGTAAACGGCTGCTGCACCGGTTAGTCGATGAGCAGTTGGTCAGCGGTTGGGACGATCCTCGCATGCCAACGCTGGCGGGTTTGCGTCGCCGC
This sequence comes from Gammaproteobacteria bacterium, assembly GCA_002704225.1. GTDB lineage: Bacteria > Pseudomonadota > Gammaproteobacteria > Pseudomonadales > Azotimanducaceae > UBA4421. Next base: position 55,475 of record PAFU01000023.1, on the reverse strand, counting down.
GGAGTGCCCGCCAGTGCGATTCGAGAGTTTTGTCAGCGTATTGGTGTGACTAAGCAGGACAATGTGATTGAGATGAACCTATTGGATTTTTGTATTCGTCAGGACCTTGAGGCCAGTGCGCCCCGGGGCATGGCGGTGCTGAATCCGCTGAAGGTGGTGTTGACCAATTATGAGGGTAGCGAAACCCTAGACGGGCCTTGGCATGCGCAGAACGACACATTGGGCCGTCGCGAACTGCCCTTTAGTACGGAAATTTTTATCGAGCAAGATGATTTTGCGGTGGAGCCGCCGGCCAAGTGGAAACGGCTGTCTCCGGGCCAAATGGTGCGCCTGCGATATGCATACATAATCCGCTGTGATGAGGTGATCGAGGACGATCAAGGCAATGTTGTGCAATTGAACTGCACCTACTTTGCGGATTCTAAGAGCGGGCAAGATACCTCAGGCCTCAAACCTAAGGGCGTGGTGCATTGGGTTGATGCCCACGCGGGTGTGCCTGTTCGTGTGATGGACTACGGCCGGTTGTTCAAAGTGCCGAACCCGTCGTCGCAAACCTTTTTGGATGACATCGACACAGAATCTTTGACGGTGTTGGAGGCGGTAGCAGAACCTGCCATCCTGAAACATGAGGCCGAGCGTTTTCAGTTCGAGCGTCAGGGTTATTTTTGCAAGGATGTCGCCAGCACAGACGGTACCCCAGTGTTCAACAAAACCGTGAGTTTGCGCGAAGGTTTCTAGTCAAGGCAAAGGGAGTCGACATGCTGCCAACCTCGGTAACCGTGATGGAAGTCAGCCCGCGAGACGGGCTGCAAAATGAAGATGTCTTGGTATCCACCGAAGATAAGCTGCGGCTCATCGATCACGCGCTCGCTGCTGGCAGTCGACGCATCGAAGTCACCAGTTTTGTGCACCCTCAGCGCGTGCCGCAAATGGCCGACGCAGAAGCCGTGTGCGCCGGCCTGCCGGAACGTTCCGACGTGCGCTATACCGGTTTGGTCTTAAACGAGCGGGGCTATCGTCGTTTGCGTGACACCTCGCTGGACGAGGCTGGTCTGGTGGTGCCTGTGAGTAACACGTTTGGCGAGCGCAATCAGGGCCAGAGTGTCGCGGATGCTGTTGCCATGGCCCGCGAGGTGATCCGTGATGGCAAACTNACCGGTTTTCCGGTGCAAGTGACCTTGGCGGTGGCCTTTGGCTGCCCNTTTGAAGGTGAGGTGCCCTTGGCCAATCTGCTTGCGGCGGCCGATGCCTTGTTGGAAGCCGGACCCGTAGAAATTGCCCTTGCCGATACCATCGGCGTCGGTGTCCCTTGGCAGGTGCAACAGACCTTTGAGGCGCTGGGCAAACTGGCGGGTGATGTGCCCATGCGAGCGCACTTNCATGACACTCGTAATACGGGAATCGGCAACGCATTTGGCAGTCTGCTCGCCGGTGTGACGACTCTGGATGCCAGCATTGGCGGCATCGGTGGNTGCCCGTTTGCGCCCAACGCCAGTGGCAATATTGCGACGGAAGACTTGGTGTACATGCTCAATCGCAGCGAAGTCCGTCACGATTTGGCCATGCAGCCGTTGTTGCAAGGCGCCGCATGGCTTGAACCAATCTTGGGTAAGCGATTACCGTCCATGCTTTTGAAGGCCGGTGATTGGCCCGCGGCGCGTGCCGAGCAACGGTCGACTGCCTGATGCGACCACGTCTAACGGAGGACCGACTCATGACCGCGAGCAATGCAGATTTTTTTGGTCATCCGATGGGGCTTCGAACCCTTTTTCTGACGGAGATGTGGGAGCGCATGTCGTACTACGGTATGCGCGCGCTACTGGTCTTGTATATGACCGGTGCAGTTACCACTGCCAATGCCGGCCTCGGTATGAGCCAACTCGAGGCTCAAGCCATTTACGGTATTTACGTCGGTATGGTCTATTTCTTGGCGGTTCCCGGGGGCTGGCTTGCCGACAATCTGTTAGGCCATCAACGGGCAGTGCTTTATGGCGCCGTTGTGATTGCTCTAGGTCACCTGACGTTGGCGGTGCCCATTGAATCCAGCCTGTTTCTTGGACTGGGCTTGGTGGCCATTGGTACGGGTCTGCTGAAGAGCAATATTTCTACCATCGTCGGCAAGCTTTACGCAGATGACGATCCCCGTCGTGACGCGGGTTTCACAATTTTTTATATGTCGATCAACATCGGGTCCATGGTGGGCTTCGGTATTTGTGGTTATTTGGGCGAAAAAGTGGGTTGGCACTGGGGCTTTGGTGCAGCGGGTGTCGGTATGACCCTGGGGGTTTTGCAATACGTGCGCTCGCGCCACTTGTTAGGCGACGCGGGTCTGGAGCCTAACGCCATGCCGGAAGAACGCCGCTGCCGGCTCAACCGCTGGGCGCTGCTGGTGGGTTTGCTGACGGCTGTGGTGGTGCTGTTGTTCGGCTCGGGTGTCATCGAGGTCAAGGCCAGCGTCTTCGCTGAAAACTTTGCTTATTTTTTGACGACGATCGCTGGCCTGTACTTCCTCTACCTCTATGCCTTTGCCGGACTCAGCGCGGCGGAGCGAAAAAATGTCCTGCTGCTGTTTTTGCTGTTTATCGCCGCAGCGGCTTTCTGGTCCGGGTTCGANCAATCCGGCGGCTCCCTGAACCTGTTTGCCCGCGACTACACGGATTTGAATTTCATGGGCTTCGACATGCCGGTGTCTTGGGTTCAATTTTTTAATCCGATCTATGTGGTGCTGTTTGCGCCGCTGTTTGCTGCGTTTTGGGCTTTCCTTGGTCGGCGTAATTTGGACCCATCACTGCCGCTGAAATTTGCGCTGGGCCTAGTGTTTATGGGGCTGAGCTTCTTAGTCATGCTGCTTGCCGTGGGCGTGGCCCTTGAATCTGCGCCGATCGGTCTTCAGTGGTTGCTGATCACCTACCTGCTGCAAACCTTTGGGGAACTGGCACTGTCGCCGATCGGGCTGTCCGCCTTTTCGCGCTACTCGCCGAAACGTTACGTGGGCCAAATGTTCGGTCTATGGTTCTTGGCTTCGGCCATTGGCGGAGTGCTGGCGGGCCTTCTGGGTGGTGAGGCGACCGATGGCGGTCTGCAAAGTATGTCGCCGATTTTCTCTTACATGATTCAGTACTACGTCGGCATCGCAGTGTTGCTCGTGATACTCGCCTACTTCTTTCGNCAAAAAGCCGACGAGGGANGCGCCCAAGGAGAGTAAGCGATCAAGGGTACTGTTTCTCCGATGAGTGGTTATGCGTTCATGGCCTAAATGATTTGCAATGGGAGTGCTTATTGAGGTGCTTCTTATGCAAGTGGATATTCGACCCCCGAAACCCTCCGATGCTGNTGAACTGCAGCATGCGGTGCTCAATTCTGTTGGTCATATTGGCCCTTGGCTGGACTGGTGTACCCCAAGGTACGTACTCAGTGACGCTCGGGATTGGGTGGCTGAAAGTATGGTCCTCTGGCAGCAAGGTCGGGCTTTTCGGTGGGTGATGCTGGCGGAAGACAAGCAGCAAATTCTAGGCAGCGTTGAGGTGCAAGTGCCCNCTCTTGAAGCCCCGGTTGGTCGTATGGGTTATTGGGTGAGGCATAGTGCAACGGGCCAGGGGGTATGCAGTCAGGNAGCTGCCCAAGCCTTGGACTGGGCGTTTAAGTCTTTGGGTCTGCAGCGGGTCGAACTGTTTATTCAGCCGGCCAACCAAGCGAGCATTCGCGTCGCACTTAAGCTCGGGGCAGAATTTCTCGACGAGCAAAACAATGAAATTGTTTATCGAGGTGAAAGCCGACTTTCCAACCGCTACGTGGTGAAACCCGAAAGTTTACGCTGGGTCGATCTGCTGCCTGCGCGCCGCCGATGGCCACTCACACCTGAATACGCTGAAGGCACCGGTGACAGGCTGCCCGTTCATCCGAAGAATATTTATGAATTCAGGAGTTCAGCAAAAAAAGCCTGAGCATAGTCGTCAACCCAGCTTTCGAGTTTCCAGCTCTTGATGTAGGCGGTATGACCGCCGCGTTCGGTCAGCTCAACGTTGATCGAGGGCGGCAGTGCGTCATAGTGCTGGGGTGGAATGATGGGGTCGTCCACAGCCGCTAGGATGGTGGCATTAACGCCGTTCAGCCGGTGACCGCGTAAATCGTAGGCGTCGTAATAGTCGTCTATGCTCGCAAAGTCGGTGTGGTCNGCGATGAAAAATTCCGTCAGTCGTTNAATGTCGCTGACGCCGTTCATGGCCGAAAAATCGTACTGATCCGGGAATGCCGCCTGTTTCTGCTCCCAAAGGGTCCGCCACTTGCCCATGAAATAGCGCTCGTAAATCACGCTGCCGCCAATTTGATTCACCGTATGTTGAGGACTGATGGCAGGACAAATGGCCAAGGTGCGCAGCTGGGGCAATGCGGCGGCCAGTCTCAGCGCAAAATTACCCCCCATGGAAAAGCCCATTAGGCCGGCCTCGCTGCGTTTGAAGTCGTTCATCACGAATTGCGCGGCTGCCACGACCTCGTCGGTCATGGCGGAATGAAACAGCCCTTGGTTGAGGTTGGCGGTATTGCCGTGATCTCGCAGGGTCAATCGGGCCACATGAAAGCCGGCCTGATGCAACGCATGTGCGGCGGAAACCACGTAGGTTGATTCTGCGCTGCCAAGCCAGCCGTGAATAATCATCACCAGAGGGGCATTGGCGTTACTGGCGCGATCGTATTGGGCAGTGAGATGCTGGCCTTGCACGTGGATGTCGCGCTGCTCGGATTGGCGTTCAAAATCCGCAAGCCACGCTGGCTTAAAGAATTTTCGGCCCACGCTGCTGACAATGGTTTGTAGGTTTGGATTCGCTAGGCCTGTCGCGGGTCGAAAGGGTTGTAAGGGTGTCATGTGTTAGGGGTNACTCTCATGAATGGTTTGATCTGAATGAATTCGAACACCAGTGAAGCCTGCCCTGGACAATAAGGCCACCATCCCCTGGGGGCCGATTAAGTGGGCAGCGCCAACCAGCACCAGGTAGCTGTCGGATGTCTGCAGATATCCCCGCACTTTTTTTGTCATGTTGCGATTGCGTTGGTCGATCAACTGCTGATTGAAAGCCTTGGTTAAGGGGTTGTCGCCTGCTTGGCTTTTTAGCAGTGCACTGAGGGCGTCGTCATCGCCGTTGAAATAGGCTCGTATCAGATCACTGGTTGTTGCCTGCAAGTCGTCGAGTTCATCCAAAGCCTGCTCCAGTACCGCCACCTGCACGTTCAGTGGCTGGTTGAACAGCAGCTTGAGCTGCAGATCCAAGGTTTCCAGCTGCAAAATTTGCTCGGGTTGGCGTTGACCGAGTTGGCCGAAGTAGTGATCAACGCCGAAGGTTGGGTCGTATCCCATGGCGGTTAGACCCAGTACGCCGAGCTGCTGGAAGGCCAGCATGGGTTTGAACGCCTGCAGTTGGCCTACCGGCATGCCATAAAGCATGCCCGCCTGAACAAGTCGACTATAGGTGTCTTCAGGCAGACTTTGGCGTAACGACCGTTCCGATAGCTTGGCGTATTCGAGGGTTTTCTGTTGAACCTCGGCAGGGTGATATCGACTGAGATCCACCTCGAAGACCAGTTTTTCGGTGGCGTGGTAGGCATCCTCATACTGTTGGGGTAGGGGATACAGACTTTCTTTCAGGATATGGACGGTTCCCGCAAGGTATACGGTGGCCTCACCGTTTTGAAAGCGCCACAAATAGAGTGGGGTAGCGTCCTTTTGGGGTAGCAGCTGCTGGGCGGTGGCGATGGGTATGCTGTCCATCGAGATCAGTTCGCAGACGCCGTTTGTCAGTTGCGTTAGGGCGATGCGCTGGCATTTGCTCAATGCGCTTTGTGCTGCCACCACGCGATTTGGCTGCGTTCCGCTGCTGTACAACGTGGATGGATCGCTGGTGTGGTGCGCGACAGAAACGTGGGCTTGCAGGTTTGCCGTCATCAGCGCCAGCAGCAGGCTGGCCAGCGTGATCATCTGTCGGCATCCCGTTTTACAGCGCATCGTGAGACTCAAGCCTTCGCGTCAGCGTCCAAGCCCAGATCCTCCGGCTCTTCGCCAATAGCGCGCACCGCGTCCATGACCCGGGCTGCAATTTGAGCGAGCAACTCGGTGTCTGCACCGCGAATCACCAGATGAGTGCCGTAGCGGTCATCACGCAAAAACGGATAGCTGCCGATGTCCGCGTCGGGTTGATCCTGTTGGATCTGTGCCAGCGCATCAGCAATGGAACTCTCACCCGTGTATGCGCGGACGGTATGGCTGCGTATGACAAAACCACTGCGCAGCTTGCCTTCAAGGGTTGAGAGCATGTCCTGCATGACTCGAGGAATGCCTGCCATGACGTAAACGTTCTCCATGACGAACCCTTGAGGCCCGCCACTGGGATTCTCGATCAGCGATGCGCCTTCGGGGACCCGTGCCATCAACAGACGCGAAGCCATGATATCTTCGGGCGCTGGACGCTGGCGGATTCGCTCGGCGATTTCCGGGTGCTGAATAACCGGTACAGCAAACGCTTTGGCGATACATACCGCGGTAATGTCGTCGTGGGTCGGGCCAATGCCACCGGTAGTGAACACGTAGTCGTAGGCTGCTCGCACCTCGTTAATGGTCGTAACGATGATCGCTTCGTCGTCTGGGATCACCCGTGCGTGGTGAACTTGAATGCCCCAGTCACCCAAGGTGGTGGCGATATGGTTCAAGTTTATGTCCTGAGTGCGGCCTGAGAGAATTTCGTTTCCGATGACGATGACGCATGCTGTGACGGCTGGGTTCATGGCGTTTCTTCTCAATTGGGCAAACCGCGATCTTAGCAGATGCGGCGGCAAATCAGATGGAGAAGGGTGTTGATTACCGGTTTTTGAATTCAGGTGTGCGTTTGTTGGCAAACGCCTTGCGCCCTTCACGGTAGTCCTCACTGTTGAAGCAGTCATCGACCATGGCTCGAACTGCCTCGACTTCATCATCGCGGCTGCCCCGTTCCCATGCGTTGACCGCGGCCTTGGCCGCTTTCACCGTCAGCGGCGCGTTGTTGGCGATGATTTTGGCGTAATCGATACACGCGCTTTCGATGGCGTCTCGCTCGTGAATGAAGTTAATCAGACCCATCTCGTAGGCTTCTCTGGCGGGCATGAACCGAGCGGAAAACATGATGTCTCGAGCTCGGCTTGGGCCGACCAAACGAGCGAGTTTGGCCAGGCCTTCGTATTCGTAACCGAGACCCAGCTTCGCTGCGGGTATGCCAAAACGTGAGTCTGGCGTGGCGAAACGCACGTCGGCCGATAGCGCGGTTGCCAGCCCACCGCCGATGCAATACCCCTCGATCAGGCCAATCAGCGGCTTTTCGATTTTTGCCAGCCAATGAGTTGCCCGTCCTGCGATCACCCCGTAGCTTGCGCGCTGTTCCGCATTTGCTCGTGATTGATCGAATTCCGAAATATCGGCACCGGATACGAAGGACTTACCGCCCGCGCCACGCATGACAATGACGCGCACATCGTCGTTGCTGGCGAAGTGTTCCAAGATATCACCGATGCCCTCCCACATTTCCAGCGATAGGGCGTTGTGACGCGCAGGATTGTTGAACACCATCCAGCCGATGCCATCTTCGATGTTGGCTTGCATGCGGTCGGTTTGAAGAGTCAGCTCGTGTTCAGATGCCATGGATTCCTCTGCTGTCGGTGGTAACGTATGAGTCATCTATACTGCAGAACGCTTGAGCGGACAAATAGAGGGGACCAATGGATTTTTCACTCACCGAAGAACAAGACCTGATTCGCGATGCCGTCAGCAAGGTTTGCGAAAATTTCTCTGATGAATATTGGGCGCAAAAGGACGCGGATCACGAATTCCCTTGGGACTTTTACAACACCATGTCGGAAGCGGGTTGGATCGGTATCGCGATACCCGAAGCGTATGGCGGAAGCGGCCGCGGCATCACTGAAGCCAGTATTGTTCTGGAAGAGGTTGCTGCCTCGGGTGCTGCGATGAACGGGGCAACTCCCTTGCACCTGTCTATGTTTGGCATGGAACCTGTCGTCAAATACGGCTCGGAGGAAATGAAGCAGAAATATCTGCCTGCGGTTGCTCGGGGCGAACTGCATGTGGCTTTCGGTGTGACCGAACCAGATGCTGGTACAGACACCACCTCGATCAAAACCGCCGCTCGTAAAGAGGGCGATCACTACATCGTGCGTGGGCGTAAGGTTTGGACTACGAAGGCGTTACAGTCTGAACGGGTTTTACTGCTGACTCGCACCACACCACGCGACGAAGTGGAGCGTCGCACCGATGGCATGACCTTGCTGCTCGCCGAGTTACAGCGGGACGAAGTCACCATCTCACCCATCGATAAGGTCGGTCGGAATGCCGTCGCAACCTGCGAAGTTGTCTATGACGATTTGCCTGTGAACATAACGGATCGGGTTGGCGAAGAGGGTAAGGGCTTCCAGTATCTGATTTCAGGGCTAAACGCTGAACGCATATTAATTGCAGCGGAAGCGCTGGGTATCGGTAAGGCGGCTTTGCGCCGCGCCGTCGGCTACGCCAATGAGCGCGTGGTGTTTGGCCGACCGATTGGCAAAAACCAAGGAGTAGCGTTTCCTTTGGCTGAAGCAAAAATGCGGTTGGATGCGGCAGAACTGATGATTCGCAAAGCGGCTTGGATGCTGGATAACGGCATACCCTGTGGTGCGGAAGCGAATATGGCTAAGTGGTTGGCTGCTGATGCAGGCTTCCAGGCGGCGGATCAAGCGATGCAGACCCATGGCGGTTTTGGTTATGCCAAGGAATACCACGTGGAACGCTACTGGCGCGAAGCGCGGCTGATGCGCATCGCACCCATTTCCCAGGAGATGATCTGCAATTTCGTGTCTGAGCATGTTCTGGACCTACCGCGCTCTTATTGAGCGCAACCAACGAAGGAGTAACGCATGACAAATAACGCGCAGGTCATCCGAGACTTTATTGGCGCTTGGTCGCGATTGGACCCCGAAGAGCTCGCCAGTTATTTCACTGCTGATGGCTGTTACTACAATATGCCGACCCAGCCGGTAAGGGGACGAGATAACGTGCAGAAGTTTATCGCGGGCTTTATCGCCAACTGGTCATCGACCGATTGGGAAATACTGCACCTGGTCGCGCAGGACGATGTCGTGTTTTGCGAACGTGTGGATCGCACTGCATTTGCATCAGGTGGCGTGGATTTACCCTGCTTGGGTGTGTTCGAAATGACCGGCGGGAAAATCAAAGAGTGGCGGGACTATTTTGATCTCAACACCTTTATGCGCGCGGCTCCGCAGTCTTAGCCAATCGTGCTGCCGAGCAGTTGGGCTACCCGCTCTTGCACTGCGGGCACGATGGTGTCTTCGATCCAAGGACGCTGATTGATCCAATAGGTGTTGCGCGGGCTCGGGTGCGGTAACACGACGGTATCCGGCCAGCGGCTTTGCCAACGTTCGACCAGATTTCCCAAGGTCGCTTTTGGTTTGTTCATATGCCAATTCGCGGCGTGGGCTCCTACGAGTAGCGTGAGTTGCACGTTGTTGAGTCTGCCCAGTAGCTCGTTTCGCCAGCGCTTTGCGCATTCGGGTCGCGGGGGTAAATCGCCGCCGTTGCCCTTTCCCGGATAACAAAACCCCATGGGCAGAAGCGAGAAGTGATTGGTGTTGTAAAAGCTGTCTGGGCTTACGCCCAGCCATCTGCGCAACCGGTCGCCGCTTGGGTCATCAAAGGGCATACCACTTCGGTGGGCTGCCGTACCCGGGGCCTGACTGACGAGCAAAATCGGCGCGTCGGCACCAAATTGAAACACCGGTCTGGGCTCCAGTGGCAGGTGTTCGGCGCACTCGGTGCAGCGCCGTATCTGTTGCATCAAGGAGGCGGTAGAGATCTGGCCAGCGCTCAAGTTACAGGCCCAGTAGGTCCGCTCGATCGAGCAAGCTCTGAGTGATCCGAATGCTGGCGGCGTCCACCATCACGCCATCCACGCTGATCGCGCCCCGCCCGTCCTGCTGCGCCTGTTGGTAGGCGGCTTTTTGTTTGCGTGCCACCGCAATACGTTCAGGAGACGGTGTGAAGACGCGTTGAATGGGGTCAACTTGTGATGGATGTATGGCCCACTTCCCAGACATACCTAAGATTTGAGCGCGCTGCGCTTCGAGTACCAAGGTGTCGGTATCGTTAAAGTCGGCCAGAGGGCCATCAATGGGATCGATACCATTGGCTCGACACGCAATGGTCATCTTGAAACGCGGGTAGTGCCAAAGGTCGCCAGCATAGCCCTCGGTGCTGCCCACTGAAGCCAACTGCATTTGCTGGCTGGCGGCATAATCGCCGACGCCAAAGATCAGGGTCTCGATGCGATCGGAACAAGCGGCGATCTCTTCAGCCCGCATCAACCCGTCGACCTCTTCGATCAAACACTCGATGCCGATGCGTTTGCCCAGGCCCAGCTTGCGCTCCAGTTGATCCAGCAGCAGATGCACAAAGCGAACGTCGCCGATGGATTTCGCCTTCGTCAGAATGATGGTGTCTAAATGTTCTCCGGCCTGGGTAACGACATCGATGATGTCGTCATGGCACCACTGGGTTTCTACGTCGTTGATGCGCAGGCTGACGGTATGCGCTGTCCAGCGTTGTTGGTTCAGCGCCTCGATCACCGTGGCACGTGCGTCGATCTTGGCATCCACTGCGACCGCGTCCTCTAAGTCGAGAAGCACTTGGTCTACGGGCAAGGTGGCGGCCTTAGCGATCATTTTTGGGGAACTGCCGGGCACTGACAATGTGCTGCGTCTTGGGCGATTGGGTTGCTTTGGCATGGTGTTCTCCCGTTTCTTTTGCCTTGGTCGTCTCTAGCCTTGGGTGTGTTGGCGTATGAAGTTGCAGACATGCCGGTCAAATGCCTCGGCGCCATCCATGTTGACCCCATGTCCGGCGTCAATTTCTACGATAGACAGGTTGGCCATATGCTTTTCGGCCCACGTCTTGTTGTCAGCAAAACGCCGCTCCTTCACGCCATAACACAGCAGCGCAGGTCTTGGGTTCGTCGCCGCTAAGTGTCGAATGCTGGTGAACGGGTTGGTGAATTCCAGCGTATTGGCGACTCCCTCCGGTTTTATGTTGGCGCAGTCTTCCATGAGTTGCTCTTTCACCACCGCCGGCAAATTTCGCGCGCGGCGAGGGTGCACGGGTATGCGGTCTATAGCGGTCAGTCCGCCTTGGCGGATGTTTCGGGCGGACTTGGGGGCGGTGTCCCGCCACTCCTGAATTTGCGTGGCATCGGCTAAAGCCGAGTTGGAGTTGGTGAAAATGTGCGCGTACACATGTTGCGCAAAATCATGAGCGTAGCGAATGGTCAGACCGGCACCTAGGGAGTACCCGCACACAAACCAGCGGTCGATACCCAGTTGTCCGCGGATTTGCTCGAATTGCGCCAGATACGCCTCTGGTGCATAAAGAGAGGTATCAGCCGGAGCTGGTGAACTGCCATGCCCCCAAAGCTCTGCTGTCACGGGTCGGCAAACGCTGCCGAGGGCAGCAAGGTTTGCGAGCCACTGGGCTTTAGAGGATAAAAAACCGTGCACCATGAGTAGATAGGGTCCGGTGCCGGGATGTACTTTAAAGGCGAGTCTGGGCGAGTTGTCGGTGTATTGCATGTTGTTGTTTTAAGCCAGAGCCAGAATTCGCCATGCTAACATGGTGTTGGGTTGGTGTTTGCGCATGAGGGAGAGGACATGACTTACGACTTACTGATCAAAAATGGAACCGTTGTGGACGGTTCAGGCAATCCCGGTTATCGAGCCGACGTGGGGGTCAGCGGCGGCAAAATTGCCGCGATTGGGCGGATTAACGAAAGAGCGAAACAAACCATTGATGCTGAGGGGCATATTGTTTCGCCGGGTTTCGTCGATGGCCACACGCATATGGACGCCCAGATTTTCTGGGACCCGATTGGCTCCTGTTCGTCTTATCACGGTGTCACCAGCGTGGTGATGGGCAACTGTGGCTTTACCCTAGCACCGTGTAAGCAAGAAGATGCGGACATGGTTTTTCGCAATCTAGAACGCGCGGAAGACCTGTCGAGAGAGGCGATGCTGGAGGGCATTGATTGGCGCTGGGAGACCTTCCCGGAATTTTTGGATGTCATTGATGAATTACCCAAGGGCATCAATTACGCCGGTTACATTGGCCACTCGGCACTGCGTACCTACGTCATGGGCGAACGCGCTTTCTCCGATGCCGCGGGCGAGGATGATGTGCGGAAAATGCAGCATCTGGTGAAACAGGCTATGCAGGCGGGTGCTATCGGGTTTTCAACTTCTCGTACCTTCAACCACCTGACGGCAGATGATCGCCCTGTGGCCAGCCGTATCGCCGAGTGGGACGAGGTGCGTGCCATCGTGAACGCAGTAGGCGAAACCGGTAAGGGGTTGTTTGAAATCGCGGGCGAGGCACCGGGCCGCGATCCGGCCCGCATTGCCGAGTATCACGGGCGACTGAGAGATTTAGCCGTAGAATCCGGTGTGCCCCAAACGTGGGGCATGTTCAGCGTACGCGCCGCGCCGGATTTGTGGCGTCCTTACTTTGATTTGCTGGATGAAACGGCGGCGGCAGGCGGACGAATGTTTGCCCAAGTGCACAGTCGCGCACTGTCGAGTCTGTTGTCTTTCGAAAGCAATACACCGTTCGATACTTGGGAATACTGGTCAGATTTTCGCCAGTTACCGCTGGCGGAACAGGCCGCCAAAATGCGTAATCCTGAAATCAAGGCCAAGCTGATTGAGGTGGCCAGCCGAGAATATACCGGGCCGCGAGTGGTGGGTGCCGAGGCGCGGCCGCCGGAGTGGGATTACATCTATCCGATGGATGACATGGTTTACGACAAGCCATCCATGGCAGAGCTGGCACGCGCCAAGGGCGTGCATCCGGTGGAACTGATGATCGACATGGCGCTGGAGCGTGATCTGAAAATGTTCTTCCGTCAGCCGATTGCCAACGAAGATCAATCCCAAGTGTTGGATATGATGAAGCATCCGCGTTCGGTAATTACCTTCTCGGATTCTGGGGCCCATGTGTCGCAGATTATGGATTCGTCCCTGCAGACGCATTTGTTGAGCTACTGGGTGCGAGAAAAACAGGCCATGACGCTGGAAGAGGCGGTGAAGCAAATCACCTACAACACAGCAACCATGTGGGGACTCCACGACCGCGGATTGATACGCGAAGGTATGGCAGCGGACTTTGTGGTGTTTGACGCAGACACCATTGGCGCGCGTATGCCCGATGTCGTGCACGATTTGCCCGCAGGTGCAAAGCGTCTGAAGCAGACGGCGGACGGTATTCTCAATACCGTAGTGAATGGAGAGATCTTGCTGACGAATAACGAACATAGCGGGGCGGTACCCGGTCGTTTGTTACGAAGTTAGTAAAACAGAGAGGAATTGCTGCCGTGCCCTTGCGTGTGCATCGAGGCTGGTGCAACATTCCGCCCCCTCGAGTGAGTCTTCACGCGAGACAGCGCACCTGTAGTTCAACTGGATAGAATACCAGGCTTCGAACCTGGGGGTTGCAGGTTCGAGTCCTGCCGGGTGCGCCATATTCTCGATCTTCGGCCATTCTCGGACGCCTGCTCGTTTAACCAAAACTCTGCGATACCTACCGCATGCTGAAGCGGCTTTGTGTGGATACGCGTCATCCGCCATTGTCTGTGGTCGTGTCTTGTACCAGAATCGAAGGCGCTGTTACCGATACGTTGGCTTGCGTCATGTGGGACCAATGTGCGCTTTTTGTGGGGAAGTCCATGTCCGATCGAGTTGTCTGCCGTGTGCCTAGTACTGCGTTTTTGTTGCTGGTCTTCGCCGCGCTCTTAGGCAGTTGCAGCAGCGCGGACTTTGCGAAGTTTCAGGCCGATACCAACGCGTCAGCCTCGCCTCGCCAAACCACGCCGTGGCCTAGCTACGCGGGTGCCGGCAGTGCACGGTTTACCGACGCCGCCTTGATTTCATCGAGCAATATTGATCGGCTGAAGCCTGCCTGGTCTTTCCGTACCGGTGACGCGAACTCAATTTTTCAAAACACCCCCATACTGGCCAACGGCCTGCTGATTGTTTGCAGCCCGTTCAACAAGGTGTCGGCACTGGACCCCCTCACCGGCGCTGTGGTTTGGAACTATGACGCCGAAGTCGGCGAGGGACCCTATCCCAATCAGGCGAACTGCCGGGCCTTGGCGCAGTGGTCGAGTAGCGGCGATACGGCGAAAACCCAGTCAACGCCCAAGGGAGGCTGCACGAGCCGTTTGTTTCTTGGTACCAACGATGCGCGTCTGATTGCCTTGGACGGACAAAGTGGTGCCGTGTGCTCGGACTTTGGTGACGGCGGCGAGATTAATCTGGTTGCCGGCATAGGCAAGCTGTTGTGGTCGCAGGAATACCAGGTGACATCGCCGCCGGCTGTTGTGGGTGATGTGGTCGTGGTGGGTTCCGCTGTGTCGGACAATATGCGGATAGATGCACCCAGTGGTGTGGTCCGGGGTTTTGATGTGCGCACGGGTGAACTGGTGTGGGCTTTTGATCTGGCTCCGCCCGATTTCGATTACACGACAGGGTTGGTCAGCGATGCCGGATACGCCCTGGGCACGCCCAATGTTTGGGCGGGCTTTGCAGTGGATCAGCAGCGAGACATGGTGTTTTTGCCCACGGGTAATCCGGCACCGGATTATTTCCGTAATGAAGGCCCTGATATGGCCTATTACGGTTCGTCGGTGATCGCGTTGCGGGGCAGTACCGGCGACCTGCTGTGGCACTTTAAGACCGTCGAACGGGATTTTTGGGATTTTGATGTGCCGTCGATACCGTCGGTAGTGGATTTAGAACTCGATGGAGAGCAGGTACCGGCGCTGATTCAGAGCACTAAGATGGGTTTTATTTTTGTGCTCAATCGCGAAACCGGCGAGCCTTTGATCGATGTGGAGCAGCGGCAGGTGCCGCGTTATGGTCCGCTAAAGGATCAGCTGTCGCCCACTCAGCCGTTTCCGCCGGAAGCCTTTCAGGTGTCTCGTGGCTACGTTGCGGGTCAATCGCCTCTCGGGCTGTGCAGTCGCTACGAGGAAGAATCTCAGATTGGCGACGTGTATACACCAATTACCGAACAGTGGACCATTGGTCTGCCGAGCAATATGGGCGCGACGAATTGGGGCGGTGTGGCGGTAGACGCCCAGCGCGGTTTGATTGCGGTGCATGCGAACAGCCTGGCATTTCGTACCAAGCTGCTGGATCAAGCCAAGGCACCACCGGCGTTGATTCGCACAATGAACGATACGCAGTTGCCCTTGGACGAGCGTCGTGAAGCCTATTTCGCCTTCCGGGATTTTTTCGAAATAGCGTCAGATGTCGAGGTCGGTGTGCAGACGGGCACAGCCTACTCCATGGCGCGCCATCCAATGTTTGACCCGTACCTAGGCATTGTGCCCTGTGCGGGGTTTCCGCTGGGCGAGGTGCTGGTGATTGATTTAAATCAGCGAAAGCAGATGTGGCGGCAACCCCACGGACAATATCCTGGCTTTCTCAACGGTTTGTTCAATGTGGGACTGCCCCAGATGGGTGGCCCCCTGTTGACGTCGACGGGCCTTTTTTTCCTCGGCTCTCTTTTTGACAGTTCGCTGCGGGCCTACGATGTGGACAACGGCGAGCTGCTCTGGAAGCACGCGTTACCGGCACCTGGTGCAGCCACGCCCATGAGCTACTCAGTGAAGGATGAGCAAGGTAGGGTGCGTCAGTTTGTGGTCATTGCGGCAGGAGGCGATACCCGTTCGCCTGTGGGCGGCAGTTCGGACTATGTGGTGGCGTTTGCGATTGAGGACGAGGGTTAAGCGAACAGACAGACTCTGTCAGCACAGGTTGGCCTTCACTGTTTGCACATATATGGCTGTGCTAGGCTTTTGCTCCGTTTTGGACTGAGCGACGATTTCATGAGCGACGAAAACAACCCGAATGTCTTCAACACCATTGAAGAGGCCCTGACGGCGATACGACAGGGTGAAATGATCATGGTCGTCGACGACGATGATCGTGAAAACGAGGGCGATCTGATCATGGCCGCAAGCAAGGCGACGCCTGAAGCCGTCGCGTTCATGATTCGTCACACCAGCGGCATTTTGTGCACCCCGATTCTTCAGGAACAGGCAGTGAAGCTGCATCTTGATCCCATGGTGTCGCGTAATGATGCCCCGATGAGCACGGCGTTCACGGTCTCGATTGACTACAAAGAAGGCCTGACGACGGGTATCTCGGCAGAAGAACGGGCAGCGACCACTCAGGCGCTAACCAATAGCAATGTAACGGCAGATGATTTCGTTCGCCCCGGGCATATTTTTCCCCTAGTTGCGCGACAAGGTGGTGTGCTGGTGCGCTCGGGTCACACCGAGGCGGGAACCGACTTGGCGACGCTTGCGGGCCTGCCGCCTGTGGGTTTGTTGGCCGAGCTGGTCAACGACGATGGCACCGTGCAGCGGATGCCCGATCTCATGGCTTTTTCCCGCGAACACAATCTGAAAATCATCACCATTGCGGATTTGATTGCTTACCGTCAGCAGCGCGAGCAATTGGTACAGCGCAGCTACGAATTTGCTATCGCCACGGCCATTGGTGACGCCCAAGCTTACGGTTATAAAACCAAGTTTGAGGATGCAGAGCATATCGCCTTGGTGTTTGGCGACATCCATGCCATGGAGTCTGTGCCTGTGCGGATTCACCGCGAAAAGCTGGTGGAAGATCTGTTCGGTGCCCAAACCGACGAGCATGCGGACAGCCTGCTTAATACGGCCATGAAGCGTATCGAGGCGTTGGGCGGCGGCGTACTGATCTATCTGCGAACGGGCTTTGTTGGTGTTCCGCTGGAAGATTTTGAATCCCAAAGTAGAGAAGACGAACGACGCAGTCAGTGGCTTGAAGTCGGTGTCGGGGCGCAAATTTTGCGGGATCTGGGGCTGAGCAAGATTCGACTGATCGCCGGTCGTTCGGTCGACTATGTGGGCGTGGAAGGCTTTGGCCTGACCTTGGTCGATACTGAGATGCTCTAGCCGCTCAGCGGCTCTTTAGCGCCGGTACTGGAAAATGGCTTCTTGGTCTTTCTGCCCGACATAGACAATGCGTAAATCTTCGGTGCGCGTACCGCAAACCCGGCAGCGCAATTTCGAACGCATTTTGTGTACTTGGGTTTCTGCGCCCAAGTGTTTGATGAGTTTTTGTACGTTCAGCTTGGTCTGCCGCTGACAGGACTCGCAGACGGCATAGAGGTTAAAACTGTCGATCAAATCACGGAGAGATTGCATGGTTAAGCGCCTGTTTGAGGAATCCTGCTAGGCGCACTACTGTATAAATATACAGATATAAAAATCAACCAAATTGTTAACTTTTGGTAATCGAAATTTTCCAATTAGCTCGTACCGGCTTCTAGGGAAACATCCGCGAGTAATGATGGCTTGGCGAACCAAGCATTCAGTGCGACATTAGAAACCGTTTCTTCAACGGCAAGGCGACCATGTCAACAACAGCCCAGCATTCATCACTGCCGATCGCGATCACCATGGGCGATCCCGCCGGTGTCGGGCCGGAAATTCTGGCGCGCACGTTGGCATCGACAACCGATCAGCACGATGTACACCCGCAGTCCGAGACCCGATGGATCTTGGTCGGCACCCGTTGGGCTTTGGAAAAAGGCGCAGCCTGTATAGGGATGCCCTTGCCGGCATTGAAGCTCATTGATGCTCCGGCGGATGCGGAATCCGGGTGGAATTTGCTCGATCTTGGCATTCCAGAGCCCGAGGATTTTCGTTTTGGCCAAGTGCAGGCTCATTGCGGTGAGCTAGCGGTGCAGGCCGTGGAATGGGCAGCAACCCGCTGTTTGCAGGGAGAGTTGGCGGCAATGGTTACCGCGCCGATCAACAAGGAAGCCATTCACGCCGCAGGCTATGTGAACGATATTGGTCATCAAGAAATCTTGGCGCGCCTCGCCGGAGTCAGCCAAACAGCTACCATGTTGATGACCCCGGGTTTGCGGGTAGTGCACCTGTCGACCCACAAATCCTTGGCCGAAGCCGTGCGTTTTGTCACCGCTGAGCAGGTATTGGGCAAACTGCACTTGATCCACCAAACCCTAAGTCAGTGGGGGCTGCACAACCCGCGTATTGCCGTGGCGGCCCTGAATCCGCACGGTGGAGAAGGCGGGCTGTTAGGTCGGGAAGAAATCGAGGAACTGTTGCCGGCGGTGAATCAGGCCCGGCAAGACGGAATTCAGGCCACGGGCCCGCTCCCGGCTGATTCGGTCTTTAACCGAGCCATTGCCGGCGAATTTGATGTGGTGCTCGCCCTGTATCACGACCAAGGACATATCGCGATCAAGGTTCACAATTTCCACGAATCCACGACAGCGACACTGGGTGTTCCGATGGTGCGCACGTCGGTAGATCACGGCACAGCCTTCGATATTGCGGGTAAGGGTATTGCTGATGCCACAGGTATGCGCGCGGCCATTGCCGCGGCTCAGGCCATTGTGGCGGCGGATTTGGGCGGTCTGTCCTAGCACCGGATGCCAAAGAATCCTTTTTGGATTTTGCAAGCAACGCTGCAAGACCCTCTCAGCGGCAACGTAAGGTTTCCGGCTGTTCAACTGCCGATTGCTTATTCTTTTGCCCCAATGCCTATGGCACACTCAAAGGTCAATTGAATGTTGGGGAGTCGACATGAAAGCAGCGGTATTTCGTGAAGTGAATGTGCCTATGGAAATCGAAGACGTAACGGTTTCCAAGCCCGGTCCGAGAGAGGTTTTGATACGGACGCAGGCAGCGGGCATCTGTCACAGTGATATGCACTTTTTCAATGGCAGCTACCCTGGCAAGTTACCCATGGTTTTGGGTCATGAGAGTGCGGGTATCGTTGAGCAGGTTGGTAGCGACGTGCACTACGTCAAGCCGGGCGACCATGTGATTACTTGTTTGTCGGTCTTTTGCGGTCATTGTGAGCAGTGCTTAACGGGCCACCTGTCTCTCTGCCAAGAACCCGAAACCAATCGCACCAAGGATGAGGAACCTCGCCTGAGCCAGAGTGAACAGCCGTTAACGCCGTTTGCTCAGTTGGGCTCGTTTGCGGAAATGATGCTGGTGCATGAACACGCGCTGGTGAAAGTGCGTGAAGACATGCCCATGGATCGTGCGGCCTTGATTGGCTGCGGTGTCACCACCGGTATCGGTGCGGTGATTCATACCGCAGCCGTGGAGCCGGGATCCACTGTGGCAGTGATTGGCTGCGGTGGCATAGGTTTGTCTGCAATCAATGGCGCTGCACTGGCCGGTGCTTCTCGCATTATTGCGGTGGACATGGTGCCTTCAAAGCTGGAGCTTGCGCGTAAATTCGGGGCTACGGATCTGGTGGACGCCAGTGACGGCGAGGCCGTCGAAAAGGTGAAAGAGATGACCGGCGGCGGAGTGCACTATTCCTTCGAGGCAATCGGCTTGAAAGCGACAGCGGAAGAGGCGTTTCGGATGTTGCGAGCCGGTGGCACCGCCACCGTGATTGGCATGATCCCTCCCGGGCAAATGGTCTCCCTACACGGCGTGGATTTCTTGTCCGAGAAGAAAATTCAGGGTTCGATGATGGGCTCTAACCGCTTCCGCGTGGATATGCCGCGTTTCGTCGATTTTTACCTGCAAGGCAAACTGCATCTTGACGATATGATATCCAATCGAATTGCGCTGGCCGACATCAATGAAGGTATGGCGGCGCTGGAAACCGGTGAAATCGCCCGCAGCGTTATCATTTTCGACTAACAACCTGACTGAAAAAGGATTCGACGATGCGTTGGCTTTCATTTTTACGCGATGGCAATGAAACGTTTGGTTATGTGGTTGTAGATAGTGATGGTAGCGAGGGCGTCGTTGACGCTGGCGCGCGCAGTGAGTTCGTTTCTCTGCGCGAAGCCATCGCCGCAGATGCGTTGACGCATCTGACCGGCAGTTGTGGCGATCAAGCCGATGTGTCACTGCCAGATATTGATTATCTGCCCACGATTACAGATCCCGCGAAAATCATGTGTGTGGGTTTGAACTACAAGGCTCATCAGGAAGAAACCGGTCGTGGTGGCGAAGGTTATCCAACAATTTTTGTGCGGTTTGCCGATGCACAAATGGGTCATAACGCGCCCATGATCCGACCGCTGGAGTCGACGTCTTTAGATTTTGAAGGCGAGATTGCGCTGATCATTGGTAGGGCGGGCCGGCGTATCAAGCCCGCCGACGCCATGTCTCATGTCGCAGGATTTTCCATTTATAACGACGGCAGTGTGCGTGACTATCAGCGCCAGACCAGTCAGTTTACGCCGGGCAAGAATTTTGCCAGCACCGGCGGGTTTGGGCCGTGGATGATGACGGTCGATGAGATTGGTGATTTGGATGCCATGGAGATCACCACCCGTCTCAACGGCGAGGTGATGCAGAACGCGACTTCGGATTTGCTCGTTCACGGATTTGCTGAGATTCTGGAGTACTGTTCCACCTTTGTGGAGCTGCAGCCCGGCGACGTGTTAGTAACCGGCACACCGGGTGGCGTAGGGGCCGCCCGCAAGCCGCCAGTCTTTATGGATGAAGGCGATTTGATCGAAGTGGAAGTCAAACCCATTGGTACGTTGAGCAACCCGGTGGTTTCCGAAGTCGCATCCTAGTTAGCTCTAGAAACATACAATCGCAGTGCTGGAGAGTCGTTAGTTGTGAAGTTTGGTATTGGTCAGAGCGTGCCGCGCAGTGAAGATCCGCGTCTGATTACCGGTGGTGGTCAATACACGGACGACATCAATCGACCCAATCAGCTGTACATACGTATTCTGCGGTCGCCTTATGCTCACGGACATATTACGGAGCTCGACGTCAGTGCGGCGCTGAGCCGGCCTGGGGTTGAGGCGGTATATACGGCTGAGGATTTGCAGGAACTCGGTGGCCTACCCTGTCGTGCGCTGCTCAAAAACGCGCAAGGCGATCCCGCCTTTATCCCCCATCGGCCGATTTTGGCTGAGCATCGTGTGCTCTTTGTGGGTCAGGCGATTGCGGCGGTTATCGCTCAGACGCCGGAACAAGCGCTGGATGCTGTCGAAGCCATTGAGCTTAGCGTCGCCGATTTACCCGCTTGCAGCGATCCTGCTAAGGCGCTGGACCCAGACACCCAGCCCATGCACGAGGGGCAGCCGGATAATTTGTGTGTGCACTTTGAACAAGGCTCCGCCGCGGATGTGGATCAGTCGCTGGCGTCGGCGGCGCATGTGGTCCGTGTTAAATTGGTCAACAATCGAGTCGTACCCAGTCCGCTGGAGCCGCGTGCCACGCTGGTGGAACCGACAGACGACGGTTTTACCCTCTACAACCCAAGTCAGGGTGCCCTAGGTCAACGCGCTGTTTTGGCAAATATTTTTTCCATGCCGTCGGCTCAGATCCGTGTGGTTTCGCCGGATACCGGGGGTGGTTTCGGGGTGCGCGGCGAAGTGCATTCAGAAGTCTGCGTGGCAGCCTTTGCTGCCATGGCTCTAGGTCGCCCAATAAAATACACCGGCGATCGCTCGGAAATGTTTCTCAGCGATAATCACGGGCGCGACAATCTCACGGAAGTGACGGCCAGTTTCGATGCTCAGGGCACTGTTTTGGGTGTGCGGGTAGAAACCACGGCAAACCTGGGTGCCTATTGCTCTAACGCAGGTCCGTTTGTGCCGACCATGGCCGGCGGCCGTATTGTCGGTTCGGTGTACCGGATTCCCAGCCTGCATCAGTCTGTGCGATGCGTGTTCACGAATACCATGCCTGTTGGCGCCTATCGTGGCGCTGGTCGGCCTGAAGCGTGTTATGTCATGGAGCGTCTGTTTGACGCAGCTGCCCAGCAGATGGACATGGACGCCATAGCGCTGCGCAAACACAATTTTATTGCGCCGTCTGATATGCCTTATCAACTGCCCTCCGGCGTCACGGTCAGCAGCGGAGAATTTAGCGCTACTCTGGATATGGCGTTGCAGCGCAGCGATTGGGCGGGTTTTGCCAAGCGCGCAGAAGCCAGCGCTGCCAAGGGCTTGCTGCGTGGTCGAGGTGTTGGGTTTTATGTGGAATCCAGTGGCGGAGGCCCAGAAGAAGAGGCGGCGATCAGTGTTAGCGAGGACGGTCGCATCGACGTGGTGGTGGGCACGTTCTCCCACGGCCAGGGCCATCGAACAACCTATGCGCAAATTCTCAGCGACACATTGGGCGTCGAATTTGAAGACATCAACATCATTCAAGGCGATACCGAAGTTGTTGCCTTCGGTGGTGGCACAGGCGGGTCGCGTTCATCTCAGATGGGCGGTGTTGCGGTGAAACGTNCGGGCTTGGCCCTGGTGGATGAGGCCAAAACCATCGCCGCAGAAATGATTCAAACCGCGGTTGAACAAGTGGATTACGCGGATGGTTTTTTTACTGCCCAGACCACGGATGCACAGGTTTCTTTGCAACAAGTAGCGGAAGCGTCACAGCAGCCACAGTTTGGTGGCCGCAAGCTGGCGAAGACTCTGCGCTACAACCGCGGTGGCGGCTTTACGTTCCCGAACGGTGCACACATCGCGGAAGTGGAAATCGACCCGGAAACCGGGGTGGTGAACGTGGTTCGCTACACTGCCGTCGACGATTGCGGGCGTGTGATCAATCCGCTGCTCGCCGCGGGTCAGGTGCATGGCGGGGTGGCCATGGGGATCGGGCAGGCGTTGCTGGAGAACGCGATCTATGACGATGAAGGCCAGTTGCTCAGCGGCAGTTTAATGGACTATGCCATGCCTCGCGCGACGCACATCACCGATATGGATGTCAGCTTTCACGAAGTGTTGGATCCCAACAACGAACTGGGGGTTAAGGGCATTGGCGAAGGCGGCGCCTGTGCTGCGCCATCGGCAGTGGTGATCGCAGCGATCGATGCGCTCAAGCAGTTGGGGGTTACGGCACTGGATATGCCGCTGACGTCTGAACGTATTTGGCGAGTCATCAGCAGCGCGCAAGGCCGTTAACGCGCGCGAAGCGTGTTCCTGTCTGCGCGGGCCTAACTTTATAACGAATTGGCATCACGGTAGTTCTGCCAGATCGGTATCTTTGCGAACTCATTAAGGAGATTCTGATGGAAGATTTCAGTGGCGCGGATCTGATTGCTGATGCATTAGCGCAGATGGAGGTGGAGCATGTCTTCGCCATTGTGAGCATTCACAACATGCCGATTTTGGATGCCATTAATCGATTGGGTAAAACTCAGATTATCGACGTTCGGCATGAGCAAGCTGGCACTCACGCCGCAGACGGCTACGCACGCGCCAGCGGCAAGCTGGGCGTGATGATTGCCTCAACCGGGCCGGGCACATCCAATACCGTTACCGGTTTGTATGAAGCCCAGTACGGCTCCTCCCGTGTTTTGGTGATCACCGGTCAGGCCGAAACGGCCTTCTATGGCAAGGGATTAGCCTACGTGCATGAGGCGGAAAAGCAGGTGCCCATGCTCGCATCGGTCTGTCGCCGGGTTGAGAGTCCGCGCTCGCCATCGCAATTGGGGGCTGCCCTGCAGACAGTGCTCAACGATATGTATACCGGGCGAGGCGCGCCGGGTGCATTGGAGATTCCCATCGACATTCAGTACGCCAGCAATCAGCCCATTACGCTGACGCTGCCGAGTAACGCTCAGTTTGTGCCGAACGAAAAAGGCTTAGATCGTGTGGTCGACGCGTTGTCTCAATCCCGTCGCCGCATTCTGCTGGTGGGTGGCGGAGCCATAGCAGCCGGTGCCCATGCCGAGGTGCAGGCGCTTGCGGAGCAGCTGCAGATTCCTGTCCTGACAACCGTGGATGGTCGCGGCGTCATGCCGGAAGATCATCCCCTATGCATTGGTAACTATTACAATTCGGCGGGCATGTACAAAGCGATTGGCGATGCTGATCTCACCCTGGCCATCGGGACGAAGTTTGCCGTTGGCGTAGATGGACAGTTTGCGGCGCAAACGCCGCCAGGAANGCTTGTTCACATCGATATCGACAGCAATATGATTGGCCGAACCCATCAAGCGCATGTGGGCTTGGTGGCGGATGCGCGCATGGCATTGCTCGGTATCAATCAACGTCTTCCCGAGTTGCAGGCCAACGACGCTCAGTTCTCAGACAAGATTTTACACGCGGGTGATGGTATCCGTCAGGCCATGAGGGGGCGATTGGGCTCGGACTGGCCGCAGGTGATGGACTGTATTCGCGAGAAGCTGCCGAGAGAATCGGTGTTTGTTCGCGATCAGACCATTTCGGCCTACAACTGGGGTAATCAGCAGTTCCCCATCATGGAGCCACGAACGTCGATCAATCCGACCTCTGGAGCCATTGGCCCGGGTTTTCCCATGAGCGTGGGTGCGGCCATCGCCTCCCAGCGTTCGGGGGACGCAAAGACGTTGGTGATTCACGGCGACGGGGGCTTCATGTTCCATGCCACAGAATTGGCCACCTGCGCCCAATACCAAGTGCCTCTCATCATTTGTGTGTTCAACGACTCCGGCTACGGGGTGTTGCGTTATTTGCAGCAGAATCGCTTTGGGCGCATCAACGAAACCGATTTGGGCAAAGTAGCTTTCGCAGAGATGGCACAGAGTATGGGCGTGCCCGGTGAACGTGTGGCCAGCGTCGATGCCTTCGCTCAAGCGCTGGATAACGCCTTGGCAGCACCCGGTCCCTATCTCATCGACGTGGACATGGAGCACTTTGCGCCCATGGAAATTTCCGTGATGCCGAAACCGAAAAGCTAACGCTGAGACGATTTCGCACCGACGGCGGATTGGCTAAGGGCTCACCGCTGCCACGGCTGAGCCTGTGTCTTCGAAGCGTACTTGAAAGATTTGGCCCGTACGGTCGTCTGAAATCAGCAGGCTGCCGTCCGGCGCAACCATCACATCGTTTGGCCGGCCCCAAGCGTCTTCGCCTTTAAGCCAACCCGTCACAAAAGGTTGGTATGCGAGTTGGCCGTCTTCATCTTCGGTCAGCACGGTGACNTGATAACCCACCTTAGACGAGCGGTTCCATGAACCGTGTTCGGNAACAAACAGACCGCCNCGATACGCTTCGGGGAACGCGTCCTCGGTGTAAAAGGTCATGCCCAAGGGTGCGGCATGGGCTTGTATGCGCAGTGCGGCGGGCACGGTGGTATCCGGTCTCGCCGGGTTGTCACCAAATTTAGGGTCGTCGATCAGGCCGGCGGGCGCACTGGCATCGTTCGAATGCACAAACGGGTAGCCGTAGTGGGGGGCTTTGNCGCCAATGTCTTGGGAATCGGCGGGAATAATATTGAGTTCGTCAGCGGGAATGTCGTCGCCCATCATATCCCGTCCGTTGTTGCTTACCCATAGGTCACCGGTTTCCGGGTGCCAGTCCATACCGACAATGTTGCGAATGCCTTGAGCGATAATCTCGCTGGCGCCGGTTTGTGGATCCATTCGCAAGATGGCCGCAAAGCGCGGATCGTCCGACAAGCAGGTGTTGCAAGGTGCGCCGACGGGTACATAAAGACNCCCCTGAGCGTCGAATTTTATGTACTTCCAGCCGTGATGACTTTTCTTTGGCAGAGAATCGGTCACCACATCGGCGTCNGGGTTAGCGGTGATGGATTGATCGATGTCCTTCACGCGCAGCACGACGTTTTTGGCGGCGATGTACAGGTCGCCATCATAAANCGCGACACCACTGGGCATGGTCAGATCATCAAATAGGGTAACGATTTCCGGCGATTGTGCGGTCAGGGCATTTTTTACCGCATACACGTTGCCAAGCTTTCGCGTGCCGACGATCAGGTGGCCAGCATCCGTCAATGCCATCTGACGTGCGTTTGGCACAGAGAAGGGTAGAGCGTGCACACTGAACCCGGGCGGAACGACCAGTTTATTGGTGTTGCTGGCGAGACTCTGGGTGGCGGAAATTGCCAGTAAAATCAGGGGCAGTGTGAGGCGATGTAGAGACATAAATAACTCGAACGTAGTGAACACGAAAGAACGGTTAAAGTGACATAGGGATTTGGCAGGGGCAACAACGCTCTGTGCGACGGCGCTTACCCAGAAGACGGNTTTTTTCGCTTGGCTCGTTCAAGCTTTTGCTTCACAGTGCCGCGCTATGACCGCCCTTACTGATGCCGTTAAAGACAAAATTCAAACCGCCTACCGCACGTGGTTGGCGGCCCGGGACTTCAAGCCTCGAAGCGGTCAGCGGCAGATGATCGCTCAAATTGCACGCAGTCTGTCGGCAAAAAGTGATCGGGTGGCTGTGGTGGAAGCGGGTACCGGCACGGGCAAAACCGCCGCCTATTGCTTGGCAGCCATTCCCGTTGCCCAAAGTCTGAACAAAACCATCGTGCTCAGTACCGCGACCGTGGCCCTGCAAGAGCAGGTCATTCTTCAGGACCTGCCGGATATTCAGCAGCGCGCGGGCTTGAAGTTCAGTCTGACCCTAGCCAAGGGCCGGGGCCGCTACCTGTGCCTGAAGCGTTTGGACGACCACCTCAAATACCAAGATCAGCAGGAAATACCGATATTTGATGCAACGGACGAAGACCATACCGTGCTGTATCAGGAGATGCTCAATCGCTTTTCGCAGGGCCAGTGGGATGGAGAAGTCGACAGCTGGGCAGAAGGAATGTCCGATTCAGCATGGTCCGGTGTCACCACCGATCACCGTGGCTGCAGCAACAACCGCTGTTCGTTTTTCAAGCAGTGCCCGTTTTTTCGCGCTCGAGCCAATCTTGAAGGCTCGGATGTCATAGTTGCGAATCACGATTTGGTGTTGGCGGATTTGGCCCTAGGCGGCGGGGCCGTGCTGCCCGAGCCGGAAGACTGCATCTACATTCTGGACGAAGCCCATCACATTGCCGACAAAACACAAAACCACTTTTCGGCGAACGCCCGGGTAAACGGCACCATTCAATGGCTCGACAACGTGAACAAAGTCTTGGGTTCGGTTACCCAACGCTTTGGTCGACCGGCAAATTTGACCAGTTTAGCCACCGGGGCAGCTGCTGAGGCAGAGGCGCTTACCAGCCATTTGCAGGCGCTTTCAGAAGGGCTGAACACGCTGCCCTTCGAGACGAAGGACGAAGACCGGGAGGTGTATCGGTTCCCTCAGGGCGACGTTCCTACGACCCTTATGGATCTGGCGATGGCGGTATTGCCTTCCACAGGGAAACTCTGCGATATATTGGAACAGGCACATGAGCTGCTGCAGGAAGCCGTGGCAGGAAATTCCGATTGGCATAACGCCTACGAGGCGGAAGATTGGCTGGTGCCCGTGGGCCAACTGCAAAGCCGGGCCCTGGCAACGCGAGCACTGTTTGAGGACTACGCACTGGGCTCCGGGCGCCCGCGTCGTTATGCACGCTGGCTGAACCGCACTCTCTACGATGTTGAAATGGTCAGTGCGCCCATTGAACCCGGGAACATTCTGCAAGACGTGCTCTGGCAGCGCTGCTATGGCGCCGTCTGCACCTCCGCAACCATTACCGCCTTGGGGCGATTTGACCGCTTTATCGAACGGGTCGGATTGGAATCCTCGGTGGAGACCATGGTGATTCAAAGCCCTTTTAACTACCCGGAAGTGGCCACGTTTCATGTGCCAGCCATGCGTTCAGACCCACGGGACTTTGATGCCCACACCGCTGAGGTGACGGAACTGATTCCTGAATTGCTGCAGCGGCATGTGTCCGCGCTGGTGCTGTTTACGTCTTGGCGGCAGTTGAACGCGGTGGTCGCTGGTTTGCCCAAACCNTTGGCGGAAGGCCTGCTGGTGCAGGGTGAGGGCAGTAAGCAGGCCTTGTTGGTCGAGCATCGCCGGCGGATCGATGAAGGCCAGTCCTCCTATTTGTTTGGTGTCGCCAGCTTCTCCGAAGGCTTGGACCTGCCCGGCGACTATTGCCGTCATGTTGTGATCATCAAACTGCCGTTTGCGGTACCCGACGATCCCATCGATCAGGCCATTGCCGAGTGGGCAGAGGCCCAGGGGCGAAATCCCTTTTACGAAATTTCTGTGCCGGATGCCTCGCTAAAGCTGGTGCAGGCCTGTGGCCGCCTAATACGCAGCGAAAGCGATTACGGCACCATCTCCATGCTGGACAAGCGTATTGTCACGCAGCGCTATGGGCGGGCACTGATTGAATCATTGCCGCCCTTTCGGTTGGATCTGCCTCGTTAGGCGTCGTCGCGCAGGGGAGCCTCGGGTTGGGCTCCCGGGCTGAAAATCAGCAGGCGCTGATTCTGAACCCGTTGGTACAGGTCTTCTAAGAACACCTTCATGTCTTGTTTGTTCAGACGGCTGACCTGATCGGCGATCTGGTGGTTGCTGTCGAAGGCGAAATTTTCTTCAGACAAACTGCGCCAGTAGCGCTGACTGCGCTGGGCCAGATTTTTGTCCTTCTCCATGAGACGGGTAATCAAGCCCGCTTTTTGTTGCTCAAAGGCGTCTTCGGGCATGCCATCCCACTGGGCAATGTATTGCTCAAGAAAGACCATCACCGCGTTTTCAATATGCGCTACGCCAGCAGAGGGTGACTGCACCAAAAACAGGTTGCCGCTCTGAGTGTCCATGCGACGAATACCCGCGCTGACCACGTAGCCCAGCTGCTGGTCGGTCCGTAGGCTGGAAAAGAACGGCGAGCGCAGTAACTGGCCTGCCAAGGCGCTTTTTGCCCGGCTGGCAAAGCTGTCGTCCGGATCTTGGGCATAAATCAGCAAGGCCGCGTCGTTATGGTCTACCGCTAAGTCGATGCTGGCGGACTCGTCAATCTGCTCTACCGATGGCCGTGTGCGCGTGATGCGATTCAGCGGCAGCAGTGTTGTTAACAGATCGGCCAGGTTTTCCGCGTCTTTCGTATCGACATTGCCGTGCAGGCCGCCGATCACAGCCAATGTGCTGAACTGCTCGCGACGCCAGTTTTCCAACTGGGCAAGCGACGTGTTGGTCAACAGTTCGGCTTGTTGCTCTGCCGGCCAGCTGGAGGGCAGCAATAGGTTGTTTAACGCCGTTAGGGCTTGGCTATAGGGTTTGTCCTTGGTGGTGTTTCGCAGGTCGCGGACCAGACTTTGCTTCANGGTAGTGAACCGGGCTTGGGACAGCGGGGCGGTGAGTACCCTATCCAGCACAAAGGCCAAAAATTCGGGCTGTTTGTCGTTATAGCCGCCGATNGTGATGGCGAAACCGCTGGGTGTGGCNGTCANGCCAAAGTCCAGTCCTGCCAGCAGTGCGGGATAGGTTGGCTCGGTCAATTCGTCCTTGAGCAGGCGTACCAATAGTTGGGCATAACTGCTGTCCCGCAAAGAAACGAGGCCGTCAGGCACCAGCAGCTCGACGGCGATGTTGGCCTTGGGCGTGGTGAAGGATACGTCGGTGTCGAGCCACAGCTGCAGGCCGGGACGGTCAACGGCCAATGCGATATCGGCGTCATCTTCGGGCAGCAGTGCAAGGTCTTGAGGCAGGTAAGGGTTTTCCTCGGGCAGCGTTAGCTCTGTCGCCTGCGGCCTCGTGGTGATCAAGGGGGCTTGCACCAAGTCAAAGGGCACACCGAACCATGGCTCGGTGGTCTGGGATTCGAAGTCCGGTGTCGCCAGTTCAACCAGCGCGTTGTCCGGCGTCAGACGCGCCAACAGATCTTGGATCATGGCTGGCTCGAAGGCTTCCATAAGATAGGGAGCCACAAGTAAGTCTTCGGGCGGATAATCGTTCAAACGCGGGGCCATTTGGTAAACGAAGCCGACAGTCGAGCCTTTCTCCTGAAACTGAAACGCCAGTGCCGCAATCTTGGCTTGCTCGGCATAGCGCCAGGCTTCGGGTTCAATGCCTCGCAGATTGTCGAGNTGGGCAAACACCAATCCCATGATTTCAGGAACATGGTCTTTGCCCTGTTCGGTCAGCATCAACTCGATGGAAAACAAGCTGGTGCTGTGATCGAACTCCTGACTGCCCGCGCCGAGAAGCTCAATCCAACCACGCTGAGTTAAATGACTGTGCAAACTGCCGCTACCTTCATGGCCCAGCAGNTTGGAAACGTAGTGTTCTGGCTTGTTCCGATAAGCGGCTAGGGTGTTTGGAATCGGAAAGGAGATACTCAGNCGATTGGCATTTTTGAGGGCTTTGGACGATAGCTGCGCCGGCAGTTGCGCAGAGGTGAACGGGGGCACCGCAGGGTGGCTTGGACCGATGTTGTTGTTGGGCACCTGANTAAAGAGCGGCTCGNCCAGTGCCTGCAGTTCATCTAACGATTCCTTGCCCAACACCACCANTCCCATCTGGTCCGCNGAGTAATTGTCTTTGAACCATCGATCCAAGTCTNCCTTTACGTCACCGTTCAGGGTATCCAACGAGCCGATGGTGAACCGATGCCCCGGGTGCGTCGGGTTCAGGGCCTGTTTGCTCACCATGTAGCCGCGCCAGCCGTCATCCTTGATTTGCATCTGGTACTCGGAATGCACCGCATTCTTCTCGCGCTCGACATACTCTTCGCTGAGCAGAGGGTTGATGAAGAAATGACCGAAACGATCGAGGCCTTCGCTCAGGCCGCTGTTTTTGATATCGAAAAAATAGTTGGTGTGATCCAACGCCGTATAGGCGTTTGAGGAGCCGCCGTTGGCGGTGATGAACTGCTGGAAGCTGTCAACTTCAGGGTACTTACCGGTACCGATGAACAACATATGCTCTAAGAAATGCGCCAAACCCGGGCGCGAATCGGGCTCGTGAAAACTGCCGCGGTACACCGACAGAGCGGCGGCAGATTTGTCTGTCTCAGGATCTGAAACCAGCAGAACCTTGAGTTGATTGTCTAAGGTCAGATACCGATAGTCTCGTCGATCGTTAGGGCTTTTGCGCGGCGTGATGAATGCCGTCGTGCCAACCGCCTCCGTTGCGGTCTCCGCAGATTGCGTCACCGTGGCGGCCTGCTGACAGCTGCTGAACAATACACTCAAGCCAATGCAGGCAAAAAAAGGCAAACGAAACTGCTTGCTGCGAGAAACGAATAGTTCGAAAAAAGTCATGTGGCAACCTCTAAGGCTTAGAANGTCTTGTGAAGGCCAAAATAGTAGCGAAGGCCTCCTGCGAGTGCGATGGTACAGGTTTGGACACTGATGGATGAACTATGACCGACTCCGGTAGCCACGGCGCAGTCGATTTGAGCGATTGGCATGCGCTGGCGAAGCAAATGATCGACACATTGTGTGATTCAGATCGGCAGCGCATGCCGAGGATTATTGGCGTTTCTGGCAGTCAAGGATCGGGCAAATCGACACTTGCTCGTGTCGTGGTTGAACACTTGCAGAGGCGTGGATTTTCCGCTGCTGCGGTTTCTCTGGACGACTTTTATCTCACCCATGCGGATCGACAGACATTGGGCACGACAGTGCATCCGCTGTTGTGCACTCGTGGCGTTCCCGGAACCCATGACACCGATTGGTTGCGGCAGGTGATGGCAACCCTGCACGAGACCACCCACGAGGCAGCGGCGGTTCGGCTGCCCATATTCGACAAAGGCACGGATGATCGCAGTGGACAGCGCGAAAGTCTGGCACAAGTATTGGTGTTGGAAGGCTGGTGTTTGGGCGTGCGCGCCCAGCCCGAGGATATGCTGCAGGATTCGATCAATACATTGGAACGCGAAGAAGACTCNGCCGGTGTATGGCGTGCCTGGGTGAATGAGCAGATTCGACAGCACTATGAACCGCTGTGGCGGCAGATCGATTACTGGGTNCAGTTGAAGNCACCGGGTTTTGAGCAGGTAGTGCTGTGGCGGGGCCAGCAAGAGCANCAAATCGAACCGGCGTTGCGCATGGATCCGATCACGCTGGGTCGCTTTATCGACCATTACGAACGTTTGACGAGATGGCAGTGGACAAGCCCACCACTCCAGCCCGGCCTGACGGTGCACTTGGCGCCTGATCACTCGGTGCAAGCCGTCGAAGCACTCACTGCGTAGGGGTGGTTTAGTTTCTGTCCCTGCTGGGGGCGGTTGCGCACAGCAGAANAGGGCCNAGACTGGTCCGTCTGTCAACGGCGCCGAATGAGAGGTGAATATGACATCGCGCGCACTNTGGATAAGCGAAGCAAAACGATCTTCGATGAGCCAGATGCTGGTGCTCATAATCCTGTCTGTATAGCCTGCATTATTCGTTTGGGCTAACGGACGCAACCAAGAGGTTCCGGTGATCTCGTCTTATCCGGTTTTCTCTTCTTCTTCATGAGACCGCCACATAGTTTAGGAAGCAGTTACGCTGCTGGCGTATCGACATTGATTCGCCTGTAGCGATAGACGCCATTCTCCTTGGTTGTAAATTCGAATAAGCCCGAACTTTGAATCGACCTTGGTACCCAGGCCGGGGNAGGAAATAGCCAGACCGCCATAGTCCCATCCGGTCTCAGAACCCTATGCATTTCCGGCAGCAACCGGTTTAAGGGCAAGGTAGGGAACGGAATTACACCAAAAAGTAGAATGGTGTCGACGCTTTCCTTTTCCAGTCCGGTTTCCAGAGCGTCCCGTTGGATGACACGGACATTTTTTAAACCCGCTTTGTTCAGTTTTTTTTCAATGTGTTTGACATATCCAGCGAGTACTTCAATCGCAATTAAATGACCTTGTTCGCCCAACAGCTTGGCTGCTGGAATCGTAAAAAAACCGGTGCCAGCGCCGACTTCCAAAACCGTCTGTCCGGGCTGCAAATTGGCTCCCTGCAGCATTTTCTGGGAACCAATAAGCCATCTTCTTACACCGCTTTCCATCAAGAAGCCGGCTGGTTTCAAAAGTAGATTCAAGATTTTATTTTTGCCTAATTCCTCTGTTTTCATCGGTCGCCAGTTGAATGAGTTAGGCGACTAAGACTCAGTGATTTGTCGCTAAAACACGAGCTCTAGCCGAGCGGGAGCGTCACCGATGCGTCGTCGNTGTGAAGGAACTCACAANAAGATCGATAGTTGGCCGGTTTGATCAGACGGCGATGCTCTTCTCCTTGCCACCACGCGTCTCGCACTTTGCAATCGCTGTGGCGAAGAGACGTTTCAACCGCTGGGTCCATGTCNTTGAGTAGACAGTGTTCTTGCCAGACGTTGCGAATCGAAGCGCNGACGGAGTAAGGGTGATTCTTGTTCAGTTTCTGTTCATGCTGGGCACGATAGTGTGTCGCTCGAATGGATTAGGTCGCAGGCAGCAGTACGTCGAAGCGATAGGGCCAAGACCGATCCGTCGATGAACAAAACCGAAAGAGAGGTGGATATGACAGCATGCGAACACGCGTTCAGCGAAGCAAAACAATTTTCGATGCGTCAGGTACTGGCGCTCATAACCTTGACCGTATTGCCAGCACTATCCGTCTGGGCTGACGGACGCATTCAAGAAGTCCCGGTGATATCGTCCTATCCAGTGTATAAAACCGTTATTCGCGAGGAACCTCGTCAAGAATGCCGAATCGAACAAGTCGCCCACAGCGATACGGGTCGCAAATCGGCAACGCCAGCCATTGTCGGTACGATTGTTGGCGGTGCCTTGGGTAATGCCGTGGGTTCGAAAAAATCCAATAAACGCGTGGGTGCGGTGGTTGGTGGCGTGCTGGGTTATTCTATTGGACGAGATATTGCTCGACGCAATGCCGAAACACATGCCGACGTGCGGTATGAGGAACGGGAGGTTTGCAGTACCGTTTACGAACAGGTGGAAGAAGAGCGTCTGACTGGGTACGACGTGAAATACGCCTATGGTGGCCAAACCTACAAAAGCCGTATGCGGACGGACCCAGGTGAGACCATTCGAGTGCGGGTGCAGGTGAATCCGCTCTAGAGCCTGAATCGCTCTCGGGCGCAGATCGCTCCAGAGCGTCGATAAGGGTACAAACNTCAATGGAACAGCAAGTGGACAACAGTCGGCAAACCCACCCGCGATGGAGGCAAGTCTGTGCCCGGCTGCTGGTGGTTCTGGGGGTCGTGTTTACCGTTGTTCCAACCTTGGCGGTAGCGGCTAGAGGCCCCGGCATTCAGNCACCAACAAACGCTAACGCCTTCATGCAGCCGAATCGGCCCGCAGGCCGATTCGTGAATCTCAACCAAGCCATTCGCATCGCTCAGGAAGAAAGCGGCGGTCAGGTGCTCTCAGCAAAATCCGTTCGTGGGCCTGATGGGTCCCAGCGTCACCGGATTCGCGTGTTGGTTGACGGCGAGCGCGTCACCACCGTGGTGGTCGACCAGCGAGGGCGCCTGCTGCGCCGTCGATAATATGCGTATTCTGATTGTCGAAGACGAGCCAAGCCTCAGCGAGCAGTTGCGCGCCAGTTTGACCCAATCCGGCTACGTTGTAGACCTCGCGCCTGATGGGTTGGAAGGTCAGTATCTGGCCACTGAATACCCCTACGACCTGGCTGTTGTGGATCTCGGTTTACCCAAGTTGACCGGTGTGGAGTTGATCGCGTCGCTCAGAGAGCGCCAGATTGCCTTACCCATCCTCATTCTCACCGCACGCAGTCACTGGCGCGACAAGGTGGAAGGCTTGGAAGCCGGCGCAGACGATTACTTGACCAAGCCCTTTCAGATGGAAGANCTGGTGGCGCGGGTTAATGCCTTGATTCGGCGCTCCGCCGGGCACGCGACGCCGGTATTGAGTCTCGGTCCCCTCACGGTAAATACAGCAAGCCAACAGGTTTGGATAGACGACACGATGCTGGATGTGACGGGTTTTGAGTACAAACTCCTGACGTATCTTCTGTTGGGTCAAGATCGGGTGATTTCCAAAGCTGAGCTAACNGAACACCTTTACGCTCAGGACTTTGAACGAGACAGCAATGTGATCGAGGTGTTGATCGGCCGGTTGCGGCGCAAATTTTCTCCTCACGATTTGATTCAAACCGCCCGCGGTCGCGGCTATCGGCTGGTGGATAACTCGCCCAACGCACCAACCGGATCCGCTTCTCAGTGAATTCAATTCAGCGCCGACTCATANTGANTTCTGGCTTGGTGCTGATGGTGTTTCTGTCGCTGACCGGCCTGTTTTTGGAGCGCACCTATCGCACCAATGTGATAACGGGTGCGCAGCAACAAATGCAGCCCATGATTTTCTCGTTAATGGGCTCGGCTGAAGAGCGAGATGCGAGCCTGAATTTTTCCAATGGATCTTCTCAGCCACGGCTGCAACAGCCAGATTCGGGCCTGTATGCCTTGGTGACCGATAGTGACNGTCGGGAGCTNTGGCGCTCACCTTCTCTGGTCATGGCCGGAGAGTCAGTGGCTCGCCAGATACTCCGAGTCGCGGCGGACACAACGTCTTCACCGGTGGGTCGTTTTGATTTTGCCGAAAGTCTCGGCGAGCAGACACTTTACTGCTTGAGTTATCGCGTCGACTGGGAGGGCTTGTCGGATCCCCAAGTGACCTTCTCGATTTGTGCCGATCAGCAGCCCTACGCCCGAAATGTAGAGCAATTTCGATACGGTCTGATGGCCGGTTTCGGCTCGCTGTTTGTGCTGTTGTGTCTCGCCATGCGTTGGGCGCTGCACTGGGGGCTTCGACCACTGCGCCGCATTCAAGCCCAGTTAAACGAACTGGATAACGGCGTTCGAGCCGAACTGGATTCGGTTCAGCCCGTGGAGCTGAAGCCGCTGGTGACCAGTTTGAATCACTACGTCGTACATCAAGAGGCGCTACGTACCAGTCACCGACAAGCACTGGATGANCTGGCCCACAGTTTAAAAACACCGTTATCTGTATTGAGCGTGGGCGTTAAAGAACCGCAGCCTGATCTAACGCTGCTACAGGAGCAGGTCGTGAGGATGCGAGGCATCGTCGATCACCAATTGTCTCGGGTGGCGCGGGTAACTCAGACCGATGGCGCGGCGACGCAACGATGGGTGTCCATAGGNCAGGTGATTTCGCAACTGGTCCGAGCGTTGTCCGTTGCTTATCGCGATCACCGGTTTGANGTTGNTGAGGCTGATGAATGGGCATTGCGNATTCACGAAGACGACTTACTGGATATGTTGGGCAATGTGTTGGAAAACGCCTGCAAATACGGTGCGGGCCAAGTGCGCATAACCACCACGGCCGCAGGTGCGGACAGCCGTCATCTACGCATAGACATTGAAGACGACGGCCCCGGTATCGCTGCTGACTTTGTCGCCGATGTTGTCAATCGAGGCACCCGATTGGACAGCCAAACACCGGGCCAAGGCATTGGGCTGTCCTTGGTGTCAGAGCTGCTAGCAATTTATGGTGGCAGATTGGAGATAACGTCCGGCGAGCTTGGCGGGGCGAAGGTAGCTCTCGTGTTTTTTCAGGGGCGGCGGCTGAAGGCGTCGGTTAGTTCAAACGCTGAGTNAGTGCCGTAAAAAATCGATTTCGCAGTGAATCGTGGTCAGCCGTCTTTGGGCCGCACCGGCACCACCGCTCCAACAACTCCTGATTCTCGATCAACTGCATATTGCGTCTACCGCGATTCATCAGATCAATTTGCAAGGCCATGCGTGCGTTCTGTTCATCAGCGGGCCCTGGGATGTCGGCAGCGA
Organism: Gammaproteobacteria bacterium; assembly: GCA_002704225.1. Taxonomy (GTDB): domain Bacteria; phylum Pseudomonadota; class Gammaproteobacteria; order Pseudomonadales; family Azotimanducaceae; genus UBA4421. Next base: position 18,913 of record PAFU01000023.1, on the reverse strand, counting down.
TTTCGGCCTCCATGGTCAGCTTGATTAAATCTTCCGATTCAGCGGTGCCAGCGACGCGCGCGTTAAACAACGCATGGGGCGAGGTGATGTTGCTACCGGCGATTTCCGCCGCGCTGACCTGCTCGTCCCATGCGCGGAAATCCAACAAACGTTTGGCTTGGGTCGCTTGCTGCGCCGCCGTTCGTTTGTCTGCCAGCGAACGCTCAAACGTTTTAAGCGTGTTTTGATGTTTTGCATCCAAGCGCAGCTCACGTCCTCTNTTCCGCAACTCGGCCAGCTGTGATTCGGCATCAGCGATCGCAAATTTTTCAGGCTCAAAGCTGTTGATGTCGTTGATTAGCGCCTGAACAAGCTGTTGCTGCTCCGATCGCTGACTGTCGCGTTCGTTATCTAAACGAGCAAATATGGCATCGCAGGCCCCACGGAATCTGCGCCAAAGCTTTTGATCTGCACCCCGTGGCGTGGTGCCAATCTGGCGCCACTGGGCTTGCAGCGATTTCGCACCATTGGCGATGCCTTCCGAACTGTCCTGCTCAACCAAGGCCTCGGCTTGACTCACCAAGGCTTCCTTAGCCTTCACATTCGTGTCCCAGTCTTGCTTGACGCGGCTGTAAAGCGCGTCTTGCAGTGATTCAAAGGTTTTTTCCACCGTCTTCAACGCTTTGCGGTCGCAGGGGTGGTACTTGCGCCATTCCTGTCGCGCTTGGCGCATGATGGTTTCGGCAGCTTTCATATCGGCGTTTGCCCAGTCGGTACTGTCCAGATATGCCTGCAACTGCTCGCACAGAGCCTTGCGTGCCCGCAGGTTGTCTTTGCGTTCTTTATTCTGTTGAGCAAAGTGTTCGCGGCAGACAGTGAAGGCCTGATCCGCGGATTCATCAAAGCGTTGCTGAAGTCCGGCTTGATCTCGCGGCAGGGGCCCCAGCGCATTCCATTGGCCGCGCAGATCTTTCAACTGGTCTCGTTGACTGTCCGGAGTTAAGGGGTTGTCGACCAGAGCTTGGACGGCTTGCAGCAAGGTCTCGCGTTTTGGCGACGCTGCAAATTGTTGCCAGTCGCTCAGTTCACCCAGTTGAGCGCTGATGTGGTTCAGGGTTTTTTCGCAGCCTTGAGCACCCTGCTTTTGCAGCTTGCGACACTTGGATAACCCGCCAAGAGCGCGTTTGAATTCACCGCTATCGATAAATCCTTGCAAGGTATTCACGATATTTTTCAGTTCGGCCGAAAGCGCTTCTTGACGGGCCGCTAAATCGCTCTGCTGAGCCGCTGTTTTTTCAATATCTCTGCGCAGTTGTTCCAGTTTCGAGGGAATCGGCAAGTCGTTTGGCCAGCGCACAGATTGCTCTGCTTGCCGAGCGCGTTTCAACCAATTCGTGACCGCTTTGGGCGTACTCTCTACAGCAGTGCTGTGCGCAGGGTGGGCCAGGTTATCCCACGGAATTTGCATGAACTGTTCCCAGCTCAGCAAAAGGTCATTGGTCGCGCGGTAAGCGTTCTCGAATGCGTGTTGTTGCGCGTCGCTGGGTGGGAACAGTGCGTCGGCCTGCTGCCATGTCTCGTGGAGCGACGCGAGCTGAGATTGGTACTCGATGTTTTCTGCGGCACCGATCTCTGCGTGATTGGCAACCGACTGCTGCAATTCGGTTAACTGATCGGCTAGTGCCAGGTATGGATTGTCCTGACTGTTCGGTACGCTCAGATCGATTGAGGCAAAGGGGTTGGTGTCCGGTTCATACGGGGCTTGCGGCTCGCCGGCTGCTTGCAGATCCGACTGGGCCTTGGCGATGTCCTGNAGGAGTTGCTCTCGTCGCGCGTGCAGTTGATTCAGCTTCTTACGCTGAACGATGAGGCCATCAATGTCCTTAACGTCGAATTTCAGCTCNCGCAGGGTACTGTCGTGCACGTCGGCCAGCGCCTCCACGGATGTGGTGAATTGTCGGCGGCATTCGCGCAGGGTTTCCAGTTTTTCCCGAGCCAGCCGATTGCAGCTTTTGTCGTGACCACGAGAAATTTTTTCCAAGGTCACTAAGCCGGCTTCGCCCTGCAAAGCCGGTAGTTTCAATAACGCGTCTCGGGTGTCATTGGATGCTCGAATGACCAGCCATGCCGCCTGTTCTGCAGTGGCAACGCGCTCGCTGAGGGCCGCAATATCAGCCTCGGTAGCAGACTGCAGCCGAGCTTGAAAAACTCGCTGGTGGGTGTTGGCTGGAAGAGCGGAGCCAATCGGCAGCAGTTTACAAATGCGCTTCGCTGTGAGGTCGCCCAAGGATGGGTGATCGAGTAACCCTTGGATCGAATCGGCATCGCTTGCCAGGGATAAGGCCCGCTTGGCGACTTCCAGTTCGATGCCACTGATGCCGCTTGGGCTGGCGGCATGGGGTGCTAACAGTGCCTGAGCTAGGGTTTCTTCATTTGCTGAGCGTTCATGATCTTTGCGATACACCAGATATCGATCGAGCAGAGCTAACTGCGCTGATGCTTCCAGTTCNGGCAGGCGTGCCAGCTCCGATGGATCAAAGGAGCGATTCTTTTTGAACATCTTCGCAAACATGGTGTTGAGCTCTCAGAGATTAGCGGTGAAGGGTAAGCCTACAGCGCATTGTGCGCGCCATCACACAATGGCGCGCCCTTAGTGTGCTTGCATCCACAAAAGTACAGTGTTCGGCTCGCTGGGGCAGTGTAAGTCTGAGGTAAAAAGTCTGTTCCCTCGTGGGAGCCGTCGCAAAATGGCTGTCGGCCACTTTTGCCGCAAGAGCACCAAAAGTATTTTTTCCCTTCGACAACCTCGACAGGGTAGGGGCTTTTTTGAGCGATAACCGGATCAGTCATACGAGATTCCTCTGTGGTTTGGCTGGTATTGCATACGACCCGCGTGGTCTATTGGAATTTAGGCTCTTCCCACCAAGGGTAGAATTCCGGTAGTTCGGTCGAGACTTTGTTAGGAAACTGAGCATCGCGTTTTTCCAAAAAGGCGGTGACCCCTTCCTTGGAATCGTCTGACTTGCCCCGGTAGTGAATGCCTCGTGAGTCAATCTTGTGTGCTTCCATCGGATGATCTGCACCGAGCATTTTCCACATCATGTGGCGGGTCAGTGCAACGGATACTGGCGCGGCATTGTCGCGGATGTCTTCCGCGATGGCGCGAGCGGCGGGTAGCAGATCGTCGGGTTCGTGCAAACTGCGAAGTAAACCACCGTCCATGGCTTCTTGAGCCGGGAAGACGCGACCGGAATAGCACCACTCCAAGGCTTTGCTGATGCCAACGGCGCGGGGCAGAAAGTAGCTGGAACATGCTTCGGGTACGATGCCTCGCCGGGCGAACACGAAGCCGAATTTGGCAGCAGTGGATGCAAGGCGGATGTCCATGGCCAGCGTCATGGTCACGCCGACACCGACGGCAGCCCCATTTATGGCGGCAATGATCGGCTTGTTCAATTCGTACAGGCGTAGCGTGAGGCGACCGCCACCGTCTCGGTTGACGCGGTCTTCACGGTCTTCCCGCGCACCGCTGTCAAAGGTTGAAGCACCCCGGGACAGATCTGCTCCTGCACAAAATCCTCTGCCGGCACCGGTGACGATGATGGCGCTGATGTTGTCATCCGCATCGGCGCGGTCACAGGCATCGATGAGTTCCATCAGCNTGTCGTTGGTAAAGGCGTTAAGTGCTTCTGGCCGGTTGAGCGTGATGGTTAAAATGCCGTCGTCGACATCATATAAAATAGTGCTGTAGTCCAAGAGTCTCTCCCTCTCTTTGATCGCATTTTTGTGTGATAAGGCCCTATGGTGCCTTGCTGACAGGGGATAATCTACGGCAACTTTGTACGCGGNAAAACGAGATCGTATTGGTGATAACGGAACTCCATTGGGAGCAACAAGCGCAGGCGTTTATTGGCNGGCACTGGCCGAAGGGTGTGGAGTCGAGCCACCCAGCGGCGATGCATTTGGCCAGTCTTCGATGGTTTGAGGCGCTGGCAGAGCAGGGCTGGTCGGTGCCCCACTGGCCGTCGTCCGCTGGTGGGTTGAATTGGAGCAAGCAGCGACTCTATCAATGGCAAATGCACTGCCAGCAGGCCCAAACACCGCCGATAGATACCTTGGCCATGACAACGATTGCGCCCTTGCTGATGACTCACGCCACCCCAGAACAACAAGCGAACCTACTGACGGAGATTGCTGATTTTCAATCTCATTGGTGCTTGGGTTTGCTGGAACCCGTAGACACCGCTGCGCGGCAGCCAACCCAGTTGATCGAGTCTGAAGGTGGCTTCCGTCTCACCGGCAGTAAACGCGCTCTGGCCGACGGTTTGTTGTCCTCCACAGAGTTACCCCGGGATGCACTGTGGCCGAACCGAATACTGTGCTTGGCGCTGCACAAGGGCCAATGGGCCGCGTGTCTGCTGCCGACCGCCAGGCAGGGTTTGAGTCTTAGGCCAGTGGCTAATGCCCGGGGCCGTTGGTTTCATGTGGTCTTCGATGACGTGGTGGTGACTCAGCAGGATATGCTGGGATTGCGAGGCGACGCGCTGTTGGCGGCCTTGGCGACCCCGGCTGCTGAACAGGGAACGATGCTGCCTCACGCCAGTTCTTACGGACTTGAGGTACAGCTGCGGCTGCTACGGGCAGACCTTGAGGCTAACCCCCACGATGATTTCGAAGCTCTGCTCACCGAGCTGAATGCGGCCGAGGTCGCCCTGCGCGGTTTGCAGGCGCTGGAAAGCCGTGCGCTCGCTCCCGTTTCGCCTCAATTGCCGCAACCCCTGCCCATGAGTGTGCTGCACGTCAAATCACAGGATCTGGCACAAAAAATTGGTGCTCTACAGCTGGCCAGCTTCGGGTATTATGCGTTGCCCAAATCGGACGGTCTGCTGGATCATAATGAAGGTCCTGTGGGTCCAAGAGGGAGTTCGTCGACGGATACGGCGCTTTTGGCAAGTCAGGCGTTGAACGCTTTGGCAGTATCTGCGTACGGATGGGATCCGCGTGATATTTTGGCTCGGGAAAGATTGGGTCTGGGCAGCTCGTCTGATCATCCGGTGGATGACCAAACGAAGGGTACAGACGAAAGTTAACGATGAAACGAGCACGCGCAACGATTAACATATCGGTTTTACGGCAGTCGCCAAGGGCGTGAGCCGAAGAAACCGACGACATATTTCAGTTAAGTAAAGGGGTAGATGAATGGATTTTTCCTTCACAGAAGAACAAACCATGTTGCAGGAAAGCATCGAGCGCTTTGTACAAAGTGATTACAGCTTCGATGATCGCCAGAAAAATGCAGGCTCGGATTTGGGCTATGACGCAAACAACTGGAACACCTTTGCAGAACTGGGATGGCTAGGTGTGCCCTTCAGCGAAGCCGATGGCGGTTTTGGCGGTGGGGCTGTCGAATCCACCTTAATGATGGAGCAGTTTGGTCACGGTCTGGTAATCGAGCCGTATCTGGCGACCGTCGTACTGGCCGGTGGTGTGATTAAACACGCGGGCAGCGAAGCGCAAAAAGCAAAGCTGTTGCCCGGCATTATTGATGGCAGCACCCAAGCGGCGCTGGCCTATGCCGAGCCTCAAGCACGATTCAACTTGGCAGATGTTACGACCACGGCGACCCCAGAGGGTGACGGGTTTGTACTGAACGGCTACAAGGCCGTAGTTCTCAACGGTCCAGCGGCCCAACTGCTGATCGTCAGCGCACGTACCTCCGGCGACCAGCGTGACTCAGATGGCATCACCCTGTTCGCGGTTGATGCCAAGGCGGCAGGCATTTCTCGTCGTGACTATCCAACGGTTGATGCGTTCCGCGCTTCCGAGATTACCTTGGAAGGCGTAAAGGTTGATGCAGACGCCGTAATGGGCGAGGTCGGCAAGGGCTATGCCGCGCTGGAGCAGGCCATCGACGAAGGCATTCTGGCGGTTGGCTCTGAAGCCGTCGGCTGCATGGAAAAGCTGTACAAAGAAACCGTAGAGTATTGCCGTCAGCGTGAGCAGTTCGGTCAGGCGATTGGTAAGTTTCAGGTGTTACAGCACCGCATGGTCGACATGTTCATGGAACACGAGCAGTCCAAGTCACTGATGTTCATGGCTGCAATGCGTATGGACGAGGGTTATGGCGTCGAAGCGCAAAAAGCCATCAGTGCGTTCAAAGTGCAGATTGGTAAGTCGGGTAAATTTGTTGGTCAGAACGCGGTGCAACTGCACGGCGGCATGGGCATGACTGAAGAGCTGAACATTGGTCACTATTTCAAGCGTCTAACCATCATTGACACATTGTTTGGCAACTCGGACTTCCATTTGAAGCGATTCGGCGCGCTGTAGCGTTCGAGTGAAATCCAGCCCCGTGATCGCGGGGCGAGCGTCTGAGGAGGAGGGCCTATGGCACGCTGGGATAAAGAAGAATCGTCGTCCATTCCTGATTGGTTTTGGGAAGCGGTAGATACCCCGGCAGAAAGTCGCACCGTTGAAGTGGACGAATGCGACGTCGCTTATCGACTCTATCCTTCTCCAGGCAAGCCGGGCATGTTGCTGATTCACGGCATGAATGCCCATTCTCGCTGGTGGGATTTCATTGCCCCCCAACTGACCGATCAATACCAGGTCGCCGCCATGGACCTTACCGGTATGGGCGATTCGGATTATCGCTATGAATATTCGAGTGCCACTTACGCCGAGGAAATTTTGGCGGTGATTGAGCACGCGGGCTTGGGTGCAGACACATTGGTGGTTGCACACAGCTTCGGCGGGTACATGGCCGTCAAAGCGGCCAACCTTCATCCAGAGAAATTTGGCGGTCTGATCCTCGTGGATTCCGGTATTCGCCACCCTGACGAGCCGATACCCGACCGACCGAACATGGGCGGTATGCAGGGTAAGATCTACCCCGATCGCGACAGTGCGTTGATGCGTTTTCGTTTGCAGCCGCCTCAACCTTGCGAGAACGAATACATCCTGCAATACATCGCGCGGAACTCGCTGATGCCCATGGACGGCGGTTGGGCATGGAAGTTTGACGAGGATCTGTTCACGACGTTGACCGAAGTGGACCGAAAGCCCGAAGATTTCCAGTCCCTTACCGTACCGCTAGGGGTAATTTTTGGCGCAGACAGCGAACTGTATTCGCGCCAGAGCCTGGAATACATGCAGGAGCTGGTGCCTCAGGACTTCCCGTTCCGGGAAATCGCCGATGCCCAGCATCACGTCTTTCTCGATCAGCCCCTAGCCTTTGTTGATGCCTTGAAAGAGGTCTGCGAGCAGTTGCCGCCCAGAGCTTAGTTGCTGGGCGTCAGCTTGATCGTAAACACGGCGCTTTCTTCGACTTTTTCCCGGCTGAACAGCATGGGCACGTGGCCTTCGGTGGCCCAGTTTTCCAGCAAGTTGTCGTAGAAGGGTGAACGCGGATCGCCGGACTGTCCCGGTGCGTTTGTCATCCGCGCGGCATCCCAATTGCCCACATCGACCACCATGCGAAACGATGCGCCGCTTCTAACGTTGAAGTTGTCCGCACCAAAGCCCGTATTGTTGGTGGTGTTTGCACTGCCACCCCGTGGGTAGGGTTTGATGCGCATGTGTTCCGCCAAGTTTGCGTTCGCTCGATCCAATAGCGGGTGCTTGAAAACGATCTGATGCAGGTCTCCCCACTGCCATTTGCTCGCGTCACCGCCCAGCAACTCGCTGGTTGCAGCCCATGCCTCGCGCAGGCTGGTCACGGCGGTTGCCTGTCCTTTATCTGTGCCCAGCAGTGCCAGCGTGGTTTGGGTGGACAGTGTGCCGGCTGGGGGTTCTTCGTCCTCGTTCAGGCTGCGGCCTAGGGCCGGACTGAGGTATCGGTAAAACCAGACATTCCACAGCGCCGCGGCGGCGCTGTCGGCGTCCAAGCGCTGGTCCCAAGAGGCCAATAGCGGACCGCCGCTATTGGGGTTGGTTTTAGCCAGCTCCGGCAGTAGGGCCAACACCCGACGCGTGAGCACCGAATGGTAGTCGCGCTGCAGAGCCAGGGAATCTTCCATGCTATGGGGTTCCGGCGTATCCAAAAACTCCCACAAACGCTTGTAGCGCCAAGGGGCAGACCACTCAAAACCAACCTTGTATTCATCAATGGGATAGTCCTCAGGTAGGCTCATGGCGTTGGCGGTACCACTGAATCCGCGCTCCGGGTTGTATTCTTCCGGCAGCACATCCATGTCGAAATAACCGTCCCATTCGTAGCGACCGTCTCCGGGTACTGGCATCAAACCGTCCCAATTGTCGCGTTTAGGAAAGCGGCCAGCCGGCTTGTAGCCGATGTTGCCTTCGGTGTCTGCGTAGACCTGATTTTCAGAGGGCGCGCCCCAACGGTTGAGGGCTCCGACGAACTCCCGAAAGTTCTGCGCGCGCATGTATTCAATGCTGCCAAAGTAGGGCGCCATGCCCGGTTCTAGCCAAGCGGCGCGAACCACAAAGGCGTGTTTTTTGGTCTCTGCGACAACAGGGCCATGACGAGTGAACTTCAATGAAATGTTCTGCGCCTCGCCGTTTCTTACGGCGATGGATTCCTCCACCTCGACGAAAGGTTCCACATCGCCCTTGTACTCATAGCCCCCACGCTTCTTTTTATAGACGTACAGGTCTTCTTGATCGATGGGGAAAATCGTCAGGCCGAACGCAATTTCGTCGTTATGACCGATGGAAATACCGGGCAAGGCCGGCTCGCCAGCGCCAATAACATTGATCCCCGGTCCATTTAAGTGGGCGATGTAGCGCAGTGACGGGACGGCATGACCACGATGTGGGTCATCGGCAAGAATGGGACGGCCTGTGGTAGTACGCGATCCGGTAACCACCCAGTTGTTGCTGCCCACATCCAGGTGGTGCGCGTCGTGGGTGGCTTGTTCTAGCAGGCTAGCCATCTGTTCTTGGGCCGGTTGTTCGCTGAAGTCCACGGGCGCCTTGGCGAGCAGGTAGTTATCCAACACGTTGTCGGGGATGACACAGGGGTTCAGGCCAGCGGGGGTTTCTGTCTGCCATTCGGGCTCCAAGGTCAGCCACTGAGCGGCCAACGCCATTTGATCCTTACAGGCAAGGCGTGCACGCCAGACTTCGGTTACCACGTTGCGCCATAGGCCGTTGCTGCGAATGCGCACAACATCGTCGGCGCTCCAAAGGCTTGGCTCATAGCCGAGCATGTCAAACTCTACCGGCATCAAATCCGGGTTGGCTTTGGCAACTTCGACAAAGGCATTGATGCCTGCGGTAAACGATTCGGCAATACGTTTGGCGTCGTTGCCGTAGGCCAGCCACTCGGCGTACATATCGCCGCGATAGACGAACATGCGCGCGGCCTTATCTTGGGCGACATGTTGTTCGCCCAAAATTTCCGATAGCTGGCCTAGGCCACGACGTTTCCACAGGTCGATCTGCCACAGGCGATCTCGAGCCGCGTTGAAGCCCTGCACGAAGAACACATCGTAGTGATCGTTGGCGTAGATATGCGGCACACCGAATTCATCCACGATGATTTCGGCGGGGGCACTGAGGCCGTCGACTGTGTATTCGGTGGAGTCGCCAGCCGCGCTGGTTAGGCTGGTGAACAGCAGGCTGAGTGTTAGCAGCAGGCGATAGGCGGATCGACAATGAGTGAAGAACATATTGGGTGGCCTTGAGATAACGATGCTTAACCTTAGCAAAGTCGCCAGTGTGCTGCTTTCGCTGCGAGAAAACGTACAGGCAAAAAAAGCCCTCTTAACGAGGGCTTTTCAATGGTCGCCTAGCGATTTGCCGCAAAGGAACTAGTCCCAAGTCAGCGCGCCACCGGTTTGATAGTCCGTTACACGGGTTTCGAAGAAGTTCTTCTCTTTCTTCAGATCCATGATTTCAGACATCCAGGGAAACGGGTTCTTCACGCCAGGGTACTGCTCGCTCAGGCCAATTTGCGCCAGTCGGCGGTTGGCGATGAACTGCAGGTACTCTTCCATCATGTTGGCGTTCATACCCAGTACGCCGCGAGGCATGGTGTCGCGTGCGTAGCTTACTTCCAGCTCGGTGCCTTCCAAGATCATGCCGCGTGCAGCGGACTGCATCTCTTCATCCCACAGGTGTGGGTTTTCCAGCTTGATTTGATTGATCACGTCGATACCGAAGTTCACGTGCATGGACTCGTCGCGCAAGATGTACTGGAACTGCTCGGAGGTACCGGTCATCTTGTTGCGTCGGCCCATGGACAAAATCTGGGTGAATCCGCAGTAAAAGAAGATGCCTTCCAAGACGCAGTAATAAGCGATCAGGTTCTTCAGCAGGGTTTTGTCTGTGTCGACGGTGCCCGTGGTGAAGCTCGGATCGTTGATTTCCTTGGTGTACTTCAGTGCCCAAGACGCTTTCTCTGCGACGGTTGGCACTTCGTGATACATGTTGAAGATCTCGCCTTCATCCATGCCCAAGGACTCAATGCAGTATTGGTATGCGTGGGTGTGAATGGCTTCTTCGAATGCCTGGCGCAGCAGGTACTGGCGGCATTCTGGATTGGTGATCAGTCGATAGATGGCCAGCACCAGATTGTTGGCGACCAAAGAGTCTGCGGTAGAGAAGAAGCCTAGGCTTCGCTTCACAATGGTTCGCTCGTCGTCGCTGAGGCCTTCGTCGGATTTCCACAGCGCAATATCTGCGGTCATGTTCACTTCTTGTGGCATCCAGTGGTTGGCGCAGCCATCCAGATACTTTTGCCATGCCCATTCGTACTTGAAGGGCACCAGCTGATTCAGGTCTGCACGGCAGTTGATCATGGCCTTTTGATCCACGGTCACGCGCTGATCTTTGCCGCTGGCCACGTCCACGGGGGCAGCGGCCGGTGCAGCGACGGCTTGCGCCGCTGCCTGTTGTTGAGCCTGCTGCGCTTGTGCCGCGGCAGCTTGCTGTGCTGCCTGTTCGGCGGCGGCCTGCTGAGCCGCCTGTTCGGCGGCGGCTTGCTGAGCGGCTTCCGCGTCCAGCTTCTGCTGTACGGCAGTCGCTATGGCGGCCTGTTCGGCGGGTGCGCCGGCAGGTGTGTCTTCGTAATCGTCCCAACTTAGCATTGTGGTACTCCTAAAATTAAATTCTGTTGTCCGTGATCGAATCGAGGCCTATTGGCAGGCCTCACAATCCGGATCGTCCAGCGAGCAGGCCATCGGAACGGGCGCTGCTTCACCTAAATCAATGTCCATCGCTGCCGCTTGAGGAACAGGCGGTGCCACTACCGGCGCCGCAGCCTGTACGGGCTCGGCGACTGGGGCCGCTGCCATCCCTGTGTCGCCACCTGACGAAACGGCATTCAACGTGCCTTTCTCCAGCGTCGACTTCTCGGTGCTGGTGGCGCTCAGCGCACGCAAATAATAGGTAGTCTTTAAACCACTTAACCACGCCATGCGATAGGTGATGTCCAGCTTCTTTCCAGAAGCGCCGGCAATATAAAGGTTCAACGACTGAGCCTGATCGATCCATTTCTGTCGTCGGCTGGCGGCGTCGACCAACCAACGAGGCTCTACCTCAAAGGCTGTCGCGTACTTCTGCTTCAGGTCCTGAGGAATGCGCTCGATGGCTTGCAAGCTGCCGTCGTAGTACTTGATGTCGTTGACCATCACCTTGTCCCACAGGCCCAAGGCCTTCAGATCGCGAACCATGAACGGGTTCACCACGGTGAATTCACCGGACAGGTTCGATTTCACGTACAGGTTTTGATACGTCGGTTCGATGGACTGCGAAACCCCGGTGATGTTGGCAATGGTTGCCGTTGGCGCAATGGCCATCACATTGGAGTTCCGCATGCCCTTGACCTGTACCTTGGCGCGCAATGCGCTCCAATCCAGCTTGGACGACATATCAACGCTCAGGTACTCGGCACCACGTTCTTGTTGCAGCATCTTCAGCGAGTCGATGGGCAAAATGCCGCGACTCCACAACGAACCCGAGAAGCTGGCGTATGCGCCACGCTCTTCGGCCAAGTTGCTGGAGGCATCAATAGCGAAATAGCTGATGGCTTCCATGGACGAATCCGCGAAGTCCACGGCTTCGTTGGAGCTGTAGGCAATGCCCAGTTTGTACAGTGCGTCTTGGAATCCCATGATGCCAAGGCCTACCGGACGGTGCCGCATGTTTGATGTGCGCGCCTGTTCTACCGAGTAGTAGTTGATGTCGATGACGTTATCGAGCATGCGCACAGCCGTACGGATGGTGGCTTCCAGCTTTTGCATGTTCAGCTCGCCGTTCTCAACATGCTGCGGCAGGTTGATGGAGCCCAGGTTACACACGGCGATCTCGTCTTTGGACGTGTTCAGCGTGATTTCGGTGCACAGGTTGGACGAGTGCACGACACCCACATGTTGCTGGGGTGACCGGACGTTGCAGGTGTCCTTGAAAGTGATCCACGGATGGCCTGTTTCGAACAACATGGAAAGCATCTTGCGCCACAGTTCCGCAGCCTTGATGCGCTTGAACAACTTCAGCTGACCGGTGCGGGTCTGCTCTTCGTATTGCTCATAGCGTTGCTCGAAGGCACGGCCGTACAGGTCGTGCAGATCTGGCGCGTCGGCGGGGGAGAACAGAGTCCAGTCGCCGTCTTGTGCCACACGCTTCATGAACAGGTCAGGTATCCAGTTCGCTGTGTTCATATCGTGGGTGCGACGTCGGTCGTCACCGGTGTTTTTACGCAGCTCCAAAAACTCTTCGATGTCCAAGTGCCAGGATTCCAGATAGGCACAGACTGCGCCCTTGCGCTTACCGCCTTGGTTCACTGCCACTGCGGTGTCGTTCACCACTTTCAAGAAGGGTACGACGCCTTGAGACTTGCCGTTGGTGCCCTTGATGTAGGAGCCCAGCGCCCGCACTTGGGTCCAGTCGTTACCCAGACCGCCCGCCCATTTGGACAACATGGCGTTGTCTTGAATGGCGCCATAGATGCCGTGCAGATCGTCGGGCACCGTGGTGAGGAAGCACGAGGACAGTTGGGGTCGCAACGTACCGGCGTTGAACAACGTTGGGGTTGAGCTCATGTAATCGAACGAACTCAGCAAGTTGTAAAACTCAATGGCTCGGGCATTGCGGTCGTCTTCCTCAGCGGCTAGGCCCATCGCCACGCGCATGAAGAAAATCTGTGGCAGCTCGATGCGAACATCGTCCCAATGAATAAAGTACCGGTCGTACAGGGTTTGCAGGCCGAGATAGGTGAACAAGTGATCGTGCTCGGGCAACAGTGCGGCGCCCAGTCGATCCAAATCGAAGTCGGCCAGTTGTGGCCCCAACAGTTCAAGCTCAATACCCTTCTCAATAAAGCTCTTCAGCGCCAGTGGGTAGCATTCTGTCATTTGGCCTTGGGTGGCGGTATGAATCTCACCAGTGCCGTGAATGTTGAGGAAGGTCAGCGCCTCGGCACGAAGCTCGTCCAACAGTAAGCGAGCACTCACGTAGGTGTAGTTCGGTTCTTCTTCAACCAAGGTACGGGCGGTGATCAAAATGGACGTGGCAACGTCGGTTACCGAAATGCCATCGTACATGTTCGCCATGGCTTCACTGATGATGCGGCTGGCGTCGACATCGCTGAGACCTTCACAGGCTTCGCCCACGATGGTCTGGATTCGAGCAATATCCAGTGGTCCTTTTGTGCCGTCGGCATAGACCACGTTGATGCCCTGTACCGCTTGTTCGGTATCGGGGTCTAAATTCTGCTGGTGGCTACGTTCTTGGGCGCGTTGCTCTCGGTACAACACATAGGAACGTGCGACCTTTTGTTCGCCTGAACGCATCAGCGCCAGTTCCACTTGATCCTGAATTTCTTCGATGTGCAGCGTACCGCCAGAAGGCATACGGCGCTTGAAGGTGGCTGTCATTTGCTCGGCAAGCTCTTGAACAAGCTCCCGAATGCGAGGCGAAGCCGCGGCTGTGCCGCCTTCGACGGCCAAAAACGCCTTGGTCATGGCAACTGAGATCTTGTCAGCGGTGTAGGGTACAACGGTGCCGTTGCGCTTGATGATTTTCAGTTGTCCGGGGGCCGTCGCGGTTAGCGAAGGAGACAATGCTCCTTGGTCTGCCGGGTTACCTTGTGCGCCACCTAGGCCCGCTGGTGTGTCCACCGAGGATTCTGTTTGCATTACTGTGTGTCCTCTCGTCTGTCTGCTTGTTTGGTCTATTTATTCGGTCTGTTTGTTCGAATCGAGTATTTGACTGCTTTACTCGGTTTCTTCTTATTTGGCCCTGCCTTGTATTCGGCCCCGCCTTATTCACTTCCGCCTTGCCCGTATCCGCCGCATTTCTGCAGCAATTCTGGTTTTTGCGGGCGCTCGTCCGTTCTGAGCAATTCCTTGCAGTTTTCCTGCCGGTTTTGCTTCTGTTCGGCTGGTTTTGCCGAAGAAACCCCCTCCCTCAAGGGAAAAACTTTGACTTGGTCAAAATTTTTAAGCGTCCCAAAACCCAAGATATGGGGTTTTGTTGGCCAGAAGACACAAGATAATGGGATCAATATATCAATGCAAGGAAAAGTCTGTGGATAACCTGTGTGTAGTTTCACTGATCGGCTCAACTGCCTGTGGATAGCTTGAGTTTCTGCAAAAATGCCAATTTCCTCACTTTTTTGGTGCGTTTTTGACCGTCTTGCACCGCGGCTGGTAGCCGCTGGAACGAAGCTTTAAGCTGCCGGTCTGTCGCCATAACTTTTCGCCTTTGGACGTTACTCATGACCTACATACTTGCCCTTGATCAAGGCACATCCAGCAGCCGCGCTCTCCTATACGATGCCGCCGGTACGGTGGTGGCCAGCGCCCAGCAGAGCATCGACAGCAGCTATCCTCACGACGGTTGGGTAGAGCAAGATCCGGAAATGATCTGGTCGTCGATTTTGCAGGTCGGACGTCAGGCCATCGCGTCCGCAAACATTGGGCCCACAGACATAGCGGCCATCGGCATCACCAATCAGCGTGAAACATCGGTCTTGTGGGAACGCCAGACCAGCCACTGCCTGTATAACGCGATCGTATGGCAGGACCGACGCAGTGCCGCCTACTGCGAGCAGTTGGCCGAGCAGCGGTACCCGGCGGATCAGGCCGACGGGCAGCCCATGGCCGAACTCATTGAGCACACCACAGGCTTGATCATCGACCCGTACTTCTCCAGCACGAAGTTGGCGTGGCTGCTGGATCAGGTGGATGCGGATCGAGCGCGCGCCGAGAACGGCGAGCTATGCTTTGGCACCATCGACAGCTTCTTGGTTTGGCGGCTTACCCAAGGCAGCAAACACGTCACCGACGCCACCAACGCCAGCCGCACCCAATTGTTCGATATCGGCCAGCAGTGCTGGAGCCAGCCTCTGCTCGACGTATTCAACGTGCCTGCAGCCGTGCTGCCCCAAGTGCTCGACTGTGTGGACGACTTTGGTATCGCTGATCCGGAATGGTTTGGCGCGGCCATCCCGATTCGTGGCATCGCTGGCGACCAGCAGGCGGCACTGATTGGCCAGGCGTGTTTTGAACCGGGTATGTCCAAAAGCACTTATGGCACCGGCTGCTTCGTGATGACTCATACCGGCCAGCAAATCTCCCGTTCCAGCCAGCAGCTGCTGTCTACAGTGGCCTATCGCATCAACGGCGAGCCCAGCTACGCCTTGGAGGGCAGCATCTTTGTCGCCGGCGTAGCCATTCAATGGCTGCGAGACCAACTGGGGTTGATTGAGCACGCTGCCGATACCGCCGATGCCTTTGCCCGAACCGGGGGTGATACGCATGGGGTCTATGTGGTGCCTGCCTTTACCGGCCTGGGCGCGCCCTATTGGCAGCCTCAGGCCAGAGGATTGATTACCGGGCTGACGCTGGACAGCAACAAGGACCACATCATTACGGCCTTTTTGCAAAGCGTGGCCTTTCAAACCCGTACCTTGCTGCTTGCCATGGCCGCCGATGGCGCGCCGGTGTCTACCCTGCGAGTCGACGGCGGCATGGTGGTGAACGATGCGTTCTGCCAATTTCTCTGTGATTTGCTAAATGTGCCGGTAGAGCGACCGGCAGATGTGGAAACCACCGTCCGCGGGGCCGGCGTGTTGGCCGCGATCGGTGCGGGATTGTTTGCGGATCTGCAGGAGGCCGCCGAGCTGTGGCAGCTGGGGCGACGCTTCGATCCGGACATGGCCGATGATCAGCGCCAAGGGCTTGCCGACGGCTACGATCAGGCCGTGGCCCAAGCGCTGAGTCGCTAGGTGTGTCCTAGGCTTGGCGGCCTAGCAGCAGAAATTCCACCAAGGCTTTCTGGCTGTGCAAACGATTGCCGGCCTCGTGAAAGACCACAGAGCGCGGGTCATCCAGCAAGGTCTCGCTGACTTCTTCGCCCCGGTGCGCTGGCAGGCAGTGCATGAACAGGGCGTTGGGGTCTGCCAAATCAAGCAACGACTCGTTGACCTGATAGGGCTCGAAAATCGCCCGTCGGTCGCCTTCTTCACCCTCATGACCCATGGACGACCACACATCGGTGACCACCAAGTGTGCGCCTTCCACCGCTTCTCGCGGGTCGAGTACCCGTTCCACGTTCTCACCGTTGGCCAAAATATCCGCATCGGGCTGGTGAGAGTCCGGGCAACTGAAGCGCAGATTAAAGTTCCACTGCTTGGCGGCGTTGATGTAGGAGTGGCACATGTTGTAGCCATCGCCCAAAAAGGTAACGGTTTTGCCTTCGATGGAGCCACGATGTTCTTCAAAGGCCTGAATGTCCGCCAGCAATTGGCAGGGGTGCAGGACAGAACTCATGGCGTTAATAACCGGTACGGTGGCGTAGTGCGCCAAGGTCTCGATGTCCGCTTGGTTATGGGTGCGGATCATGATGATGTCTACCATCTCGGAAAGCACTCGGGCCAAGTCTTCCAGCGGCTCGCCGCGACCGATTTGTGTATCGCCGGGGCTTAAGAAAATGACGTTGGCACCCATCTGGCTGAAACCGGCCTCAAAGGCCACCCGCGTGCGGGTGCTGCTCATGGTGAGGATCAGTGCGCCGGTTTTGCCCACCAAGGGTTGATAGACCTCGCCGCGCTCGTGTTGTTGGCGCAGGGTTTTGGCGCGCTCAATCACGTACTTGAGTTCGTCAGACGAAAAATCCAATAGCGAAAGAAAATCTCTCTTGATCATCAGAAGGTTCCGAAGGTGTTTGTTTGGTGGATCTGTTCTTGATTAATGTTTGATCAAGTCGACGACGCGGCTGACAAGCTCGTCTGCCTCGGCATCGGTCATGGTCAACGGCGGAAGCAGACGAATGATGTTGCCCTGAGTGACATTGATCAGCAGGCCCTGTTCCAGCGCCTTGGCAGCAAAGCCGCCAATGTCTTGGTGCATTTCCACGGCCAACATCAAACCGGCGCCACGAATGTCTTTTATGTCGTTACGTCCGGCCAAGGCATCGCGCAGACCGTTTTGAATGCGCTCGCCAAGCACCAAGGCGCGTGCTTCCAAGCCTTCGGCATCAATCACATCCAGTACCGCATTGGCAGCGGCGCAGGCCATGGGGTTGCCGCCAAAGGTGGAACCGTGATTGCCGGGCACGAACAGATTCGCCGCTTCGCCGCGCGCCAGACAGACGCCGATGGGCATGCCATTACCTAAGCCTTTGGCGGTGGTGACCACGTCGGGCACAATATCCGTGTGTTGGTAGGCGAAGAACTTACCCGTACGCGCGTTGCCGCTTTGCACTTCGTCGGCGATCAGCAGCCAGTTGTTGGCGTCGCAAATGGCACGCAGTGAAGCCAGGTAACCTTCATCGGGAATGTAGATGCCACCCTCGCCAAGAATCGGTTCGACCATCACAGCGACCACGCTGGGATTGTTCGCCGCAATGGCCTCCACAGCAGCGATGTCGTTGAACGGTGCGCGCACAAAGCCGCTCAGCAAGGGTTCAAAACCCGCATGTACCTTGCGGTTACCCGTCGCCGTCAGGGTTGCCATGGTGCGACCATGAAAGCTGCCGTCCACGACGACAATCGACGGCGACTTGATGCCTTCGTTGTTGCCCTTGAGTCGCGCCAGTTTGATGGCGGCTTCGTTGGCTTCTGCACCGGAGTTACAGAAGAACGCGTTGTCCATGCCGGAACGTTCGCACAGGCGGTTGGCCAGCTTGGTTTGCAGCGGAATCTCGTACAGGTTGGAGGTATGCAGCAACGTCTGCGCCTGATGGGCCAGCGCTTCGGCCACATGAGGGTGGGCATGGCCCAGACCGCAGACGGCGATACCGGTCAGGCCGTCGAAGTAGGTCTTACCCTCGCTGTCGGTCAGGTAGGAGCCGGCGCCGCTGACAAAATTCACGGGCATACGGCCATAAGTATTCATTACATGGTTCTGCATGGTCCACTCTCCTGCACTGCGCTCCAATGGCGACGAGTGGTCTTGAGGAAAATACCTCATGGCTCAACATCAAAAGATGTCGAGAAGCCGTCGTCGTGAGGAGTGGTAGTGCTTAAAAGCAAAAGGCCGCAACGAATGCGGCCTGTAAAGAGCGAAAGATACTAAAGCCATTCCTGTGTCGCAACTGCCGTTTTGTTACTGACGTCACATAACACTCTGGATTTAGGGGCGTTTTAGGCTCTGGGCAAGCCGTTGCAGACCCTCTTCCAGCACCGGTTTGGGGCTGGCGAAGTTAAAGCGAACGTAACCCTCATGACCAAAGGGTGCGCCGTTGCTCAGCCCCAAGCCGTGAGATTCAAAGTGACCGTCCACATCGTTGAGCTGCAAATCGTCAATACGGATCCACGCCAGATAGGTGGCTTCCATGCGAGTCATGCGTTCACCGGCCACCGCCTTCAGCAGATCGTGATTGCGGCGCAGGGTGGCCTGCAACTGAGGAACCCAATCGGACCGGTCGTTAAATGCTGCTTCCGAGGCAATGTAGTTCAGCGGCCCGGGGCCCACCACCAAGTCGCCGCGGGTGGCGAGAAAACGTGCCCGCAGGTCGGGGTCTG
>PAFU01000053.1 GCA_002704225.1 Gammaproteobacteria bacterium | reverse complement strand
AACACCTCTGATAGGGCGGCCAGGGGCCAGCCAGTCTGGAGCGAAACAAGCTATGACGGTATCGGTTTCGGTCTGGGTTTTGCTGTGGTGCTGGATCCGGTCAAGGCTTCTATCATCACCTCGCCCGGTGAGCACCACTGGGGTGGCGCNGCGAGTACATTTTTTTGGATAGATCCTGCCCAGGATTTGTTCGTGGTGTTCTTTACCCAGCTGATGCCGTCATCGACCTATCCCATTAGACGAGAGTTGAGGACGCGTGTGTATCAGTCCATCGTCGACTGATACGAGTCAGGCCGACTAGACAGCGCACCCATCGAAGCCGGAGGCACTATGAACGTCAAAACATTTCAAGAGTTAGGACTCGATCAAGCATGGGGCGACCTGCATGACATGGATTATCAGGTCAATGGCAGGGCCAATATTGAAATTCGTGAGTCCTTGGCGACGGTGGGAGACGAACATTACCACCCGTGTCCAGAAGCCTATCGCGAGGGCGAGCTGCAAGGCACCATGCACGTGTTCAACGATTGGGACCATGGTTCGATATTTGCGGGTACCCGACGTCGATTGGCGGTGTATCTGCCACCAGAATCTGCCGTGCGCGGGCCGCTCAATCTGCTGATTTGCAATGACGGCGAAGGGTATCGTTTCGATAAAGGTGCGATCAGAGCCCCGGCCGTGCTGGATAATCTATTCGCAGCGGGTGAACTTGGTCCAACCGCTGCGGTGTTCGTCATGCCGGGTATTCCCGACGGCTTTGATGCCACGGTACCCGGTCAGCTGCCGAATCCGGTGGTGAATCGTCAGCGCAGTGTTGAATACGATTCCTGTACCCCGGCCTATGGCGAATTTTTGCTGGAAGACNTGCTGCCCTTCGTTGAGCGAGAGCTGGGCATCACCCTAACCACGGATGCTGGTCGACGGGCTGTTTGCGGTATATCAAGCGGAGGGATCTGCGCGTTCAATGCCGCTTGGCACTTTCCTGGCAGTTTTGGCCGAGTCATCAGCCATTGCGGGTCGTTTGTGAATATNCGCGGGGCACATAACTTCCCCTACCTGATTCGCAGCACACCGCGCAAGCCGATAAGAGTGTTTCTGCAAAGCGGTGAACTGGATGCGGATATTGTGACCGGCAGCTGGTCTCTGGCGAATCAACAGATGGCTGCAGCCTTAGATTTTGCCGGTTACGACTATCGTTTTGAGTTTGGCACCGGTGGGCACAACCTACGTCATGGTGGCGCGCTTTTTGCCGATACGTTGCGCTGGATATTTCGTGCGTGAGGCCTGAAATCAGGAATCATTAACTTTTAGTGGCTCGTTTTCGACCGTCATGGAGCTTCGGTTGCACCCTTGGTGCTTGGTTTTAGCGGTTCTTGTCCTCGGTGTTTAGCGCTTTCAGTAAGTCCCGTACTAGCTTGCGCTGGCTTCGGCTGAGTGAAAAATACGCTTCGGCGACCTTGAGGGTCTCCTTGTCAAAAGTCGCCTGGTAGCCCGCCTGAGTCTCTAACAGAACGGTCTTGGAGTCGCTGCCCAGGGGCTTGTCAGTCTCTGGGTGCGATTCGACCGCCCGTCTTTTCTTTCCGCTGATCAGCCAGTGNGCGTCTACCGCGAGGGTTTCCGCNATCTTTTCGATGTGCTTGGTCGATGGTTTCGCACGGCCGGTCTCCCAATGACTGCAGGCTGTTCGGGTGATGCCGAGTCGCTCGGCCAAGTTGGCCTGAGACAGCTTTCGTGACTTGCGGGCTTGAGTAATACGTTGTTGCAGGGTGGCCATGCACCAAAGGTTAGCTTTGGCTTTGTCGTGGTTGTATGATAATTTAACTCTNCTTTTCTAAGATAGTAATAATAACCATATTCGGAGAGGCAGTAGCGAAAGCTTCGGTTTTGGGTNCGCGNACACTTCTTGTGTTTGAAATCACATCCTATGCCCGTGTGACTCGGGCGCAGGAAGCGGCGCNGACTCCTTTTNCCCCTCCTTTNCTATCAGCTCAGGCGGTCGCNGTCGGGCAGCGCGTGGGATGCCTCAGGCCTNAAATACCGCTAGGATTNGAGCTTTGATGGAGAGTCATATGGGCGTTTATGTTGTTGCTCAAATTCGTATTCACGACCGAGAAGCTTATGCGCGCTACGAATCGGGGTTTATGGAGATTTTTGCCCAGTACGGTGGTGAGATGCTGGCAGTAGACGAGGCTCCGGTAACGCTGGAAGGCCAATGGGATCATACGCGGACAGTGATCATTCGCTTCGCCAGCAGCGCCGACGCACGAGCTTGGTACGACAGCGACGCGTATCAAGACTTGGTTCGACATCGCTGGGATGGATCGGCCGCTGATATTGCCATTGTGGCCGGCTTACCCGCAGAACCCGCCTAACGACAGTGATTCCAGGCGCGATAGAGAGAGACCATGCTGACGACAACACAAAATCATGGGGCCGTTCGGGTTCTGGCCTTCAACCGTCCCGAGGCACTAAACGCCTTCAATGGAGCGATGTTCGATGCGGTTGCCGCAGAGGTCTTGGCGGCGACGGACGATGACTCAGTGAAAGTGCTGGTGATTACCGGGGAAGGCAGAGCCTTTTCCGCAGGCATGGATTTGGCGGATAGGCCCGATCAAGCCACTCCCCCTGAACACGGTTTTGACGGCATGTTTGAAGCCTTGATTGCGTTTCCTAAACCGCTGTTGCTCGCCATTAATGGTGTCGGCGTTGGGTTTGGCTGCACGATTACCGGCCTCGCTGACTTGGTTTTTATGGCGGAAAGTGCGCGGTTGAGATGTCCGTTTACGGCGTTGGGGCTAACGGCTGAGGCTGCCAGTACGATGACCTTTCCCGCCATGATGGGACCACAGGCGGCGAACTGGGTACTGCTCAGTTCCCAGTGGTTAGATGCCCAAACCTGTAAGGAATACGGCATGGTGTTTGAGGTCGTGGCAGATGATTTGCTGCTGGAGCATACCCTTGAACGCGCTCAACTGTTGGCCAGCAAACCGTTGGCTTCGCTGATCACCACGAAAGAAATGCTGATGGCACCGCGTCGGGAAGCACTTCGGGAAGCGCATGAAATAGAAACGGCAGGGCTGGGGAGCTTGATGGGTGGCCCGGCGCATCAAGAGGCGGTGACCGCGTTCACGGAACGACGTGAGCCGGATTTTTCAGCCTTTTGAGGCCTATTTGCCGGGATTGGTGATTTGTGCTCCATTACGGCGATATTGCGCTCTTCGTTCGGGACTCCAGCGGTCGACTTCGTCCGCGGGCACGCCGTAAGCAATGCCTCGTCCAACGCCGGGGCGCTGCCGGACGCGGGTCACCCAATCCATCACAGCCGGTGTCTGTGTGATATCGACCTTGCTCCACTTCCAGCCTCGAATCCACGGATAAAGCGCAATGTCGGCGATGGTAAACGTATTGCCTGCGACCCAGGGGTGCTTGTTTAGCTGATCTTCCAACACCCCGACGAGCCGTAACGCTTCGTTGCCAAAGCGCTTCAATGGATGGGCTTTTGCCTTGTCCTCCACGGCGTCCATGTAGCGGGTGTAGCTGAGTTTGTTGCCAAACACAGGCCCAACGTTGGCAGCCTGCCAGTAGACCCAGGGTAGAATATCCCAGCGGCTGTTATCGTCGGGTAGCAGCGAGGTAGGGTACTTTTCTCCCAGATACTGAAGAATTGCGCAGCTCTCCATGATGCTTCGATCACCATCGATCAGAACTGGGATCTTGGCGTTGGGATTATGGGCCAGAAACTCGGGGCTGTGCTGTTCACCCTTCGCCAGATTGATGTGTTTTACGGTGGTGTTACCCAATTCTGCACCGGCGTCGATCAATTCTTCGATCATGATGCTCACCTTCCAACCGTTTGGGGTAGCAGATGTCCAAAGCTCCATAGAAACTCCTTAGCAGAATGACTGTTTCACCACGTTTGCCGGGCTGCAATGCTGCGAGCAGCTTCAAAGGTCTTGGTGCGCAGATGATCTAACCGGGCGTTTAGATTTCGGTACCGGATCGGATCGGATTGGATGATGGCCTTCCCCAGCTCAAGATCGGAGAATGTGTCCATGCCGCCATAACATCCGAGTACCAGGGTTGCTCCAGCCAACTCGTGGTCTTCTATCTTCGGCAGCGCCCGCTGCATGCACATTACCCAAAATCGTTCATCGGCTTCGTTAAGAAGCCCGACCAATTCTCGGGTGACATTGCCTAGATCGATAAATTGTTGGTTCAGTGTCTGAATGTTCAGTTCTCAAGTTCGGCGAACGATCAATCCTAAACGCTAAAAAGCCAGTAGGTAAGAACAATCCTGTCCATGTCGAATATCCGTGTAATATCGAGGGCACAGCTTTGCATTTGGTAGGAGAGGGAACGTATGCGAGAAAATACAGCATTGTCAGCATGGCAGCGGGATGAGCAAACCATCGGTCTGTGGCTCAGTTTGGCAAACACTTACTCAGCGGAAGTGATGGCAAACCTGGGCTTCGATTGGGTGTGTGTGGATATGCAGCACGGCCTGATTGATTACACCGACTTGGTTCGAATGCTGCCGGCGATTTCGACCTCGAACGCGACGCCCTTAGTACGGGTACCTTGGAATGAGCCTTACGAAATCATGAAGGCTTTGGATGCTGGCGCCTATGGCGTGATCGTGCCCATGGTAAATAACCGTGAAGAGGCGGAGCAAGCGGTGATGGCCTGCCGCTATCCCCCCTTGGGTAATCGGTCCTTTGGCCCCATTCGCGCGGCAGTTTACGGCGGTCGCGGATACGCGGTGGAAGCAAACGATCAGATCGCCTGCATCGCCATGATCGAAACCGCCGAAGGTATCGCCAATGCCGATGACATCATGAGCACACCGGGTTTGAACGGCGTCTACATTGGCCCTGCGGATTTAGCCCTGTCTCTCGGCTTACCCGCCATGGGGGACCAGCCTCAAGAAGAGCATCTCGTGGTGGTCAAAGACCTGCTGGCAAAATGTAAGACGCACGGTATCGCGGCAGGTATTCATACCTCGAGTTTAGAATATGCGCAGAAGTATCTGGCGTTAGGATTTAACTTTGTGACGCTGGGCAGCGATTCCGGACATATGACCAAAAATGCCGTGAAGGAGCTTGCCGCCGCCCGAGGCGGCGTTGCAACACAGCGGGAAAATACCGGTTATTAGAAACAACGTTTGTGAAGCGAGGCTTGAGGCATGATCTGGTTACTGGGGCTGGGATTGTTGTTGGTCTTTATGCCCACGCTATGGGTGCGCTGGGTGATGCAGCGATACTCGGCCGACCTCCCTGATCTGCCGGGTACGGGCGGCGAATTGGCACAGCACCTGATCGAGCGATTGGGTCTTGAGGGTGTGGGTGTTGAAACGTCTGATATCGGTGATCACTACGACCCTGAAAACCGGATGGTGCGCCTCTCGGAGGGCAACTGGAGCGGTAAGTCCCTAACGGCGGTAGCCGTTGCCGCTCACGAAGTCGGCCATGCGGTCCAGCATCATCAAAACGACGCCCGGTTGAATGCGCGCACGAAACTGATTCCAATCGTGACGGTTTTAGGTCAACTCAGTGTTGGCTTGCTGACGGTGGTGCCGATCATAGGATTGCTGACGCGGCATCCGGCACCAACCTTGTTGATAGCAGGGATTGGGTTGTCAGGCCTGTTGTTTCGTATGCTCCTCCACTTGGTGACCTTGCCGACGGAATGGGATGCCAGTTTTGGTAAGGCGCTGCCGGTTCTAACAGAAGGTAAATACATATCACCTGAGCAGGAAAAAGTTGTTCGCAGGGTTCTTGGTGCGGCTGCGCTGACCTATTTTGCCGCCGCCTTGGCAGACGCGTTCAACCTATTTCGTTGGGCGTCATTGCTCATTCGACGCTAGTTCGTGGTCGTGTTCATCTCTTTTTTGTTACCTTTCGTCCTTTTTTTTATGGATTGTGAGTTTTTGATGGTACGAAAGCGGGTTGTAGGAGATGAAGGCGGTGAATGAACCGATGCGCGTAGTTGGATGGAATGTGAATGGCCTGCGAGCCTGTATTAAGAAAGGGTTCGTTTCTTTTTTGGAGTCCAGTGGTGCGGACATTGTTGCGTTGCAAGAAGTCCGTGCCTTTCCTGAACAATTACCGCCGGAGATAACGGACTCTCCGGGCTGGCATGCAAGTTTCTTCCCGGCGAAACGGCCGGGCTACAGCGGCGTGGCCATTCTCAGTCGTACCGCCCCCAGCAAGGTGGAAACCAGCTTGGGAGACGCGCGTTTCGACGACGAAGGGCGCTTCATTGTCGCGCACTTTGGCCGCCTATCGGTCGCTAGTATTTATTTCCCCAAGGGCAACGGTAAGGAACGTGATAACTCTCGGGTCGAATACAAGCTGGACTTTTACCGCGCCGCCTTCGACCGTCTTGACCAGCTGCGCCGAAGGGGGCGGGTTTACGTGTTAGGCGACTTCAACACCGCCCATCACGAAATCGATTTGGCTCGTCCCAAGGGTAACCACAAAGCCAGCGGTTTTCTGCCGGTTGAACGAGAGATGCTGACCCAACTGCAGAACGAAGGCTGGGTCGATACCTTCCGCGCAGCGCATCCAGGTCAGCCCGATCACTACACTTGGTGGCGCCAGTTTGGTGACGCTCGGGAAAAAAACGTGGGTTGGCGAATCGACGCGGTATATGCCTCTCCATCCGCCGCACACCGAGTGACCAATGCCTTTATCTGGCCAGAGGTTTTGGGTTCAGATCACTGTCCAGTGGGTGTCGATTTGAAGTAGTCTGGACTCTCAGAAATTTTCGGGGCAGCGCATGGCTCAACCATTTCCAAACCATCCGAATCTGCGCGGTGGCTTTGCGCCGCTGCAAATGGAATGTGACGTCAATGACTTAGTCGTTGAAGGAGAGATTCCCAAAGAGCTTAATGGCAGTTTCTACCGAAACGGCCCTAATCCTCAATACGCGCCGCGCGGACAGTATCACTGGTTCGGTGGTGACGGCATGATCCACGCTTTTCATTTGGAAGACGGGCGGGTCTCCTACCGCAACCGATGGGTCCGGACTGTGAAGTGGGAAAAAGAGCGAGAGGCTGGTCGGTCCTTGTTCAGTGCGTTTAACCCCCTGGACAATGATGAAAGCGTTGCCGGCCTGGAAACCGATGGCGTTGCCAATACAAATATCATTTGGCATGGCGGCAAGTTGCTCGCCTTAGAAGAGGGCCACGCACCCTTTGAGCTGGATCCCCATACCCTGGAATCCGTTGGACCGCATATCTATGGCGGTGTGTTGAAGGGGCCCATGACTGCGCATCCCAAAATTGATCCTGAGACCGGTGACATGCTGTTCTTCGGCTATAACGCCGGCGGCACGATCTCTGAGCAAATGACGTTCAGTGTTGTGGATAAAAGCGGGAAGTTGCTGCGCACGGAATCCTTCGAAGCGCCCTACGCTGCCATGGTGCATGATTTCGTGGTGACCCGAGATCATGTCATTTTCCCGATCATGCCGTTAACGGGCAGTCTGGAACGCGCTTTTAAAGGCGGCCCCGTCTACGCATGGGAGCCGGAAAAAGGCTCCTATATTGGGGTGATGCCGCGCAACGGGTCGGTAAAAGACCTGCAGTGGTTTCGTGGTGAAGCCAGCTATGTTTTCCACCCGATGAACGCCTACAGCACGGCAGACGGTAAGATCGTGTGCGATGTGTGTGAGTATCCAGAAGCGCCGCTCTTTCCCGGCGTTGATGGCACACCGGGTGATCCGAAAAAAGCGCTGGCTAAGTTGGTTCGCTGGACCTTTGATCTGAAGGCTGAAACCGATCGCTATCAAGTCGAACAGTTGGACGACTTAGTCTGCGAGTTTCCGCGTCTGGATGAACGTTATGCGGGCCTATCGTATCGTTACGGATACATTGCCGGGGATACCCAACCACCGAACAAGGTGGGGGGGTTCAACGTCATAGCATCTGTTGATCAGCATACGGGCAACATAGAGCGCTACGATGTGGGCGCCGGGTGCGCTACCAGCGAACCCATATTTGTACCCCGCTCGACAAGCGCTGCAGAGGGTGACGGGTTTTTGCTGGCCTATGTCTATGACGCCAATCGTGGCGCCAGCCATTTGGTTGTGCTGGACGCACAAAACGTCAGCGATGGTCCGTTGGCAAAGGCGCTATTGGATCACCGCGTACCTTACGGCTTCCACGGCAACTGGCGGGACGCGGGCTAGCTCTCGAAAATACTCGGGGTCGATATTCGGGCGCTTTTGATTAAGGCGAATACCCGAGCGCCAACCTCCAGCGACAGCGCATCACAGGCCGCAGCAGTGACGTGGGCGCTTAACGCCTGGGGTGCTGAGGAGTGCTCAATGATCAGTTCAACGGCGACGAATCCTGGAGCCTCATCCTGCATGGATGTCATGCGGCCGACGGTGACGGCGAGGGTGTTGCGAATGCTGAGGTCGGTTGGCGCCCGCAAGGCGATTGCCACGTCTTTGGCGGCCAGAAAAAGCCGGATTTGACTGGTTTCAGGCATGCTGGGCCCAATCACCTGCAGGGGTTGATTGGCGACCTGCAGATGGATCATGGAATAGCCCGGATCAAAGTCAGTGACCGTGGCGTTAATCAGACTGCCCGCTTCGTTCAAGCTTCGATCTGTGCCAAGTGGCTCACGCCACAGTCTGGGAAGCACTTCGGCTGTTGGGCCTTGATCGACCAATTCGCCCTGTTGCATCACGATCATGTGGTCGCAGAACTGGGCAATTTCGTCTTTGATGTGGCTGACGAAGAGCGTGGGTATCTGCAGCTCTCGAGTGATGTCGGCGAGGTAGGGGAGAACGTCTGCTTTGCGTGTGTTGTCCAGTCCAGACAACGGCTCATCCAGTAGCAGTAATTTTGGCTGTCCCAGTACCGCTCTTGCAATATTGACCCGGCGGGATTCGCCGCCAGACAAGGTGCTAGGGCGGCGCGTGAGCAGCGGGTGCAAATCAAAGTGCTCTGCGACATCGGGGAGGGTGAGTTTGATGTCAACTCCGTTCGCTTGAGCGCGCTCCAGTCCGTAGCGCAGGTTTTGTTCGACGTTCAAGTGAGGGAACAGTCGATCGTCTTGAAAAACGAACCCAATGCGGCGCCGATGGCTCGGCACGTTAACGGTGTCGTTCTGCCAAGTGTCATCATTGAATGTCAGCAGACCCCGGCTTGGCGTAAGGCCCGCTATGGCCCTCAGTAGCGTGGTTTTGCCGCAGCCACTTGGGCCAAATAACGCGGTGACCGCATTCGGAATTTGGGTCTTAATCTGCAACGATAAATTACCCTGATCTGATTGAATATCAATAGACAGCACTAGCTCGCGCTCCTCGGTCCAAGGCTTAGAGCAAATTGACGATTGAAGTAGTAAACGCAGAGCAGGGTCGAAAACGAAAAGGCCAATAGCCCAGCCGAAAGAAGGTGTGCTTGCGTGTAGTCGAGTGTTTCGACGCTTTCGTATATGGCAATGGAAATGACCCGTGTCTCTCCTGCCAGATTACCGCCCACCATCAGCACGATACCGAACTCGCCCACCGTATGCGCGAAGGTCAGTACAGCAGCGGTGAGATAGCCGTTGCGCGCCATAGGAAGCACTGTGGTGCGCCAAGCATTCCAGGGGCTAGCGCCCAGAGTGGCCGCAGCCTCCATGGGTCTTCTGCCAATCTGCCCAAATGCGGCGGTCAGAGGCTGAACCATAAAGGGCAGCGAATACATCAGCGAGGCGATGACTAGGCCGTTAAAGGAAAACGACAGGGCACTGCCGGTGAGATTCACCCAAACGCTGCCAAAGACGTTGTCCGGGCTGAAGAGAAGAAGCAGATAAAACCCCATTACTGTTGGCGGCATGACAAGCGGCAGGGCGGTCAAAGCTTCCACCGCAGGTTTCAGGCGATGTTGGCTATGGGCCAACCACCAAGCCAATGGCGTAGCCACCAACAGCAGTACGGCAGTGGTGATGCCGGCGAGTTTTGCGGTTAACCAAATGGCGCTGAGTTCGTTCAATTCAGATAGGTCTTGGTGGGTGAAAGCAGCGACCCGGAGGTCGCCGCTCTTTGTGGCGCGCGGTGAGGGCTATGCCGCCGGCTTGCGAAATAGTAGCGTCATACGGTTGGACTCACCGATGGCCTGCATGGCCGCTGCTGCTTCTGGATCGTCCGCACTGCCCATGAGCGAAGGCGGTAGACGCCATACGATATCACCGTCTTCGGGCTGATCCTTTGGGTTGGCATTAATGTCAGAAGTACCCTCTAAGACAAATCCGGCCTGCTCCATTTGCTCAACAACGAAGCTCTGCTTCAGGTAGCCTCGATTCCCCTGGGCCCAAGCATCCGGGGCTTCTTCGCGCATCTGGTGCTGAACCACTCCGACGACGCCACCAGGCTTCAGAATTGCATATGCGTCGGCCAACGCGCTGGTGAGGTAGCCGCCTTGATCTTCGAATCGTGCCAGATTGTGCAGTGCCCGAATGAACAGCACAGCGTCAGCACTGGCGGCAGTACCCTCGGGCATTGAGCCGAAGAAGAAAGCGGAAATGGGGGTGTTGTTGCCTTCGATCCAAGTCGAGGCGTTGGTGGGCCAATCGGTATCCCACGTTTCCATTTCCTGAAGTCGTTCTTCGCTGTAAAAACCAAAGAGACGGCGCATGTCGACAGTATAACTGGCCCCGATCAGCGCACCGTCATCACCCAGGTAAGGAAGCAGGAGCTTGCTGTACCAGCCGCCACCGGGCAGCGCCTCAACCACGGTCATGCCGGGTTCGATGCCGAAAAAAGCCAGTGTTTCGGCAGGGTGCCTGTGGGTGTAACGTGCTTGCACCTCTTCGGGTTGAGACGCAAGAACATCGCCAAGCGGATTGAATTCCGGTGTGCTGACTTCAGCCGCTTCGTTGGGTGCAGCTTTCGGATCCTCAGGAGTCGATTCCGCGCATGCGGTAAAGGCAAAAGCGGCGAACAACAAAATGAATGTGCGCATGGTGTGTTTCCTCAGTAAATGGGACAACAGATGTTAGGCATATGCGCTGAATATGAACAGAGCTGATTCCGAAGCTGTCGACGGGTTCAGGTTATGCCACCTGCTCCAGTGCCTGGGCAACAATGGAGGCGATGGAACGGACATCATCTGCAGAAGCCGTGAACGGCGGTCCAAACTGCAGGGTATCGCCGCCCCAACGGACGTAAAGCCCGAGTTCCCAGCACTTGATACCCAGTTCAAATGGCCGCACGACGGGGTCTCCGTCACGCGGTGCTATTTGCAGGGCACCGGCCAGGCCGAAATTACGGATGTCGGTGATGTACGGATGGCCTTTCAGGCTGTGAAGTGTTTCCTCCAAAACGGGTATGAGCGCGTTCGCGCGATCCACCATGTTGTCGTCTTGGAATACCTTCAGCGCCGCCAAGGCGGCCGCGCAGGCTACAGGGTGTGCGCTGTAGGTATAGCCGTGAGGTAGCTCGATCATGTGTTCGGGCTGCTTGACACTCATTAGGCAGTCGTAAATCTTGCTCGACGCCAAAACCGCGCCCATGGGTATGGCACCGTTAGTGAGCCCTTTCGCAATATTCATGATGTCAGGCTGAACACCGAAGGCATCGGCACCGAACGGCGCGCCGACGCGACCGAATCCAGTAATCACTTCATCGAAAATCAACAAAATGTCGTTCTCGTCGCAAAGCTCACGCAGCCGCTGCAGATAGCCCTTGGGCGGAACGATCACCCCTGCGGATCCTGACATGGGTTCAACGATAACCGCAGCAATGTTAGAGGCGTCATGCAGCATGATCAGCTGCTTTAAATGATCGGCTAGCTCGACGCCTGTGTCGGCTTGGCCCTTGGTAAAGGCCAACTCAGGCTGGAGGGTATGGGGTAGATGGTCGGCATCGCCCAATTGCCCGAACAGTTTTCGATTGGCACCAATGCCCCCCAGGCTGGTGCCGGCAAAATTGACTCCGTGATAGCCCTTGTGACGGGAGATAAAGCGGGTCTTAGTGGGCTGACCCTTGCTGCGCCAATAGGCTCTGGCCAGCTTCAGCGACGTATCGGCGCATTCCGAGCCGGAGTTCGTAAAAAGAGCATGATTGAGATCGCCAGGGGCCATGTCAGTCAAACGCTCAGCTAGCGCCGTCGCGCCGGGATGTGTGTACTGAAAAGCCGGAGCGTAATCCATGACGTCCAGCTGCGCGTTGATGGCTGCGCTGATTTCTGGTCGGTTGTGGCCATAGCCGCAACACCAAAGCCCCGACAACGAGTCAAATACCCGACGACCATCTTGGCTGATGTAGTGGTTCTGCTCCGCCGCGACAACCACTCTCGGGTCCTTGTGGAATTGTCGGTTTGCGGTAAAGGGCATCCAATGTGCTGGTGTTGAGCTGAGATTGGTTGCGACAGGTATCGAGGACATGATGTTGGTTCCTAGCTCACGGCCTTTTGATAGGCGGGTCGGTTAGACAAGGTTTCCCAGTACGGTACAACGCTGGCGGGCAGACCTTGAGGTAAAAAACGTTCGGCGAGCATGAGGGTGTAGCCGAGCATGATGTCTGCGGCCGTGAACTGTTCTCCAAGAATGAAGGATTGACCTGCCACTGCGGCACCCACGGCCTGAGCGGAGAGTTGGGCTCGATTCTGCATTTCTTCAATCACGGCGTCGATGCGCTCTGTGCCGGGGAACTCTCGGCCGTGATTGACGATCTCGCCTAGCGGCCGGGCGAAGGTTGCCTCTGCAAACCAGCTCCACTGTAAATAAGTGCCATGCTCTGGTGTGCCGACTCCCGGTTGCAGTTGGCCGTTGCCGTAAC
Source organism: Gammaproteobacteria bacterium (assembly GCA_002704225.1). Lineage (GTDB taxonomy): Bacteria > Pseudomonadota > Gammaproteobacteria > Pseudomonadales > Azotimanducaceae > UBA4421. The sequence continues at coordinate 552 of PAFU01000053.1, read as the reverse complement.
GATCTAAGATGTACTGCACCATGGCACCCGACTCGAACATCAGAAAGTCGTCTGTGGAGGAATTTTGCGAATCTCGCAGCACGGGCACCTTGCCAACCGGGCTCATTGCTCGCCAAGAGTCGCTGGCCCGGAATTCAGGGCTGAAGTCCACGGCCTCGACGGTGTAGGGCAGTGCCAGCTCTTCGCAGAGCCAAATGGCTCGGACGCCTCGTGTGCCGGGTACGTGATAGATGGTGAGCATTTAGACCTCCTTGTTGTCGTTCTTTCTTTGGGGCGGGCCTGCGCTGGTGAATCGCGTACCGGGTGGATCAACAGCCCAACGAGCAGAGTTACCCCAGCTATCGGTAAACACGAATTCGTCCAGCGGACGTCTGCGAACTGGCCCGTGACTGCCTTGGGGTTTCCCGAGAGTTAGCGTGCAAGCCACAAACACGTCGTCGGGTATTTCAAGCAGCGCTTTTAACTCGGCTTCGACGGGTCGGTGAAAGCCCGTGATGACGCCCCCATAGCCGAGACCGCGCGCCGCCAGCAGCAGATTTTGCACTGCGGGAT
>PAFU01000052.1 GCA_002704225.1 Gammaproteobacteria bacterium | reverse complement strand
CATAGAAGCAATCGTCGAGTACAAAGATGCGTCGGATAAAGAGCGTGCTATCACCGAAATTAACTCAGGGATCCTTGCCGCGCCAACCCATTTGCTGCGAACCTGGTTAAACCAAGTAACGCCGAACAACAAGCAGGGTGAGTACTATCTCACCGACATCGTAGGCTTGGCCGTTGCCGACGGCGNAGAAGTCCATGGAATCGTGGTAGCGGACGAAAACGAAGTCATGGGCGTGAATGATCGTGCCCAGTTAGCAGAAGCCGAACGCCTCATCCAAACACAACAAACCGCTGCCCTTATGGCCCAGGGTGTTTCTTTTGCCGACCCTGCACGCGTGGACATTCGCGGCACGTTGAACTGTGGTATCGACTGTTTTATCGACGTAAACACCGTTTTCATTGGTGATGTCATCTTGGGTGAGGGGGTATTCGTCGGCCCGGGAGTGGTGGTGGAAGATAGTGTTATAGGTGACAGTGTTCAGATTAAACCTCATACCGTTATTGAAGGCGCTGTCATCGCTGAAGCGTGTCAGCTTGGCCCGTTTGCGAGAATACGTCCCGGCAGCAANTTCGCCTCNGGGGTAAAAATCGGGAATTTTGTCGAGACAAAAAANGCCTCACTGGGTCAGGGCGCNAAAGCCAGCCANCTCAGTTACTTGGGAGACGCTACCATTGGCTCCGAGGCGAACATTGGCGCTGGCACGGTCACCTGCAATTACGATGGNGTTGATAAGCACCAAACAANCATCGGNAAGNGTGCGTTTATCGGAACCAACAGTACCCTGGTCGCCCCTCTAGAAATCGGCGATGACGCTTTCGTTGCGGCGGGATCTACCGTGACCTCGACCGTCGAACCGGAGTCTCTGGCTGTGGGGCGCGCGCGGCAGCGCACGATTAGCAAATGGCTCAGTCCGATGCGCCGTAAAAAAAATCAAGAGTAACGGCACCCGNTAGTTCGGTGTAAGGGAAAACGCTATGTGTGGAATTGTTGGAGTCGTCGCTGAACGCAACGCCACCCCAATCCTAATTCGTGGTTTGCAACGGCTGGAATATCGCGGTTACGACTCCGCTGGTGTTGCAGCAATCGGCTCAGAAGGCAAAATCATACGAACACGCCACGTTGGCAAGGTGCAGAACTTGGTGGACGCTTTGGACCAGTTCCCTGTGACAGGAGGTACGGGCATCGCGCATACCCGGTGGGCGACGCATGGCAAAGTCACGGTAGAGAATGCTCACCCGCACCTGTCGTCATCAGACGATGAGGGGCAAGATGTCTCCTTGGTACACAACGGCATCATCGAGAATCATGTTGCGCTGCGACAAGAGCTCGTGGAACTGGGTTATGCGTTTACATCTGAAACCGACTCAGAAGTGGTCGTCCATCTCATTCATTATTATTTTCAAAGCAACCGAAACCTGCTTGAAGCCGTTAGACAAGCCGTGCGGCGCTTGGATGGGGCTTACGCGCTGGCGGTTATTGCGGCGGGAGAGCATCAACGGGTGATTGCGGCGCGTCAAGGCTGCCCGCTGATTCTGGGTAAGGGCATTGGCGAAAATTACCTAGCATCCGACATATTGGCGCTGCGGGCCGTAACCGACCGCTTCATTTACTTAGAAGAAGGCGATCTGGTTGATTTGCGATCGAACAGCATNGATATCTGGAACATTGATGACGAAGCGGTAGTTCGTGCTGATGTCAAAGTNGCCATGGAAGCCGANGATATGGAGCGGGGNAATTATCGCCACTTCATGCAAAAAGAAATGTTTCAGCAACCCGATGTGATTCGANGGGNACTGGAAGGTCGAGTGAGCAAGNATCGGGTGCTNGATGCGGCCTTGGGTGAGGGTTCGAANGAGCTCTTAGCCAAGGTAGAGGCGGTGACCATTGTGGCCTGNGGCACAAGCTATTTGGCAGGGAGCGTTGCTCGATATTGGATCGAGGAGCTTGCCGGTGTGCCTTGTCAGGTAGAGATNGCCAGCGAATACCGTTATCGAAATCCAGCGACACAAAAGAATAGTTTATTTATTACNATTTCCCAGAGCGGCGAGACCGCCGATACCTTGGCCGCTCTGAGGCTTGCNAAAGAAAGCGGNTTTTTGGCGACACTCACNCTGTGCAACGTCCCAACGTCGGCAACAGTGCGTGAATCGGATCTTGCCATGATGCTCAACGCGGGTACCGAAGTGGGTGTGGCATCGACCAAGGCATTTGTGGCGCAAACAACGGCGCTTATGTTGATTACTCTGCTANTGGGGCGTCAACGNGAGNTNGATCCTGCGGTTGAAGCGGATATTGTTNAACACNTGCATCANTTGCCAGAGACGGTCTCTGAGTTGCTGAAACTGNACGGCCCCATCGAAACACTAGCGCAGCAATTCGCGCACAAANAGCATGCGCTGTATTTGGGCCGTGGAAGTTTTTATCCGATTGCGNTGGAGGGCGCTCTGAAACTCAAGGAGCTNTCGTANATTCATGCAGAAGGTTACGCAGCNGGCGAGCTGAAGCACGGGCCGCTCGCCNTAGTCGATGAANATATGCCAGTGGTGGCCTTGGCGCCAAACGANNANCTGNTGGAAAAGCTCTACTCCAATCTNCANGNNGTGCGNTCACGNGGCGGAGAGNTGTTTGTTTTTGTAGAAGAAGGGGTTAGCGTNCAGCCCGANGACGGCATAACCCACATATCTNTGCCGCCGTGTCACAAATATCTTGCCCCAATTGCCTATGTGGTGCCTCTGCAGTTGCTGGCTTATCACATCGCGCTGATCAAAGGCACGGATGTGGATCAGCCGCGGAACTTGGCAAAGTCCGTTACGGTAGAGTAGAAACGAGTGGCGCGTTAAAAGGAAAGATGTGGAAGTATTTGGCGTGCTGGGACTGTCATTGGGAACAATCGGGTTCGTATTCGGACTCATAGCATTTGTACAAACGCAAAAACTAACAAAGTCCCTAAATGAAAAAGGAATGCTCGAAGAGAGGCTCTCAGAAAAGTAATGCACCAAGCAAATCGACTCAATTGGGGTGGAATAGTCTCAACGAGGTAAAGGGATATAGGACGAAATGCAAACACACGTAAACAGCTTTATGAGATCCATTATTGTTAATGCAATTATGTGGGGCGTAATTTTTTGGTTCTCTTTTAAGTTCATTCTGTGACTATTTTTGAGTGGTTTAGGGATAACCGATGGGGGCTGAAGTCTTGATGACTGGGCACTTACCTTTATTCGGCTCGACAGCAAGTGTCTGATTGAAAGCAGTTAATGGCAGGGCAGCAAAAGCTTCTAAACCCAGCAAAAAGCATATAAACGTTTGTTGGTTCGAGCGCTGAGAGCGAGCGATTATGATCAATATACACCAGCTGACGATGCCAATTTTTCTGGCGCCTATGGCGGGTGGATTCAATACACCCGAACTGGTTGCTGCTGTTGCAAATGCCGGCGGAGTCGGCGGTTTTGGCTTTGCTTACTCCTCACCAGAAGCCATAGATCACGCGCTCGGAACCGCTGCGGCGCTGACCGAGGGACCGGTTAACGCGAATTTTTTTGTGTTTCCAGAGGTATCTGCCCCACAGCCCGAACGCTTAGAGGCGGCGTTGCAGGCGTTAAACGCATTGTCCGTGGATAAGCATTGGGATGAATCTGCGCTGACACAGCCCTACGCACCCGATTTGTCCCGCCAGCTGGAACCGGTTTGGCAGCAACGCCCCGCCATCCTCACGTTTCATTTCGGTATTCCTCCGATGGTATTCATTGAGAAAGCTCACGCGTTGGGCATTAGCGTAGGTATTACCGCAACCTGTGTTGCCGAAGCACAGGCGATCAAAACCGCTGGCGCGGATTTTATCGTCGCGCAAGGGTGGGAGGCTGGCGGTCATCGTGGCCGATTCCAAGAAACATCAGTCGATGAAGAACTAACGTTATTGCTCCTCGTAAAAGCGCTGGTGGAACACGTATCGCTACCCATCGTCGCTGCTGGTGGTCTGATGACGGGTGGTGACATTGCCGCGGTATTATCGGCGGGTGCCACTGCAGCTCAGTTGGGCACGGCCTTTTTGTGCTGCTCCGAAGCGAACACGTCCGCGTCTCATCGTGCCTTGTTGCTCTCCAAAGAACCCAGAGAGGCGGTATTCACATCGGCCTTCTCAGGGCGACCTGCACGAGGTATTCAGAATCGGTTCATCGATGCTATGCGGGATAAAGAACTGTTGGAATTCCCACTGCAAAACACCTTAACCGGTGCCTTGAGGCAATGGGCTGTTCAACAAGAAAACGCTGAATATCAAAGTGTGTGGGCGGGCACTCGTTACAGAGGTATTCGCCCGTTAGCCGCTGCGGGGCTGATGCAGGCACTAACGGACGAGCTCAACGCTGCTCAGGACTAAAGTATTCAGCCCGGATCGGTCTCCCCGGACTGTTCAGCTTCGCCGTCACTATCTGTTTCCCCGGGCTTTTCAGCCTTGCCGTCACCGGAGGCGGATGCATCGTTTAAAAATTGCAGAGGGGTAATCTGGTGGTCTAGCATCAGCGCTTCCGAAATCTCATGAGCTAATGTATCGGAGATTTCAAACACGGTTGCTGGCGTGATGATGCTCTGTTGGTACTTGGAACCGAGAATAAAGTACTGATCGCAATAGCTTTGCGGTAGATAAACCCATACGGTGCCCCCGACGGTTCTAACCTCGCGATAGCAAGGGGCCGACGGTTTTTCTGCCGATTCCTTGCCTTGAGCGTTCATCGCTTCGATGTAAGCTTCGGTGCGTCGAGCACCGTCGATAAACGTCATGTCAATAAACGCTGCCGTTCGATTACCTAGGACAGACCGCAATTTCCGTGTCTCCCTCGTGCCCGCGGGTAGATTGGCTGCACTTTCATAAAACGCCTTGGCTTTCTGGCGCTCTTTTGATTGCTTGATTCCTTTGAATAGACTCATGTCAAAACCCCTATTCTGCGTAAGTACTACGAACAGATAAGCACATCATACTCATCAAGGACGTCTCAAGGCCGCTCACTCATCAAATTCCGCAGTTTACCTGCGGTTTCGGAGATAATTTGGCTGACGCGAGATTCGCTGACGTCCAATATCGCTCCGATTTCTTTGAGATTCATTTCTTCTTGGTAGTACAGAGCCAAAACCATTCTAGCTCTCTCTGGCAGCAGCTCGATGGCGTCCGCCAGCTGGGTGACCATCTGGTCTCTTTCTAAGGCTTGATCGGGCCCACTGTCTAACTCGCTGGCTTCCTCAAAGCCCGAAGGCATCGCGTCGGAGCTGACAATATCCACCCCCTCAGCGATGAGGCGTTCTTTTTCGTAGGTAGCGATGTCTTTTTCAAGATAGTTTGCCACTTCTGCGCTCTTAGGCGCACGTCCGTATTCCTTGCTCAGAGCGGAAATAGCCTGATCTTGCTCGCGTTTGATCGTGATTGCGGATCGAGTGGAGTAAGAAATTCGTCGGACTTCATCCAACATGGCGCCACGAATACGTGTTTTGGCGAACATTTCGAAATCAATGCCGCGAGAGGGCTCAAAAGCGCGCTGTGCATGAATGAGCCCTTCCATACCTGCTTGAATCAGATCGTCGGTTGCGATGCTTGCAGGCAACCGGGTACGCAGATGAAATGCAATGCGTTTGACCAAGGTATAATGCTGACCGATGGAGACACCGGACGAATCTTGCTGCTCTTCATAGGCGTCAATGTTGGCCATCTTCAGACCTGTTCCCGCACTGGGCCAGATATATTGGCCTGGCTTAATTTGGTCATAAGCACAGCTGCGAGGTCGGTGATGTTCTTTGTCGCAAGGCTGCTTGGATGGTGCTCTAAAATGGTTTCCCGTTTGCGAGTCGCCCTGCTATACAGGTCATCTTGTAAGACGCTCGCCAAGTAGCTGACAGGTTCTTCGAGAAACTTCATACAAACCAAATTCATCTTATCGAAAAGGCGCTTACCTGCCTGTTCGGAGCTCACCCGGTTTGGCACCAAATACAGGTCTTTGAGTCGGTCTTTACGGCTCTCGAGCTTGATGAGTCCGTATGCATCGGCAATGGATGCGGGCTCATCCTGCATGACCAGTAATCGTATGCTGCAGGCGTCGAGAAAGCTCATGTTTGCGCTGGATAGCCCTGCTGCCGAATCGATCAGAAGCACATCCAAGTCCGGAAAGCTTTCCAATATCTGATCGATCAGGGAACGGGCTTCCATCGAGGAAATGTTGGCGAGGGACTGATTACCAGACGCCCCAGGGATCAAAAGCAGGCCGTGGTGTGTTTCCACAGCAACATCGGCAACGGTCTTCGTGCCATCAAAAACATGACTGACATTCAGGGGCGCATTAACGCCCAATAGAATTTGTGAATTGGCAAGCCCTAAGTCAGCATCCAGCAGTCCAACTCGTAAATTTTGCGCACACAAAGCGAGGGCTAGATTAACCGCTACGGTGGTTTTTCCAACACCGCCCTTGCCGCTGGCAATGCCAAGAATGTTTGTTGTGGTATATGACTGAGACATAGAGGTAAAAGTATCAACGTCTGTTAACAACAAGTATATAGATTATTCCTCTAACGTATTGGTTGAATTGATTTTTTCCGACGGGTCGACATTATTGTCAATCAGGTGTCCGTTGATTCCAGAAAGCTGGGCCCCATTGAATTCTAGTGTGTTCAACAAGGACGTAAGGTCCGGTGCCAAGTCGAAGCGTGTCACGATGACAGATGAGACGATCCAAGGTATTGCGTCTTTAAGCGCCGAAAGAACCGCGGGTGACATATCAGCAGCGACACACAGGTGCGGTAAAATCTCGTTTTCGGTCACAAGAGAAACAAGCGCCTGCTGGTCGTGCAGAAGGTCGGCTGGCGTATCAATCAATAGCTGATGGTTTGGTCGATAACGAGTCAGTAACTGTGTCAGTTGATCTAGGCTGTTGGCCTGCAAAAATGCCACGCCCGAATTCTGGCACAGTTGGGCTAATCCTCCATCCGCGAGCATTATTGGACCACTCTGTGCCCGGAGGTTCTGCTGGTATTCGTGTCCCAGCGAGATGACCATTAAGTTTGCGGTGGCATCCGCCTGCAGTGTTTGCTGTATTAAGCTGGCGATGGTGGTGGATTTACCTGCGCCGGGATGCCCAACAAAGACATGCGCTCCCGACCAATCTCGCTGCTGGGCCAGCGGGTGGCGAAGAAAGCCTTGCACCTGCTCAACGAGTCCAGAGGAACCTGCCGATGTCTGTTCTTTGACGTATTGGTTAATAGACGCCATGGCCAGCTGAGCTTTGTGCAAAGGCGTTTCAGCAGCAGCTTTTGCTTCAAGTTGTGTGCGCAGCCTAGCCAAATCCTCCTGAATGGTTTGCATCATCTGATGCATGTCATCGTGGTCTGGTAGCGAAGAGGGTGTTGGTTCAACAGCTGGACTGTCACTGGATGCAACTGGTGAGCTGGACACGAAGTGGGCCCCAGTCCGGCCAGCATTCTGTCGCTGTCCCAAGGCAGAGTTGAGTTCCTGGCCAAACTCTCGAGCGATGCGCTCATCTGATTTGCTGTTCCCAAGGTTGGTGGCCGGCAACCCTTCAGCCGCTGCGTCCGCAGCAACACGATTCAGCAACGAAGCCACAGTAGAAGTCGCTTCACTGATGTCCAAACTCTTGGCGCTTTCNGTTANAGANTGCTGGGNCGTTCCTGTCTGCGCTTGTGGNTCNTCCACTGCACAGATCATCTCGGTTTTGTTGCCCACCTTGTTGGTGGAAATAATCAGCGCATCGNCGCCNTAGTGCGCACGCACCTGATCCATGGTNGCCTTGCTATCAGCGCCGACAAATCTCTTTAGTTCCATAGTCTTTTCGGCAGACCCTAGGGCTGCTCTTCCTCACGTTCGTTAACTTCAATCGAAGACACAACACTAATGGGCTGGTCATCGGGAATTTCGGTGTAACACAGGACCGTTAGATCCTTTGTGCTACGTCGCAGCAACCGCGCCAACCAGGGGCGCAAAATCGGTGAGACCACCAATACAGCCGGTAAATCTTGCTGTTCTAGGTCTTCAATAGTGGAGCGAATCGAAGCAAAAAAGCTTTCTGCTAATGCCGGTTCCAGGGCAATTTCGTCGTAGCTGTTGGCTCGCGAAACCAGGTCTGTTAGGAGCTGTTCCAAGGTGGGATCCAAGGTCATGACTGCCAAGGTTTCGTCNGGATCAATAATGTCTTGAACGATCAACCGGGCAAGCTTGGGTCTGACCAATGCGCTCAGTTGTCCTGCGTCCTGAGTCCTGCTGGATTCTTCTGCCAGTGTTTCTAGAATGGTTCGCATGTCTCGTAGCGGAACGCGCTCTCGCAGCAAGTTCTGCAGCACTCGNACGACAATGCCAAGGCTGAGTTTTTCAGGAATAAAGTCCTCAATGAGCTTGGGAGANGTNTCGGCAATTTTATCGATGAGCTGCTGAGTCACGTCGTAAGTCATNAGNTCGTCAGCGTTATTCTTGATCACACTGTTCAGATGCGTCGCGATAACCGTGCTGGCATCCACCACCGTATAGCCAACGGCTTGGGCGTATTCGCGTTCACTGGGCTCGATCCAGACAGCGTCCAGTCCAAATGCCGGATCTTTGCCTGGCTCGCCGGGAATCTCAGANAGCACNTTGCCAGGATTAATNGCCATCTCNTTGCCGCCGGCAATAACACCAACGCCACGCACNGAGCCATTGATCACNATTTGGTACGCATCGGGNGCACTGTCGAGATTGTCGCGAATGCGAATGGAAGGCAGCAGAAAGCCCATTTCTGCTGACAGCTTTTTTCGGATGCCTTTCAGGCGATTGAGTAGGCGGCCACCGGTGTCGGCGTCCACCATGGGAATCAGTCCGTAGCCCAATTCGAGGCTAATGACATCTACTTGGCCGGCATCATCCCAACCCAGTTCCAATAGATTGGGGTCTTCTTCTGTCGGAGCGGCTTTATTGGGTGAGATCTCACCAAGCCCGGGCGCCGCGGCATCTCCTGCGGCAAATGAACGTTGGATATAGAACCCCAGGCCGAGTGCCATCCCACCCAGCAACAGGAAGATCATGTTGGGCATGCCGGGTACGAGACCCATAACCGTCAGGATTCCGCCTGCGATATAAAACGCCAAGGGGTTCGCGAGCTGCTTACTGGCCTGATCGGGAGTGGATTCCGATGTCGTGACTCGGGTAACGATAATGGCGGTAGCCAATGACAAAATCAGTGCGGGTAGCTGGGCAACCAAACCGTCGCCGATGGTGAGCAAGATGTAAGCGCGTGCAGCGTCGGACAACGTCATGTCGTACTGCAGCAAACCAATCATTAGGCCGCCAACCAGATTGATGAGGAGAATAAGTAAGCCAGCAACCGCGTCGCCACGTACGAACTTCGACGCACCGTCCATGGATCCGAAAAAGTCCGATTCTTGTGCAACTTGGGCGCGACGCAGTTTGGCGGTTTCCTGATCGATGACACCGGCGTTTAGGTCGGCATCAATCGCCATCTGCTTGCCGGGTAGGGCATCGAGGGTAAAGCGAGCGATCACTTCCGAAACCCGACCGGCACCCTTGGTGATTACGATGAAATTGATGATCATGAGAATCGCGAAAACGATGAAGCCAACCACATAATTTCCGCCGACGACAAATTCACCAAAGGCGGCAATGACCTTGCCGGCAGAATCACCGCCCTGATGTCCTTCCAGCAATACCACGCGAGTTGAGGCCACGTTTAGGCCCAGTCGGAGCATGGTCGCGAATAAAATCATGGTCGGGAAAGACGAGAAGTTAAGCGTTTCAGCAGTATTCAGCGCGACCATAATGATCAGAAGCGCCAACAAAATGTTGAGAGTGAAGAAGAAATCGAGCATCACCGGCGGTAACGGCAAAATCAACATCGTCAGAATCAAAATGACCGCCAAGGGCATTGCCAACGACGTCCACGGCATTGAGGCCGTCAGTTGTCGAAGTTCTGACAGGTTGATTGCTGAAGTAGCCATTGAAGCGTTGCCGTGCCCTTTATTCTCAGGATAAGTGTCGAAAATTAATCAATATCGACTTGCACGAAAGTGGATGCACAAACCGTGCCCGAATGAATGTATTCGTTCCGAAACCGAATCTTTGATTCAAGATCTGCCCAACTCGGCCGATGGTTACCTCATAGGCGAAAAGGAAATTTTGATCATGGTCATCAGCAATACGGCGACAGCGAACGCCCCAGCAAACCGGCTTTGTGCCTTATGGGCCGCGGTCGCATTGATGGTGTTAGGTGGCTGTGCCAGTGAATTACGCACGCAGCAGCTGTATCCCGTGACCGAGTCTGACGGCGTGGTCGTCGTGGGCTATGCGGTGATTGCCTCGCAACGCGGCGATACGCCGGCTCAGCAGAGACTGATGGCCATAAAAGCGTCCAAACTGGACGCCTATCGAGCACTGGCAGAAGAGGTCTATGGCCAATACGTCAACGCCACAGGCACCATGACGGATATGTCGATCACCGAGGACCATCTCAAAAGCCGAGTTGAGGGTGTGATCTATGGAGCGCGAGTGGTATCGATTACGCCCATCGGTGAGGAAACTTACGAAACCAAGCTGGCACTGTCGCAACGGACAATAGACGAGCTGGTGACGAACTATCTTCAAGGGTCTAGCGCAGGTCGTTAACGCCATGTACGACCGGCGTGATTCCACAAAAATGAGAGCGTGGTGCCTGCGGGCGCTCGTGATGTGCTGCTGTGTCGGTATCGCAAGCGCGGGCTATGGCGAAAGTGCCTATCCCCCAAACAATCCGGCGCAGAGCGCTGACAAACGAGATGTAGAACATCAGTTGCGCCAGCTCAAACAGGCACTGATGACCCTTGCCATGGACCAAAAGGCACGCGTTGCCGCAAGCGGTTGGACTGACCGAAACGGCGCATTAAATGAAGATCTAATGGTGTTTAGCGGTTTGGCGTTGGAAAAGCTGCGCCCAATCGTTCGTCGAAACCGTTTTGGCGTGGAAACCACGGAATTGGTATATGCAGCTGAGACATCGGACGAAACTTGCGGGGCGGCACCGATTCGGATGCAGCGTTTGGGTTTGACGGTGACGGTAGAGCGGCAGGGCCCAGCGGATGGCGAAAATATGGCGCGAGCTGCGGCAAGCTTGCTGCAGCAGCGTATTCATGCCGAAGTTGCTCAAAGCAATCTGAGCAATGTCGGTGCGGTTCTGACTACCGAGCCGACTCAATCCTCGAGAAAGTCTACCTATCTGCGTTACATGACAGCTTCTCCGGCAAGTTCGCAAGATTTGCATTTGGATTTGCAGGTACGAACAGCTGAACGTAAACCACCACTGCACCGCTATGGTCTGGTGGAGCGGGTGCGACCGGATAAAACGCTGGAAGTGGGGCTGAACCTGATGGCACAGGGGGTTGTGGTCCTGTCGTTGCAAACCGACGTGCTGCTGCCGTCAAGCAGACAATCAGCGAATGATCAATTGGCTTGGTTGNCGCTGCCGCAAGTCACCAAACAANGCCTGGTCGANTGGTTAGACGAGGTGTTACCGGATATTGCTCAGGCGGTGAATTGTTACGGCGAGTNAGGTCTGGCCATTGCTGCCAACGCCAGTGAAATGACGCTGCTTGGTGGTCGGGATGCAGGGGNATACCACGGCCAGCGCATGGCCATCTTGCCCACCAGTCGTCGCTTGAGTGTTCGTGGTTTGGAGCAATCCCTCACCGTTGTCGGTTTGGCCGAGGTCACAGAGGTTGGGCCTCGAAGCGCGACCTTAACCATGTATGCTGGACCCAGTCGAAACGACACCGCAGATATGATGGCCGTACCCATTGCAGCATTTACCCCTTAACCTGCGCAGAGAGAGGAAAATAATCATGCTCAACCGCCACGAACTCNTTCGCCGCCTGCTTCCAAGGCCNTCCTTGAGGTTTTGGAGTTGTNTGACACTGATGCTGGTATTGCAGGGCTGTGCCATGGTCGGCGTTGAGTTGGTGGATAGCGCAGAGCTAGCCGAACTAAAAACGGCCNGCACGCCAGAGCCTGAGGCGGTTGATGAGGCCGAACTCGACGACGCATTGTCTCGGATGATTGCGGACCTAGAAAANTCGTTAGAGGTGGCAGCGGTAGAGGCAAAACAAGATGCAGTAGCTGAAGACGGCACCTATGTGGTCAAAAATGGCGACTATCTGGATAAAATCATCAACGACACTGTGGGTCAGTCGCCCTTGCGGCGGGACATNTTGCGNAGCGCTTTTGTGCGCGCCAATCCCCACGCNTTTAAGCGTTCAAACCCGAACTGGTTGCTGGCAGACAAGAAGTTGCGAGTCCCCGATGCAGACGACATNAAGAAAGTGATTTTTACCGACGAAAGTCGACGTAACAAAAACCGACGGGACGGGGCAAATCCCTATGAAGGTTGGATTCAGTACCCCTAATGCAGCGGGTACTGGGCCGGTGGCTCAATCCGCGATTTTGACGCCGGCGAATTCGGTAAACGGCAATGCCGTTAANGGCTCCNTGCTGTTGTCCTCCGGTGTACCAACGCTGCCACAAACNGCNGCCCCGACGGCGGGACCTACGCCACCTNCCGGANCTACGCCACCNGCCGGATCAACGTCATCAGGCGGTTTGACGCCAATGGCCCCAGCCTCAACNAGTGCTTCCGGTAGCGNTTCTAGNTTTGNNCCACTCNCAGATGCTCCAGCTACGGCAATGAAAGTGCCAGACTCCGGGCTANGCAAAACAGCCGTTCAAAGTGCCGCTTCGGNGCTGCTAGCAGGGCAAAACACCGTACTCGCTGCCCTGTTGGCCTTGAAGGGGGCTCAACCGATGTCGNGTACCCGGCCGTCAGTTGGTGGTGCTGGCTTCGTGCCCGCGGCTACATTGCCCTCCGGTCTTTTGTTGTTGCTAAAAGACACGGTAATGCCGACGGTGNTAGCACAGACCACNCAACGATCAGGCGANGTGCGAAACGCGATACCAAGCCCCGTATTNCAGTCACGACCATCCTTACCGCAGCAACTTGTAAATGTTCCAAGCGCGCNTAAGAGTACGCTACCGAATCCGCTAGGATCACAAGCCGCGGTGAAAACGCCCGAAAATCTCGCAGCTCGAGCGTCAGCTTTGCCCTCTGCCCTTCAACNTGGGAAGGCTACTTCTGCCGAAATGTCGGCTCAACATCATCAAGCAGGNGCAGGTTTAAAGGCAGATTCCGTAATAGTGAGNACTCGCTATTCTTCGAATATGATTTCGATGGAAGCGAATCTAAGGCCCACGGCTGCGATGCTTGGGTCNGATCGGCAAGCTGACTCTCCAGTCGGATCAAAAGCGGCGTTATCGCTCAGTGCCGGGTTGTCCAAGCAATCCGTACAGATTCGAACNCAGACATTACAGGCCAGCTCAATATCTGACACCCGATACCAAGGACAGCAATCTAGCGCCTCGTCCGTGCTGCCAGAGGTGTCGGCGCGCCCGTCAAGTGTGAACCCGAGCAAGGAGGCATTAGAGTATAAGCCTTCGTTGCACAGTGTGATGCAAAGCAAATCTGGAGGAACCATGCTCAGTCCAGAAGGCCTCAATATGATGGCTCGTCCCAACACGGTGTATGTTGAAGGCGCAGCTGCCGGCGTAAGAGTAGAGCCCGAACAGGCGCGCCTTTTAGGCTTGCGTGCGGGAGAGACCATTAATGCGGTGGTGACCCAGCGGCAAGACGGCAATGTGCTGCTGGTAGGTAAGCAACAGCTGCCCTTACCGGAACGAATGAACTTGCCGCCGGGCCAGGTTTCGTTGTTGGTACGCGTGATATCTGGCCAGCCGGTGCTGGCTCTCACCGACCCCGCCTTGGCGGCTCAGGTGGCAGCTGCGCACCAGCGGACAGATTCTGATGGGCGCTTTGCTCGACTGCTCAATCATATTGGCAGTTTTCACCTTTCGCGTGTGTTTAGCCCTGGCCACCTTCCGGTGTTGGCCGCCCAAGCCGGCGGACCAGAAATCCAGCGCGGACTGGCGAGTCTGCTATTGGATTCGCGCAACCTGAATAGCCGTACGCTCAGACAAATGGTTCAGAACATGGGCTTGTTTGGTGAACATCACGCCAGTCTTAATCCGGGTCAGACGGCCCCCGGCTTGAAATCTATGATGTTGGCGCTTCGGGCGTTAATGCAGGCACGGCAGATGGAGACCACTTCTCTTTCCGGTGCGATTGATGAAATTGAAGCGCGCCAGATTGACTCGCTGGCTCAGCAGGTCGCAGGACGATCCCACTACTCCTGGGTCATTCCTTTTTCAGACCAACACCCGGTGTTTATTGAACTGGAACACCACAATGGTACGGAAGCCGAAGGCACTGAGGCCCAAGAGAGCTGGACGGTGGATTTGGAAGTCGGTCTGACCGAAACCGTTTCCATGGCGGCCAATGTGCGAGTAAGTCATGAGGGCATATTGGTGCTGCGGCTGTGGTTGCCCGAGCCAACGTTTTATCGCTTGGCGGAAGCTGGAAAAGCCGAGTTGGAAGCCATGCTCAGAGGCCAGGGCCTGAGTCTGGGTGGACTGACCATCTATCCTGTGGCGCGCGATGCCGGCAGCGTGAACTACGGCCAACAACGGATGGGGGTCTCGATCGATGCCTAAGCGAGAGAGCCCCTTTGGGTGGACGTTGGCTGACGATGTGCTGGATCCGAGAGACCTACAGGATGGTGAGGCGAAGAAAGCGGTTGCTCTGCTGTACGATCAAGTTCGAGCGCCGGTACTTGTCGCCAAGGGACAGGGCGTTTTTGCTGAAGAAATCATCGAAGTCGCGAAGGCCGCCGGTGTCCATCTGGCGGAAGACCCGGTTTTGGCGGAAACGCTGTCTTATTTGCAGCTACAGCAGGAGATACCGGAAGACGTGTACGTTGCGGTAGCAACGGTGCTGGCGTGGGCTTATTGGCTCAAGGGCGAAGCGCCCCAAGTGCTGACGGAACGCTAGGTCCCACGTTAACGCTTACGTCGCATGCGGCCCATCTTGTCGTAGAGAGCGCTGTGATTGTCTGCGCTTCGCTGAGTGAGAGAGGAGAGAACCGTTCGTACTACTTCGAGCTGGCGTTTGAGTAACAGGTCGTTACGAATATGTGCCTCTTTGCATTCGTTAAGCAGGGTCCTGGCTTCGTCCCATAACGGGTCAGACATGCTTACTTCGATAGCCGGTGACTCGGGGGCTTCACTGGAAAGCTCCTGGGGCCACTGGGCTTGGATGGACTGAAGCAGTTCAACTTTTCGTTGCTGCACGGTCTCGAGGTGATCTAGATTTTTCTCGGTCAGAGCAATAAATTCTTCTTCTAAAGAATTCTTGAGCTGATTGCCAAGGGTCAGGATTTCGCGGATTAAAACGGCGTCAGACACGGCTGGTAACCAAGGGCGTCGTCGAGCGGGTTAGATCAGCTGCTCGAGTTCGGCGAAGTTTTCAGCAATGCGGCGTGAATCCAAGGGAAACGAACCGTCTTCGATCGCTTGCTTCATTTGCTGCACTTTGGCTTCGTCGAATGTTGCGCTCTCGCTGGAACGGATCTCGTTGCTCAGTTTAACTTCAACGCTGGCCCCTGGCTCTTGCGTTGCTGGCGTAGCGCCGGTGGCACCGGTATCCCGGGCTGTCGTGGCACCAGCAGTTCGCGCGCGATTTGCTGTGACGGAATTCGTGTTAATGCTGTCAACCATGATGCACCTATCTTCAAATGGGCTATACGCTTCAGCGCCGCCTGAGCTTTTTTCGGAACAGCCCGAAAAAGAGCGATTCACCTATACGAACTATAAATCGGTAATTCGGCGAAGAACTTTAGCGATGTTTATTATATATATCAAATGTTTACGGTCGGCCTTCTTGCCTCAGAGCCGACTAGCACTGCGTGCCGTA
>PAFU01000051.1 GCA_002704225.1 Gammaproteobacteria bacterium | reverse complement strand
AAACCCGGCATTCTCCCCCCCCCCCCCCCGGGCGGGTTCCTCGATGGGGGCTGGCGCGACCGGCGCGGGAGCCACTCTCAATTTTGCGGCATCATCGAGGCCTTGATCGGCGACAATGCCATTCATCACTGTCATGACGCGCAGATAGGACGTGAGAAAATCGGCCTTATTTGCGCTGTGAAATTGCTGGGACATGGCATCGAGTTCGTCGGCAAAACCGGCCGACCCAATCTGACGAAAGAATGGCAGAAGTTCTTGATAGACCTCTTGCGCCGGGTGCTTCGCGTGCTTGGCCCCAAGATCCATTTCCCCCGCCTCGACCAACTGGGCTGCCACCCATAAATGGCCCTGTATCAGAGCCATCTTGGTCACGTAGGAGGCTCTATCGCCCTGATCATCAGCCATTCGTTCTTGCGTCGGTGGGTTCGCCCATCCGCTCGCGCAAAAAAACCAGATCACTAACGCCGATACAACCTGCCTCATGCGATCAACCCACCATTATTCGTCTCTCGTGTTACCCAGACTCTAGCAAAGACGGACTCGAACGTACTCTCGTCGGTCGACGTTTTCAGCGATAGTGGTCGATTAATCTGCGCCTAATCTGCGCCTTCGGCTGCGTCCGCAACATCCATCGCGGGCTGCCACTCACTCTCCAGCAAGCGAGCACCTCGCAAGATATTACCCATCGCATAGTTACCTTCGTGGCAGGCGGATTCGTAAACCTTGCTTTCTGGCTTCGACTGCCACTCGTACTTACCGCTCCAACTCGCTTCCCATGCCGTTGGATCGTTGACGGTGAAATCGTAGAGCAGGTTGCCGTCTTCTTTGCGGCTGAACCGCTCGGTCACATGCAAGTTTTCATCGGCACCAACCAATCCGTTAACGCGTTTGAAATTTTTAGTCTCCACCACCAACACATCACCATCCCAATAGGCAATGGAGTCACCCATCCACTTCCGGTTGCTCTCAGCCGTGTGCTCGGAGTCGATACGGATGATTCGCGCGTCGTGCACCATTTCTTGCAAAATCATGACGTGGGTATCCGTTTGCACCACGCGCTTATAGTTGTTGTACAGACTGGGGATGTTCGGCACCGTTGCGCCAAAGCTGATCAAACACCGCTCACTTGGCGCAAGGCTTTCCGGACCGTCAAAGGGACCTTCGCCGTCGTGGGCTAGCCAACTCGCCGTACCCGTATTTTCGTGAATGAAGCTTTGATAACGCGCACCCATACGAGCCTCAAACCCCGGTAGGGTCTTGGGCTGTCTGCCATTGGGTGGGTCGTAAATGATCGACGTGCGAATTTTTCCATCTACGGCAGTTACCGCGCTGCCCGGATCAATCCAAAACGCGTTGTAGCCCCCTACCCCACCGGCACCGGCGGTGTTGTTGCCGTCGCCACCCTTAGGCGGTGCCTCTCGGTCTGGATCACTCTCGTCTTCCCACGTCCAATCGATCGCAATGCCAGCGGCCCAATTCAACAGGTCCGCTACCCACACATAAAGGTGTTCGATCTCTCCTAGAAACTCGGGGCGCTGCAGCGGCGTTAATGTTCCGGTGTCATAGGTGCCTGTCAGATCAGGCTTACCCGACGGTGTGCGTGGCACATCCGCTTGAACAGTCATCACCGATGCCAGCAGGACCAGCCCGATCATCGCGCGTTGGTGTATTTCCATTGTTATCCCCACAACGTTATTCCTTTCGCCTTGGACTGCCCGTATCGCAGCTCCCTGCCATCGAATCAGCCGCATCTCCTGCCTGATGGTAGCTGCTCTGAGCGAAGGAGCAAACCACATTGAGTCTGCTAAAGTGGGCCATGATTAAGCAGTTATGGCGTTTACTCAAAGCAGAAGTAGCGCTGCATAAACACAACAAAGTGAATCGCCAAGGCGTGGTCAGTGCCGACGCCCAGCAATACCACATTATCGAAAACGTGCTGCCCCAGCATGTCTATGATGGTCTGCTCGATGCTGTCTCAGGCCTGCACGCCCAAGCGATTCGAGAAAACAGTCACTGGCGTAAAGGCATGGCCATGGGTGGTCACGAGTTCAACAGCAGCAAGGCCAAGCCATGGCTGGGGTATTTTTCCAGCGACGAATTCATCCAAAAGCTGCGCGCGGCCACAGGCATTGAAACATTGGCCCCGGTGCCCGCTGTGGATACCAACCGTCTCAGCTTGTTGTTTTATGACGCCCCCGAGGGTTCAGATGAAACCGGTGACGGTACTGATTGGCATATGGACGGTAGCATCTACCTCGGCGATCGCTGGGCTGGGATCTTGACCCTAGTTGAAGACACGCTGGATGCCACGTCCAAGCTGGAGCTTCGACCCTTTGGCGAAGTGACTCTGATACCCAAGCAGCAACTGCCGAATTCGCTGGTGCTGTTTCAAGGTGACCACGTACTTCATCGGGTTCGACCCTTAGTCCGCGACGAGCGGCGGGTAGTCATCAGCCTTTTATTTTCAGATTGGCCGATTCGCACGCGAAATCCCTGGCTGCGCCGCTATCAATCCAAAGTCAACCGCGCGTTCTATGGCAACCCCAAAGCCTAGAGAAAGCCGCTTGGTTCCTTGAACATCACCGCCAAACCTTTGGCGCTAAAACAATTCCCTCGTATAATGAAAGTTGACAGCGCTCTACTCGGTAACAGAAGGAATAGGCCTTTGAAACAATCTGCCGCAGGCCATTATCATTTCGTTCGCTCTGCCATTGTCCTCGTTATGTTGTGCGTGACATGCAGCGTCAGCCAGGCTGAGACTATTTTTCAAGTGTCCATTGGCAGCTATACCCAACTGGACAATGCGCGCAGAGCCTTAGAAACGGCTAACGCAGAACTTGGCGGTGGCCATCAAGTTCTCCGCGCAGAAACGCAGCAGGGCGCGGTTTATCGCGTGCTGTCCCGTCCCTATAGCAGCCGACAAGAAGCGCAACGCGCCGTGGCCATCGCGAAGAACAACAATGTTACTGGCGCTTGGATTGTCCGTTCACAGGGCGTTCAACCGAAACCCGAGCAAACTTCGCCAAGGGTGTCTCAGATCGCTCGAGACACCGCAGTTCAACGACCGACACCAACTCTCGCTCCGACCAATACCGTGGCATTGGATGGCACCAAGGGTGTACCGATGAGATTGGCAGGAGAACCTGCGTCCAATGCCTCTGAGAACGCCATCAGCATTCAGAGAACTACCGAAACAGACGCAGGCATTCAGATCGATGGCAAGCTCAACGAAGCCATATGGAGCACGCTGCCAAACCTTGGGAAATTTGTGGTTCTGGAGCCGGACACCCTAGCCGACGTACCCCACGCTACGCACATCAAATTCGCCTACACCGACGAGGGTTTATACATTGGCGCAGACTTAGAACAGCCCAAGGACACGCTGATC
Organism: Gammaproteobacteria bacterium; assembly: GCA_002704225.1. GTDB lineage: Bacteria > Pseudomonadota > Gammaproteobacteria > Pseudomonadales > Azotimanducaceae > UBA4421. The sequence continues at coordinate 15,317 of PAFU01000051.1, read as the reverse complement.
AAGCGCCTCTCCGGTAGAGATGTATACGGCGGATTGAACCGCGACAGCATCAATCTCACTCTGGATACCTCTGGGGAGGGCCTTTACGGATTCTGGTTTGGGATCAACCTAGGCGATTCGCTCATGGACGGCACCGTACTGCCTGAGTACCGATTCTCCAACGAATGGGATGGCCCTTGGCGGGGCGCCTCGGTTGAGACCGACACCGGTTGGTCGGCTGAATTCTTCATTCCTTGGAGTGCTATTTCGATGCCCAGTAGCGGAGACGTTCGCAACATGGGCGTGTACATGTCCCGTAAAGTAGCCTACCTCGACGAACGCTGGGGCTGGCCAGCTCTACCCAGTACCCGACCAAAATTTTTATCCGTCCTGCAGCCCATCGAACTAACAGGTATCGCACCGCGCCAGCAGTACAACATTTACCCCTTTGCCTCGGTTGCCCAAGACAATATTGACGATGAAACACGCTATCGGGTTGGCGCTGACGTGTTCTGGCGTCCCTCCAGCAACTTCCAGTTGAATGCCACCCTGAACCCAGACTTTGGCAACGTCGAATCGGACGACGCGGTCGTAAATCTTTCGGCTACGGAAACGTTTTTTCAGGAAAAACGTCTGTTCTTCGTTGAAGGACAAGAGATCTTTGTGGCGTCCCCTCGCGCAGACACACGCAGCAGCGGGGTTGGCAATACCGGCCTACCGACCACCTTGGTGAACACGAGACGCATTGGGGGTCGCCCCCAAGCTCCCGTGCTGCAAGCCAACCAAAGCGTTTCGGACAGAGAAAGTGGTTTGCCCGCGGATTTGCTGGGGGCGGCAAAAGCAACAGGCCAGATCGGCAATTTCCGCTATGGCGTGCTCACCGCTTTTGAAGATGAAGTGCGGCTCAATGCCATTGAAAACGGTCAGGAAGTTAAACTCACCCAGGACGGCTCAGATTACGGCATAGCGCGCCTACTCTACGAGAACAACAGCAACGGGTATCGCGCAATCGGCCTACTAACAACGGCAGTACAGCACTACGATCGTGACGCGTACGTCACCGGACTGGATTGGCACCTGCTGACGAAAGACGGCAAGTTGAAGATGGACGGACAGGTATTTCGCTCGGACCTTGATGACCAAGACGCTGGCTACGGCGGCTTTTTGGATTTCGAATACACCTTTCGCCAGGGCGTGAGACAACGTCTCGGCATCGAATACTTCGACGAGCACGTCAACATCAACGACTTGGGCTTCCAGGCGCGTAATAATTATCGTCAGATTCGCAGCGCGCACACGCGAACCACATCCGATCTGAGCTGGGCTCGAAACAACCAATTCGATGTACGCGGTTATCTTCAGCAAAACGGCGACGGCTTGTTCTCCCGCGGCGGCATTTCTTTCGCCAATCGCACAACCTTCAAAAACTTGACGACGGTTACCGCTCGCCTAGATCACTCCCTACCGCGCTACGATGACCTGAACAGCTTTGGCAACGGTGCGTTTCGAACCAGCGAAAACACCGCAGTTGGGCTTAAGTTCGAATCCAACACCACGAAGCCCCTAAGCTTTGTTTTAGGCACAGGGTATTTTGAAGAAGATCTGGGCGGCGACAGCTTCAAATACGATGCCGCAGTCAATTGGCGCCCCTTGGACGGATTAAACCTGTCGGCAGGACTCAGTTACTACGACCGCGATGGCTGGTTGCTGCACCAACAAGGCCGCAACATGACCACGTTCGTAGGCGACGGCTTGCAGCCGAACATCACCGCGGAGTATTTCCTGAGTGCCAAGCAACAATTTAAGATTTCCGTGCAGTGGATTGGTATCGAAGCCAATGAAGACGCTTTCTACCTTATCCCGGAAACCCCGGGGAATCTGATCCCTACCGTCAAGCCCGAGGGCGCTTCGGACTCCTTCGCGATTTCGGATATCGTCTTCCAGGCACGTTACCGCTGGGAAATTGCGCCGTTATCTGACTTGTACATTGTCTACGTCAAAGCATCTGACATCGCCAGACCCCTTGGCCAAGACAATTTCAGCGATTTACTCGACAGAGCATGGGCGGATCCAATCGCAGACCAGCTCGTCGTTAAGATCCGCTACCGATTTGGATCCTAATGTCGGATACTTAACGTCTAACCACTCTAATAAGGTTCACGCCATGCGCTTGACGTCTTTTTTGCTGACCTTGGCTATATCGACAGGAAGTCTGTCGGCCCAAGCCAGCTATTCGCTGGAAACCGTCGCAGAGAATCTGAACTTCCCGTGGTCTATTGCCTTCACTCCAGAGGGTGATTACTTAGTCGCGATGCGTAGCGGCGTGGTGCGTCGAATTTCGGCAGGCGGCGAGGTATCACCGGCCCTAGAAGGGCTGCCTGCAAGCTACGTCTTGAGCCAAGGCGGTTACTTCGACATCACCTTGGACCCGGGGTTTACCGACAATCAACGCATTTACCTGTCCTTCGCATACGGCACACCAGAACTCAACGGCACCCGCATCGTGACCGGCAGGTTGAACGGCAATCGGGTCGAAAACGTGACGCCGATTTTTACGGTTTCGCCCCTCAAAGACACCGCCGTACACTACGGCGGCAAAATGCTGTTCCTTCCTGACGGCACGCTGGTTATGACCACGGGAGATGGCTTCGAGTATCGCGAGGCAGCGCAAGACACGTTCAACCTGATGGGCAAAATCATCCGCATCAACAGCGATGGCAGCATTCCAGCCGACAATCCCTATGCGAGTAACGGTTTGGGCAACGCAGCGGTTTGGTCTTACGGTCACCGCAATCCTCAAGGTCTGGTGCTGGACAAGATGTCCGGACACCTTTACTCCCACGAGCATGGCGCCAAGGGGGGCGACGAGCTCAACCTCATCAAGCCCGACACAAACTATGGTTGGCCAGCGGTCACCAAGGGCGTCAACTATTCCGGCGCCTATGTGTCGCCACTGCGCAGTGCACCCGGTATCGAAGAACCATTGACCTATTGGGACCCAAGTATTGGGGCGTCCGGGCTGGCCATTTACGACGGCGATGCATTTCCCAACTGGCGAGGCAAACTGTTCATTGGCGCGCTGGTTGACGAGGAGGTTCGCATGCTGACCCTCAGCGACGGCCGGGTCGTAGACGAGCAAGCGATGTTCAGCGAGATTGGCGCGCGTATCCGCGATGTTCGCACAGGCCCAGACGGCATGCTGTATCTGCTCACCGACAGCGAGCAAGGCAAGGTGATTCGGGTGGTTCCGGTCAGCGATCCAGCGAATCAGGCGAACCTGAGCGCCGCAATGACAACCGAACAAGGACAGTAGAGTAGCCATGATCAAAACAACCTATAGCTTTGTCGGCGCGGTACTTGCTGCCTACATTCTCGGCGCTATTTTTGTCAGTCAGGGCAACATCGCCTCTGTGATCGCCCTAGGTTTTGAGGTGAGCGGTGGACAGCGAATCGATGCGGCTCTTCACGACATCTTACATATGACAGATATTTATCTGCCGCTGGTAACCGCAAGCCTGCTACTGGGCCTTCCGGTGGCTTTTGCGGTGATCCGAAAAAAACCACACCTGCGCACGCTGAGCTATGTGCTCGCCGGATTTGTCGCCTTGATCGCCATGCCCGTGATTATGAAGCTGGTTCTTGGACTGTCTGGTATTGCCCCCACTCGCACCATTGTCGGATTGCTCGCCCAAGGTCTCGCTGGCGGTGCGGGGGGATATCTGTTCTGCCGCCTGAGCGCACCAGCCGAGGCACGTTGAATCCAAACACCGTAGGATCAAGGAATGCCCATGGAAAAAATTCTTAAGCATCCGCCCAAAATACTGAGCCAAGCCCAGCGAGAACAGTACTTTCGTGATGGCTTCATCGGCGTTAATCAATTGGTTGACCAAGGCTGGCTCAGCAAACTTCAGGCCGTGACCGCTGACTTCATCGAGCAAAGCCGCTATATCGAAGGCAAGGACAAACGCTTCGATTTGGAGCCCAGCCACAGTGCCGCAGAGCCGCGCATTCGACGACTGAACTCGCCCACCGACTTCCATGACACTTACTGGGAGTTTGCCAGCCAAGGCCCCTTTGTGGATGTGGCCGAAGACCTGCTCGGACCCAATGTGAAATTCCACCATTCCAAACTGAATTTCAAATGGAGCGGTGGCGGCGAAGAGGTGAAATGGCATCAGGACATTCAGTTCTGGCCGCACACCAATTATGAGGTTCTCACCCTTGGCGTATATCTAGACGATGTCACCGACGACATGTCACCCATGGGCGTGATTCCAAACAGCCACAATGGGCCACTGTATAACCTCTACGATGACAACGACGAGTGGACTGGCGCCCTGAACGACAGCGATATCGACAATCTCGACGTGGAACGTGCCGTGTACTTGGGTGGTCTAGCCGGTTCGATCACAGCGCACAACTGTCGCTGTGTGCATGGCTCCGCGCCGAATCGAGCCGCCAAGCCGCGCCCGCTGTTGTTGTGCGCCTATTCTGCTGCTCACGCCATTCCCATCACGAACCTAACCGCCCATGGCAAGTACGCCGAAGTCATCGTACGAGGCCAGCGCGCCAAGTGGGCGGAGTTTGATTCACGACCGGTGCTGATGCCGCCGGATTGGTCAAAGACCGGCTATAAGTCGATTTTTGAACATCAGCAAGGTGAGCAGTAGTCCCAGCGACCTGCGCTGAGAGGACATCAAAGGCCCTCGCTCATCGTTCTTAGCCAGAGTTAGAGACCCAGCACCCCTTTCGCCATCACATTGCGCTGAATCTCGTTTGAACCGCCATAAATCGATGCCGCTCGACTGAAGTTCATATCCGCCACCGCGCTGACCGCATAGTCAGGCCCGGGTGCGGGCAGGTTACTTTCGCCGCGGATCAGCGATACCTCAAAGGGCAGGCTGTAGTAACCAATGGCTTCGACTCGCAGTGCGTGCAGATTCTGCTCAACCTCGGAACCGATGATTTTCAGCATGGAAGCGGCATCGCCGGGATTGCCGGTAGATTCCATGGCAGCGATGACCCTGGCTTCCTGAGCCGCTAACGCACTCAACTGCACCTCTATTCCGGCCAAACGCATCATGAAATCTGACGACGCAGACAAGCTTTGGCCTCCACCGTCGGCTTCGGCATGGGCAATCTCTTTGAGGCGTCCAACCAAACGTTTGGACGCCGCCACATTTGCGATCCCTGCACGCTCGTTACCCAGCAAGAATTTGGCGTAGGTCCAACCCATGTTCTCTTCGCCCACCAAATTTTCCACCGGAACCCGAACGTTTTCGAAAAACACCTGATTCAAGTGATGCATACCGTCAATGGAGACTATCGGCTTCACTTCCAGACCCGGGGGGTTCATGTCGATAAGCAAAAAGCTGATGCCGCGCTGAGCTTTCGCATCGGGATCCGTACGCACCAAGGCAAAAATCCAGTCGGCCTTATGTGCGTTGGTGGTCCAGATTTTTTGTCCGTTCACCACGTAGTGATCACCATCACGCACCGCGCTGGTTTTTAGCGACGCCAAATCCGATCCGCTACCTGGCTCTGAATAGCCCTGACACCACCATGTGCTGCCATCAAGGATACTGGGCAGATGCTGGTCTTTCTGGGCCTGAGTGCCGAAGGTGTAAATCACCGGGCCGACCATGTCGATACCGAAAGGCATGATCATTGGCGCGCCGGCCAGTGCCATGGCGTCGGAGAAAACCTGCTTCTCACGAATCCCCCAGCCAGTACCGCCGTGCTCTACCGGCCAATCCGGTGCGATCCAGCCGCGCTGGTGAATGGCTTGGTGCCAACGCGTGCCCAGTTCTCGATTAATGCCAAAGCCAAGACGCGCTCCGTCGATCATTTCCTGAGTCAGATTTTCAGCAATGAAGGTGTCTACTTCGTGCTGCAGTTCCGTGACCTTCTGCTGCGATTCGTTATTCTGGGACATCTGTTGCTTCCTTTTATTTTAATCCGTCACGTTAGGCAGGCTTTTCGCCCTTGATGGTCACCCGATGCATATGCCTGCGGTGGCCGTGATAGTCGTTTAACGCGTAATGAAAAACGCACCGATTATCCCACATGGCTAAGCTGCCTTGCCGCCACTTAAAGCGGGTCACAAATTGATCCTGAGTCATATGATCGGTGAGATAGCGAAAAATCGGCAGGCTGTCGTCTCGGCTCCAGCCGTCAATGTTTACTGTATGCGCCATGCCGCAATAAATACTCTTGGCGCCGGTTTCGGCATGGGTACGTATCAATGGGTGCAGCACTTCGGTTTCTGCATAGCCTTCGTCACCACCGTAGGACGCGCCAAGATTTTTTTCCGCCTCTTTTCCCTTATAAAAACCCGAGGACCCATGCACCAGCTTGGGTGAAAACACGCACTGCCAGCGCTGCAGATTCTCCTTCATGCCTTCACTGAGCGACTCAAAGGCCGCCGTGGCATTGGCAAAAAGCGTATCACCTCCCTCCTCCGGCACCTCCACCGCGTAAAGGACAGTGGCCTTCGGCGGTATAGCCTGATAAGAACTGTCTGTATGCCAACCGCCGCCGAAATTCATTTTCGCATCAGGTTCTTTGATGATAGGAATGACGTAGGGGGTTTCGTCCACCGCCTGCATGAATTTGTACTGGTCGAGCTCGCCGAAATTAGCAGAAAACTGCACTTGGGCCTCCGGGGACATATCCTGATCGTGGAAGAACAGCACATGGTGCTCCAACCACGCAGCATGAATCTCCGCAATGACATTGGAGGAAAGCGGTTGGGATAGGTCCACACCGCTGACTTCGGCACCAACCGGTCCGAGCGAACTGTTTACTTTGATGTGCCCATACGCGCCCATTTCAACTACTCCTGCGAACTGATGTGCCCTCATTCTATGACTAAGATCGGGCAAACAAAACCGCCATTCCCCAGGTTTTCCTAAGGTACGATAGTGCCACTATTCGCAAGAGAGGTGCCTCATGGCCAACAAGCAGGTTGCAGTTTTCATGGGAGACGATGCGTCGCCAGAGGTTATGGTACCCACCGTCGATTTGCTGCGCGGCATGAATTTGGGAATTGATTTTATCGAGCCGGTGGTAGGACAGGTAGCGAAAAAGGCATCCGGCACATTGTTTCCGGACGAGGCGAAGGCACAGATCGACGCTGCCGACGCCACATTTTTCGGCTCCACCAGCGGTGACTCCACACCCGTATTGTTCTATCTGCGCTGGGGCAAGCAAACCTTTGCCAATCTCAGGCCCTGCGTCTACGTGCCGGGCTTCAACTCGCCCATGGCACGTCCCGACGGCATCGACTTTGCCATCATTCGCGAGAATCTAGAGGATCTGTATTTGGGTCTTGAGGGTGATACCCAAGATCTCGCGGGACTGAACCTCTATTCCCGGCACGCCCGAGCCAACCTAGGCGACTTGGGGCCCGGTAAGTATGCGATCAAGGCCATCACCGAAGCCGGATCTGAGCGGGTCATTCGTTTCGCCTTTGAACTGGCGCGCAAGCGCGACAAACAGCGCAAAGTCACCGTTACCTGCAAATACAATATGTTGGCAGTGGCTGACGGTTTGTTCTTAGAGATCGGTCAGGCGATCGCCAAAGAATATCCGGATATCGAGTTTGAGCACTTCATCGTGGACGATTTCCTGTGCCGTATGATCACCAACCCGCATGCGCTGGACGTCGTCGTCATGCCCAATTTATATGGCGACATCATGTCTGACGGCGCAGCGGGTCTGATCGGCGGTCTGGGCTTGGCACCCTCTGGCTGTTATGGCGAAGATTATGCCTACTTCGAATCCGCTCACGGCACAGCGCCTGATATTGCCGGTAAAAACATCATCAACCCAACGGCAACGGTCTTATCCGCTGCCATGCTGTTGGACTATTTGGATTTGAGCGCACCCGCAGACCAGCTTCGTCGGGCCATCACCAACGTATACGCAGACGCCGCGAACCTCACGGTGGATCAGGGTGGCACGGCTTCGACCAGCGCTTTCTTCGACGCCCTCCACAGCGCGCTGGCTAATGCTTAACTTGCGTCAGCCGTCAACTCTGCGACGGTGGCATCGCGCATTTTGAACTTTTGAATCTTCCCGGTCACCGTCATCGGGAACTCATCAACGAAGCGCACAATGCTGGGCACCTTGAAGTGGGTAATTTGATCTGCGCAATACGCTCGAATGTCCGCAGCACTCAACTCGACGCCGACGCGCTGCTGCACCCAGGCACAGACAATTTCACCGTATTTTTCATCAGGTATGCCGAACACTTGAGCCTCGAGGATGTCCGGGTGGGTATACAAAAACTCTTCAATTTCCCGAGGATACACATTTTCCCCACCGCGAATAATCATGTCCTTGATACGGCCGACAATTTGGACGTAGCCCTCAGCATCCATTTCCGCCAAATCACCGGAGTGTAGCCAGCCCGAACTGTCGATGGTTTCTCGTGTGCGCTCTTCGTCATTCCAATAACCGCGCATCACTGAGTAACCCCGACAGCACAGCTCGCCGGTCGCGCCCACGGGCACCACTACCCCTTGTTCGTCGATGATTTTGATTTCTTGATAGGGCCCTACCCGACCTACCGTGCCGCAACGTTTTTCCGCCGGGGCATCGATGTCAGTCATGTGGTTGACCGGGCTGGTTTCTGTCTGCCCATACATGATCGTGATCTCGCTCATGTTGAGCTTGTCGATCACCTGATGCATCAGTTCCAAGGGGCAGGGAGCACCCGCCATCACACCGGTTCGCAGAGAAGACAAATCGTAATCGGCAACGTTGGGCAGATCGGTTTCCGCCACAAACATGGTGGGAACACCGTGCAGAGCCGTGCACTTTTCTTCTTCAACCGCTCTTAGCACCGAATTCGGATCAAAACCCTCGTCGGGGAAGACCGCACAAGCAGCGTGCGTTAAACAGGCGAGATTGCCCATGACCATGCCAAAGCAGTGGTACAAAGGCACCGGAATGCAGAGCCGATCTTCCTTGGTGAAGCGCATACCCGCTCCCACCTGCAGACCGTTGTTCAAGATATTGAAGTGACTCAGCGTGGCTCCCTTGGGGCTGCCCGTTGTGCCGCTGGTAAACTGGATATTGATGGCATCATCCGGCTGCAGCGTCGCTGCAATTGCAGCCATACGGCTGGTTTCTGACGGACCGCCCAAGGCACTCACCTGATCAAAGTTAAACATGCCCGGGGTTTTGCCTTCGCCCATGCGCACAACACTTTTCAAGTGCGGTAACTTAGCCGCCGCCAATGCTCCGGGGGCACACTGGGCCAATTCAGGCGCAAGGGTTTGCAGCATCTGCAAATATTCGCTGGATTTAAAAGACTCCGCCGCAATTAACGCTTTACACTCCACCTTGTTCAACGCGTACTCCAGTTCATACAGTCGGTACGCTGGATTAATACAGACCATGATCGCGCCAATTTTTGCCGTCGCAAATTGGGTCAGGCACCACTCCACACGATTGGGTGACCATATGCCCACCCGATCACCCGGGTTGACGCCCATGGCGAGCAAACCACTCGCCAGCGCGTCTATGCGCTGCTGGTAATCGGCATAGGTCCAGCGGATGTTTTGATGGCGTACCACCAATGCCGGTTGTTGGGGGTACGTGCTCGCGATACGTTCAAGACAGGCTCCGATGGTTTCGTAGAGCAGGGGTTCATTGGCTTGGCCACACAAATAACTCTGGCCATTCGGTAAATTATCTTTCACGGTTTACGTCCTCAACGTTCTCGATAAGAGTGTAGCGATTACTATAGGGTTATGGCTAAAGCAAACGCGACAACCTAGGGGTAATAACAGATGACGACTCTATTTATGGTTCGAAGCAACCCGAAACCCGGCCAAGAAACGGCATTTAACGACTGGTATACCGACGTGCACTTACCCGAGGTATTGAGTATCCAAGGATTTCTCTCCGCCCAACGCTTTACCCTTAACGAAGCTCAGGTTCAGCCGGACCAATCACAGAGCTACCTGGCCATCTATGAAATCGATACGGACCATGTGCCTGCCACCCTTGACCAACTCCGTAAGGCCACCTGGCTCAACATGAGCGATGCCATTGATCCTGCGAGCATCAATATTTCGATTTTTTCTGCCATCACGGAGAAACTGGCCAGCAGCGATTAAAACTGCTCAACCAATTCTAAAAACGTCCCATCCGGATCTTTGAAGCAAAAAAAACGACTGCCGTGATTGGCGCTGGCGTACACCGTTGCCGGCGGCGAGAGCACTTCCACGCCTTGGCATACCAAATAATCGTAGTCGGCCTGTAAATCGCTGGTGCGCAGGGCAAGTCGAGCCAGCCCTGGGCGATACAGATTGGCATATGGGGGCGAGTGGTCCTCTGGCTCGTGCCATTGCAGTAAATCAATGAGTACAGCAGGCTCCACACCCTTCAGCTTCATGATAGCGCCAGTGACCCTGTAATCGCTCATGCCAACAGCAGCGTTCACTTCGGCAGAGTTCGTCGCCGGCACCTGCCAAACTTCCTCAAAACCGAGCATTTGATAAAAGGTCTTGGAGCGAGCGTAGTTCGTGCAGTTGATATTCACATGCACCATCCCTTCAATATTCACCGTTCTTCTCCTTCATTCCAAACCAATCACACGACCGTGTCGCCGTTATCAACCACCATTTCTGCCCCGGTGACGTGCTTCGACTGATCCCCCAGCAAAAACACCACCATGCTGGCTACATCATCGGGTTCACCGATACCTAACTTTCTTCGCGTTCGCTCAGGATCATCCGCCGCATTCAAATCAACATCCATCAATTCGCGCAACGCATGCTGCACCATGGGCGTATTGATGCTGCCCGGATGGACGGAATTGCATCGAATCCCGTAGCGCTGTCGTCGACAATGAATGGCGATGGCCTTGGTCATGGACCGTATGCCGCCTTTTGCTGCGGAATAGGCCAGATAATCCGGTATGCCGACCAAGGCTGCGGTAGAAGACATATTCACAATCGAGCCGCCGCCGTTTTCCTTCATCAGTTTGATGCCCGCCTGGCAGCCGAAAAATGTAGCATCCAGATGAATCGCCAAGGTCGATCGCCAAATAGCCGTCGTCGTGGTTTCGATATCCGCAATCGGCGCAATACCTGCGTTGTTCACNAAACCGTCCAGGCGACCAAAACGCGTCTCAACGGCTGCCATGATGTCGGCCCAACGTCCTTCATCGGCAACGTCTTGGTGTAAGAACACGGCATCAAGACCCTCCGCTAAACTGCGCCCGCGCTCTTCATCGATATCCGTCATCACCACTTGAGCGCCCTGCTCTACCAGCATTTTCGAATCGGCAAACCCAAGACCCGACGCCGCACCGGTCACTAACACCACTTTACCGTTCACTTTAATTCGCTCCNTCTCAGACTCTAAACTTTAGGCTTTACGGGCAAAAAAAGCCCACCCGACCTGGCCACCATCGACTAAAAAAGGAGCGTAGTTGGCCGTTTCACAACCCAACATTTTCGCTTGCTGGCAAAGACGATCCATCGCCTTAGCGTTGAGAGCGGCCCTACGCATAGCGTGGAGCCGCTGGACATAGGCCATCACTTCAGCGCGGATAAAGGCAATTCTGGCGGCAATATCGCTACCTGGCACATGTGAGGTAGCACCAAGTATTTCTAAAGATTCGCGACTCACCTGCCAAATCAAGTCATCCCTTGGGGCTTNAGTAAATTTGCGCTGTAATGAGGCAACTTTGCCTTCAATNCGCTGCTGNACTTTNTGGCGGCGCGAAGNGGAACCAGCTAGGACAGCCGTAGCGAGGTCGTTTAAAAGCATCACAACCTGACCNTTTTGCAATAAAAATTGTGCTCGGCGCAACCTTGCGCCACTGGCTTCATNNACAGCCCCACCCTCAGCATGGATTAAGAACTGGGCGTAACCACCGGCAACCAAAATNCGAGTTGCTTCGGCTAATGCCTCCTCCATCTGCGCATATTCAAAACCGTATTGGGACGTCACGCAGTTCGTACTGGAAGTCTCAAAGGGCAGGCTGGCTATATCAGTATCGCTTATGAATTGGATCGAAGTGACTAGATCCGCGTCCACGCCTGCTGAAAATTTCGCCGGGTAAATACTGGCATAGTCAACGCCAGAAATGTCAAAGTCCTGGTTCTGCTCACGAGCGAACTTCGCTGCCTTCAGCGCTACCGAGCCATTGCCCGTCGCCAAATCAACAATGCGGGATGAGTGATCGAGTTTAGTAAAAAGNTCATGCCAAAATTGATCTACGGCGAACGTTTGATCGGCAAAAAAACAGGTATCTTGAAACCCTGATTGCCAATAGCGAGTCCAGGAAGACGCGCCATCGCCGGACTGACTCGATAACTGATTAGTTGGCTTTAACAATGGCTTTCTCTTGGGTGGAAGCCAATATTCTGGCAGTTTTCTATCAAAAAAAAAAAGCCGCGCATTTGCGCGGCTTTTCAAGATGGTTTAGGCGTCGCTTAAAAAGCGGCCTTGAACCCTATGTAGTAGTAACGACCAATGGTGTCGAAAGTACGTACGTCGGTGTTGTCATTAAACCCGTCGACCGACAGAGGCGGCTCTTCGTCAAACAAGTTGTCGATGCCCGCATAGACGGACACGCCTTCAGAAAAGTCATAGCTTCCAAACACATCCACGTAGGATGCACTGTCTACAGTGCGAACAAAGTCGCCTAAGTTCGTGTCCGCATATTGACTTGCAGAGTTAACACAGACCAATCCAACGTTCACGCCTTCTTGAGACGTTGCACCGCTAGCATCAACGCAACTCCCCACCAGATCTTGACCAAATTCGGTCACTTCATCAATGAAACGATAATCCACCTGAGCACTCCATGGGCCATAGGCATAGGTAGCTGACAGGACGTATCGCCATTCAGCGAAGTGTCCGTCCTCGTCATCACGGAAAAATCCATCATGGGGAACGACCGTGCCGTTGGCTTGTGTCTTGTCGTATTCAAGCAGCATCGTTGCTTCAAACCGCAAACCGAACATGCCAACGTCCGTAGCAATGCCTTGCCATTCTGCTAAAAAATCAACACCGGAAGTCTCCAGAGCACCTGCATTGGTGGTTTTATTGTCAATCAGCAATGGCGCACCCTGATTTTGTCCTGGTCCGAATCGAGTGATTTTGTCGCAGAAGTCGCCTGATGCAGCGCACTGACTCAGGATCACTGAAGCGCCAACCGTTGTGATTGGATCAGTCACCTCAATATCGTAGTAGTCAACAGAGAATGCTACGCCATCGATTGCCTCAGGCTGGTAAACAAATCCTAGCGTAAACGTATCCGCCTCTTCCGGCTGAACCGTTGTCGAACCGCCTATTTGGGTTCGAACCTGAGTGGAGATTTGTGTGAAACCATCAGCTGGCACACCATCGGCAATACAGTTAGCCGTTGGGTTGCTTGCACAAGGGTCCGTTACAGCCGGGAAGGAAATTCCCGATCCGCCGTACAAAGAACCCACCGTTGGCGCTCTGAAAGAAGTCGAGGCGCTACCGCGAACCAACAGTTCATCAGTCGGTCGATACTGCACTCCAGCTTTCCAGTTAGAGGTACTGCCAAACGTGTCGTAATCTGAGTAACGATAGCCCAGATCCACTTCTAATTGCTCGAGCAGCGGCAATCGGGCTTCTACGTAAAACTCATCAACTTCGTAGCCGCCATCGGTCACATCAGAGGGCGTCCCGGTCACCGCCCCCGTTTCTGCTAACTCAGAGACCAACGCATCAGGGGTGTATATGCCACTTTCTTCGCGATGCAAATAACCACCAGAGATGCCCGCACTACCACCCGGAAGCTCAAAAGCATCAGGCTGAGTCAGTGTCAACGCGTAAACCTTTTGGGTGTACTTGTTGCTTTCGTTTTGACGGAAGGCAATGTAGTCCACCATGTCAGCCGTAATCGAACCCTGCCCAAACGTGTTCAGCGGCACACAGGCTGAATCGTCTGCCGCGCTGAATGCGCCATCACCGTTCGTATCGCAGCGAAGCGTACCGTCATCATCCGACGCGGTGGGACCTACTGCGTTGGCAACTTTTGCTAAATTGAATAGCGGTCCGTAGCTGTTTGAGTAATCAGACTCGCCATAGTTGAAATACGCCTCCCAAAGAATGCCATTCTTGAATTCGCCTTCAAACCCGGCAACAGCTCGTACCGTCTGAATTTCAGTGAAACCGGTTCGAGGACCGTCTTCAACCAGACGACGTCGCCAATCAGAAATGTCGACGCCCGTTGGGTTGTAAGCATTGTCAGCAGAATAAGGCGCGTCGTAGCCGTAAAACGCCAAAGGAGCCAGAGGCTGCTCTGCCAGAGCATAAGCACTCTCACGATCCACATATTGGATCTCGCCGAACGCCCGCGTTTCGCCCAAAAATGCCACGTCTGACAGACCGTCAACAACAGTCTTACCGGTTGCGTTCAGAATCCAACGCTCATTTGGTTGACGCTGGAAGTTAACCGGCGCGTAGTTGTACGCGTCTGTTGCACCGCTGTAGGCACGCAACCCCCCCGCGCCATCGCCATTGTAGTCTGGGCCGAGGGTTTGCCCGTCATATCGGCCCCAAGGGGGCGCAGAAGAGCCGCCATCTACCCATTCACCGAAAAGCATATACTTGGCTTGCTTCGCCCAGCTACGATTGCCTGCTCGTGTTGCATCCTCTTCGACTCTCGTGAGGCTCATCATGTAGCTGCTATCTTCCGTGTTGTCGCCCATGGTGACCGACCATTCGGTTTTTTCACCATCAGACTCCGAAGACTGTCCCTGCTGGTAGGTGAAGGCGATCCCTTCAAAATCCTCTCTTAGGATGATATTGACAACGCCCGCTATTGCATCTGATCCGTAGATCGCAGACGCCCCGTCTTTCAGCATCTCAATACGCTCTACCATGGCCACTGGAATCGTGTTCAAGTCAATGACACCGTCGTTGCCGCCAGATGAACCTGGGCCACGGCGCCCGTTTATCAGAACGAGCGTTCTAGATGAACCCAAGCCACGCAGTGAAATATTTTGAGAACCCGATCCTCCGTTATTCACAGAAGTTGTTTGGCCTTGACCAGCAATTGCTGGAGCCTCCCGCAAAAATTGCCCGATAGAAGTAGCGCCGCTTCGAGCGATTGCACCGCTGTCATACACCGACACAGGGCTTGGGCCATTGAGGTCGTTTCGAGGAATCCTAGAACCGGTTACGATAACTTCCGCAATCGTATCTTCCTCCGCCTGCGTTAGCAGAGGCATTCCACCGACCACAGCTCCGGCATTGAGAGCCAGCGCGACCTTCACCGCTGCCGCTAGGCTTTGCTTTTTGTGATTCATTTGTTGTTCCTGTTAATTTTTAGTGAT
>PAFU01000050.1 GCA_002704225.1 Gammaproteobacteria bacterium | reverse complement strand
GTTATCGCCGTTGCGGTCTCAAGGATACAGTGATCTTTGCTGACCAATTGATGTACGCCGGATTTGCTCACTCGACTGCGTCGGGCGCGTCGATTGGCGTCGAAGACTTTGTTATCCCAGATTCCAAAGAACGTATCATTTCTGAGGCTGAAGCCGAAGTGGCTGAGATCGAATCTCAGTACGCTTCTGGTTTGGTCACTCAGGGTGAGAAATACAACAAAGTCGTTGATATCTGGTTGCGCGCCAATGACTTGGTCGCGCGATCCATGATGGACGGTATTTCCAAAGAAACCGTGGTTAACAAGGAAGGTGAAAGCGAAGAGCAAGCCTCCTTTAACAGCGTTTACATGTACGCCGATTCCGGTGCGCGAGGCTCGCCAGCTCAGATTCGTCAGCTTGCGGGTATGCGTGGTCTGATGGCTCGGCCTGACGGCAGCATTATTGAAAACGCGATTACCGCGAATTTCCGTGAAGGATTAACGGTAAACGACTACTTCATCTCGACTCACGGCGCTCGTAAAGGTCTGGCAGACACTGCGTTGAAAACAGCGAACTCCGGTTACCTGACACGCCGCTTGGTGGACGTAGCGCAAGACGTGGTGATCACAGATGAAGACTGTGGCACTACCGCTGGCTTGTTCACCACTGCAATCATTGAAGGTGGCGATGTGGTGGAAGCCCTGGCCGATCGCGTACTCGGTCGAACAGTAGCCGAGGACGTATATGCGGCAGACGGCAAAGAGATTCTGGTTGCGCGCGGTACGTTGATTGACGAGGCTTGGGTTGAAAAGCTGGACGAGCTAGGGGTAGACGAGATGATCGTTCGGTCGGCAATCACCTGTGAGACGGCTCACGGTGTGTGCCGGGCATGCTATGGCCGTGATCTGGCTCGTGGTCACTTGGTTAACGTCGGTGAGGCTGTCGGGGTTATTGCCGCACAGTCCATTGGCGAGCCTGGAACCCAGCTCACAATGCGTACGTTCCACATCGGTGGCGCGGCGTCGCGAGCCACAGCAGTCGACAACATTCAGGTTAAGCATGGCGGCACGATTCGTTTGCACAACCTCAAGACCGTTGAGCGCGAAAGCGGTGAATTGGTCGCTATTTCACGCTCTGGAGCCATTGCGGTAGCGGACGAGCATGGTCGTGAGCGCGAACGCTACAAGTTGCCCTACGGCGCGGTGATTTCCGTTGCTGAAGAGGACGAGGTTGCAGCTGGCCAAGTCATCGCACAGTGGGATCCGCATACGCACCCAATCGTTGCAGAAGTGTCAGGTGTCGCAACATTCGTCGAGATGGAAGAAGGCTTGTCCATGAATCGTCAAACGGACGATCTGACCGGCTTGACCAACATTACGGTTCTGGATCCGAAGGATCGCCCCAGCGCTGCCAAAGACTTACGTCCCGCAGTTCGCTTGAACGACGCCAAGGGCAATGCGGTGAATTTGCCTGGTAGCGATGTGCCAGCGAACTACTTCATGCCGAGCAACGCGATTCTCAACATGGAGGACGGTGGCAAAATCGGCATCGGCGATATCATCGCGCGAATTCCTCAGGAAGGTTCGAAGACACGGGACATCACCGGTGGTCTGCCTCGGGTTGCTGACTTGTTCGAGGCACGAAAGCCGAAGGAGCCCGCCATTCTTGCGGAGGCTACCGGCATCGTATCCTTTGGCAAGGAAACTAAGGGCAAGCGTCGCCTGGTCATAACTCCAGCGAGTGGTGAACCGGTTGAAACGTTGATCCCGAAATGGCGCAACATTGGCGTCTTTGACGGTGAGCAGGTGGAACGCGGTGAAACCGTCTGTGACGGCCCGTTCAGTGCGCATGACATTTTGCGCCTGAAAGGTGTGGAAGAGCTGGCGAAGTACATCGTTAACGAAATCCAAGAGGTGTATCGCCTGCAAGGTGTGACGATTAACGACAAGCACATCGAAGTAATCTGCCGCCAGATGCTGCGTAAAGTGGAAATTACCCACTCTGGAGACTCGGATTTCATTCGTGGCGAACAGCTTGAGTTCACTGCTCTGCGCCAAGCTAACCAAGCATTGGCGGCTGAGAACAAAGAGCAGGCGGAAGCACAACGACTGCTGTTGGGTATCACGAAAGCGTCGCTGGCGACTGAGTCCTTCATTTCTGCAGCGTCTTTCCAAGAGACGACGCGTGTGTTGACCGAAGCGGCCGTTACCGGCAAGCAAGATCATTTGCGCGGTTTGAAGGAAAACGTTGTTGTAGGACGTCTGATCCCTGCGGGAACCGGTTTGAGTTATCACGCGGATCGGAAGCGGCAGCGTGAAGAGGTTCGAGCCGGTGGCAGCGATACCGTGACCGCAGACGAGATCGAACAGGCGTTGAGTGAAGCGCTGTCTGCTCGCGAAGCGGAATAGAGAGCCGAAAACATGACGCCTCGTACCTGACAGCAGGGTGCTGCTGTCAGGATTAACGGTCACTAGACAGTGAGTTAGTGGTCTTGTTAATCCGGCGAGGCGCGATTAGAATGCCCGCCCCCGAATCATACTGGTACGGTCGGGACGGAAGAATTTGCCTTCGTTGTGTAACCCTCGAAGACGAAGACAGAGATCGAAAGGAGATCGACAACAAATGGCAACAATCAGCCAATTAGTTCGTAAGCCCCGCAAGCGTAAGGTCGTAAAGAACATCGTACCTGCATTGCAGGCATGCCCTCAGCGTCGTGGTGTATGTACGCGCGTATATACAACAACGCCGAAGAAGCCGAATTCTGCACTGCGTAAAGTTTGCCGGGTACGCCTAACCAACGGATATGAGGTNACCTCATACATCGGCGGTGAAGGCCACAACCTGCAGGAACACTCAGTCGTGCTGATTCGCGGCGGTCGAGTAAAAGACTTGCCGGGTGTTCGATATCACACCGTGCGNGGGTCACTGGACACCTCCGGTGTTGCAGATCGTCGCCAGGGTCGTTCCAAGTACGGTGCCAAGCGTCCTAAGTAGAGCGCCCCACTAACAAAATCGTTCTCAGTAAGGCCCTGATACGTTTAGGGGATACCTGAAGAAAGGAGAGAA
The DNA here is from genome assembly GCA_002704225.1 of Gammaproteobacteria bacterium. Taxonomy (GTDB): domain Bacteria; phylum Pseudomonadota; class Gammaproteobacteria; order Pseudomonadales; family Azotimanducaceae; genus UBA4421. The sequence continues at coordinate 16,443 of PAFU01000050.1, read as the reverse complement.
AAATGCCAAGACGTAGAGTCGTCGCNAAGCGGGAAGTTCTTCCCGATCCTAAATTCCACAATCAAGTGATTGCTAAGTTCATTAACCACGTCATGGTGAGTGGTAAGAAAGCGGTTGCTGAACGCATCGTTTACGGCGCGCTGGACCGTGTGCAAGCNCGAGACGGCGCAGATCCCGTTGAGACCTTTGATAAAGCGTTGGATGCCATCGCGCCAATGGTAGAAGTGAAGTCGCGTCGCGTCGGCGGTGCTACCTATCAGGTGCCTGTTGAGGTACGGCCCTCTCGTCGTAACGCTCTGGCNATGCGCTGGTTGGTTGACAGNGCCCGTTCGCGCAGTGAGAAGTCTATGGCNGCCCGCTTGGCTGGTGAGCTCATGGATGCAGCTGACGGTCGTGGCAGTGCTGTTAAGAAGCGCGAAGACACACACCGTATGGCCGAAGCCAACAAGGCTTTTGCTCACTACCGCTACTAAGCGAGCATTTCACTCTAAGCAGCAGTACGTCTTATGGCCCGCACCACGCCTATACATCGCTATCGCAATATAGGCATCGTAGCCCATGTGGATGCGGGTAAGACGACGACCACTGAACGCGTACTTTTCTATACCGGCATATCCCACAAGATAGGCGAGGTTCATGACGGCGCAGCTGTTATGGACTGGATGGAACAAGAGCAAGAGCGCGGCATAACCATCACGTCGGCAGCGACCACGTGTTTCTGGGCGGGTAGCGATAAGCAGTACGACGAACACCGCATTAACATCATCGATACCCCCGGACACGTTGACTTCACCATTGAAGTAGAGCGCAGCCTGCGGGTGTTGGACGGCGCTGTTGTGGTTTTCTGCGGTACCTCTGGTGTTGAACCACAGTCGGAAACCGTGTGGCGTCAAGCCGACAAATACGAAGTGCCTCGGCTTGTCTTNGTCAACAAGATGGATCGTCAAGGCGCAGATTTCCCTCGTGTGTTAGAACAAATTCAAGANCGNCTNGGCGCTCACCCAGTGCCGTTGCAGATGGCTTGGGGAGCTGAAGAGCACTTCAAAGGCGTCATCGACTTGGTTGCCATGGAGGCAATCGTATTCAGCGAAACCGACCAAGGGCTTACACAAGAGCGACAGGCGATCCCCGATGAGCTGAAGGCTGAAGCCGAAGCCCAACGAGAGCTTCTGGTCGAAGCTGCTGCCGAAGCCAATGACGAGCTGATGGAGCAGTACTTAGAAAACGGCGAGTTGTCCTTAAGCGAGCTCAAAGAGGGTTTGCGGATCAGGACATTGGCCAATGAAATAGTACTGGCCACCTGCGGCAGCGCGTTCAAGAACAAAGGCGTTCAGCCCATGCTGGACGCGGTGATCGATTACCTGCCTGCACCAACAGAAGTAAAAGCAATTGAAGGCGAAGTTGCCGACGGCAGCGTGTCCACTCGTGAATCAAAAGACGATGCGCCGTTTTCCGCACTGGCATTTAAGATTGCGACGGATGCGTTTGTCGGCACATTGACATTTTTCCGCGTCTATTCCGGCGTATTGAAAACCGGGGATCAAGTGCTAAACCCGATCAAAGGCAAGCGCGAGCGCATTGGGCGCATGGTGCAGATGCACGCCAATAACCGGGAGGAAATCAGCGAGGTCCGTGCTGGCGATATAGCAGCTGTTATCGGACTGAAAGACGTGACGACTGGAGAGACCCTGTGTGCAAAAGAGCATGCCATTACGCTGGAGCGTATGGAGTTTCCGGAGCCCGTTATTGCTGTTGCCGTTGAGCCGAAATCCGTCGCTGATCAAGATAAGTTAGGCCAGGCGTTGGCGAAGCTCGCTCAGGAAGATCCCTCTTTTCGCGTTGAAATCGACAAAGATACGGGCCAGACCATCATTTCTGGCATGGGTGAGCTTCATCTTGAGATTATCGTTGATCGAATGAAGCGAGAATTCAACGTCGCAGCAAATATCGGTAAACCTCAGGTTTCCTATCGAGAAACCATTCGACAGAGTGCCGAGCGCGAGGCGGAATTTATTCGTGAAGCCGGAGGGCGTGGTCAGTACGGACATGTTCGTCTGCGCATCGAGCCGCTTAAGGACGCCGAGGGCCAATACGCTTACGAATTCGCGAATGAAAGTTCGGAGACACAGATCCCCAAGGAATACGTGCCGATTATCGATCAAGGTATTCAGGATCAGATGCGCAATGGCGTGTTGGCAGGCCATCGTTTGATGGGACTGCGTGCCACATTGACAGGCGGTTCATTCGACGATACGGATTCCTCTGAAATGGCGTTTAAAATCGCAGCTTCCATGGCCCTGCGAGAAGCCGTATTGAGTGCGGATCCCGTTTTGTTGGAGCCCGTTATGACGGTCGAGGTTGTGACCCCGGAAGAATTTATGGGCGATGTCGTTGGCGACTTGAATCGACGTCGAGGCATGATTTCAGGCATGGATGAAAGCCCTTCCGGCAAAGTCGTTCGCGCCGAAGTCGCGTTATCCGAAATGTTCGGATATTCGACGGATCTGCGTAGCCGTACCCAGGGCCGGGCAACCTACACCATGGAATTCGTGAATTACGCAGAAGTGCCGCAGAACGTCATGGATAAGCTTGGCGTTCGCCGAACCGCGCAATAAATATCACCTATAAATCCGCTTAAATAGGAGCAGAACGATGGCTAAGGAAAAATTCGAACGTAACAAACCTCACGTAAACGTGGGGACGATTGGTCACGTAGACCACGGTAAGACGACGCTAACAGCGGCGCTGACGCGTGTCTGTGCGGAAGTTTACGGTGGCGAGATGCGAGATTTTGCTCAGATTGACAATGCGCCGGAAGAGCGCGAGCGCGGCATCACGATTGCGACAAGTCACGTTGAATACGAAAGTGACGGACGTCACTACGCGCACGTTGACTGCCCGGGACACGCGGACTATGTGAAGAACATGATCACCGGAGCGGCGCAGATGGACGGCGCTATTTTGGTTTGTGGCGCGACAGACGGCCCCATGCCACAGACACGTGAGCACATTTTGCTGTCTCGTCAGGTTGGTGTGCCCAAGATTGTCGTATTTTTGAACAAAGCTGACCTGCTGGCAGAAGACTGCGGCGGCGTTGGTACGGAAGAATACGAAGAGATGAAAGAGCTTGTTGAGATGGAGCTGATTGATCTGCTAGAGCAGTATGAGTTCCCAGGCGATACGCCGATTATCATGGGCAGCGCCCTGATGGCGTTGGAAGGCAAGGACGACAATGAGCTGGGCACGAGCGCGGTTAAAGCCTTGGTCGACACCCTGGACAGCTACATTCCCGAGCCAGAGCGTGCGGTAGATCAGCCGTTCTTGATGCCTATCGAAGACGTGTTCTCGATTTCAGGTCGAGGCACGGTAGTGACGGGTCGTGTTGAGCGCGGCATCGTGAACGTCGGTGATGAGATCGAAATCGTTGGTATCAAAGAAACGATGAAGACGACCTGCACCGGCGTTGAGATGTTCCGCAAGCTGCTGGACGAAGGTCGCGCAGGTGAGAACGTTGGTGTGTTGTTGCGAGGTACGAAGCGTGAAGAAGTAGAGCGCGGTCAGGTACTGACGTTGCCAGGCGCGATTACGCCGCACACCAAGTTCGAGGCAGAAGTTTACGTGTTGTCGAAGGACGAAGGCGGTCGCCACACCCCATTTTTCAAAGGCTATCGTCCGCAGTTTTACTTCCGCACGACGGACGTAACGGGCGCTTGCGAGTTGCCTGAGGGTGTTGAGATGGTGATGCCGGGCGACAACATTAAGATGGTTGTTGAGCTGATCTGTCCGATTGCGATGGACGATGGACTGCGTTTCGCGATCCGCGAAGGCGGTCGTACCGTAGGCGCGGGCGTCGTTGCCAAGGTCATCGACTAGGCAGGACGCATGGTTTGGGGCGCTAGCGTCCCAAGCAAAATAACACAGGAGCGGTATCGCTCCTTTGTTGTCTTTGCGATGGAAAAGTGTGGTTGTTAGGAGCGAATACAGCCCACCGGTGCGCAACATTGATCGAAACGAGCTGCGTCTAACGGCGTGAGCGGAAAGTGTTCCTCGAAGCGAGGATTCTTGCGAAAGGCCAGTAGCTCAATTGGCAGAGCAGCGGTCTCCAAAACCGCAGGTTGGGGGTTCGATTCCCTCCTGGCCTGCCACTTACTTCGCCTGCTTGGGAAGTAATGGCAGAAAAATTGGAAAGGTTAGGTCACCGTATACGGATGCAGTTAGGAAATTAGCTTGAATACCAGCGTAGAAAATAAAGCAGGATCCCTAGACTGGCTAAAGTGGCTGGTTGTTGCCGCGCTGTTGGCGGGTGGCGTATTCGCAAATTGGTACTACCAAGACGAGATGTTGTTGTTGCGCGTTGCCGGATTGCTGGCAACGGCAGCAGTGGCCATTTTGTTGGCGCTGCAGACTGAACGAGGCAAGGCGATCTGGTCGTTGCTGAAAGAGGCGCGCACAGAAGTTCGGCGGGTCGTTTGGCCAACGAATCAAGAGACGACGCAAACTACGTTGGTGGTTATTGCCATTGTCTTCGTTTTCGCACTTATTTTATGGGGATTAGACTCCCTGCTGGGCTGGATCGTCAGCTCAATTATCGGGTAATCCAGAATGTCGAAAAATTGGTACGTCGTGCACGCCTATTCCGGGTTTGAAAAAAACGTTGCTCGGGCGCTACAAGAGCGTGTCAATCTCTCGAACCATCAACAGAGTTTTGGCGAGATCTTGGTGCCAACGGAAGAAGTGGTTGAAATGCGCGGCGGTCAGAAGCGCCGCAGCGAACGTAAATTTTTCCCGGGTTATGTGTTGGTAGAAATGGAGCTCAACGATGACACCTGGCACCTGGTCAAAGAAACGCCTCGGGTGATGGGCTTTATTGGTGGCAAGGCCGACCAGCCAGCACCATTATCGCCACGTGAGGCCGCGGCCATCTTAGATCGCGTTGCAGCCGGCAGTGAAAAAGCGACACCGAAGACAGTCTTTGAGCCCGGCGAGATTGTTCGTGTCACGGACGGACCGTTTAATGATTTCAACGGTGTTGTTGAAGAAGTGAATTATGAGAAGAGTCGACTGCGCGTTGCGGTGACGATCTTTGGTCGTTCGACCCCAGTGGAGCTTGATTTTGGTCAGGTTGAGAAGGGTTAGGCGCACCAAGCAAATAAGATAGAAAACTAAAAAGGCGCTGCAGTTTGCCGCTGCAGTGCCATAACCCCGGGGAGTTAGGGATTTAGGCCCTCACGTTGGTACCCGCAAGGAGTAAAGCATGGCTAAAAAGGTAGAAGCGTACATCAAGCTGCAGGTCGCAGCAGGTCAGGCAAATCCGAGTCCACCGGTAGGCCCGGCGTTGGGCCAGCATGGTGTGAATATCATGGACTTTTGTAAGGCGTTTAATGCCCAGACCCAGTCGGTGGAGCAGGGTTTGCCGATTCCCGTTGTTATTACGGTTTATGCTGATCGATCTTTTACATTCGTAACGAAAACACCGCCTGCGGCTGTGTTGCTTCGTAAGGCTGCTGGAATCGCTAAAGGTTCTTCGACTCCCAACACGGTGAAAGTTGCGAAGGTCAATCGCGAGCAGTTGGAAGAAATTGCCAATATGAAAATGCCCGATTTAACGGCAGCTGATATGGATGCCGCTGTGCGGACCATCGCAGGCACCGCCCGGGCTTCCGGTATTGATGTGGAGGGTGTCTAAGTGGCAAAGCTAAGTAAGCGCATGCGCGCGATTGCGGAAAAGATTGATGCCGATAAGGCTTATGGTATTGACGAGGCCGTAGCGCTTCTAAATGAGTTGGCAGGCACCAAATTCAAAGAGTCCTTTGATATCTCGGTTAACCTAGGGGTCGACCCACGTAAGTCAGATCAGGTTGTGCGGGGCGCTACAACGTTGCCCCACGGCACCGGTAAGACCGTCAGGGTGGCTGTATTTGCTCAGGGCGAAAATGCTGAAAAAGCGTTGGCAGCTGGCGCTGATCTCGTTGGTTTTGATGACCTCGCCGAGAAAGTGAAGGGCGGCGAAATGGATTTCGACGTCGTGATCGCGACGCCAGACGCAATGCGTATTGTTGGTCAACTGGGTAAAGTACTGGGTCCTCGAGGCTTAATGCCTAATCCAAAGACTGGCACGGTGACACCGGATGTTGTTACAGCGGTAAATAATGCGAAAGCCGGTCAAGTACAGTTTCGTACGGACAAAGCTGGCATTATTCACGGCAGCGTTGGCCAGGTAGGTTTCGAACCGCTGCAAATTCGCGAAAACGTCGAGGCGTTAATGTCGGATTTGAGAAAAGCCAAGCCCGCATCGGCTAAGGGCATTTATTTAAAGAAAGTGACGTTGTCCACGACCATGGGTCCTGGTGTGTCGATTGATCAAGCAACTCTGCAGGCCGTTTAATCGGGTCTGAGAGTGGAAGTATTTGGAGGTTGGGGTGGTTTGCTCTCCCCAGGCCGTCAAAAACCGTAGGGGCCTAGCTGCATAGCAGCGAAGCTTAATGACCTACGCAGATGGTGAGTCGCTCAATGTAGCGAAAGAATGTAAAGGACTACGGCGTGGTCGGAATCCTCAACGTTCGTCTCCGAGAGTTTAGGAGCCAAAAGCCTGTTACCAGGCCAAGGGTCTAAAGCGAAAGAGGCTCGCCGCTAGCGAATGTTGCATTAGCAGCATTCGATAACGTGACCGGTCTCGTTCTGCGGGATTGGTTGAAAAGGAGAAAAGTGTGGCGTTAAGACTTGAACAGAAACAAGAAATTGTTGCTGAGGTTAACGATGCTGCTACATCTGCTTTGTCGGCTGTCTTGGCTGACTATCGTGGTTTGACTGTTGCAGAAATGACTGAACTTCGCGTTAAAGCGCGAGAGACCGGTGTGTATTTGCGAGTGGTAAGAAACACGTTGGTTAAGCGAGCTGTAGAGGGTACAGACTTTGAGTGTCTTAATGATGCCTTGGTAGGTCCCACGTTGCTGGCGTTTTCTACGGAAGACCCAGGTTCTGCAGCGAGACTGCTAAAAGATTACGCAAAAGACTTTGAAGAACTTGAAATCAAAGCCTTGTCCATTGGAGGTGCGTTACTTCCTGCCGATCAAATTGATCGCGTCGCGAAGTTGCCTACGCTGGATGAAGCACGATCACAGTTGATGAGCGTAATGCAGGCACCGATTATCAAGCTGGCTCAAACCTTGAACGAGGTTCCCGGCAAGATGGTACGTGTGGTGGCTGCGGTCAAAGATCAGAAAGAAGCAGAAGCGTAAAACTCAAGATTCGCTTTAGATAATTAGGAGAAATGGAATGTCATTGTCAAAAGATGATGTGTTGAATGCAATCGCTGAAATGAGCGTCATGGACGTCGTTGAGCTGATCGCCGATATGGAAGAGAAGTTTGGTGTTTCTGCAGCAGCAGCGGTTGCTGTAGCGGCTCCAGCGGCCGGAGGCGGCGACGCCGGTGCCGGTGGTGCTGAGGAAAAGAGCGAGTTTGACGTCGTGTTGGCTTCTGCAGGCGACAAGAAAGTGAACGTCATTAAAGCTGTTCGTGCCATCACTGGTTTGGGCTTGAAAGAAGCCAAGGCCTTGGTTGACGACGCTCCTTCTGCCATCAAAGAAGGCGTCAGCAAAGACGAAGCAGACGACGTTCAAAAGCAGCTTGAAGAAGCTGGCGCTACGGTTGAGCTTAAGTAGTTCGATTGCAGTTAGCATTTTTGTTGACGTAATACAGCTGGGTCGGGCCGTCGAGAAAATCGACGACCTGACGCCAGTTTTTCGTGCTTGAGAAAAAAGCACGTTGGATTCGATGATCACTAGGTAGGAGATTCGCATGGCTTACAGCTTTACTGAAAGGAAGCGCATTCGGAAAGATTTCGGCAAATTGTCCGAAAAAATGGAGTTGCCCTACTTATTGGCAATCCAAACCGACTCTTACAACAAATTTTTGCAGGTGGGCACCGGCGCAGAGGATCGCGCCGAATCCGGTCTGCATGCTGCATTTAAATCGGTTTTCCCAATCGCCAGTTACTCGGGCAGCGCTGAGCTAGAGTACGTTGATTACCGATTGGGTGAGCCCGCCTTCGATGTGAAAGAGTGTGTCTCTCGCAGCATTACCTATGCAGCACCGCTGCGCGTGAAGGTTCGTCTGATCATTTATGACAAAGAGTCTTCCAGTAAGAAAGTAAAAGACGTAAAAGAGCAGGAAGTTTACATGGGCGAAATTCCGCTCATGACAGAAAACGGAACCTTTGTCATCAATGGTACTGAGCGCGTGGTTGTCTCCCAACTGCACCGTTCACCGGGTGTGTTTTTCGATCACGACAAGGGCAAGACCCACAGCTCCGGTAAGCTTTTGTATAACGCTCGGGTTATCCCATACCGAGGTTCATGGTTGGACTTTGAGTTTGATCCCAAAGACGCGGTTTTCGTTCGCATTGACCGCCGTCGCAAACTGCCTGCGTCGATCATTCTGCGTGCGCTTGAATATTCGAGCGAAGAAATTCTTGAAACATTCTTTGAGACCAACACGGTCACGATCAAAGGCGAAGACGTCTCAATTAATTTGATCGCAGAGCGTTTACGAGGCGAAGTCGCTACATTTGATATCGCGGGTCCCAATGGGAAAACCATCGTTGAGATGGGGCGACGTATTACCGCCAGACATGTGCGGCTGATCGAAGACAGCGGCATGAAGAAACTTGGGGTGCCACGAGAATATCTGTTGGAGCAGATCACGGCGAAGGACATCGTCGACGAGTCCACTGGTGAGGTGGCCATTCCTTGCAACTCGATAATCACAGAAGAAGTGCTTGAACAGCTGTTTGAGCTGAAAGTCAGCAGCTTTGAAACGATTTACACCAACGATTTGGACTGTGGCCCGTTCATTTCTGACACCATGCGTGTCGACCCAAGCTCAAATCGCTTGGAGGCCTTGGTGGAAATCTATCGCATGATGCGTCCTGGTGAGCCACCGACGAAGGAATCTGCCGAGAATTTGTTCGGCAACCTGTTTTTCTCTAACGATCGATACGATCTTTCCGCGGTCGGGCGGATGAAGTTCAATCGCCGGTTAGGTCGCGAAGAAATCGTTGGCGAAGGAACGCTGTCTCGGGAAGATATTGTCGACGTGTTGAAGACTTTGATCGATATTCGTAACGGTAAGGGTACCGTGGACGATATTGACCACTTAGGTAACCGCCGTATCCGATCTGTTGGTGAAATGGCGGAAAACCAGTTCCGTGTCGGTCTGATTCGTGTTGAACGAGCCGTCAAAGAGCGCCTGAGCTTGGCAGAGTCCGAAGGTCTGATGCCCCAAGACATGATCAACGCCAAACCTGTGGCTGCGGCTGTTAAGGAGTTCTTCGGGTCCTCACAGCTGTCTCAGTTTATGGATCAGAACAACCCGCTATCAGAAGTGACGCATAAGCGCCGCGTTTCCGCATTGGGGCCAGGCGGTTTGACTCGTGAGAGAGCTGGGTTCGAAGTGCGTGACGTACACCCAACACACTACGGTCGAGTTTGCCCGATTGAAACGCCCGAAGGTCCAAACATTGGCTTGATCAACAGTTTGGCAACTTACGCGCAAACCAACGAATACGGGTTCTTGGAGTCGCCTTATCACCGCGTAGTGAAAGGCGCAGTAACACAAGAAGTCGAATATCTGTCGGCGATTGACGAGGCGCAGTACGTAATCGCGCAAGCCAGTGCGCCAGTGGACGCGAAAGGCCGCTTCACGGAAGAATTGATTGATGTGCGTCATCAAAACGAATTCACCAAAACTGCGTCGGAAAACGTCGATTTTATGGACGTATCGCCTAAGCAGGTGGTGTCTGTTGCTGCATCGCTGATTCCGTTTTTGGAGCACGATGACGCGAACCGAGCGTTGATGGGTTCGAATATGCAGCGCCAGGCTGTGCCGACGCTACGAGCTGAAAAGCCTCTTGTGGGTACAGGAATGGAGCGCAACGTGGCGCGCGATTCTGGTGTCTGCGTCATTGCCAAGCGCGGCGGTGTCATTGACAGCGTCGACGCCAGCAGAATCGTTGTTCGAGTGGCGGACGCCGAGATCGAAGCAGGGGATGCGGGTGTGGACATCTACACCCTGACCAAGTTTACGCGGTCGAACCAAAATACCTGCATCAACCAGCGCCCCTTGGTTAAGCCCGGTGACGTGATTAGTGCCCGAGACATTCTTGCCGATGGGCCGTCGATCGATATGGGTGAGTTGGCGCTTGGGCAGAATATGCGTATCGCGTTTATGCCTTGGAATGGTTACAACTTCGAAGACTCCATCTTGGTTTCCGAGCGGGTTGTCAAAGAAGACCGCTTCACCAGCATTCATATTCAAGAGCTGACCTGTATCGCTCGTGATACCAAGCTGGGACCGGAAGAGATTACCAGCGATATACCAAACGTTGGCGAAGGCGCGTTATCCAAACTGGACGAGTCTGGCATCGTGTACATCGGCGCTGAAGTTGGCGCTGGCGACATTCTGGTTGGCAAGGTGACGCCCAAGGGCGAAACACAGCTCACGCCAGAAGAAAAACTGTTGCGTGCGATCTTTGGCGAAAAGGCATCGGACGTTAAAGACACCTCTCAGCGCGTTCCCAGCAGTGTGAAAGGCACTGTAATCGATGTGCAAGTTTTCACCCGAGATGGTGTGGAAAAAGACGAGCGTGCCAAAGACATTGAGCAGGCGCAGATGGCGCAAATCCGTAAGGATTTGGACGACGAAATGCGCATCATTGAAGCCGCCACCTTTGAGCGATTGCAGCGAGCGCTGGTGGGTAGCAAGGTAGCCAGTGCACCCGGCTTGAGCAAAGACAAGGCGATCGACGAAGAGTACTTGGCCGGCCTTGCGGCGGACGATTGGTTCCGCATTCGCATGAAGGAAGACAAGCTTAACGAACAGTTAGAGCGTGCCGAAGCGCACCTGCAAGAGCGTAAAGAGGCGCTAGACGCCCAATACCAGGACAAGCGCGGGAAGATCGAAACCGGCGACGACTTGGCTCCGGGTGTACTGAAGATCGTCAAAGTGTATTTGGCGATCAAGCGACGCATTCAGCCGGGTGACAAGATGGCCGGTCGGCACGGAAACAAGGGTGTGATCTCGGTGATTATGCCAGTGGAGGATATGCCTTTTGACGAGAACGGTGAGCCCGTTGATATTGTTCTGAATCCGCTGGGTGTGCCATCGCGCATGAACGTCGGACAGGTGCTAGAAACCCATTTGGGTTGGGCAGCGCATGGTATCGGTCAGCGAATCAACGGCATGCTGGAAGCTCGGCAAAAGACGGCTGAGATTCGAAAGTTCTTGGATGAAGTGTACAACCAAGTCGGCGGTGCCCCAGCAGATCTCAAGGGATTGAATGATGGGCAAATCTTAGATTTGGCGAAGAACCTGACGGCAGGCCTGCCGTTTGCCACTCGAGCCTTTGATGGCGCTGCGGAATCGGAGATCAAGAAAATGTTGGAGTTGGCAGAGCTTCCTGGAAGCGGCCAAACAACACTTTACGATGGACGAACCGGCGAAGCATTCGATCGCCCTGTGACCCTAGGCTACATGTACATGCTCAAGCTCAACCACTTGGTTGACGACAAGATGCACGCACGTAGCACGGGTTCTTACAGCTTGGTGACCCAGCAGCCGTTGGGTGGTAAGGCTCAGTTTGGTGGCCAGCGCTTCGGTGAAATGGAAGTGTGGGCGCTGGAAGCTTACGGTGCAGCCTATACGCTGCAAGAAATGCTGACGGTGAAGTCAGACGACGTAAACGGCCGAACCAAGATGTATAAAAACATCGTAGATGGTGATTTCAAAATGGAGCCGGGCATGCCCGAATCCTTCAACGTGTTGGTCAAAGAGATTCGCTCTCTGGGCATCAACATCGAGTTGGAAACGGACTGATCCGATTCAAGTAACTGCTAAAGACTTGAATTGCTTCAAAAGAATATGAGGAAACATCGTGAAAGACTTACTTAATCTGCTGAAATCACAAAGTGACGTTGAAGAATTCGACGCGCTGCGTATTGGCCTGTCATCCCCAGAGATGATTCGCTCTTGGTCCTTCGGCGAAGTGAAAAAGCCCGAGACCATCAATTACCGAACCTTCAAGCCCGAGCGCGATGGTTTGTTCTGTGCCCGTATTTTTGGGCCCGTAAAAGACTACGAATGCCTGTGCGGCAAGTACAAGCGCCTAAAGCACCGTGGTGTGATTTGCGAAAAGTGCGGCGTGGAAGTGACGCTGACCAAGGTACGTCGTGAGCGGATGGGCCACATTGAGCTCGCATGCCCCACTGCCCACATTTGGTTTTTGAAATCTCTACCCAGCCGAATCGGTTTGCTGCTGGATATGACCCTGCGTGATATCGAGCGAATCTTGTATTTCGAATCATTCGTTGTGATCGACCCGGGTATGACGGATCTGGAAGTGGGGCAACTGCTTTCAGATGAAGAGTACTACCTCAAGATTGAAGAATACGGTGATGAATTCGACGCACGTATGGGTGCCGAGGCGGTTCAACAGTTGCTGTTGAATCTCGATATGAACCATGAAATCGAAGTGTTGCGCGAAGAAATTCCAGCGACCAACTCCGAGACGAAGATCAAGAAATTCTCCAAGCGCCTGAAGCTGATGGAAGCGTTCGTTCGTTCTGGGAACAAGCCCGAATGGATGGTCATGACCGTTCTTCCTGTTCTGCCGCCGGATTTGCGTCCGCTGGTTCCATTGGACGGCGGACGGTTTGCAACGTCGGATTTGAACGATTTGTATCGCCGAGTCATCAACCGCAACAACCGTCTGAAGCGCCTGTTGGACTTGTCAGCACCTGACATTATCGTGCGCAACGAAAAGCGCATGCTGCAGGAATCCGTCGACGCGCTTCTGGACAACGGTCGTCGTGGTCGCGCGATCACCGGCTCCAACAAGCGCCCGCTGAAGTCTTTGGCAGACATGATTAAGGGTAAGCAAGGACGTTTCCGTCAAAACTTGCTGGGCAAGCGAGTGGATTATTCCGGTCGTTCTGTGATCGTTGTTGGCCCGACACTGCGCCTGCATCAATGCGGTTTGCCCAAAAAGATGGCGCTGGAATTGTTCAAGCCATTCATTTTTGGCCGTCTAGAAGACCGCCAACTGGCAACCACGATCAAGGCCGCCAAAAAGATGGTCGAGCGCGAGACGCCCGAGGTTTGGGATATCTTGGCCGACGTGATTCGCGAACATCCCGTGATGCTCAATCGAGCTCCGACACTGCACCGATTAGGTATTCAGGCGTTTGAGCCCGTGCTTATCGAGGGTAAGGCGATCCAGCTTCATCCGTTAGTGTGCAGTGCCTATAACGCTGACTTCGATGGCGACCAGATGGCTGTCCACGTGCCGCTGACGCTGGAAGCTCAGCTGGAAAGCCGTGCGCTGATGATGTCCACGAACAACATTTTGTCGCCCGCCAGTGGTGAGCCAATTATCGTGCCTTCCCAGGACGTGATCTTGGGCATCTATTACATGACTCGTGAAAAAGTGAATGTACGAGGCGAAGGTTCTGTGTTCTCTAACGCGGACGAAGTTCATCGAGCCTACTATGCCAAGCAGGTTGATTTGCATGCTCGGGTAAAGGTTCGTGTGGAAGAGCAGTCGACTGATGAGAATGGTGAAACTGCTGTTCAGCGAGTACTGCATGAAACCACAGTGGGCCGTACGCTGCTCTATGCCATTGTGCCCGATGCCCTACCGTTCTCCATGGTCAATAAGACGATGGATAAGAAGAGCATCTCGAATCTGATCAACGACTGTTATCGCCGTTGCGGTCTCAAGGATACAGTGATCTTTGCTGACCAATTGATGTACGCCGGATTTGCTCACTCGACTGCGTCGGGCGCGTCTATTGGCGTCGAAGATTTTGTTATCCCAGATTCTAAAGAACGTATCATTTCTGAGGCTGAAGCCGAAGTGGCTGAGATCGAATCTCAGTACGCTTCTGGTTTGGTCACTCAGGGTGAGAAATACAACAAAGTCGTTGATATCTGGTTGCGCGCCAATGACTTGGTCGCGCGATCCATGATGGACGGTATTTCCAAAGAAACCGTGGTTAACAAGGAAGGTGAAAGCGAAGAGCAAGCCTCCTTTAACAGCGTTTACATGTACGCCGATTCCGGTGCGCGAGGCTCGCCAGCTCAGATTCGTCAGCTTGCGGGTATGCGTGGTCTGATGGCTCGGCCTGACGGCAGCATTATTGAAAACGCGATTACCGCGAATTTCCGTGAAGGATTAACGGTAAACGACTACTTCATCTCGACTCACGGCGCTCGTAAAGGTCTGGCAGACACTGCGTTGAAAACAGCGAACTCCGGTTACCTGACACGCCGCTTGGTGGACGTAGCGCAAGACGTGGTGATCACAGATGAAGACTGTGGCACTACCGCTGGCTTGTTCACCACTGCAATCATTGAAGGTGGCGATGTGGTGGAAGCCCTGGCCGATCGCGTACTCGGTCGAACAGTAGCCGAGGACGTATATGCGGCAGACGGCAAAGAGATTCTGGTTGCGCGCGGTACGTTGATTGACGAGGCTTGGGTTGAAAAGCTGGACGAGCTAGGGGTAGACGAGATGATCGTTCGGTCGGCAATCACCTGTGAGACGGCTCACGGTGTGTGCCGGGCATGCTATGGCCGTGATCTGGCTCGTGGTCATTTGGTTAACGTCGGTGAGGCTGTCGGGGTTATTGCCGCACAGTCCATTGGCGAGCCTGGAACCCAGCTCACAATGCGTACGTTCCACATCGGTGGCGCGGCGTCGCGTGCCACAGCAGTCGACAACATTCAGGTTAAGCATGGCGGCACGATTCGTTTGCACAACCTCAAGACCGTTGAGCGCGAAAGCGGTGAATTGGTCGCTATTTCACGCTCTGGAGCCATTGCGGTAGCGGACGAACATGGTCGTGAGCGCGAACGCTACAAGTTGCCCTACGGCGCGGTGATTTCCGTTGCTGAAGAGGACGAGGTTGCAGCTGGCCAAGTCATCGCACAGTGGGATCCGCATACGCACCCAATCGTTGCAGAAGTGTCAGGTGTCGCAACATTCGTCGAGATGGAAGAAGGCTTGTCCATGAATCGTCAAACGGACGATCTGACCGGCTTGACCAACATTACGGTTCTGGATCCGAAGGATCGCCCCAGCGCTGCCAAAGACTTACGTCCCGCAGTTCGCTTGAACGACGCCAAGGGCAATGCGGTGAATTTGCCTGGTAGCGATGTGCCAGCGAACTACTTCATGCCGAGCAACGCGATTCTCAACATGGAGGACGGTGGCAAAATCGGCATCGGCGATATCATCGCGCGAATTCCTCAGGAAGGTTCGAAGACACGGGACATCACCGGTGGTCTGCCTCGGGTTGCTGACTTGTTCGAGGCACGAAAGCCGAAGGAGCCCGCCATTCTTGCGGAGGCTACCGGCATCGTATCCTTTGGTAAGGAAACCAAGGGCAAGCGTCGCCTGGTCATCACTCCAGCGGGTGGTGAACCGGTTGAAACGTTGATCCCGAAATGGCGCAACATTGGCGTCTTTGACGGTGAGCAGGTGGAACGCGGTGAAACCGTCTGTGACGGCCCGTTCAGTGCGCATGACATTTTGCGCCTGAAAGGTGTGGAAGAGCTGGCGAAGTACATCGTTAACGAAATCCAAGAGGTATATCGCCTGCAAGGTGTGACGATTAACGACAAGCACATCGAAGTAATCTGCCGCCAGATGCTGCGTAAAGTGGAAATTACCCACTCTGGAGACTCGGATTTCATTCGTGGCGAACAGCTTGAGTTCACTGCTCTGCGCCAAGCTAACCAAGCATTGGCGGCTGAGAACAAAGAGCAGGCGGAAGCACAACGACTGCTGTTGGGTATCACGAAAGCGTCGCTGGCGACTGAGTCCTTCATTTCTGCAGCGTCTTTCCAAGAGACGACGCGTGTGTTGACCGAAGCGGCCGTTACCGGCAAGCAAGATCATTTGCGCGGTTTGAAGGAAAACGTTGTTGTAGGACGTCTGATCCCTGCGGGAACCGGTTTGAGTTATCACGCGGATCGGAAGCGGCAGCGTGAAGAGGTTCGAGCCGGTGGCAGCGATACCGTGACCGCAGACGAGATCGAACAGGCGTTGAGTGAAGCGCTGTCTGCTCGCGAAGCGGAATAGAGAGCCGAAAACATGACGCCTCGTACCTGACAGCAGGGTGCTGCTGTCAGGATTAACGGTCACTAGACAGTGAGTTAGTGGTCTTGTTAATCCGGCGAGGCGCGATTAGAATGCCCGCCCCCGAATCATACTGGTACGGTCGGGACGGAAGAATTTGCCTTCGTTGTGTAACCCTCGAAGACGAAGACAGAGATCGAAAGGAGATCGACAACAAATGGCAACAATCAGCCAATTAGTTCGTAAGCCCCGCAAGCGTAAGGTCGTAAAGAACATCGTACCTGCATTGCAGGCATGCCCTCAGCGA
>PAFU01000049.1 GCA_002704225.1 Gammaproteobacteria bacterium | reverse complement strand
GAAAACTGCGGGTCCCTGGCAAAAGTTTTTCATATCACCCGCTGAACGAGATTGAACGTTTGAATGGGAGTGAGCAATGCGTCTAGTCGTCAATAATATCAAGTGGATTATGCTCGTTGCTGGGCTCGCCACGTGTTCAACGCTTTCTGTAGTTTTTGCGCCGCAAGACGCGTTAATGAGCATGTTCGGTGCCAATCTGACGGAACCGCTGGCTAACGTTGTTGTGAGAAGTTGGGGTTTTCTTGTGTTTCTGATGGGCGCCTTGCTCATCTACGGCGCGCTCAAGCCAGAGTCCAGAAAGCTCTGCATTGTCACGGCGGGCATAAGCAAAATTGGGTTTTTGCTGCTTATCCTCATGTTTGGCTCAGACTATTTTGAAGCGCTACGGGTAACGGTAATCTTTGATTCCGCTGTGATCGCAGTTTTGGGGGTCTATCTGGTTGCTTCCAAAAACACCGCAGAAGTGGCGTCCGACACTCAATAAACAAAGGGTTCGATTTTTTCTGCGCGCAAGGTGTAAGAAGCGGTTGCCAAATCTTCCACCACTTTTGAGGTAAACAACGTGCCTTCAATCCAGAACGGATCCCAAAGGCTCTCGAGGGTGTAACCGGGCTCAAATTCTGCGTAGATCGTTTGATTGGGCGGTGGTGCGGGCTCGTGTATGCAAGCGCCGAAGTATGGTACGAACAGAAAGCGCGTGACGACCTGCCTGTTTTCAAAGTCGACCGGGACGATAAAGCCAGGTATTCGGACGTTTTTGTTGTCTAAGTCCATGCGAACCCGTTCGCCTATCGGAACTTCGTCCTCAAGAAAGAACGATTCGTCCATTGGGGGAACCAAATCTTGCCAAGCAATTTCCTCAGCATCACTGTTGGCTGGCATGGCGACGCTGACAAGTACGACGGCGATGCAGGCGAATACCGTAGAGGAGAGTCGGTTCATTCTTTTGAGCCCGTTTCAGTTACGTTGTAACATCTTAGCACCGCTTTTTGCCGATGAGCACTGTGACAAAAATCAATTCCCTTCCAGACGCCATCAAGTTGCATAACTTGAACTACACCTTTCAGGGAAGTTCCCTGCCGGTATTGAGTATCCCTGCTTGGCAAGTGGCGCGAAACGAACGTGTATTTTTGCAGGGTGAGTCGGGCAGTGGTAAGTCCACACTGCTAGGCCTGCTCGCCGGCTTGCAGCTACCCACACTGGGAGAGGTCGAGATTCTAGGCGCTCGGATGTCGGCTTTGGGGGCGGGTAAGCGCGACAGATTCCGTGCCAAACACTTGGGCGTCGTTTTTCAGCAGTTCAATTTGATTCCCTACCTTTCTGCATTGGAGAATGTACTGCTGTCGGCTCAGTTCGGTACGTCGGACCGTCGAGGGGCGAGGCAGCGGGCGATCGAGTTGCTCGGGAGCGTTAACTTACCGTCCTCCTTGCATGACCGTAAGGCGGCAGCATTAAGTATCGGTCAGCAGCAACGCGTCGCCATTGTACGCGCCCTGATCAACGAACCATCCCTCTTGCTTGTGGATGAACCCACCTCGGCCTTGGATCACAACAATCGTGACGCGTTCTTGGCCTTGCTGTTCGACATGTTGGCCGATATGGACTGCGCGATGGTCTTTGTTAGCCATGACCCAACGATCGGGCGGCTGTTCGATACGCATGTCAGGCTAGCCGAACTCAACCAAGTTGGGGGGCAGGGCTAGTGTTAAATTTTTCTTCATTGCTGGGGGTTGCTTGGCGCAGTCTGCTCTATCGTTTCAGCGGTGTCGTACTAACCGTGGTGTCTGTTGCAATCAGTGTTTTTGTGTTGCTCGGTGTAGAGCATGTCAGGCAAGAGGCGCGTAACGGGTTCGCCAGTACGATCAGCGGCGTGGATTTGATTGTTGGAGCGAGAACCGGTGAAGTAAACTTGTTGCTGCTCTCGGTGTTCCGCATTGGCACTGCAACGGCGAACGTTTCCTGGGCTTCGCTGGAGCAAATTGAAGCGCAAAAAAACGTAGCCTGGACGGTGCCCATTTCGCTTGGAGACTCTCATCGCGGCTTTCGTGTTGTTGGGACCACTCAAGAGTTTTTTACTCGCTACAAGTACGCCAATCGGCAGGCGCTGACTTTTCGGGAAGGCGGCCAGTTTAACGGACTGACAGATGTCGTGCTTGGTTCGCGGGTTGCAGCCGAGTTGTCGTATGGGTTGGGGGAGTCGATTGTGCTCAGCCATGGCGTGGCGGATGTCAGTTTTACCCATCATGATCAGTTGCCTCTCACGGTGAGCGGTATTCTTGCGCCCAGTGGCACGCCTATCGACAACGCGCTGTTTGTTAACCTGTCAGCTATCGAAGCGCTGCACGCAGACGAAAGTGATCGTAGTAGTGAGCCTGGCAAGGTTAGCGGAGAGGGAGATTCCCACGCTGAGCACGAGGCCCACGCTGAACACGAAGCCCACGAGGAGCACGAAGCCCACGACGAACATGACGAGCACGAAACCCATGCAACGTCAGAACACGAAGAGGCAGGTCACGCCGATGAAGAACACGCCCATGATCACCCTCTGATTGGAGCTGTCACCGCCGTGCTTGTCGGACTCGATTCTCCAATTGCGACGTTGCAGGTAAAGCGCTGGGCAGACAATTATCCTGACGAGGCATTGCTCGCGATTCTGCCCGGCGTTGCCCTGACGCAGCTGTGGGAACTGGTTGGCAATGTCGAAGCCGTATTGCTGGTTATTTCGATTTTGGTCTTTACCGCATCACTGTTGGGATTGAATGCTATGCTGTTGGCATCCATGCGAGAAAGGCGTGGCGAGATTGAAGTGCTTCGCAGTATTGGCGCTCCTTCCGCCTTTATTGTGGGGCTGCTTTTGCTTGAATCCTTGCTTATCGTTACGACGGGTGTTGTGTTGGCTGTATTCGGCTTGCTGTTGTGTATTGCCGTTGCAAATGACGTGTTGGTGCAATCGTTTGGGATGGTGCTTTCCGCTCAAATTTTCAGTTCGTCTAATATGGTTTTCTTGTTTTTGATCTATCTGACGACCTTGTTGATTACGGTGTTACCCGCGCTGCAGGCGTATCGCGTATCCAAATCTGTGGGCGCCGGTTCTTTAGGAACTTGACGGTTAATTTTTTTAAACAATTGTTATAAAGTAACATTTTAGCGAGAGGCTGAATCTCATCAATCAAAGAAAAGATCAGGCAGTTATCGCGCACGCTCAAAAGCGGTGCGCTGAAAGCGGCACTAAGCTCACGGCGAAACGATCCCAAGTCCTTGAGGGGCTAGTGAAGTCTAAAAAGGCATTGTCAGCGTATGAATTGACAGACTACTGCCGCGAGGAACTTGGCTATGAGCTTCTGCCTATGTCGGTATACCGAATTCTCGAATTCCTTGAGGAAAACAACCTGATTCATCGCCTGAACACGACGAAAAAGTACATAGCCTGTTCTCATATCTCCTGTGAGCATTCACATCAGGCGCCGCAGTTTTTGATTTGTAAATCTTGTTCCAAAGTTGAGGAAGTCAGTATTCCTACACCGGTTGTTGCGTTGGTCGAAGAGACCACGGAACAGGCAGGGTTTCGATTGGCCAATAATCAATTGGAAATCGAGTGCTACTGTACAGACTGTCCGACGACCGAATCAGATTCGTCATGATGTATACCGGGGTATTGGATAAATCGGCAATCGGCTTGTCGATGTTTTGCGTCCTGCACTGCATTGCCTTGCCATTTGCGGTGATCATGGTGCCTCAGCTCGCGGCGTTTTGGTTCGCTGGGGAGGACTTTCATCTAACGTTAATCTACTTGGTGCTGCCCACGAGCATCGTAGGTATTGGCCTCGGCTGCAGGCGTCATGGTTCCTATGGGGTCATCTCCTGGGCGCTGATTGGCTTGCTGACGTTGATTTTTGCTGCGCTATACGGGCACGACATCTTCGGCGAAATGGCAGAAAAAATTCTGACCCTGTTGGGTGGAATGTTTGTTATGACGGCGCATATCCTCAATTTCCGCTTGTGCCGGAGTTGCGACTGCGATCACTAGATCTCAGCGGCGCTGCAGGCCAGCGCCGCTAGCATTTGGCGTACGGTCAAACGTGAACCCTTGCCCAAGCAGAAAGAGAGTAGAATGAGAGTGGCGCGCGATTGCGCTCCCGCTGTGGCTCTAGGCTAACCCATCGCGGTTTCATAGAGCGCCTCATACTCCTTTGCGGAACACGGTCGTGGGTTGGTGAAGGTGCAGACATCCTTGGCGGCATGGCTCGCCAAATCAGGGATTGAATCTGCTTTTACCCCCATTTCGGAAAGGTTGGCTGGGAGACCCAATTCTGCGTTCAGATTGCGGATAAAGGTTGCTGGATCTGCGCTGCTATCGATCCCCATGGCGGCGTTTAATCGAGTGTATTTATCGCCTACATGCCCTCGGTTGAAGTCGAGAATTGTCGGTAGAATCACGGCGTTCAATGTGCCGTGATGAAGTCTCAGCGTCTGGTCAGCGCCACAGGCATGGCTCATCGAATGCACTGCGCCCAACCCCTTACTGAAGGCCATGGCACCCTCGGCTGCTGCCATCATCATATGCCACCGTGCATCTTCGTCGCTGCCGTCTNTTACGGCCCTGAGGAGATGCCCGTCGCGGATTCCACGTTCGATGCCATCGCAGGCTACAGCTTCCGCGGGTGGGTTCACTTGGGGTGATAACAGCGCTTCAATGCAGTGCGTCATGGCGTCCATGCCTGTCGCTGCCGTGAGGTGCGGTGGGAGTCCCAGCGTTAGCGCAGGGTCGCAAATGGCTGTCATAGGAACCAGGTTGCGACTGGCTAGGATCAACTTCTCACCATTTTTCATGATGATTACAGCGCCAGAAGAGACTTCGCTACCGGTCCCCGATGTGGTGGGAATGGCGATCAGAGGTGCTACTGTGCCGATTCGAGCCGCGCCGCCAAGCCCTGCGGTGTAGTCCAACAAGTCACCTTCGTGAGTTACCGCAAGGGCAACGGCTTTAGCGAGATCCATAGACGATCCACCGCCCAAGGCCACAACGCCATCGCACCCAGCAGCGATGTACTTTTCAACGGCTTCTTCGACCGCCATTTGTGTCGGGTTTTCTGGCGTTCCGTCGAAGATCGTCAGTCCCGCGTCATTGCCCAGTTTAGCTGCGAGATCCGTTACCATGCCAAGGTTAACCAGACCCTTGTCGGTGCAGAGTAGTGGACGACTGATGCCGTGTTGCGCCAGCACCTGGCCCAATTGTTCGCTGGCACCGTGATCGAAGATGGTATGGGTCATGAAGGTGAGTGTTGCCATGTGGGTTCCTATGTTGGCGAAAAGAGAGGAAACAGCAGGATACCCTAACGTGTAAATGAGTACGTATTCAAATATGTTACAAGGTAACATATGGGTCATGAGGAATTCGTTCCCAAAGGCTCGCGTTGGTAACGAAAATCAGACAACCGATCGATAATTTCTAGAACTTCGATATGAAAAATACCTCTGAAACGCGTATCCCCGTTACCGTTTTAACCGGTTTTCTTGGCAGTGGAAAAACCACGGTGCTGCGCCATCTAGGACAGATAGGCGCCCTTGATCGAACGTTAATTCTTGTAAACGAGTTTGGTGAGGTGGGGTTGGATCACGAACTGCTCACACCCATCGACGACGACACCATGGTGGCTGTAAACAGCGGCTGCATTTGCTGTTCCATTCGCGCCGATCTGGTGCAAACCCTAGGCGATGCGCCATGGCGCTTTGCTCGAAACGGTCAGCGATGGTTCGATCGAGTGATTATTGAAACGACGGGTATCGCGGACCCCGCGCCGATCTTGCAGACGATCATCGGGGAGCAGGCGGTATCGCAATCGTATGTGCTTTCTTCGGTACTGACGGCGGTGGATGCCGTTAANGGGCTGGANTCNNTGGATGCACATTTTGAGGCCGTGAAGCAGGTCGCGGTAGCGGATCGTATTTTNCTGACCAAGACCGACCTNATCGANNCNAGCCCCGATGCATTGCTCGCAAAACTCAACGCGCTGGCCCCATCAGCACCGACGAGCACGGTTGTGGGTGGCGAAGCCAGCGCAGACTGGTTTTTCAATGTCGGTAAGTATGAGGTGGCGGGCAAGGGNGTCGATGTGCCCACGTGGCTCGAGGGCGAAAGACTGGCTGTTGCGGAACAAGCCCCCCATGACCANTCAGGTCACGTCCACGACAGAAATCGTCACCAGCGAATCGAATCCAGCTCTCTTATTTTTGAGGAACCGGTAGACCCTGGGTTGTTTGAAGCCTGTTTGGAAATGCTGATGCAATTTCGAGGCGCAGATCTGCTGCGGGTAAAGGGCATCATTAATGTATCGGGTATGGATCGCCCTATGGTGATTCATGGCGTACAGCATGTATTCCACCCTCCCGAAGTGCTCGAGAGATGGCCTTCCGACGACCATAGAACGAAGCTGGTTGTGATTGCTCGTGATCTTGATCACGGGGAGCTGCAGGCGAGCTTTTTGGCTCTAGGCCTCCATGCGACCTAACGGCCGGTGAAGCGGCATGGGCTTCAAGGCCCAAGCCGCGTCTTTGGTATAGCGGTGATTGCTAAACCGGAGTTTTACAGAACCTTAGAATGCTGCGTAAAACTTCAAACCATAGCTGCGTCCAGGTAGCGGCACTTCGTTCTTAACGAAAGACGAGTGGTTGCGCGCTATTTCATTCAGCAGATTTGAGCCAAACAACGATACGTTGAGGGCCAAGTCATCTGAGAGAATGAACGTATTCGATGCCCGAACATCCAACATGGAATAGCCCTTGGTGAATTCTTCGTAACTCGCCAAATCTGTTTGCGACTCAACGTCTTTGAATATCACTCTCATATCGAATGAACCCTTCGCGTACGCCGCCTGGTAGATGCTTCGATCTGGATTGATTCTTGGCACGTTACTGTTGTCCGAGAAGTCTGCGGAAACAGAGTCCAGGCCGTAGGAAAGGGTTAAATCACCGCCGGCTAGTTGAAAAACCTTGCCGATTTCAAGTTCATAGCCAATAAACTCAGCGTCTTGTTGCACATAGTTCGCGAGGATCAGCCCGCCATGCTCATCACCGTGTTCTTCGTGCTCTTCATGCTCTTCTTCAGTTTCATCCCGAAGGTAGATGTAGTTGTCGATTTCATTGGTGAAAATCGTAACGGACCCGAAGAAAGCCTCGCTCGAATAATCGAGCGCGAGTTCAACGCTTTTCGCTCGCTCGGTCTCCAGGTTGGGGTTACCTACCTCATATCGACCTGTGGCCAGGTGAGCGCCGTTCATAAACAGTTCCACTGCGGCTGGCGCCTTCTCAACGCTGGAAAGGTTGAGTGTGGCTGTGAACTGGTCGTTAAATGGCCGAGCAATCTGCAGACCATAGCTGGTGATGGATTCTTCTGAGTTGAAGTACTGAAGCTCTGCTTCTTCGGCATGGTCTTCATCCTCGTGCTCTTCTTCGCCATGTGCGTGTTCCTCTTCAGCGGAAACCGAGCCGCTTCGATCAACCCAGTCGTTGCGCACGCCAAAGTCGATAGTAAAGCCTCCGATTTGCCGACTTGCGTAATAGCCAAGGGTGAGTTCGTCAGTGCTGACAGGATTCATAAAGGCTTCTTCGCCAACGATTGCCGTGTCTTCGGATACAACAGCGACGGCGATTTTCTGAGTCAGGGTGTCATTTGAAAAATCAAATACGGCACCGAACTCCTGGGCATCATTAGTGAAGACCGTTGGGCCGCCGTGGGCATGGTGATCTTCATCAGCATCATGTTCGTCATGTTCGTCAGACTCTTCTGCATGAGCTTCCATCAACACATAGTCGGTATCTCGGAAATGATAGGTAACGCCATTGACCAGCCCATTGTCGAAAGTCAGTGAGCCTTGAAGGTTGATGATGTCGGATTCTGTTTTCGCGAATATCCGCTCATCTTCATGCTCATCGTGTCCTTCATGTTCGTCTTCATGTTCGTCTTCATGTTCATCTTCGTCGTGATCGTCGTGATCGTCGTGATCGTCGTGACCCGCTTCCCCTTCATGAGCACCATGCCCTTCGCCATGAAAGGGGATGCCATAAAGGCCTTCGTTGCTAGAATAGGAAATACCGACATGTCCCCAATTGCCGACTTTGGAAACACCAAAACGCATGGTTTCTTTGCTGTAGTCCGAATTGGTTAATACAGTGATTGGGTCTTCACCATGTTCGTCGCCATGTTCGTCGCCATGTTCGTCGTCATGCGCTTCTTCGCCCTCATGGTCGTCGTGCATGTCGTCAGAGTGAACAATGGCTCCCTTGGGGGTCTCAAAATTTTCGAATTCGGCATTTTTATAGGATGCTGTGACATTGAAGCCACCAATGTTGCCTTCGTGCGAAACAAACTCGACCTGACCGTCGTTGACACTCTGAGTCTCCATACCCAGAACGCTCTCAGACTCGCTGAAGTCCTCGCTGGCGATGGTGTCATCCACCACATTCACAATGCCGCCAATGGCACCGTTCGTGTAGAGCAGGGAGGCAGGGCCCTTTACTACTTCGATTTGTTCGACATTAAACAGGTCCACATCCATGCTGTGATCCGCTCCTAAGCCAGAGACGTCGCGTGACCTGACACCATTGTTCAGAACTCTCACTCTGTCGCCGGTCAGGCCTCGGATCGTTGGTCGGCTCACTGCGCTACCAAAATCGGTTGTCGACATACCCAAGAAGTCGTCTAGTACCTCACCTAGCCCAGCAGTTGCGCCGCTGGCCAGTTCCTCGCCGCTGAGTAAGTTGGTGTATCCCAGAGAGCCTGTGTCCGCCGTCCCTAAAAGGGAGGCAGTGACAACAGTCTCTTCAATCTGTGTTTCGCCAGCGGGTTCTGCATCCGCCGCGTGGGAGTTGACGCTTAGCAGGAGTGCTAAAACGGTTCCCAGTAAAAATGAAGTGCGACCATGCACTCCAAGATCATTGAATTTCATGTGTTCTCTTCCAGTCCAAGTAATTGTTCCAGACCGCTGACGGGTCTGATTTGTTCTATTTGTTTTTTAAAAATACTTTTTGTANTAGCGAGAACAGGACTGGGGGAGCTCTTATCAATTGAGCGGAATGGTTGTTAGAAGTCGCAAGTCGACCTGAAGGACCAGCATTGCGAGCTACTGCCCAGCCGTCCGCCAGTCGGATTGTGCCGAGTCCGGTTGCCGCCGGGTCTTCTTCATTGAATCCGCTGCAAACTGAGCAAATGGCTTCATTGCAATCTTCGTGCTCGACGGATAATTCGACACCCTCGTGACCAATTAAGGCGATGCACGTCAGGAGCAAAACGATGGTCTGTGCGGCGTGATGTCTCATGGCTGTTGGCAAGCGAAACTCTTTGTACAATCGGCATGTAAGATGATGTTGTAACGTAACATAAAGAGATTTCGTCAACCACAAGTGGTCATGCGCGAAATATGGGCCCGTGTTTGGACGCCATCGGGACCCCTCTGATGCCTGCTTGGGGTGTGAATTTTTTTCGGGCGGTGAAGCGGGCTTTGTTCGCAATCAGCGTCTGATCGATCAGTGGGAAGTTAGGGGGTAGTGCTTGTGGGAAACCTGCCGAGTACTTATGTGTTTTGCAGGGCGCTTATCAGAGTTTTCCTTTACCTGCAGTGAATACGGTCCAGAGCGGCTAGGGATTTTGGTAGCGTGAGATTGTGGACGGCGCGTGAATTCAATCGTCAGTGACGCGGCGTCTCATCCAGTTGTTTGCGAACTTAGAATAACGACACCGACCATCCCGAGCTATCTGCGGCAAAGACAAGCGGCCAAAGGATATGACGCGCAGGTGACCAATTCGAAAAAGGAAAGATTATTTTGGAGACTCCGTGCTCGACCAAATGACGTGAATATCCGTGGAAGGTTTGGCAACCTCTCGTCATGTCTACTGTGTCTATGAGGAGATACCGATGGCTATGTATGAGGGCGGGTGCCATTGCCAAGCGGTACGGTTCATCGTTCAGCTGGACGATCCCAAGCAAGAACTCTATCGATGCAATTGTTCACTATGTCGAAAAAAAGGCATCGTGATGAGGGCGGTTGCGGACACGGATCTTGAGGTGATTGCAGGTCAAGAGCATTTGTCGCTTTATCAGTGGAATAAGAAGATTGCTGAGCATTTCTTCTGTTCTGTCTGTGGCGTTTATACCCACCACCGACGTCGTCGCAATCCCCGTCAGTTTTCGATCAATATCGAATGTTTGGATGGAATTGAAATGCCCGAGGCCTCAATCGTGGGGCTGGTGAACGGATTCGAACACGACTGATCAAGTCCATGGGCTGTCGATAGCCTCGAACGCAAAACAGGGGCCTTTGGCCCCTGTTGAGTCGTTGGCGGTCAGCCGCCAGGTATTAGGTACCCGTCCAGTTCGGTGCGCGCTTCTCAGCAAAGGCGACCGGACCCTCTTTCGCGTCATTGGAGCTGAACACAGACTTTTGCAGCGGTATCTGCATTTCCCAAAGCGTGTCCTCGTCGATGCCCATGGCCGCGGCGCGAACCAAGGTCTTGGATGCATTGACTGCGAGGGGGGCGTTTTCAGCAATACGCTCCGCCAATGCAATCGCCGCGGGCAATGCTTCGCCGGCTTCTGTGAGAGAACTCAACAGACCGGCGTCCAGTGCTTCCTCGGCGGTGATGGGCTCGCCGGTCAGCGCCATTTCCATAGCTTTTGCGTAACCAACCCTTGCAGGCAGTCGGAACACGCCACCAGCCGCGGCGAACAATCCAACTTTAACTTCACGGATGCCGATCTTTGCGCCCTTGGCTGCAACGATAAGGTCGCAGGTCAGCATGATTTCGCAGCCGCCGGCGAGTGCGAAACCGTTAACCGCAGCAATCAACGGCTTGTTTGCACCGGATCGAACAAAGGTATTCAGCGGACCAATGTCCTCGCCCCGGGCGAAGGCTTTCAGGTCCATCCCGGCACAAAATGCGCGACCGCTGCCGGTGATGACGCCCGCCGCCAAAGAGTCGTCGGCGTCCAGTTCTTGGATGGCTGTCCATAAGCCGTTGGATAACGCGCCGTTGATGGCATTCATGGCATCAGGACGATTTAGGGTAATCACCATAACGCGCCCGTGGCGTTCGACAACCACTGCTTGTTCTTCGCTCATTCTTCTCTCCACTCAATAAAACTTGCGGCTAGCATGGCACGAAGTCGGGCTGTGGAAAACCTGCCCCAAGCTGTGTCGGCGAGCCCCTTGATGTAGCATCGACACACATCCCCAAGCGATACAGACGTCATGGTGACATTGGAAGGCAAAATACGCGTACCGCAAGCGCAGCGCGAGGCGACCAATGCGGCATTGGTCGAGCATGTGGCCCTGACTCGGGCGGAAGACGGCTGTTTGTTTTTCGAGGTCGTGCCGGATCCCGTCGACCCAGAAGGCTTTCGCGTGCGTGAAGCCTTTCTGGGTCCCGATGCCTTTGCCGCGCATCAATCCCGAGTGGCAAACAGCGCTTGGGGGCGCCTCACGAAAGACTTTCAACGTCAATACGAGGTCTCAGGTCTGGACGACCCGGTCAGTGACGACGAGACATGGATGGCGAAAGCCTTGGCCTTGGCCGATGCGGCGAGTGCGGTAGGGGAGGTCCCTGTCGGAGCCCTTGTGGTGCTCGATGGAGAAATTATCGGCCAAGGGTTTAATCAGCCCATCACGCGCTGTGATCCAACCGCTCATGCTGAAATTGTGGCTCTGCGCCAGGCCGCGCAGGCGCAGTCGAACTACCGGCTGCCCAGAGCGGTTCTCTACGTCACCATCGAACCGTGTTTGATGTGCGTTGGCGCCATGGTGCATGCCCGAGTAGCGCGAGTCGTCTTCGGTGCTCGAGAGCCCAAGGCAGGGGCATTGCTCAGCCATCCCAAGGTAGATGATCACTCGATCAATCATCGGTTCGAAATTGTTGAAGGCGTTTTGGGTGATGTCTGCGGCCAGCGAATGAGTCAATTCTTCTCGAAACGACGCTAGCCGGAGCCTGCCCATCGAGGAGTCACTGATTCCTCGGTCACATTGGTTTATCATTCGCGCATTCTTCTTCCTCTATAGGCAAGCACCTTGAACCTAACGTCTGGCTCTGTGTCTCCCTTACTTCTCGACGGCCCAGCGGCCCTATCTGTTTTTGCCTTGGCCAAGGTACGGGTCGACGTTCCAGACATCGTCTATGCGGAGTTTGTGCATCTGCTGGAACTGGGGGAGCCGCTGAGCGACTTACAGTTAGCTCAGGTGCAGCAGCTGTTGAGCTACGGACCGACATTGGAATTGCCCCCTAAACAAGGTCAACGCCTGACTACTGTGCTGCCCCGTAGCGGCACGATTTCACCTTGGTCGAGTAAGGCCAGCGATATTTTCGCGCGCTGTGGCCTCGACAGTGTGCTGCGCGTGGAGCGTGGGGTGCGTTGGTACACCGCAGAGGGAGCCGACGTTTCTGCCGTCGACTTAGAGGCATTGCATGACCGCATGACGGAACAATGCTGGGCTGCTGAATCTTTCGAGAACTGGTTTGTGCAGGCGTCACCCAAGCCTGTGGCCACAGTGCCGCTACTGAGCCAAGGGTTGACTGCCTTGCAGGAGGCGAATGTTCGCCTGGGTTTGGCGCTATCAGAGGATGAGTTTGAGTATCTTCATAACGCATACCAAACCCTGCAGCGTGATCCCACCGACGTCGAACTGATGATGTTCGCACAGGCCAATTCGGAACACTGTAGGCACAAAATTTTCAACGCTGACTGGATCGTCGACCAACAGCCTCAGTCAAATACATTGTTTGGCATGATTCGCAACACGCATCGTCAGATCAATGGCGAGGGCATTCTCAGCGCATACAGCGATAACGCTGCGGTCATTGAAGGCCCTCATGTCGACCGACTGTGGGTCAATGGAGATACTCAGCACTACGCGTTTGCTGAAGAGCCCGCGCAGATACTGATGAAGGTGGAGACTCACAATCACCCAACGGCCATAGCGCCCTTTGCCGGTGCAGCTACCGGTGCCGGCGGTGAAATTCGTGATGAAGGTGCGGTAGGTCGCGGGTCGAAGCCCAAGGCAGGGTTAACAGGTTTCACCACGTCCCACTTGAATCTTCCCGAGCTGCCGCAGCCATGGGAATTGTCCACCGGTAAGCCGGATCACATGGTCTCGGCTCTGGATATCATGTTGGAAGGGCCCATCGGTGCCGCCAGCTTTAACAACGAATTTGGCCGCCCCGCGATCAATGGCTATTTTCGCACCTTTGAGTATCAGGCATCGGAGGACGAAGTCGTCCGTGGTTATCACAAGCCGGTGATGATTGCGGGCGGGGTTGGCAGTGTACGTGACGAGCATGTTCATGCCCTTGGTTTCCCAGAAGGTACCGCCTTAGTGGTACTGGGCGGTCCGGCCATGTTGATCGGGCTCGGTGGCGGGGCCGCATCCAGTATGGCCTCCGGTAGCAGTGCCTCAGATCTGGATTTCGCTTCGGTGCAACGCGGCAATCCTGAAATGGAACGCCGTTGTCAGGAAGTCATCGACCGCTGCTGTGCCATGGGCGAGACCAATCCCATTTTGTTGATTCACGATGTGGGCGCTGGTGGTTTGTCTAACGCCCTGCCGGAACTCATTCACGACGCCAACACCGGCGGCCGTATCGAGTTACGAGATGTGCTCAGTGCCGACACCGGTATGAGTCCGCTGGAAATCTGGTGCAACGAATCCCAAGAACGCTACGTGCTGGGTATTCAAGCCGATCAGCTGGCGGCCTTTGAGGCCCTGTGCCAACGAGAGCGCTGCCCCTATGCAGTGGTCGGACGGTCAGCGGAAGGAGGTCAGCTGTTGGTCGATGATCAGCACTTTGATAACAGTCCCGTAGACCTACCCTTAGAAGTTTTGTTGGGCAAGCCGCCCAAAATGACGCGCAGTTTTAACCGGGAACAGGCCCGTCTGCCAGCGCTTTCGCTGGAGGGAGTGACGCTGGATGACGCGATAGCGCGTGTGCTGCACTTTCCTGCCGTGGCCAGCAAACAATTTCTGATTACGATTGGTGATCGCAGTATCACCGGAATGGTGGCTACACAGCCTATGGTCGGGCCTTGGCAGGTTCCCGTGGCGGATGCGGCGGTAACCCTCTCTGGCTATCGGACCTATGCGGGAGAGGCCTTTGCCATGGGTGAACGCAGTCCATTGGCCCTGATCGACCCCAAGGCCGCTGCGCGGATGGCGGTCGCCGAGTCGCTGACAAATATTGTTAGCGCGGATATCGAGTCGTTGCGTCGTGTGGTTTTGTCGGCCAACTGGATGGCCGCCGCCGGGAGCAATGCGGAAGAACAGGCCCTCTTCGATGCGGTAACCGCTGTAGGCGAAGAATTTTGTCCTGCGCTGGGAATCGCGATTCCCGTCGGCAAGGACTCCTTGTCCATGCAAACCCGTTGGCAGGACGGCAACGATGCCAAGGCTGTGGTGTCTCCGGTCACCTTGGTCGTTTCAAGTTTTGCGCCAGTGACGGATACACGCTTAACCGTTACGCCAGAACTCAAAGATCGTGATGACAGCGTGTTAGTGCTGTTGGATCTCGGGTCAGGTTCCAGCCATCAGCGCTTGGGTGGCAGCGCGCTTGCCCAAGTGTATTGCCAACTCGGTGATCAGGCCCCAGATGTGGAAGACCCAGAAAAGCTCAAGGCTCTGCTGGATCTGGTATTGAACTGGAAACGGCAGGGTAAAATTTTGGCCATGCACGACCGGTCCGATGGAGGCTTGTTAGCGACCTTGTTGGAAATGTCCTTTGCTGGTCGTTTGGGTATTGATATCGAGTTGCCGGATAGCGGTGACGTCTTGGCTGCGTTGTTCAATGAAGAAATTGGTTTTGCGTTGCAGATCGCCACAGGTGATTTAGAGGCGCTGAGGGCCTTGGCGCCGGGCAACTGCACAGTGGTGGGGCGCCTTCGGAGCGACGATCGTGTGGTTATCCATCAGGGTGGTGACGCGCTGTATGGCGCAGCTCGGGGTGAACTGCAGCAGCAATGGGCTGAAACCAGTTACGTCATGCAGCGGCGACGCGATTCTTCCGCATGCGCCGATGAGGAATTTGCCGGTCTGCAACCTTCCCGAGAAGATAATCCCGGTCTCAGCGCACGTCTGACGTTTGACCCGTCTGAGGTGCCGGCGATTCTGAGTCAGGCCCAGCCGACCATCGCGATTTTGCGCGAGCAGGGTGTTAACGGCCAGATCGAGATGGCAGCGGCGTTTAGCGCTGCCGGTTTTGACTGCGTTGACGTGCATATGTCGGACTTGGTGTCCGGAGACCGGCAACTTGCGGATTTTCAGGCCTTTGTGGCCTGTGGCGGCTTTTCCTATGGCGATGTGCTTGGCGCAGGCGGCGGCTGGGCGAAAAGCGTGCTGCTCGACGCGCGCTTGCGAGAGCAATTTGCCGCATTTTTTGCCGCGGACACGTTATCACTTGGCATTTGCAACGGTTGTCAGATGCTTTCGCAGTTGCGCTCGCTGATTCCCCAGGCCGAACACTGGCCGAGCTTTGTTCGTAATCGCAGCGAACAGTTTGAAGGCCGTACGGTTATGGTGCGAGTGGAAGCCAATAGCAGCCCGTGGCTCGCGGACATGGCTGGCAGCGTCATACCGGTTGCCGTTGCTCACGGAGAAGGGCGCCCCGAATTTCGCGACGGCGATCTCGCCATGGTGGAACAGCGGCAGCAGGCGGCCTTGCGCTACGTTGATGCGCAGTATCAGGTGGCCAGTCGTTACCCAGATAACCCCAATGGTGCGCCAGATGGCCTAGCCGGACTGACCGCTGCCGATGGTCGGGTATTGGCGCTGATGCCTCACCCCGAACGTGTCTTTCGCGGCATTCAAAACGTCTGGCGTGATCCAAGCTGGGGAGAAGACGGCCCGTGGCTGCGCCTGTTCCGCAATGCGCGTCGACTGTTCTAAGGTCGCGCAGAGAGGTGAGACAAGGGGTTTAGCGGCGACGAAATTCCAGATTTTCATAGTGCACGGGGAAGGCTCGGCTGGCGCGATCTTTGAAGTAGTGCGTTAACGTCTTGTTGATCACGGGGAAAGCCAGTTCGTCCCAGGGAATATCCTGCTCCGAAAACAGCTCAACCTCGAGGGATTCGGAACCGCTACTGAAGGTCGGTCCAACCAGATCTGCTTTGAAAAACATATAGATCTGGGAGATATGGGGCAGGCTAAACACCGTATAGAGCTGGGGATTTTCCACCGTGGCGTTGGCTTCTTCCATGGTCTCTCTGGCACCACCGGTTTCCGCGGTTTCACCGTTTTCTAGAAAACCGGCAGGCAATGTCCAATACCCTCGGCGCGGTTCAATAGCACGCTTGCACAGCAATACCTGATCGCCCCAAATGGGCAAGGTACCCGCAATAACCTTGGGGTTTTGATAATGGATAGTGCCGCAGCTGCTGCACACTGCGCGTTCGCGCGTGTCATCCTCCGGCACCTTGTAAACTACGGATTCGCCGCAGGCACTGCAAAAATTCATAGGCACAGTATACCCGTATGTGACAACTTCTGGGGATGCGTTGGCCTTTGCTGTGGTTGTCTTGTCCTAGCTTGATTACCATGTCGGTCAGAGGCAGCCACCTTGTCAGGTGCATGCGGTGATCACTCGATGTCTAGGGGACAACATGTTGTATGAATTGGATGGTATAGGGGTTCGGGCCGAAGGCGACTACTGGGTAGCCGATACGGCGACGGTGATGGGTAATGTGCTACTGAAGCAGGATGCCAGCGTTTGGTTCAATGCCGTGGTGCGCGGCGATAACGACCAAATCACCATCGGCGAGGGCTCCAATGTGCAGGACGGATCGGTGCTCCACACAGACCCCGGTTATCCGCTGGTGATCGGGCCGCATGTCACCATTGGCCATAAGGTCATGCTGCACGGCTGCGATATTGGCGAGGGGTCGTTGATCGGCATCAATGCCGTTGTGCTGAACGGCGCAAAGATCGGTAAAAATTGCATCATCGGCGCAAACGCGCTGATCACCGAAGGGAAGGAAATTCCCGATAACTCGATGGTCATGGGCTCTCCGGGGAAGGTGGTTAAAACCCTGACCGATGAACAAGCTCAAGGCATACGTGTGGGTGCCGCGCACTACGTGCAAAATGCCAAGCGCTTTCGGGACGGTGCGATTGTGCAGTCTGCGGCACTGCCGGTTTAGGACAGAGCCCGATCACCGTAGTTAACTGGGGAGAGACGAATGAGCGATGACGCATCGACGATATTAGGTACCGCGCTCACCGCAGGGGCGACAAAGGTCATGATGTTGGGCAGTGGTGAGTTGGGCAAAGAAGTGGTGATCGAACTTCAGCGTTTGGGTGTTGAGGTGATTGCAGTCGACCGCTATGCCAATGCGCCAGCCATGCAGGTAGCGCATCGCAGCTATGTGATCGACATGCTCGATGGCAGTGCCCTAAAGCAGGTTATTGAGCAGGAAGGCCCTGATCTGGTGGTGCCCGAGATTGAGGCCATCGCCACCCCCACGCTGGTGGAAATGGAGCGCCATGGGCTGCATGTCATTCCGACTGCTGGCGCGGCGCGTCTGACCATGGATCGAGAGGGTATTCGGCGACTGGCTGCAGAGGAACTGGGTGTTCGAACCTCTGCTTACCGATTCGCCGATAACGAAGCCGACTACAGAGAGGCGATTGAGGCCATTGGTATGCCTTGTATCGTGAAGCCCGTGATGTCGAGTTCGGGCAAGGGCCAATCGACGGTTCGTACCGCAGAGGATATCGACGCCTCGTGGCAGTACGCGGTTGACGGCGCACGTGGTGCCAGCGGTTCGGTGATTGTCGAGGGTTTTGTGGATTTCGATTACGAAATCACCCTGTTGACGGTGCAACATCGCGACGGCACGACCTTTTGCGCTCCGATCGGCCATCGTCAAGAAGGCGGGGACTATCAAGAGTCTTGGCAGCCCCAAGCGATGTCCGCCGACGCCTTGGCACAAAGCCAAGCGATCGCTGCCAAGGTGACAGCCGCGCTGGGTGGCTGGGGGCTGTTTGGTGTGGAGTTTTTCATCAAGGGCGATGACGTGTATTTTTCCGAAGTGAGCCCTCGGCCTCACGATACGGGTATGGTCACCATGATCAGTCAAGACCTGAGCGAATTCGCGCTGCATGCCCGAGCCATTCTGGGTTTGCCTATTCCTAATCTGCGTCAGCTGGGGCCTGCCGCCTCAGCGGTGATTCTGGCCAAGGGCCATTCCACGTCGATGTCGTTTACAGGTTTGGACAAGGCACTCATGGCGCCAGACACGCAAGTGCGATTGTTTGGGAAGCCCGAGGTTGCCGGCGAGCGGCGGGTAGGAGTGGCGCTGGCCTTGGCGGAAAGCGTAGAGGAGGCTCGATCAAAGGCTTTGGCTGCCGCCAGCGCGATTGATGTAGTGCTGGGCTAGCCATTTGTGGGGTTTGCAAATGGGCTGTCACGGATTATAGTCGCGCCATGGGAAACGCAATTCACAGGAACGTTCAGATGCTTACCGAGCTTGCTCGGGGACGAGCGCTGGGCGCGTTTTCTCTGGCGCTTCTAGCTCTGCTGCCGGGCTCCCGGCAAACACACTAATACCCTAGGGCCAAGCCCACCCAGATGATCAAGAAGTCCCACACAGAGTGGGATGTTCGTTACTATAGACCCTTTGCAACTGCGTAATGCGAAAGAGCTGGGTCTTACTGGCAAATACAGAGTGAAGTTTATGAGCAGTCAACCAATCAGCGGTCGCGCCACCGGCGCAATGCCTTTTGAAAAATATACAGCCTTTCAAGCCGTCGATCTGCCGGATCGTCAGTGGCCCAGCAAAATGCTAACCCAGTCACCTCGCTGGTGCAGTGTTGACCTGCGGGACGGTAATCAGGCGCTCATCGATCCCATGAGTGTTGATGAAAAGATGCGCCTGTGGGACTTACTGCTCGAGATAGGCTTTGCCGAAATCGAAGTGGGTTTTCCTGCGGCGTCTCAGCCAGACTTTGACTTCATTCGGCGCATCATTGATGAAGATCGTATTCCGGACGATGTGCACATTCAGATTCTGTGTCAGGCTCGTAAGGAGCTGATTGAGCGTTCTGTTGAAGCGTTAGAAGGCGCACCCAATGTGATCTTCCACCTCTACAACTCCACGTCGGAATTGCAGCGTCGAGTGGTCTTTGGCATGTCGCGCCAAGGCATTATCGATCTGGCCGTTGAAGGGACCGCCTTGGTGCGCGAAGGACTGAAAGATTTCAAATCCAATGTGACCTTCGAATATTCCCCCGAGAGCTTTACCGGCACGGAATTGGATTTTGCTTCGGAGATTTGCACAGCGGTTGCCGACACATGGGGGGCTACGCCTGAAGCGCCCATCATCATTAATCTGCCGAGTACGGTAGAGATGTCGACGCCAAACATATATGCGGACCAAATCGAATGGTTTTGCCGTAACTTCCCGCGCCGCGATAGCGCTGTGATCAGTCTGCACACCCATAACGATCGTGGCACCGGTGTGGCGGCTACTGAGCTTGGTTTGATGGCCGGAGCGCAGCGCGTTGAAGGTACCTTGTTCGGTAACGGAGAACGTACCGGCAATTGCGACATCATCACCATGGCCATGAATATGTTCAGTCAGGGCGTAGACCCTACCTTGGATTTTCAGCAGATGCCGAAGATTCGTGAGGTCGCTGAGTCAGTCAATAAGTTGGCGGTGCCTGAGCGTCATCCTTACGCTGGCGAACTCGTGTTTACGGCATTCTCCGGATCACACCAAGATGCGATTAAAAAGGGTATGTCCCAAGTAGATCGAAGCAGTTGGGAAGTTCCCTACCTACCGATTGATCCGGCAGACGTCGGCAGCTCTTACAAAGAAACCATCCGTGTGAACAGTCAATCTGGCAAGGGTGGGGTAGGCTTTATGCTCGAGGAGCACTACGGTTTGGCTCTGCCCAGAGATTTGTTGGTGGAGTTCAGTGGTCAGGTGCAAAAGCTCACGGAAACGCTCGACCGGGAAGTGAAGATCGACGAGATAT
This sequence comes from Gammaproteobacteria bacterium, assembly GCA_002704225.1. Lineage (GTDB taxonomy): Bacteria > Pseudomonadota > Gammaproteobacteria > Pseudomonadales > Azotimanducaceae > UBA4421. Next base: position 94,482 of record PAFU01000049.1, on the reverse strand, counting down.
ATCAGTGTTTGTTGGACACCTATGTTGTCGACCCTGAACCCTATCGATTGGTGGATTACGACCTGCTGCCAGGACGTGAGCGTGATCAGCGTTGTGTGGCGCGTGTTGCCGTATCTGAAAACGTGCTAACAATCGACGGCGAGGGCTCCGGGCCCATCGAGGCCTTTGTCACCGCCCTGGGCGAGACGCTCAACGAACCCGTAACGATTCTGAGTTATCAAGAAGTTGGTATTGGTACCGGTAGCGACGCGCAAGCGGTATGCATTGTGGCTATTGAAGACAAAGAAGAAGGTCAGCGCTGCTACGGTCTCGGTCTGAGCCGCAATACGACGACAACGGCCCTCAATGCCATCATTTCGGCAATGAACCGTCGTTGGGCGGCTGCCTAAATTGCCTCTGGTTTGATTGGGCTGCACGCTGAAAAACGCGTGCAAAGACGGCTTTGTTTCAGGCCTCAATCCTCGGCATCAACGTCTTCGGTATCAGGCTGAGGGGTTGATTGCCGACGGATGATGAGACTCTTGACGATATTGTCTTTGATTTGTCGCGTTTCGATTTGGTAATCGCCTGCTCGCAGACAGACGTTGGTTTCTGGAATGGTTTCCAGATGTTCGAGCACAAAACCGCTGAGGGTTTTGGGGCCGTTGATGGGCAGGTCCCACTTTAGCGCACGGTTGATGTCGCGTAATACCGCCATGCCGTCAATCACGAAGCTGCCGTCTTCCTGGGGCGAAATCTCTGGCATATTGGCCGCGTAATCACTGGTAAATTCACCAACAATTTCCTCCAGTATGTCTTCCAGGGTCACGATGCCTTGAATATCGCCATACTCGTCGACGACCAGCGCCAGACGCTGCCGCTCTTTCTGGAAGTTAAACAGCTGGGTATGAAGTGGTGTGGCCTCGGGGACATAGTAAGGCTCGCGGGTGAGCTGCAATAAGTCAGCTTTCGAGAAATCTTCGTTGAAGATCAGACGGGCTACCCGACGCAGGTGCAAAATGCCGAGTACATTGTCAAAGCTGTCTTTGTAGATCGGCAGCAACGTGTGTTGGCTCGCGGCGACGGTCGTCATAATCGTGTTTAACGCATCGTCGATATTGATGGCGGCGATTTCCGCTCGTGGAACCATGATGTCGTCGACCGTAACGGATTCCAGATCCAGAATTCGCGTCAACATACGCTGACGCTCACCAACGGATGTCGCGCCTTCGACCACGACGGTTTTGAGTTCGTCCGTCGTCAGCTGATCGTCATCGTCAGAGGAAGGTAAGAAAGGGCGAACCAAGGCGTTACTGACGACATTGACTAAGGCCACGGCAGGCATCAGCACTTTTTGCAGCGGTTTGAGTATAAAAACGGCTTTGAGTGCCCAGCTTTCAGGCCGCTCTGCGGCCAGCGTTTTCGGGGCAACTTCGGCAAAAATCAAAAAAACGATGGTGAGTATCCAAGGAGCCAGCAAGACCCCGGTGTCTCCCATCAGCTGAAAGCCGATCACGGTGGCGACCGTAGCCGCAGAAAAGTTCACCAAGTTGTTACCCACAAGGATCACACCAAGCAAACGATCCTGCCGTTGCAGCATGGAGTCGGCTTTTTTCGCGCCGCGATTGCCGCGCCGGACAAGGTGGCGGAGGCGGTAGCGATTGAGCGCCATCATTGCTGTTTCAGTGCCTGAAAAGTAGGCCGACAGCAAAATCATCACGCCAATGCTCATCAGCAAGTAACTGGTTGGGAACGCGTTTATGTCCATTTAACTTCGCAGGGTGAGTTACGCTTCAAAGCAAATATTCGATAACGAATTTGCTGCCCAAGTAACCCATGAGCAGCAGGGTGAATGCAGCCAAATTCCATCGAACGCCGGTGACTCCGCGCCAGCCAAAGAAGTGATGTCCTGCGAGAAATCCGGCATAAACCAACCAGGAAAGAGTCGTCAGCACCGTATGATGCACCAGCCGCTGGTCAAACATGTCCTGCAAAAACAACATGCCTGTCGCAATGGAAAGCGTGAGTAGCCCCAGTCCCAGCCAGAGCACAGAGATAAACAGATTCTCCATGCTTTCCATGGGAGGTAACACACCCAACAAACCGGTCTGCGGCGAACGCAGCCGACGCTCTTGCACGCCGATTAGTATGGACTGCAATGCCGCGGTCATGAGCGCCGCGTAAGCACTGATGGAGAGCAAAATGTGACCGATTTGTGCACTCGCCAAGGTAATTGGTTGCGTGCGGCCTTCGGGCAGGAGTGCCATCGCGAGGAGGTTTGCAGCGGCCAAAGGCAGACCCAACAGCAACAGGTTTTCAGCACGCACTTTCAACGCGCTGAGGGCGATAACCGCGACCATCACGCAGGCGACCAGATTGCTCACTCCAAGCAGACTCAGCGTCAAAGAGGTGGTGGGTTCATGCTGAATCAATTTTTCGCTGGTTACCGCTACCTGGAATAACAGTCCGATCGCGGTTGCGCTCAGGGCGTATCGCGTGGTGACGACGTTGTTCGGTGCGGTATCGATGTCAGCAATTTGCTGCCGGCGCTGGGTCAGGCTGCGCCAGAGTAGAAAGAAAGCCGACGCGTAGAAAAGAAGTGCCAGACCAAGGGTGGTGGTTGCGCCGAGGGTGTTGAGTATGGTGCTGTTCATGGGACCTGCATAACCACTTGGGAGCACGAGCGTCTACGCTCTCGCCGAAGTTGGGATGTCAATGATAGGTGCCTGTGAGAATCAATAGAGCGGGAGTGTGGCATATTGTCGTCGCACGGTGAAGCGTAGTGGTCAATGTTGGAACTGGCCCTAAGCTAGCGTTTAACATAACAGTAACGAGCGTTGAGGGGCGGTGATGGATTTTGTTCTAGACATTGTGTTTCTGCTGACCGAATTGTTTCTTCTGCTACTGGGTTTGGGTTTCTTAACGGTCATCGCGTTTTATGTGGTTGATCGCACGCAGACCCGGCATTCGCTACGTCGAAACTTTCCCGTATTGGCCCGCTTTCGCTACCTGTTCGAGAAGCTAGGCGAGTTTTTCCGGCAGTACTTTTTTGCCATGGATCGCGAGGAACTGCCGTTTAATCGCGCTGAACGCGCGTGGGTTTACCGAGCAGCAAAGGGCGCAGACACCACTGTGGCCTTTGGCTCAACCCGAGACCTCAAACGGCCCGGTACCGTCATGTTTGTGAATTGCGCTTACCCGATGTTAGAGCAAGATACGCAGCCGCCCAGATCCTTGGTCATCGGTCCAGCTGCCCCAAACCCCTTTACCACGTCAGCATTTTTTCATGTGTCTGGTATGAGCTACGGCGCGATTTCTAAGCCTGCGGTTCAGGCGCTGTCGCGTGGAGCGGCGAAGGCCGGGGTCTGGCTGAATACGGGTGAGGGAGGGCTGTCTCAGGCGCATTTAGACGGCGGAGCCGATATTGTGTTTCAGATCGGTACAGCGAATTACGGGGTGCGGGACAGTCTTGGTCAGCTTGATGCCGCCAAACTGAGGGCGGTTGCTGCGCACAAGCAAGTGCGGATGTTTGAAATCAAGCTCAGTCAAGGAGCGAAGCCCGGCAAAGGGGGGATTTTGCCCGGGGCAAAGGTATCTGGCGAGATTGCACGAATCCGCGCCATTCCCGAAGGGGAAGATTCGATCAGTCCCAATCGTAATCCTGCCATCGACAGCGGTGAGAGCCTGCTCGATGCCCTGGCTCAGGTCAGAGAGCTGACGGGCAAGCCCGTCGGATTTAAGGCAGTGATAGGCGACTATCAGTGGTTGAACGAACTGTGTGAGTTGATTGGCCAGCGTGGGCATGCGGCCGCGCCGGATTTCGTTACCATTGACAGCGCTGACGGTGGCACAGGCGCTGCACCGGCAAGTTTGATCGACTACATGGGTTTGCCCCTGAAAGAAAGCCTACCCGCGGTATCCGACCTACTGACTCGCCACGGTTTACGCGACCGCATCAAGATTATCGCCAGCGGCAAGTTGACGAATCCGGGGCAGGTGGCCTGGGCGCTGTGTGCCGGAGCCGATATTGCCGTGTCGGCTCGCGGATTCATGTTGGCGCTTGGCTGCATTCAGGCCCTGCAGTGCAATCAAAACACCTGTCCGACAGGCATTACCACCCACGATCCCAAGCTGCAGCGCGGCCTGGTCGTGACCGATAAGGCGGAACGTGTGGCGCGCTATGCGCAAACGGTAATGAAGGAGGTGGAAACCATCGCTCACTCCTGCGGAGTTGCGGAGCCAAGATCCTTGGATCGAAAACATTGCCGTCAGGTGATGGATGACGGCTCGTCAGTCACGCTTGATGAGCTCTATGCCGCGAGTTAGCCCTCAGAGTTAACGCTGTAGCTCTCGTCGCGCTATACTCTGCGCCGTCAAAACAAGCGCTGTAAATTTATGTTCGAGAGCCTATCGGATCGGCTGTCCCAAAGCCTGAAACAGATTACCGGCAAAGCCCGGCTGACAGACGAAAATATCGCTGACGCGCTGCGTGATGTGCGCATGGCGCTGCTGGAAGCTGACGTTGCGCTGCCGGTGGTGAAAGATTTCATCGAGCAGGTGCGTAGCAAGGCCGTTGGACAGGCAGTAACCGCCGCGCTGAACCCCGGCGAGGCCTTCATTAAGATCGTGCACGATGAATTAGTGCACATCATGGGCGATGCCAACGACGCGCTGAATTTGGCGACTAAACCGCCGGCAGTGATTTTGATGGCAGGTCTGCAGGGTGCGGGTAAAACCACCACGGTGGCCAAGCTGGCGCGTTTGCTGAAAGAGCGTGAGAAGAAAAAAGTGGCTGTGGTCAGTGCTGACGTGTATCGCCCGGCGGCGATCGCCCAACTGGAAACGCTGGCTGGCGAAGTTCAGGCAACCTTCATCCCGTCCAGTGCGGACGAAAAGCCTGTGGACATTGCAGAGCGGGCGCTGAAAGAAGCCAATAAGCAGTTGGCTGATGTGCTGATTTTGGATACCGCGGGTCGTCTGGCGGTTGATGCCGAGATGATGGCGGAGATTCAGGCGCTTCATCAGGCGATGAAACCGATTGAGACACTGTTTGTTGTCGACGCCATGACCGGCCAAGACGCGGCAAACACGGCAAAAGCATTTAATGACGCCTTGCCATTGACCGGTATCGTGCTGGCAAAGACCGATGGCGATGCCCGCGGTGGTGCGGCGCTGAGTGTGCGAGCCATTACCGGCAAACCGATCAAGTTTATGGGTGTGGGTGAGAAGACCGATGGGCTGGAGCCGTTTTATCCAGACCGCCTTGCGTCCCGCATCTTGGGCATGGGCGACGTTCTATCGCTGATTGAAGAAGCCGAACGCAAGGTCGATAAAGACAAAGCCCAGCGGCTCGCGCAAAAAATGCAGAGTGGGCGTAAGTTCGATCTGGAAGATTTTCGCGATCAGCTTGAGCAGATGGACAACATGGGCGGTGTCACCGGTATGCTGGATAAACTGCCGGGCATGGGCCAGTTGCCGGAAGCGGCGAAGGCGCAGGTCAACGACAGCCAATTTAAGCGAATGGGCGTCATCATTGATTCCATGACCGTCAAAGAGCGTCGCTTTCCCGATTTAATCAACGGATCACGCAAAAAACGTATCGCCAACGGTAGCGGTACGCAAATTGCCGATGTGAATCGCCTGCTCAAGCAGCACAAGCAAATGCAGAAGATGATGAAAAAAGTCAGCCGCAAGGGCGGTATGCAGCGCATGATGCGTGGCATGCAGGGGTTGCCTGGCATGCAGATGCCCGGTGGTCCGGGCGGTATGCCCCCGGGTATGCGCCGGCGCTGATTTTCGGGGGCTTGCGCCGCCAAGCGGTTGCTATATCATATCGCGCCTTTCAGGCAGGTGCTTTGTTGCGGGTCGATCGTTCGCAGCGCCGAGCGCCGAAGCTGAGAAAAGAATTAGTGTCGTTGTCATCGCCTGATAGCTAGGCTCGGCAAAGGCTTCGTAAAACTCATAGAGATCATTATGGTAACAATCCGTCTGGCTCGTCACGGTGCGAAGAAGAGCCCGTTTTATCACATCACTGTTGCAGACCGTTCGGCTTCGCGAGACGGTCGTTTCGTTGAGCGCGTGGGCTTCTTCAACCCAGTAGCCAAGGGCCAAGCAGAGGTTTTGCGTTTGGACCTGGAGCGCGTGGATTATTGGATGGGTGTGGGCGCACAGCCTTCTGAGCGCGTTGCAAAGCTCATCAAGCAAGCGCGAAAAGACCATGCTGGGGCTGCTGCTTAGCCAAACGGATGGTCTAGACGTTCCATGCAGTCAGTGCATTGGCGTCTGATTCACACCAAAGATCGTTGAGAAAGCGTGGCTGTTCGGCCGCGCTTTTTTTGTGTCCGATCGTTTCTTACAGACCAATGGGCGACAAAGCATGAGACAAACGTCACCTCAAAACGTCCCGGCATCGTCCATTGTGGTTGTTGGCAAGCTTGGTCGTCCCTACGGAGTGCGTGGTTGGCAGGTGCTGCATTCGTTTACGGAACCCGCTGACAACCTGTTCGCTTACTCACCCTGGTACATTCAGTCCTCGCCTAATGCGTCATGGACACCCGTAGCAAGTTGCGACAGCAAGCCCCACAAAGAGGCCTATGTGGCCCAAATTAACGGCATTGACGATCGTGACGAGGCCCAACTGCTCACAGGCGCGCTGATCGGGGTTGCGCGGGACTCTATACCGGACCCCGAGCAAGATGAGTATTTTTGGCACGACCTGATCGGCAGCGAAGTGACCAATCAGCAGGGCGATGTGCTGGGGCAGGTCGCAGAGCTAATGGAAACCGGTGCCCATGCGATTTTGTCGATCAAGGCAAAGGGCGCCAAACGGGACTTGTTGGTACCGTTCACAGAAGAGTACGTGCTCTCGGTGGACGCCAAACAAAAGCAGCTCGTGGTGAATTGGCAGGCCGATTGGTCGTGAGGTTCAGTCGATGTGGTTAGGCGTTATCTCGTTACTGCCAGAAATGTTTGATGCGGTCAGTAACGACGGTGTCTTCGGTCGGGCGTTGGCGTCGGGTCGATTGACGCTCAATCGGTACAATCCCCGGGACTTTACCAAAGACAAGCACCGTACTGTTGACGACCGACCCTATGGCGGCGGTCCGGGCATGGTGATGATGGTGGAGCCGTTGCGACAGGCGTTGGCCGCGGCCAAGGCCGATGCACCAGCCGATACCAAGGTCGTTCTGATGAGCCCGCAAGGCAAGCGGTTTGATCAGGGGCTGGCCCTGACCGAAGCCGCCAATCCGGGCCTGATTTTGATCTGCGGGCGCTACGAAGGCATTGATGAGCGCTTCGTCAGCCAGTACGTAGACGCGGAGTGGTCTGTGGGTGATTACGTGCTGAGCGGGGGTGAATTACCCGCCATGACCGTGATGGATGCCATTTCTCGGCATTTGCCGGGCACTTTGGGCAATCAACAGTCAGTAATTGATGAATCACACCTTGATGGAACGCTCGATTACCCTCACTATACGCGCCCTGAAATTGTTGGCACGCAAAGCGTGCCTCAAGAGCTGATGAGTGGCGACCACAATCGGACGAGACGATACCGTCGGTCTCTGGCTCTGCAACGAACAATGGAACGGCGTCCGGATTTATTGACGGGCAGACTGTTTGATCCGCTGGACAGGCAACTACTAACAGCATGTGCGCAGCAGCTTGGCCCGCACACTGTGGAGAAAGAACGTGAGAAGAAATAAAGTCATAGAAGAACTCGAGAACAGCCAGATGAAGGATGTTCCCGAATTTAGCCCCGGCGACACCATCAGTGTTCAGGTTCGGGTTAAAGAAGGAAGCCGCGAGCGTTTGCAGGCATTCGAAGGCGTGGTGATCGGTATTAAAAGCCGCGGTCTGAATTCTGCCTTTGTGGTTCGCAAGATCTCACACGGGGTGGGCGTCGAGCGTACGTTCCAAACCCACAGCCCGCTGATTGCCGGCATTGAAGTGAAGCGCCGTGGCGATGTTCGCCAAGCCAAGCTTTACTACTTGCGCGAACGCTCTGGCCGATCGGCTCGAATCAAAGAAAAGATCAAGTAGCGTTCAACGCTGCTCCGCGACCAAGGCCAGCTCTGCTGGCCTTGTGTGTTTCTGGCAGGCGAAAAGTTCGCCAACCCTTAAAAAACGGGTCGAGATGTGCGATGTTCCGGCCATGAGCAGCGCCGACAATCAGTCCGACGAAGTCACAACCTATCTAGAGATGCTCTGGCTGGAGCGGGGTTTGTCTGAAAACACCTTGGCCGCTTATCGTCGGGATTTGACCGATACTCAACGAGTGCTCGCGCAGTCTGGCGTAGCCTCCCTTGAGGCTGCAGATCAGATGGATCTGCTCGAGGTGCTTAGCCACCGACAACAGCGTAAGCTGAGTCCCCGCAGTACGGCGCGCTGGCTCAGTACGCTCAAAGGCTTTTACCGCTATGCGGTTCTCCAGCAGCGCATCGACATTGATCCCACCCAACAAATTGAGCACCCTAAGCTGGGTCGCGTCTTGCCCGGCGCATTAAGTATGTCTCAGGTAGACGCGCTGCTGGCTGCGCCAAACGTCGAAGGTCCGTTGGGGTTGCGAGACCGGGCCATGCTGGAACTTTTGTACGCCAGTGGCCTGCGCATAACCGAGTTGGTGACGCTGGAACTGGCGAACGTCAATCAGCGCCAAGGCGTCGTGCGAGTGATGGGTAAGGGCGGCAAGGAGCGCCTAGTGCCCACGGGTGAGGCCGCGTTGAACTGGCTTGCGCGCTACTTGCGCGATGCGCGGCCGACACTGCTGCCTCATGGCGGGCCAATGTTGTTTCCAAGCCGACTGGGGCGGGTGATGACCCGTCAGACCTTCTGGCATGCCATAAAACGCTACGCCCAGCAGGCTGGAATCCAACAAAAGGTCTCTCCGCACACGCTTCGCCATGCATTTGCCACGCATCTTGTGGATAATGGCGCGGATCTGAGAGCGGTGCAGATGATGCTTGGCCATGCCGACTTATCCACCACTCAAATTTATACCCATGTGGCGAATCAGCGACTGAAAGACCTCGTGTTAGAGCACCATCCGCGAGGGTAAGCGCATGACCGCAGAGTGCAGCCGCTAAATGACAGGACTTTCGATGCGAAACTCACAGACACGATTACAGGTTTGGCTGCCGCAGTTGGCGTATGCCTTATTGTTGTCCGCTACTCTGACCCTTTCTGCTCAGGCTGCCGACGAACCGGCCCCGGTCACCGATGAAGAATTGAATCAGGCCGTATCCCAGCTTTTGGCCATTCGCCCCGACATTCCGATTGAGGCGGTGTATCCCACCCAGGTTGACGGTCTATTTGGTGCGGATTTGCCAGACGGTACGACCCTCTACATCACCGCTGACGGAAAACACATGATTGTGGGTGATATGTACGCCATTGGCGCGGATCTCACGAATGTGTCGGACCAACGTCGTGCCGTCGCGCGCAAGGCGCTGATGGATCAGGTGGCCCTCTCCGACATGGTCATTTTTCCGGCCAAGGGCGAGCGTCAGGCCGTGATCAACGTTTTTACCGATGTGGACTGTGGTTACTGCCGCAAGCTGCACAGCGAGATTGATCAGTACGCTGCATTGGGTATAGAGGTGCGTTATCTGGCCTATCCCCGAGAAGGCCTCGAGTCGGATACTGCTTCGACCATGCGGTCTGTGTGGTGTGCAACAGATCCAGCGACGGCAATGACCCGCGCGAAGAACAGCCAGCGTATCGCCGATCGAGTCTGTCCCACAGACCCGGTGGACGCACAATTTGAATTGGGTCGTCGCATGGGTGTCAGTGGCACGCCGGCCCTTGTCACCGAAAGTGGAGAAATGTTTCCCGGATACATTCCCGCGCCGCAGTTGGCCCAGCGGTTGGGCATCAGCCTCCAACAGTAATCAGAGAGAATACCTTGACTGAAATCAAACTAGGAATCGCCGGCCTCGGTACCGTTGCCCAGGGCGTGTTGGCACTGATTCGCCGCAATGGTGCACTGATGGCCCAGCGCAGCGGAGTAACCCTGCGTGTTGTGCGTATCGCCAGCCGTCGGGAAAAGCCGGGAGTCGATCTGATGGGTGCTCAATTCAGTACCGATCTGGATGACTTGGTGAGCGACCCTGACGTGGATGTGATTTTGGAGTTGATCGGTGGAGAGGGCGTGGCGCTGGATCTGATTCGTCGCGCGCTGGCATCGAATACCCCTGTTGTGACCGCCAATAAGGCGGTGCTGGCGGCCCACGGCAATGAACTGATGTCGGGGCCAGGCAAGCAGCAGCTGCGTTTCGAGGCTTCGGTAGCCGGTGCTATCCCGATTATTCAAGGCATGTCAGGGGGCTTGGCGGCAAATCGACTGGACAGTCTGTTCGGGATCATCAACGGCACCTGCAACTACATCTTTGGCGAAATGGAATCCAACGGCACCCCATTCGATGAGGTGTTGGCAGAGGCCCAGCGGTTGGGCTATGCCGAAGCGGATCCTAGTTTTGACATTGATGGCGTGGATGCGGCCCACAAGCTGACCATCTTGCTGGCCTTGGGCTTTACCGGCGAATACGACTTGTCCGCGGTGCATATCGAAGGCATTCGCCACGTCACCGTAGCCGATATTCAATTTGCCAAGGAGTTGGGTTACAAGATCAAACATCTGGGCATCATTCAAAACACCGCTGCCGGTGTAGAAGCACGAGTGCATTGCGCCTTGGTGCCGAGCAACGCCCTACTTGCGAACGTGAACGGCGTGATGAACGCGGTGCAAATCATCAGCGATGGTGCCGGAGAAACGCTGTTCAGCGGCCCCGGTGCCGGCGGGGAGGCGACGGCTTCTGCTGTGCTCTCCGATGCGTTGGCCCTTGGCAAACAGTTTTCGACGGGCAATGGCATCGGCGTCGATACACAAGCAAGCGAGACGACCCAAGCCCCGAGCCCAGCCATTCTGCCGATGGCCGAAGTCACCAGTGCCAACTACCTGCGCATACCCACTCTGGATCAGCCCGGGGTTTTTGCTCAGGTGACTCAAGCCCTGTCGGAATTTTCCATCAGTATCGATGCCGCCATTCAGCACGAAGCAAGCGCATCGCAGCCAGTGGTCGACATTGTATTGCTGACGAACAACGTCGTCGAAAGCGCCATGAACGCAGCGCTGGAACGCTTGCAAGGCCTCGATATCGTGGCAGCGGACATCGTGCGGCTGAGAGTCGCGCCCGCGCTGTAGTTGAGACGAATCTGATGCGTATCGAACAGCGTCAACCAACCCAGCATCTTGGCCTGGATGACGACCTGTTAGATCGCGTTTTCTCTGCACGGGGTATCAATGATCCGAGTCAATTGGAGCGGGGCTTAGTCAATCTGCTGTCGCCGGCGGATCTGCCGGAGATTGATATCGCTGCCGCCCGACTGGCGGACGCGGTTGAGCAAAATCAAAAGATCCTCATCGTTGGTGACTTCGATGCCGATGGCGCCACCTCTGTTGCCCTATGTCTGTTGGCCCTGCGAGCCATGGGGGCGACCAATGTGGACTTTCTGGTGCCCAATCGATTCGACTACGGATACGGACTGTCACCGGAAATAGTCCAGCTTGCCGCAACCTTGGCACCCAATGTGATTGTTACCGTAGACAACGGTGTGGCCAGTGTGGATGGAGTGGCCTTGGCCAACGAAATGGGTATCGATGTGGTGGTCACCGATCATCATCTGCCCGGCGACGTGCTCCCGGATGCCCATGCCTTGGTGAATCCAAATGTAGGGGACAACGCCTTTGCCAGTAAATCCATGGCGGGCGTGGGTGTGGCCTATTACTTGCTCAGTTGGGTACGTCAAACGTTGCGGCAGCGCGACTACTTCGCCTCGCGCCAAATTCCTGAGCCCAACATGGCTCAGTATCTGGACCTTGTGGCCTTGGGCACCGTCGCCGATGTGGTTCCACTGGATCAGAACAACCGTATTTTGGTGCATCAAGGACTGCTGCGCATCCGCCGGGGCAAGACCCGGCCGGGAATTGCAGCGCTGGCACGGGTCGGTAAGCGCGATCTCAGCACCCTGTCGGCATCGGACATGGGGTTTGCCCTAGGGCCTCGGCTTAACGCTGCAGGACGCTTACAGGATATGAGTGTGGGCATTCGATGTTTGGTCACCGACGACCCGGCAGAGGCGGGTCAGTTGGCAGCAGAACTGGACAGCTTGAACCAAACCCGCAGAGAAATTGAGCAAGGTATGGTGGCTGACGCCGAAATGATTTTGACCCAAATCACACCCGCACCTGACGAAATGGGCATCGCGGTCTATCACGAAAGTTTCCATCAGGGTGTGGTGGGCATTGTTGCCGGACGTTTGCGGGAAAAATTCCACCGGCCTGCCATCGTGTTTGCCGATGCGTCGGATGCCTCAGACGAGCTGAAAGGTTCGGCACGAAGCATTGATGGTCTGAACATCCGCGATGTGCTCGACAGCATCGCCACCCGATTGCCTGGCATGCTGCCAAAATTCGGCGGTCACGCCATGGCCGCGGGCCTCAGCATCAAACGTGTGCATCTTGCGCGTTTTCAAAAAGCGTTTGATAAGGCGGTCAGAGCCGCAGTAACACAGGATATGTTGGATGCGGTGCTGTTGACCGACGGGTCGCTGAAGCAGGAGCAGCTGAACCTGCAAACCGTCGCAACCCTTGCTGACGCAGGACCTTGGGGCAACGGCTTTGCTGAACCCCTGTTTGCGGGTGAGTTTAAACTGGTGAACCAGCGGGTGGTGGGGCAAGACCACTTGAAACTGGTGTTGGGCCTCAATGATCAGTTGATCGACGCCATCGCGTTTCGTCAGAAACCGCTGGGCGGCCAGCCCGAGCACGTCAACGTCGTCTACAAACCGGCGCTCAACGACTATGCGGGTCAGCAAACCTTGCAGCTCATGGTGGAGTACATAGAGGCGATGTCTTAGACTGCACGCCCCGTGAGGAGTGCAATGCCGCTGGCTCTTGTGCTCCCAAACCGCAACAGATCGAACCGCAACACGAAGAACATTTTCATGGCTGAAATCACCGGCATTCGAGAGTATTTGAAAGACTTACAAGAACGCGATGGTGCGCTTCGGGGGTATCTTTGACTTCGAAGAAAAGCGTGAGCGCCTGCAGGAAGTCGAACTCGAGCTCGCCGATGGCGAAGTGTGGAACGATCCAGAGCGCGCCCAACAGCTAGGCAAAGAGCGTGCCTCCTTAGAACAAATTGTCGGTTTGCTCAGCACGCTGGGCGACAGCCTCAGCGATCTCAGCGAGCTGGCAGAAATGGCCAGCGAAGAAAACGATCAAACCGCGTTGGACGATGTGTCTACGGAACTCCAGGGCCTTGAAGGTCAGCTGGCATCGCTGGAATTTCGTCGTATGTTCCAAGGCGAACTGGACGGTGCCAACTGTTATCTCGAAATACAGGCTGGCTCGGGCGGTACCGAAGCACAGGATTGGGCTGAGATGCTGCTGCGCATGTATTTACGCTGGGCGGAGCGTCGCGGTTTCAGTGTGGCGGTGACGGAAGTCTCCGAAGGGGATGTGGCGGGCATCAAGGGCGCCACGGTGATGATCAGCGGTGAATATGCCTACGGCTGGTTGCGCACGGAAACCGGTGTGCACCGTTTGGTGCGTAAGTCGCCCTTCGATTCCGGCAACCGCCGACATACCTCCTTTGCTTCGGTCTTTGTTTCTGCCGAAATCGACGACGACATTGAAATTGAGATCAATCCATCCGATGTGCGTGTCGACACCTACCGCGCCAGTGGGGCCGGTGGTCAGCACGTCAACCGAACGGATTCGGCGGTGCGTCTGACACACCTGCCCACCAATACCGTGGTGCAATGCCAGAGCGAGCGCTCTCAACACCAAAACAAGGACAATGCCTACAAGCAGCTACGCGCCAAGCTCTATGAGCTAGAGTTGCAACAGCGTCGGTCGGAACAGCAGGCTATCGAAGACGCCAAGGCCGATATTGGTTGGGGGAGTCAAATCCGCAGCTACGTCCTTGATCAGTCCCGGGTGAAAGACCTACGGACAGAAATTGAACGAACGGATCCGAACAAAGTGCTGGATGGCGACTTGGATCCCTTTATGGAAGCATGCTTGAAGGCCGGACTTTAAGCGCCGCGCCACCAGAACTGAAAAGGAAAATCATGAGCGAAGAAAGAGATGTCTTACTCAACCGTCGGGCCAAAATGGATGCCTGGCTGGAGAAAAGTAAGGTCTATCGAAACGATTTTCGTCGCCAGGCACTGGCCGCAGAGCTGCAGAGTCAGTTCGCAGATCAGGACAAGGCGGCACTGGCAGAGGCCGGAGCGCGCACGGCAGTGGCCGGTCGGGTCATGCTGCGCCGGGTCATGGGTAAGGCGAGTTTCGTCACCCTGCAAGACGTCAGCGGTCAGATCCAGTGTTACTTAACCAAGAACGATTTGGGCGATGACGCATACGACGACTTTTCCCAGTTCTGGGAGATGGGCGACATCGTCGGGGTCAGCGGTACTTTGATGCGCACCAACAAGGGTGAGTTAAGCGTGCACGCCGACAAGGTCGTGCTGCTGAACAAGACCATGCTGCCGCTGCCCGAGAAGTTTCATGGCGTGACCGACCAAGAGATACGCTATCGCCAGCGCTACGTCGATCTGATCGTGAACGAAGACACCCGAGGGGTTTTCCGCACACGCTCCATGGTGATGCAGGCCCTGCGTGATTTTTTCAATCAGCGCAGCTACTTGGAAGTGGAAACCCCCATGATGCACAGCATCCCGGGAGGGGCCACAGCTCGGCCGTTTACCACCCATCACAATGCGCTGGATATGCCGTTGTTTTTGCGCGTTGCCCCAGAGTTGTTTTTGAAGCGTCTGGTGGTCGGAGGCTTCGAGCGCGTGTACGAGATCAATCGCAACTTCCGTAACGAGGGTTTGTCTACCCGACACAATCCAGAATTCACCATGCTCGAGTTCTATCAGGCCTATGCCGATTACCGGGACCTGATGGATCTGACCGACGAATTGATGCGGGAACTGACCCAACGTGCCTGCGGCAGCCAGCAGATTGTGTATCAGGGTATTGAACTGGACTTCGCCAAGTCTCCCCAGCGGGTCACCATGGCGGAATCGCTGGCCCGCTTTGGCGGGGTGGCCGAAGGCTCTGTAGACAATGTCGATCATCTGCGCGGTGTTCTGAAAGACAAGCAAGTGGCCGTTGAAGACCATTGGGGGCTTGGCAAGCTGCAGATGGAAACTTTTGAGGCACTGGTAGAAGGGCGTCTGGAACAACCAACCTACATCACGGAATATCCGGCCGAAGTCTCGCCGCTGGCCCGTCGCAATGATCACAACCCAGACGTGACTGACCGTTTTGAGTTATTTATCGGCGGTCGGGAGTATGCCAACGGCTTCTCGGAGCTCAACGACCCGGTGGACCAAGCCGGACGCTTTCAGGCGCAGGCGGATCTCAAGTCCAAGGGCGATCACGAAGCCATGCACTTTGATCAGGACTACATCACCGCCTTGGAATACGGGCTGCCGCCTACGGCAGGTGAGGGGCTGGGCATCGACCGGCTGGTCATGCTGTTGACCAATGCACCGTCCATTCGTGATGTGCTGTTGTTCCCGCTGATGCGGCCTCAGTAACAGGTCGGCGGACGTGAACCGATCGGTGGACTTAGAGCCGTCCTGGCGGAGCCTGATGGGAGATCAGTTCGATCAGCCCTACATGCAAGAGTTGCGTGAATTTCTGCTGGTCGAAAAGCGCGCAGGCAAGCGTATTTATCCGCCGGGACCTCAGATGTTTGCCGCCATGGATCTGGTGCCGGTCGAAGAGGTGCGGGTGGTGATCGTGGGCCAAGATCCGTACCACGGCCCCGATCAGGCCATGGGTCTGAGTTTTTCCGTACCACAAGACCAGCCGCTGCCGCCGTCCCTGCGCAATATTTACACCGAGATCCAGCAAGATCTGGGGCAAAACTTCGATATACGCCAAGCATCCGGCGATCTCACGCATTGGGCGCAGCAAGGTGTGCTGCTTCTCAACGCCGTGCTCAGTGTGGAGCACGCGCAAGCTGCCTCGCACCAAGGTCGAGGCTGGGAGCAGTTTACCGACACCCTTGTGCAGCGCCTGTCGAACCGGCGCGAAGGGCTGATTTTTATGCTCTGGGGCAGCTATGCTCAAAAGAAAGCCGCACGGGTGGCAGCGGATCGTCACCACTTACTGAAAGCCCCGCATCCGTCGCCGCTTTCGGCGCATCGCGGTTTTTTCGGCAGCAAACACTTTTCGACCGCCAACGACTTACTGCAACAGCAAGGTCTAACACCCATCCAGTGGCTGCCACAGCAGCGCGTATCCACCGAGAGGTTTAACCGTTTATGACGACGACTGACGTGCTATTTTTTGAACACCCCGGCCCAGAGGGCAGCGTGGTCGCGCAAGCGCACCTCAATGTGCC
The DNA here is from genome assembly GCA_002704225.1 of Gammaproteobacteria bacterium. GTDB lineage: Bacteria > Pseudomonadota > Gammaproteobacteria > Pseudomonadales > Azotimanducaceae > UBA4421. The sequence continues at coordinate 78,079 of PAFU01000049.1, read as the reverse complement.
AACAACCCTCAACGCCCTCACCTTAGATGCGGTAGAGGCCATGACGCCAAAAATGCTGGATTGGGCAGCGCGTGATGAGGTGGTAGCCGTCATCGTTACCGGCGAGGGCGATAAAGCCCTGTGTGCGGGCGGCGATATTCAGGCCCTGTACCACGCCGCGAAAGAAAATTTGGCAGCGGGGGCTACGGTTAACGACTACCCCCAACGGTTTTTTGCCGCCGAATACCGGCTGGACTACATCATGCACTGCTACCCTAAACCTCTGCTGACGCTGGGCCATGGCATTGTGATGGGTGGCGGCTACGGACTGTTCTCGGCTTCAAAATACCGCGTACTGACGGAGCGTTCGCGACTGGCCTTTCCCGAAATCACCATTGGGCTGTTCCCGGATGCCGGAGGCACCGTCGTGATGCGCAAGCTGGCACCCAAGATGGCGGCTCTGCTGACCTTGACCGGCAGCCAAGTCAACGCCACCGACGCGCTGGCGCTGGGTATCGGTACCCATGTGGTGGGTCATGAGTCCAGGGCTGCCTTCTTAACTGGACTGACCCAGTTGGCATGGCGCATTGGCGCGCCACAGGACAATAACGAGGTGTTAGACCGCTATCTTGGTCAGCAGGCGTATTCAGGAGAAATGCCTGCGAGTGATGTGGGCGCAGTCAATGTCGACAGCATTGAACTGAGTGACCTGAGCGCCTGTGTTGACAGTATTCTGGCGTTAGACGGCACGTCAAAATGGATGGATCGCGGTGCGGCGAATCTGCGCGCTGGCTGCCCGATTACTGCGGGCATCATTTTCAAACAGCTCAGCCTTGGGCCGATGATGGACTTGGCGGAATGCTTTATGACCGAGCTTGCCGTTGCAAACAACTGTTTGTCACGACCGGACTTTGCCGAAGGGGTGAGAGCGCTGCTGATCGACAAAGATCTGTCGCCCCAGTGGACGGTTGCCCAAATTGCCGATCTGCCTCAGTCCTTGGTTGACGAGCATTTTGTCGGCTACTGGGAAGCAGAAGGAGGGCCACATCCGCTGGAGGATTTGCCCACGTTTTCCTAAGACAGACCTCTGGAACCCTTGCCGCGGGTAAACATTGACGGTCAATCCGTATGCCAAAGGCGTGAAATACAGAGAAACATCGCAGTTTGTGAGCGGCTTCAAACGCTAATTTCGACACCCGAAATTGCTTCTGTCAGGTTGACCTGTTTGGCGATTGCTGGCGATACCTGCCCTGCATCGTCATCAGTACCAAACGGAGGCGATGAATGATCAAAGGGATATGGGTGGCGGTGTTGGCCGCCTTCTTCATTGCTGGTTGTACAACCACAGACCCCTACAGAACGTCGTTTGGTGAATTTTGCGAGTTTGAACGTGCGCCGGATTGCGCCGAGCAGGTGATGAATGTATCCGCCCTCGATAGCGTCGAGGAATATCGATTGAGCTTCATTGAGTATGATGATCAAGGTCAGCTAAACGTACCCGAGGCCCAAAAAATTGTGACAGACGCCTACCGAGAAATTGCCGAAGAATCCGGCATTCTCCTGATGGTTTTTGTCCATGGTTGGCATCACAACGCCAACGGAGAGCCAGAAGATGCGAACATTGCCTCATTCAGAGAGATCCTCCGCCAAGCATCTGAAAATGAAAAACGGGTTCGGGCAATAACAGGAAAACCGCGCAGAAAAGTTCTCGGGGTGTACATCGGTTGGCGGGGCACCTCTCTGAATGGCTTTTTAAACTACTTTACGTTCTGGGCCAGAAAAGCGACCGCACATGAAGTCGGCGACCAAGGCATGACCGAGGTTTTGCTTGAGCTAGAGCAAATTGTGAAGCAGAACAAGGCAAAGCACTCCCAAAGCAGAATGATCACCATAGGGCACAGTTTCGGCGGGGCAGCGCTCTTTTCATCGCTACACTCAGTGCTGTCCGAACGCTACGTCTCCAGTCGGCCCTACAAAACGACTCAAGCGGCTGAAGGGTTCGGTGATTTAGTCGTTCTGCTGAATCCAGCATTCGAGGCAATACGTTATGGGTCGCTGTACGACTTGTCTCAAGATGAATGCCGAGAATATCCCGAAACCCAGTTACCCAAGCTAATCATTCTGACCTCGCACGCGGACATGTTTGTACGATGGTTTTTCCCTATCGGGCGGTTGCCGGGTTCGCTGGTGGAGAGCCATCGAACGACGCCGGCAATTTACTGCCCGAAAAACGGAATCGAACACTACGAGCTAAACCAGTGGGATGCAGACATTCACGCCGTTGGTCACTTTGATTCTTATCTGACCCACGTACTGGACGCGAGGGCCGGTGCGAAGTCGTCGATCTCCAATGGCGGAAATGTCGATCCAAGGGAGGCCTGGTTGAGCCAGATCGAATCTGAGCGCGGTAGCGTCGTCTTTAATGGTTCGGTCTTGATATCCAAGGGTCGAACCAGACCCAACAATCCGTACATGAATATTTTCACGACAAAAGATGTGATGAGCGGCCACAACGATATCTGGAACGAAGTGGTTTCATCCTTTCTCAGTGATCTGATCAGAATTTCGACGGCAGAGTAGGGGTAGGTGGAATCAGCGAGCGCATACCGAATACCTAAGGCGCTCCTTGCTCGCTCCCAGCAAAGTTCGCAAAACGATAGAGAGGGTTATATGAACGGTACCGGTCAATGTTTGTGCGGTGCGGTGACATTTGAGGCCAAGGATGTGGAGTCACATGTTCACGCCTGCCACTGCTCTATGTGTAGGCGGTGGAATGGAGGGCCGGCATTGGCCGTGGCGGTAGGCTCTGTGACCTTTGCTGGAGAAGCAAATATAAGAAGATACCGTTCTTCGGAGTGGGCAGAGCGCGGCTTCTGCAAGAAGTGTGGCAGCAACCTGTTTTACTTTTTGATGCCAAATCGATACATCATCGAAGCCGGTCTGTTCAATGAGCAAGACTTTAAGTTGGAGAGTGAAATCTTCTGCGCAGGTAAGCCGACGTGGTATGAGTTTGCCGGCGGACACCCGAGGCATGATGGCCTTCCGAGTGACTAGATCGGCTTTGGCTCAGATACCTCTCACCCAAAGCCCCCGGCCACGCTCAGACGCTTCGACACCCGCGGTGCTGATGACGGTTCCCTTGCCGAACTCTGGGTCTTCCCTGCTATCCCCCGCAGCAGGGCGTTCGCCCTGCCAAGCGAACTGATCGATACCGCGCTTCACCGCCCCACGAAACTGCGCTCTGGCCACGATCTCTTGGCCCAAATAACAGCCTTTGTCGAAATCGATCGCGCCCACATCGTGCATGCCCAACACTTGGGGGAGGAACTTGCCCGCCACGGGTTCGCTGACCCAAGCGAAGCGGTCTTCGATCAAGCGTTGGGCGATGGTGGCAGATTGGTCGTCGCCACTGGCATCCGCTGGGTTGAACAGCTCCGCGCCAAAGCCCCAATCACCAGCGAAGGTATTGTCAGACTGAGGGTTTAACACCACCGGCACGGCTTGGGGCAGGGCGTGTACCTTGCATTTGGAAAACATGGCATAGGGCTTCAGAAAAGCCACCAGTGCATCGGCCACGGTACGGTGCACGACCAGCAAGACCTGCGCGTCGTCTCCCAATGCCCAGCCGTTGGCGACGACCCGACCCTTGAGGTTGCACAGTGTCATAGGCGTGGGCGTATTTTTTTCGATGCGGTCGCTGTTGCAAGTAAGGTAGCCTTGCAGAAAGGCTTTGACCGCATGGCCTTCGAGGCTGACGAGTTGTGCGTCTGACCATGTGTCCACGTGTCATGTCCGTCTTACAGATTAAGAAGCGCAGACTGCCTGATAGCCCTAGGCAAAAGCAATAACCTGAGGAACATAAGTGATTCCAGTTGATTTGAAACACATTTATTGGCGCAGCCGTCGGGGCCTGACGGAATTGGAACTGAAGCTGGTGCCCTTTGTGCGGGACTGTTTTTACGATCTCTCAGAGGATGAACAGGCGCTGTATGAAGAGCTGCTGGATTGGGAAGACGTTGATCTGTACGACCTGTTGCAAGGCCGTATCGTTTCTCAAGACCCACAGGTGGTTGGCCTCGTCGACAAAATCATCCGCTACGACGGCGTGCTCTGACACACTAACCGTCTTACCCGGGCGTATGCGTAGAGCCTGCATCGTCCTCTGGGCCGGGTTGACGGCTTATGGACTGTTTCAACTGCTGGGTCTGACCGGTCTGTCCTTGGCCTGTGTTTACGTTACTGCGGCTTTGCGGCGAAGCCGCACAGATCAACGGCTACTGGTCGAATTGCCTCGGGCCGCAGACGGTCTCGAATCTGACCAGACGGAACTGCCGGTTGCCGACGCGCGGCCCTTGATCGGGGTGCCGCTGCGGTGCTGGGTATGTCCTTGGTGTGTGGCCTTTCCCCAGCCCAAGGGGCAGGTGGCCTGGGTGTTTAAGGACGAGTTGTCATCGGAAGAGTACGCCGGTCTTCGCAGGCGACTGCTGCACGGCGGCCCGTAACGCCAGGGTACCGGGCACTGTCGTAATGGGCTTTGTTGGCGCTATCGCGTCCCCGGTTGGGCGACGGAGTCGACCAGTAAACTGTCCAAACTCCCGGGCGACAAAATGGTATCCGATGTGTGCGCGTCAGTATCGGGGTAATCCAGATTGTAGTTCAGGCCTCGGCTTTCCTTACGCTTCAGGGCACTGCGTACAATCAGATCGGCCACATGCAGCAGATTGCGCAGCTCGATCAGGTCATTGGTGACCCGGTAGGTGGCGTAGTAGTCCTGAATCTCTTGTTTCAATAATTCGATACGCCGGTGGGCGCGCATGAGGCGTTTGTCTGTGCGCACAATGCCCACGTAGTCCCACATAAATCGTCTGAGTTCGTCCCAGTTGTGCGCAATGATGACGGACTCGTCGGAGTCTGTGACCTTGGATTCGTCCCACTTCGGGATGTAGGGGAAGCTCTGCGGCTTGTCCAGTGCACTGATGATTTTTTCTGCCGCTCGGTGGCCGTAAACCAGACACTCCAGCAGGGAGTTGCTGGCCAAACGGTTGGCTCCATGCAGACCCGTACAACTTACTTCGCCTATGGCGTAGAGGTTGGGTAAATCCGTACGTCCGTGATCGTCGACCACCACGCCACCACAGGTGTAGTGGGCAGCGGGCACCACAGGAATCGGGTCCTTGGTGATATCGATGCCCAGTTCGGCGCACTTTTGTGCAATGTTCGGAAAGTGACCCTGTATAAAGTCAGACGATAAGTGGCTGACGTCTAAGTACACACAGTCCGCGCCAATGCGCTTCATTTCATGGTCTATGGCCCGAGCCACAATGTCTCGAGGCGCAAGCTCGCGGCGTTCGTCGAAGCGCTGCATGAAGCGTTGGCCGTTGGGCAGGCGCAAAATACCACCTTCACCGCGGACCGCTTCGGAAATCAAAAAGGAACCCGCGTGGGGGTGATACAAGCAGGTGGGGTGGAATTGGTTGAACTCCATGTTCGCCACGCGACAGCCGGCACGCCATGCCATGGCGATACCGTCGCCAGTCGAGCTGTCGGGATTGCTGGTATACAGATAGACCTTACTGGCGCCGCCGGTGGCTAGAATCACGAAGCGCGATTGAAACACTTCGACACGCCCCGTGGTGCGGTTGAGCACATAGGCGCCAGCACATCGACTGTGATGGCGGCCCAAGGTCGACAGGTTAATCAGATCAATGGCCACACGATCGTTCACCAGTTCAATGTTGCCGTTATCCAGCACCTGATCGGTCAGAGTCTGGGTAATGGCCTTGCCTGTGGCGTCGGCCACATGAACCACGCGCCGGTAGGAATGACCGCCTTCACGGGTGAGGTGCAGGGCATTGCCCTCGGTATCAAAATTCACCCCCCATTCGGCTAGCTGAGCAATGGCCGCCGGTGCCGCACTGACCGTGGCACGAACCACGTCGGGGTCGCACAGACCCGCTCCGGCGTCCAAGGTGTCTTCAATATGCGATTCAAAGCTGTCTTCGGGGTCTGTGACCGCCGCTACACCGCCCTGAGCCCAGTGGGACGAACCGCTGGTGATATCGCCCTTACACAGCACGGTGACCCGCGCGTGTTTCGACAGCGTTAGCGCTGCCGTGAGGCCGGCGGCACCGCCGCCGATGATCAAAACGTCTGTGGTGAAGCGCTGGGACATAGGATCCGCTTTGGATTAAATAGGTCGAGAGTATAGCGCGGCACTTTCCAGATTGGAGGGGGAGTCATCTTGTGATCATGACTTTGCGATGAAGATGAAGATGTGCAGTGACTCTCAAAACTCAATAAATGTGCTTTTTCGGAAGGTGACTAACAGAAAATCGGTTGCTGCGCGTTCTTGTTCCTCGAATACTGATTGCAGAGCGCAACAAAAAGGCACGACTTTCTAACCTAACGTCATCCAAAGGAGGCGAGATTGGACATCCATAACCATTATCGACTGACCGATAGCATCGCATCATCCGGCCAACCGCTCGAAGATCAATTCAAAGAAATCGCGGAAGCGGGTTACGAGGCCGTAATAAACCTTGCGATGCCAGACAGTGATCATGCGATACCCACAGAAGGCAGCATCGTGACCTCCTTGGGTATGACCTATATCCATATTCCCGTTCCATTTGACGCGCCAAGCGAAGACCACTTTGCCGCCTTTTCGGGCTATATGGACACCCTTCAGGAGAAAAAGGTTTGGGTACATTGCGTTGTTAACGCTCGGGTTTCGGCGTTTCTGTTTCGCTATCTGCAGACAAGCCGAGGCTTCTCGGCTGCTGAAGCCAAAACGCCGGTGCTGGAGGCGTGGATGCCGAAGCTGGATGACATTTGGAAAGCATTCATCAGTAAGGCTCCACGGTAGTTCTCGTGAGGCATGGTGCAATCAATCTGAAATGAATCGCTGAAAAGGGAAGCTTATGATTTCCGGCAGCTGTCTCTGCGCTCGTGTCACCTACCAAATCACATCAGATATCAGGCAAGTGATCCACTGCCACTGCGTTACCTGTCGCAAAGCTCACGGTTCTGCTTTTTCTAGTGTCGCGTCCGTCCCAGTTGAAAATTTCGTCTTGAAGGGCGCGCGCAATCTCAGCAGCTACGAGTCCTCTCATGGCAAACATCGATTTTTCTGCAAACGCTGCGGTACTCAGGTCTATGCCAAACGGGACAACAAACACCACATCATTCTGCGGCTGGGCTCTCTCGATACACCGTTGTCCAGCCAAGAGTTGGCGCACACTTGGGTCTCAGATGCCGTGGATTGGTTCGATATTGACGGTATGTTGCCGAAGTATGAAAAGGGCGTTCCCCGCCACCAATGAGGGTGTAGGTCACATTTCTTTCATGCTCGCTATCGGCATGTTCGCCCTCGTGTCCTATAGTAGAAGCCCCATCGTTACTCCCTTATCGCCACATGCCTGAGTTGATTCGCCCAGTGTTATTGGTTTCCCAAGGCCAGCCGCTTCAGCTCTTTGCTGCTGATTCGGCCTACTCTGGCTGCGCGACGCCTTGCCGGTCAATGCCGTCCGCGCCGGCCAATGCGGTGTCTGGTGAACTGGTGCTGCCATCCAGCGTGCTGAATCGGTTGGCGTTGGCCTTCTTCGGTGTGCCGTTGGTTTTGCTGGGGGCGCTGATTTGGTCGCTTCAGGCTGTTGCCGATGACTCTGCGACGCCGATGATATTGATTGTGGGCCTGATCGCAGCCTGTGTTGTCGGCGGTAACGTGGCGAAAAGAATCTTGCCAGAGGTTGATCGCGCCTTGAAAGCGTCCGGTGTGATACCCAGTATCGAATGACGGTCTGTTGCGACAACGGCACCGTTGTTTGTAAGGAACGTGGGGATGCCCTGAGCGGGACACCCCTCAATAAACGAATCGAAGAAGGAGTGCACCCTATGGGTTCAGCCAGTCTTACCATCTTATTCAACGGCGTCCAAAACGTGCTTCGGAAACCCTTACTGGGTCTCTCTGTAGCGGGTTTGTTGAGCCTTGGCTTGAGCACATCGGTTCATGCTGATTTGCCGGACTTCACCGAGTTGGTGAAGAAAAACGAAGCAGCGGGGGTGAACATCAGCACCGTAGGTGAACAGCCAGATCGTCGCAGAACCGGGGCCCCAACCGACCCGCGGCTTGAAGAGTTTTATCGCTTTTTCGGTCCGCCAAATGGCCGTGGTGGCCCGGGTAACGGTCGGCCTGCCAATCCTCGCCGTTCTCTCGGCAGCGGATTCATCATCGAGGAAGACGGTTATATTTTGACCAACCACCATGTGGTGGACGGTGCAGCGGAAATCATCGTGCGCATGAGTGACCGCACGGAGTACGAAGCGGAGTTGATTGGCAGCGATCAGCGTTCAGATTTGGCGCTGCTCAAAATCGAGGCGGACAAAGATCTGCCCGTGCTGAAGATGGGCAACTACGACGATGTGGAGGTTGGTCAATGGGTGTTGGCCATTGGTTCGCCCTTCGGGTTCGACTACTCGGTGACCGCTGGCATCGTCAGCGCGAAGGGCCGAAGTTTGACGACACGCCAAACCGGCGACTACGTACCCTTCATTCAAACCGACGTGGCCATCAATCCGGGCAACTCCGGTGGTCCTCTGTTCAGCCTTGATGGTGAGGTGATTGGCATTAACGCACAGATTTATTCCAACTCCGGTGGCTTTATGGGTGTGAGCTTCGCCATTCCCATCGACATTGCTATGGACGTTGTCGACCAACTCAAGGAAAACGGACGTGTCGCCAGAGGCTGGCTAGGCGTCGAAATCATGGAGTTGACCAAGGATTTGGCCGAAGGCTTCGGTCTGGACCGGCCTCGCGGGGCGTTAATTTCTCGTGTGATGGCAGACAGCCCGGCGGAAGCGGGCGGTATTGAAGACGAAGACATCATCATTCGTTTCAACGGTGAAGAGATTTCCCGGGCTGGCGAACTGCCGCATTGGGTGGGCCGCACGCCTGTGGGTGAAGCGTCTGAGGTCGTCGTATTCCGTGGCGGCAAAGAGGTAACGCTGAGCGTGGTGTTGGGCGAGCTACCAGAAAACCCCCAGACTGCGTCCAGCGGACGGTCGGGTGGTGCGGGTCAGCAGTCTGCTCTGGGCGTTACCGTTCGCGATCTGACCCCCAATCGTCGCAATGAGCTTGATGTGGATGGTGGTGCCGAAGTGGTCGCCGTCGAGGGCATTGCGGAGGAAGCCGGGATGCGGGTAGGTGACGTGGTGCTGCGTATGAAGGGTCGAGTCATCGATGATGCGCAGACGCTGCACGATGTTGCTGACGCCGCTGAGCCCGGTGATGTGATCCCAGTACTGGTTCTGCGTCAACAGCGCAATGCCGCGAGACGCAGCTACATCACGCTGCGGGTACCTGAAGACGACTAGGTTCTTCGCCAAAACGTTGCCCGAGTCGGTTCTACGACTGACTTGGGCAAAACCCGCGTTTTGTTTGCTATATCGGTGCCCTCGTATGGGCTAAACTGCGGCCCCTTCGATCAGGAGCATCTGCCGCGTGGCAAATAACCAGCACATCCGAAATTTCTCGATTATCGCCCACATCGACCATGGCAAATCGACCTTGGCCGATCGCTTTATCCAGCGTTGTGGCGGACTGTCCGATCGAGAAATGGAAGCCCAGGTGCTGGACTCCATGGATTTGGAGCGAGAGCGCGGTATCACGATCAAGGCGCAGTGCGTCACCCTGCAGTACAAGCATTCAGACGGGGAAAGTTACCAGCTGAATTTTATTGATACCCCCGGACACGTCGATTTCAGCTACGAAGTCTCTCGTTCGCTGGCGGCCTGTGAAGGCGCGCTGCTGGTGGTAGACGCGGCTCAAGGTGTCGAGGCGCAGAGCGTGGCGAATTGCTACACGGCCATCGAGCAGGGTTTGGAAGTTCTGCCTGTACTGAACAAAATTGATCTGCCCCAAGCCGAGCCGGAACGTGTGGCCGGTGAAATCGAAGACATTATTGGGCTGGACGTGACGGACATCGTGTCCTGCAGCGCCAAGACCGGGGTGGGCGTTGATGAGCTGTTGGGGCACTTGGTGGAAACCATTCCGCCGCCGGAAGGATCTGACGATGAACCCCTGCAGGCGCTGATCATCGATTCTTGGTTCGACAACTATCTGGGTATCGTCTCCCTCGTGCGTGTGATGCAAGGGCGTTTGAACAAAGGCGATAAGATCTTTGTTAAATCGACGAAGAAGGTGCACACCATCGATCAGCTGGGTCGGTTTACGCCCAAGCGTGAACCGGATAAGAGCCTCGGTGCCGGAGAAGTGGGTTATGTGGTTGCCGGCATCAAGGAGATCACCGGAGCGCCAGTAGGCGATACCCTGGTCAGTGCCAAAACGCCTGATGTGGAGCAGTTGCCCGGTTTTACGCGGGTGAAACCCCAAGTCTATGCCGGTCTGTTTCCGGTGCATTCGGAGGACTTTGAAACCTTCCGGGAAGCGTTGGAAAAACTCGTGCTGAACGATGCATCACTGTTTTACGAACCGGAATCTTCCGATGCCCTGGGCTTCGGCTTTCGCTGTGGTTTCCTCGGCATGCTGCATATGGAAATTGTGCAGGAGCGGCTGGAGCGCGAATACAATTTAGATCTGATTACGTCGGCTCCCACCGTGGTTTACGAAGTCGTTCAAAACGACGGATCGGTTAAGCAGGTGGATAATCCGTCGCGCCTGCCGAATAACTTCAAAGAAATGCGTGAACCCATCGCTGAAGTGAATATTTTGGTGCCCCAAGACTACGTCGGCAATGTCATGTCGCTGTGTGTGGAACGCCGGGGCGTGCAGAAGAACATGCACTTTTCCCAAGGTCAGGTTTCGATGCACTGGGAAATGCCGATGAACGAAGTGGTGATGGACTTCTTTGACCGGCTGAAGTCCGTCAGCCGAGGTTTTGCCTCACTGGATTACGGTTTTGCGCGCTTTGAAAGCTCTAAACTGGTGAAGCTCGACATGCTGATCAACGGCGATAAAGTCGACGCGTTGGCGAGTATCGTGCACCGTGATCAGGCCCAGAGTCGGGGTCGAGCGCTGGCGGAAAAAATGAAGGAGCTGATTCCTCGCCAGATGTTTGACGTCGCCTTGCAGGCTGCCATTGGCGGTCAAATCGTTGCGCGCCAGACGGTTAAGGCGTTACGAAAAAACGTAACCGCGAAGTGCTATGGCGGGGACATCACGCGTAAGAAAAAATTGCTGGAAAAGCAAAAAGAAGGCAAGAAACGCATGAAGCAGGTGGGCCAAGTCGAAATTCCCCAGGAAGCGTTTTTGGCCGCGCTGAAGATCGAGCGGTAGGGCGGTCGCCAGTATGGATATCGATTTACCTTACTATTTGTTCTGGGCTTCCGTGGTCTCTGGCGGCATCTGGGCCGCAGATACTTGGTTTTTCAAGTCGCGTCGTGTCGCAAAGGCATCCGATACGTCGGCCCTTGAAGACCCGGTCTTGGTCGAATACGCCCGATCGTTTTTCCCGATTTTCGTGGTGGTATTCTTGCTGCGCAGCTTTCTGGCCGAGCCCTATCAAATTCCCTCGGAATCCATGGTGCCTACGCTGGAAGTTGGGGATTTTATCCTAGTCGATAAGATGGCTTACGGCATGAAAATGCCCGTTTTGGATCTCCAGCTGACAGACGGTGAGAAGCCAGCTCGAGGCGATGTCATGGTCTTTATACCGCCCCACGATCCGCGTTACTTCATTAAGCGGGTTATTGGCATTCCCGGCGATACCGTGCGGTACGAAAACAAAACCCTCACCATCAACGGTGAACGCCTGAAATATACCTTGGTGCGCGACTTCACTGATTATCGTTATGGGATTCCCGCCCGGGAGTACATTGAAGAGATTTCCGGCGTCGAGCACCGAATACATCGAACCCGGCGTCCTGAACGCAGCCAGAGTTGGGTGGTTGGCCCGGGCGAATACTTGGTGTTGGGTGATAACCGAGATCACTCGGCGGACTCTCGTAACTGGGGGCTGGCATCCCACGACAATGTGGTGGGTAAGGCCGTTGCCATTTGGGCCAACAAAAAGCCCGGTTGGCATCTGCCCACCTTCCACCGTAACGGCTGGGTAGAGCAAGGCTCACAGGATTAGCCCCGTGCCCCAGCCCACCGCCAGCACTGCCGATTTGGATAGACTCCAACGCAAAATCGGCTATCGATTTGAACAACTGGCCTTGCTGAAGCAGGCCCTCACGCATAAAAGCTATTCGAAAACCAACAACGAACGCTTGGAGTTTATGGGCGACGCTGTGTTGGGTTATCTCGTGGGCAACATGCTCTACCAGCACTACCCGGACGTACAAGAGGATGCGTTGTCTTTGATGCGCGCCCAACTCGTGCGAGGTAAAACACTGGCTCAGGTGGCGTCTCGTATCGATCTGTCAGAGTACCTGCTGTTAGGGGTTGGCGAGTTGCGATCCGGTGGCCGTCAGCGTGCGTCGATTTTGGCTGATGCGCTCGAAGCCCTGATTGGTGCCGTTCACGAAGACGGTGGTATCGAACAGGCTCAGCGTCTGGTGCATCAACTATTCTCTGACCTGACGCAGGGTCTGGACGCTGAGAGTCTGAAGGATGCGAAGACCCGCTTGCAGGAGCTGTTGCAAGGAAACGGTTTGGATCTGCCGGTGTATACCGTCGAAGAGGTAAGTGGCGCAGATCACCAGCGCCAGTACACTGTGAAGTGCGAAGCCATCAGTTTGGGCTTGATGGCCATAGCCAAGGCCTCTTCCCGGCGGGCGGCGGAGAAAGCGTCGGCTCACGAGGTGTTGATACTGGCTCTAGCCCAGCAACAGGCCACTGAGTCACCCAAAAATAAAAAACACGTCCGCAACAAACGAGCAGTTCAAACCAACGAGGCCGGCGAAAACGATGTCTGATCGGGGATCTAAGCAACAGCGATGCGGTTACGTAGCCCTGGTGGGTCGACCCAATGTGGGCAAGTCCACGTTGTTGAACCATGTGCTCGGTCAGAAAATCAGTATCACGTCACGCAAGCCGCAAACCACCCGCCGAAACCTCATTGGCGTGGACACACAGGACGCGGACCAGGCCATTTACGTGGACACACCGGGTATCCATCAGCAAACCGAACGCGAGTTGAACCGATACATGGTCAGTAACGCCACATCTGCCTTGTCGGATGTGGATTTGTTGGTGGTGCTGATCGAAGGGGGCAAGACGACGCCGGCAGACGAGCATGTGTTAAAGCTGGTCGCCGCGCACAAAGTGCCCAAGTTTGCTGTGTTATCCAAGGTCGATCTGATCAAGGACAAGGAATTGCTGTTGCCGCAAATGCAGGCGTTGGGCGAATTGAATTTGTTTGATCAGATCGTGCCCTTGAGCGCGCTGAAAGAAGATGGCGTCGCCAGCTTCAGAGATAACGTGTTTCAACGCCTACCGTTGGGAAAGCATTTCTTTGCCGAAGATGAAGTGACCGATCAGCCAGAACGTTTCCTTGTCGCTGAAATTGTCCGGGAAAAACTGATGCGCCAGCTTGGGGATGAAATCCCCCACAGCGCGACGGTGGTGATCGAGCACTTCAAGCTCGGGGATAAAGTGATCGACATTCATGCAGACATCATTGTCGAACGGGACGGACAGAAGCGCATCGTCATCGGCAAGGGCGGCTCGCGCTTAAAATTGATCGGCCAAGAGGCTCGTAAAGACATAGAGCTGATGCTCGATCACCAAGTCATGCTGCATTTGTGGGTCAAAGTTCGTAAGGGTTGGACCAACAACGCCGCGCACATGCGCAATCTGGGTTACGACTGAGACTGCCGATGTCCGCCAGCGCGCAAATGGAACCCGCTCTGATTCTGCACGTTCGCCCGTATCAGGAAAGCAGCGCTATCGTGCAAATGCTCACGCTCGGGCAGGGCAGGCTGGCTGGGGTGCTGCGCGGCTATCGAAGCAAAAAAAATGGCCAAGTCGCTCTCCAGCCCTTCAACGTTGGAACGGTGTCTTGGGTGGGGCGTAGCGATCTGGTTACTATTCAAAAATTTGAAAGCCATCATTTCATCTCGCTGCAAGGCGACGCCCTATACGCGGGCTTTTATGTGCTTGAGTTGCTGACTCGTTTGCTGCGCGAGCGCGCGCAAGATCCCCGGATTTTTGCGGCTGCGATGGCAGTGCTGGAAGCGTTGGAGGAAGACGACCCGCTGCAGCCGACCCTGCGTACCTTTGAACTCGAGCTCTTGCAGCAACTGGGCTACGGCGTCGACTTTTCTGCCCAAGGTCAGCCCTTGGATGACAACACTCAGTATCGCTTTGAGGCACAATCCGGTTTTCACGCGGTACAAGAACCCTCGAGACAAGGCTCGCGTCAGTACTCTGGCCAGGTATTGAATCAAATCGCCGCCAGATCCTTTTCTGCTCCCGCGACGCAGGATGCGGCCAAGGCGTTAATGCGTGTGGCTCTTGCTCCCTTGTTGGGCGACAAACCGCTGACCAGCCGAAAAATGTTTCAGCGCTAGGGCTGGAACTCAACGCAACATGTTGATCTTTCTTGTGCACTAAGAAATATCGTCAGTTTTAACGACAAGCCATCAGTGCTCTATGACTCACAGTAGGAAATATTTTGCCTAAGCAGCCGACGGAAATTGAAATTGAAATCTCGACCTTGTCTGAACAAGGCTCAGGTGGAGGTACGCACAACGAACGGCCGGTGTGGGTGCGTAATGCGCTGCCGGGCGAAACCGTTCGCGCGCGCATATTGAAACGGCGGGGCGGTCAGCGCTTTGCTGACGGTCAGCCGTTGGATCATGTCAGCAGTGACCGGGTACCGTCTCCGTGCCCGTACTTTCCTCGCTGTGGGGGCTGTGCGACCCATCATATGGCACCTGCCGCCCAGTTAAGGCACAAACAAGGGCAACTCGCCGATCAACTGGCCGCACAGGGCATCGAGCCCCAGCGCTGGCGTGAGCCAGTTGCATTGCTGCGTTTGGGTTATCGACGCAAGGCCCGCCTGGGTGTGCGGGTGGTTGGCGAATCTGTGTTGGTCGGTTTTCGCGAGTCCTTCAGCAATCGCGTCGCCCGTATCGATGCGTGTCTCACCTTGACGCCGGAGCTCTCGAAGCTGATACCGCCGCTCAAAGCATCCATTGGAAAGATGTCCGACCCGAAGACGATTCCGCAAATCGAGTTGGCCCAGGGCGACTCTGGCTGTGCTGTGATTGTTCGGCACCTGCAGCCGCTGACTGATGCCGACGTGGCCCTATGGCAAGGGTTTGAAACGGACAGCCGAGTCGAGGTGCTGATGCAAAGCAAGGGTTACGACACCCTGACGCCAATCGCGAAAAATCGGCAGCAGATGAGCCTGTTGCACTATCAGATACCGGAATACGGACTCACCATAGGTTTCTACCCGCACTATTTCACTCAGGTCAACGCGCCGATGAACCGTGAGTTGGTGCGGACGGTGATGGGGTATCTTGGCAACGTGCGCGGTCAGGTGGTCGTGGATATGTTTTGCGGCATCGGCAACTTTACCTTGCCCTTGGCCCGGGCAGGTGCTCGGGCCGTGGGCATTGAAGCCAGCGAAGAAGCGGTAGAGATGGCTAAGGAAAACGCACGAGTGAACCGTGTGGATCATGCCAGCGCTTTTTACGCCGAAGACTTATACGGTGAAGGAGGCGCATTGGTTTCGGCGACGGATGAGTCAGACGAGACGGCGCCATCGGGCAGCAGTATCAATGCGCGCTTTGAACATTTTTCCCAGTCGCCCGATGCGTTGATCTTGGATCCGCCGCGTAGCGGTGCCGGCCCGAATCTGGACGGATGGGCGGGCATTCCCTCGCTCAAGCAGATTGTCTATGTCTCCTGTAATCCAGTGACCTTTGCCGAAGACGCCAAACGGCTGGAAGCAAAGGGGTATGTGTTGGAACAGGTAGGTGTGTACGATATGTTTCCCGGAACAGCTCACGTAGAAACCGTCGGCCGATTTGTTCGTGCCGCGGTGGCCCGGTCGGATTGACTGTCGGTGCGGTGACGAGGGCCGTGGTTTCCCGAAGAGCGTGTTTTTCATGAGCGTGATGGATTTATGGTAAGCGTTAGTACTGAAGTTCCATTGTTACCCGATGGCGGCGTAGACACCGTGCAATGGTGCGCGCGCATTGGTCAGGCTCACGATCGGTTAGATGAATCCGTTCTTGTGGAAAATACCCATTGGCTCGCGGGCTATGGCGATGAGCTGTTGCTGCAAAGCTTGGAGCTGGCGGAAATGGTCGCTGATCTTCGGTTGGATCAGCCGGCTGTGCTAGCCGCACTGACCTATTCGGGGTTTCGTAAGAATCGCTTCGATGAAGCGGCGTTGACCGAACAGGTTGGCGCCGAGGCGACAAAGCTGTGTACGAGCGTGGCGGCTCTGGCCACATCGAGTTTGCTGGACGTGTCGGATGAGTCCTCGCTCGCTGGCGAAAAGGATCGTCAGGTGGAGAACATCAAACGCATGTTGGTCTCACTGATTCAAGATTTTCGTGTCGCGGTGATCAAGCTGGCGGAGCGCGTTCAGGCACTGCGTGGCGCCAAACATTACGATGAGGCACGTCAACGTCGCATCGCCCAAGAAGCGGCGAGTGTTTTTGCGCCATTGGCGAATCGCATGGGGATGTGGCAGCTCAAGTGGGAGCTAGAAGATCTGTCGCTGCGTTACCTGCGCGAGGACATCTACCTGGGTATTGCCAAGCAGCTCAAACGTCGGCGCCAAGAACGGGAAGCACAGGTCAAAGAGCTGGTTCAGGTCATTCAGCAGCGACTTGAGCAGGCGGGCATCAAGGCGCAAATCAAGGGCCGGGCGAAGAACATATTCAGTATCTGGCGCAAGATGCAGTCCAAAAATATTCCGCTGGAAGATGTGCACGATGTACGTGCGGTGCGGATTATCGTCGATGACCTGGCCAATTGTTATGGCGCGCTTGGGATCATTCACAGTACGTGGGCCCATGTACCCAGTGAGTTCGATGATTACATCGCGGTACCCAAGGAAAATGGCTACCAAAGCATTCACACCGCCATAACGTTTGACGACGGCCGTTCCTTAGAAGTGCAAATCAGAACCCGTGCGATGCATGAAAATGCTGAGTTGGGTGTATGCGCCCATTGGGCGTACAAAGAGGGTGGCGACGATGCCGACTCCAGCGGCTACGCGGAAAAAATGGATTGGCTGCGGCAAGTCATTGATTGGCACGAAACCCTAAACGGCATCGAAAGCCTCCCCGACCTGCTGGCTCAGCGTGTCAGCGAAAACCGTATATACGTTTCCACGCCTAGGGGGCATGTGTTGGATCTGGCCGCCGGCTCGACGGTCTTAGACTTCGCTTACCGTATCCATACAGAACTGGGGCATACCTGTACCGGCGGGTACATCAATGGCGAATGGGCACCGGTAAGAACGCCACTGAAAACCGGTGAGAAGGTCGAGATCATATCTGGTGGGCCGGTCAGACCTCATAGAGCGTGGCTTGAGCCACGCTTGGGCTACATGCGTAGTCACCGTGCCAAGGCCAGCGTTGCGGCTTTTTTCCGCAGCGACAGCCAGATGAAAAGCGCTCGGCGCGGCAAAAGCATTTTGCAGAACGTGGTAGCCGGTGTTGGCGCATCGACGCTGTCTGATGAGGCTTTTGAGCATTTGGCGAGTGTGCTTGACTACGCTGATGTGAATGCATTCTGCGTTGCCGTCGCGCTGGGCCAGCACAGTTATATTTCACTGGCAAATCGTATGCTCACTGAGTCCGGTCTGGCCGATACCTTGGGGCTTTGGCGCGATAATCGCGAAGGGGCTGAGTTGGTGTTTCCGCTGCGTTGCGGATTTGAGATTACGGCGAAAAATCGCGAAAGCTTGCTGCGAGATATCACGGCCTTGCTGGCGGATCAGGGTTTGCCCATCGCCAAAGCGTCCGGCGAAGTGATGGAAGAAGAAATGGCAGTGATCAAGGTTGAGGTGACCCTTTCTGACTGGCTGGCCTGCTTGGAGTTGCTCAGTCACTTGAGCTATCTGCGAGGTATCGTGCAAGTCGTGCGCTATCCCGCCGTGGTGAATCGTTAGCTTTGCAAAGGCAACCGTGTCCGCGTGCGGGGTATTTCAGGTACAGTACGCGGCCGCGCATGCGAATCAATCGTGGGTGCAGAGGGACCGGGCAAGCAGGCTTCGGTATAGGCAATTTGTAGGAGAACATAGTGAGAATCATACTGCTGGGACCACCCGGTGCAGGCAAGGGAACACAAGCCCAATTCATCAAAGATTCCTTGGGCATACCCCAGATTTCAACCGGCGATATGCTGCGAGCGGCAGTGGGTTCCGGCAGCGAACTGGGCAATCGTGTCAAAGCAGTCATGGATTCTGGCGCATTGGTCTCTGATGACATCATCATTGATTTGGTCAAGGAACGCATTCAGGCCGACGACTGTGCAAACGGCTTTCTCTTCGATGGCTTCCCGCGAACGATTCCCCAGGCTCAGGCTATGGACGACGCAGGTATTCCCATCGATGCGGTGGTGGAAATTCAGGTTCAAGACGACGAGTTGGTAAAGCGTATTACCGGTCGTCGGGTGCATCCGGGATCTGGTCGTGTTTATCACGTGGTCTACAATCCGCCTAAGCAGGACGGGGTGGACGATATTACCGGCGAAGCCCTACAACAGCGTGAGGACGATACCGAGAGTACCGTGCGCGAGCGTTTGTCGGTTTATTACGAGCAGACCCAGCCACTGGTGGCCTATTACAGCGCCAAACAGACGCTGAAATACGTTGAAATCGACGGCAGCGGGGCGGTTGAAGACATTCAGCATGCCATCGCTCAGGGATTGGCCTAGCCATCAAGCTCTGGCTGGTTGTTTAAGCCAGCAGGTCACTCAGGGGCAGAACATTCACGTCTGCTCCGACGGCTAAGTCGCCACTGTCCTTGGGTATTTCAATCAAACAATTCGCTCCGGCAAAGGTGCTGAGGCGATTGGAGCCCTGATCCCCAGTATGTTTAACACTCAGCGCAGAGCTTGACGGCTCGTTCTGGCTGTAGATGCCGCGTTGGTATTCTGCCCGTCCCGGACGATGCGATACCGGGCTGCTCAACGTCGCTGGGATGCGCAGCAGTGGTTTGGGTATCGTGCCGCAGAGAACCTGCAGACTGGGCATCACCAACAGCAGACAGGTCACAATGGTCGATACTGGGTTGCCGGGTAGGCCAAAAATCCAGCACTCCCCAATGTTGCCGAAAGCGAGCGGTTTGCCCGGTTTCAGATTCAGGCGCCAAAAAGACAGCTCACCCAAGCGCGCGATGGTGGCACCGATAAAGTCGGCATCGCCAACGGATACCCCGCCACTGGTGATGAGCATATCGCAGCGGCGACTCGCTTCGGTCAGCGCCTCTTCGACCGCATCCGGGTCGTCTGGCAGCCGATCCAGCGCAATCAGCTCGATCGGCAGATGCCGCAGTAAACTGGTCAGGGTGAAACGATTGGAATCGTAGATCTGGCCTAGGGTCAGCGCGTCAGGCGGCGTGCCCGGATCTCGTAGCTCGTCGCCACTGGAGAAAACACCTACCTTGGGACGCCGATACACCCTGATTTCGCAAACGCCAGCCGCCGCCAGCGCACCGAGTAATAGGGGCGAAAGCCTGTCGCCTGGCTGAGTCATCGGATGTCCCATCTGAACGTCATTGCCGACAGGCCGAATGTAATCTTCGTCGGCTTCGTGAGGTACAAAGCGAACGATTTTGTCGCCGTTTTCGTCCGTGATGACTTCGGCCACCTGTTCCTGCAGCACGATCAAATCGGCCCCGTCGGGTACCACGGCGCCGGTAAAGATGCGCGCGCATTCGCCTACCTTGATCGAGCCGGTGTAGGGGTGTCCGGCGAGGCTTTGGCCAACGATCCGAAATGTCTCATGATTGGCTGTGTCTTGATGACGCAGTGCGTATCCGTCCATTGCGGAGGCTGGAAAGGGGGGGAGCGGTAGCTGGGCCCTAACGACTTCCGCCGTGATACGTCCCTGTGCCTGAGCTAGGGGGATGCATTCGCTGGCGGAATGAGGGACAAGTTGTGCGAATAATGCTTCTCGCGCTTCCTCCAAATCCATTGGTTGGCTATGCTCGTTCAATGACTGTCACCCTATGTATTGAGACTTCTACGGCCTATTGTAGCCTAGCCTTGGCGGACCAGAACCAGATGTTCTGCCGTCATGAAAAACTGTTGCGACGCCATAACGAGCAAGTGTTGCCCATGCTGGATGACTTGTACCGAGAGGCTGGCATTGCGGCGCGCGACACCGAGCTGATTGGTTTTGGTGCCGGCCCGGGTTCATTTACCGGTGTGCGCATCGCGGCCTCTGTGGCTCAGGGCATTGCCATGGCCAGCGGCGCGAGTGTCGTACCGATGCCCGGTTCCGAGATTGTGTTGCGCAGTGCCTTGCATGCCAGCCCATCGTCGGCAGACAACCGGCAGTGTTGGCTGACGGTGGTGCCTAGCCGGGCCGATGCGTTTTACTTGGCCGTTTACCAGCAAACCGAGGGCAGCGCTCTTTCGCTGCTGCGTGAGGATCGGCTCCATACCGAGGCACCCGATTGGCTGACGGAACTTCCGGTTCCCGTAACAGAGCTTAAGGGGCTTGGGCCGCGCCCCACGTGGTTAGACGCAAACATTCCGTTTGCCGACCAGACCGAGAACGAGATGAACGCCATAGCGATGATTGAACGCGTGCGTGAGGAGCACGCAAACGGGTTATCGAAGCCGGCTGAAATGGCGCTTCCCATCTATGTTGAGGGGGATTCGCCCTGGCGCAAAAGCACCACGGCGGCTACCCCAGTCACGTGAATAGGGCACTCCCCGTGCTGTATCACCGCCCCGAGCAAACAGAGCAGGCGGCGTTTTATGGCTCGTGGTGTCGCTTAGAGCCCGCACAGAGCGCTCCTGTGGTCAGTGAGGCAGGACTGTACCTCGATCATGCCGGTCTGTGGCTTTGTATGCCCGGTTATGCTCAACCTTATCGACCCTCTAATGCGGATCTGTTGCGCAGAGCGAGCAGGGGCGGCAGCCGCACGGAATTGGCGAGAGCCTGTGGTTCCAATCTGACGGGTCTGGATGTTTTGGATGCCTGTGCTGGCTATGGCAGCGATGGCTTGTTGCTCGCTCAGTTGGGTGCACAGGTGTGTTTGGTAGAACGTGACCGCCTAATCTGGATGTTGCTGCATGACCGCGCCCAGCATATTCCGCGTACCGAGACGGTCTGCGATCAAGCCAGCAATGTCCTGCAAGGTCGATCGTCTGGTGGTGATACAGCCCCGGCAAAGATCTGGGATGTGGTGCTGCTGGACCCTATGTTCCCCCGCATTGCCAAAAAGGCGCTGCCGAATCGGGGTTTACAGCATTTGCGTCAGTTAACGGAAGACCCGTTGGCTGGGAGCCTCGAGCTTGAAGATGAACTGGCGGAACTGCTGGCGTTGGCCAAAGCCCAGTGTTCGGGGCGTGTGGTGGTTAAGCGCCGACTTAAGGACGATGTCACAGGCCAGGTGGACTTTCAGATCAAGGGGAAGAGTGTTCGTTTTGATGTGTATCTTGGGGCTGCGTGATGTCCCCAAGACTGCTCTGGATCACCCGCTGTAACGCCAGATGGACCGACGGTTCGATGATCTGCTCTGCCGCGCGCTCAGCGACTTGGTGCATCAGCGGTGACGCGACGAGGTGTCCACGTTCGTTTCGGGTCATATGATGTGCTGCCAGCAGGCGGTCAAGGAAGGCATCGAACAGTCGATCCTCTGAAAATTCTGCTCCGGTGATGCCTAACAGTCGTGCCAGTTTTTTCGCCGTTGCCAAGCTGTGTGATTTCAGCTCGTCAGCCGTGAGAGGACGCTGTGTTGCGATACAGACCACCACGTACATGCGCTGCAACATTTCCAATATCGAACTGGCCAGTTGCGCGAGCTGTTCGTACGCCTCGCTGGGTTTGTTTGGCGGCAGGAGCATTTGCCCGTTGCGTCGGATAAGGCCCTGTGCCTCCAGAGCATCCAGGGCCGCCGAGATATTTGGTTCTGGGTCGGTGGTGAGTTCCTGGGCAACGTACGGGTAGATCAGTGCGACCTGTTCGATCAGCGCTCGCTCGGCCAGTCCTCCAGTGGAGCGCGAAATCAAGAGGGCGATCAGCGCGGGCAGGGCAAACAAGTGCAGTACGTTGTTGCGGTACCAAGTCAGCAGGGTCGCTGCACCGGGTGAACAAGTGATCCAGGCTTCTTCCGGATCTCGGTCGATAAAGCCCAAGGCGGCAACCTGACGGATCACGCTGCCGGCCCCCTCAACGTTGTCTGTCAAAATGCCGTCGCCGTAAAGTGCCAAGCTGAGCGTTCGGTAACACTCGACCTGGTTGGTCAGCGTGTGCTCTTGCAGCGTTAGGTGAGTTCGATGCGTAATGGCGAGTGCCACCAGATTGACCGGATTGACGCTTGCCTGCCGGTTGATGCGCTGCATGATCGCCTGGCCCAGTTCTTCTAGCTGCCGGTCTGCTGATTGGTGGGTGATGTCGGCCTGTTGTAGCCATTCGTCCAGCTTGATGGCTGGTGCCAGGTTAACCTGCAGGCGACCAAAGTGTTGGCGAATCACCTGAATATTGGTGAACAGGTCCATCAGACGTTCCTGTCTCTTAGCACTGCCCCGCAGTTCGCTGAGGTAACTGCCACTCTCGACAACTTTTTCATAGCCGAAGTAGATGGGCACAAAGGCAAGGGGCTTCGGTAAACCTCGTCGCTGATTCTCCAGACACAGCTTGAGCAGACCGAACTTCGGTGCCAGCAGTCGACCGCTTCGGCTTCGTCCTCCTTCTGGGAAAAATTCCACACTGTAGCCGTTGGAGAGAACGCGATAGAGATATTCCTCGAAAACCGCCGTGTACAGCGGGTCATCGCGAAAGCTGCGGCGCATGAAGAAGGCGCCGCCCTGACGCAGCAGTCTCCCTAAGACAGGCATGTTGAGATTATCGCCTGCGGCAATGTGTGGCAGCATGATGCCGTTCATATACAGTGAATAACTCAGCACCAAATAGTCGATGTGACTGCGATGTGTCGGTACATAAACCAACGTATGAGTTTCGTTTAAGGCGCGAAGGGCATCCAAACCCTGCACGTTGACGCCGTCATAAATACGTCGCCAAAACCAGGACAGAAAAATCAAAAAGCCGCGAATCGTGCTGTAGGTCAAATCCGATGCGATGGTTCTGGCGATCTTGAGCGCATTCTTATCCAGATTCGCCTGACTCAGGCTGCGATCGGCAGCATTCTCGGCGTGCAGAGTATCAATGGTTTTGCGTACCCGATTGGCTCTAACGACCTGATTTAACAAGGTTCTGCGATGGGATTGGTCAGGTCCGAGCGTGACGAACTCCATCGCTTTAAAGCGCATGCGCAGTAGCCGCGCCGCTCGGCGCACCGCAAAGTCTGCGCCTCTTTGATGATTGGCCAGTTCCGCTAAGGACACAGGTTTACCAAAGCAGACGTGTACGTCGCCACGGTTGAAGATGAGCCCAAGCAGGCGCTTGAAGCCCGCGGTGGTCGAGCGTTGCTCGGAAGTCAGGCTGCGTAAGAAGCTGTCCTTCGGAGACCAGCTGCGTCCCCAAAAAACGCAGACGGGTACGATGGTCACATTGGCTTGTACGCTGACCGGTGTTTCGATTAGCTGGGTGAGCTGCGTTGGTACTTTGCGCATAGTGACTCGACCGGCAAAACGCTTGGCGAGGGCGATGGTACTTGTTGGCAACTGCCAGGTATCGAACGCTAGGGGCTCGAGCGGTGAGTTGGGCCAACCGGCCTGTTCTTCATTCCGAATGGATGCGATGGCTTTGTCGACAATCAATGCATCAGTCAATGATTGGCCGCGTTGCACATAAACAATTGAGGGTGCGGCCCGATTGCTTTCTGCCGGGTCGCCAGACCGTCGCAGTATCTTATCGCCACTGAGTGAGGGTTGGATGCCTGCGGTAATGGCCCTGTGCCATAGGGCACGATTCGATGAGTGACGTGGGTGACTCTTGCTCATGATCAAATCTCGACCTCAGCTGATCAAATCGGTGATTCCATCAAGGTTTAGGAATATCCCCGGTAAAGAGATCGTCTTCGGAAATTGTCTCGCCTTCGGCGCCGCCGACTTCCCAAATGCCGTTAAGCTTCGCGCGGGTTAGATCGCTGTTTTGATCTTTGTCTGCGATAACCGTTGGTCTGATAAAAACCACCAAATTGGTTTTCACCTGCCTTTTGCTCTTCGACTTGAACAGATTGCCAATGACCGGAATGCTGCCCAATACCGGGACGCGGTTTTCGCTGCGGTTGGCGTTGTCTTGAATCAGGCCGCCCAGGACGATGGTTTCTCCCGACGAGGCTAAGACGGTAGTCTCGATGGAGCGTTTGGAGGTGACTACGTCGGCAAAGGTAGAGCTGCCCACCGTGCTGTCGAGAACGTTTGAAATGTTTTGCGCAACCTCCATACGGACTTCTTTGTTGTCGTATACGTGGGGCGTCACCGTGAGTTCAATGCCTACGTCTTCGCGGGTGACGGTGGTGAACGGGTTGTTTGATCCATCACCTGTCGTGGTGAACGAACCCGAGCGGAAGGGGATTTCTTCGCCAACCACAATTTTAGCTTCGGTGTTATCGAGCGTTACGATGCTTGGCGTCGACAGCAAATTAGCATTGCTGAGACTGGCAAGCGCACTCACAACCGCGCCAAAGGAGACCCCATCAAGATCCACCTGAGCCACAGCGAGGGTGGGTTTTGTTACGCCTCCCAAGGCTGCTACTGGCGCGTTATTCACCGTGCCGTCTTCGTTGATCATGGCGCCTAGCAGCGATGAAACGGTGGTGCCCATGGCGGTATTTACCAGTGGAACGTTTTCGCCACTTGAGTCCAGTGACGCCAGTTCAACCCCGGCCTCGAAGTCGTCGTTCATACTGATTTCTACAATGGCAGCTTCGATCAATACCTGCGCCCGTGGTGTATCCAGGCGCTGGACGATGTTGAGCACTTCGTTCATTGCCGTCGGGTCTGCACGCACAACGATGGCATTCAGGCTGGTATCGGGTTGAATGGTAATGCTGCCGCTGTTGCCCGTATTTGATTGGTTATCGCGCTGACTGATCAGGCTGTTCAAAATGTTGGCCACATTGTCTGCGTCGGCGTGATTCAACATCACCACTTGGGTGGCATCGGTGGTGGTCGTGGGGCGGTCCAACTTCTCGATGATCTGCAGTAATTCCGCGATGGAAGCGGTTTGTCCTCTCAGCACGAGGGAATTGTTGCGCTCGTTGGCGATGATCTGAATGCGCTGGGGTCCTTGAGCATTGGGGCCCAACTGATCCGGTGCGACTTTTTGCAGGATGTCCACCACATTGCCTACCCAAGCTTCTTTCAAGGGCACCATGACAATGTCGTTGGTCTGCGCGACGTCAATATCGGCGATGATGCTCTTCAGGCGCGAAATGTTGTCGGCGTGGTCGGAAAGGATGATGACGTTGGGTTGGCTGACACTACCAATATGACCGTATTGCGGAATCAGTGGCCTAAGGATTTTTAGCAGGTCTTCGGATTTTACGTTCTGTACAGCGATGATTTCTGTGACCAGTTCTTCTGGGGCTGCGTTGAGCGCGTTGTCTTGTGCCCCGGGAGTTTGCTTGCCGGTCGCGCTTTGCTGAATACGAATCACGTTGCCAGAGGGCACGGCGGTGTAGTTTTGCAGTCTCAGGACGCTGAGGAACAGTTCGTACACACCCTGCTTGCCCAGGGGGGTCTCAGACACCACGTTGACTTGGCCCTTGAGTTTGGGGTCGATGACAAAGGTTTTGCCGGTGATTTTTGCGACCTGGGCAACAAATTCCTGAATATCCGCGTTGCGCGTCGCCATTTGCCAGGTTTGCTCTTCCTCGGCACTGGCTTGTGCTGTAGCGGTGGGTGATGCATTGGCTAGGAAGAGAGCCATCAGCAACGCTAGGGCAACGTGCTTGCTAGGGTAAAATGCGTTTCGGAGTGGCATTGCGGTCATAAGTAAACTCGATTATTGACGAAGTGTTTCGGGCACTCGGGTGGTAATGGTCAGCGTTTGGCCATTGCGAAGCAATTCCACGCGGACGCTGTCAGAGGTCGCAAGGTTGGCCAGGGCCATGCGATCAACGCTGATATCGCCCAGCGGACGTCCATTGATGGACAGTACAACATCGCCAGCCTGTAATCCGGATTGCGTCAAATACGGGTTGCTAGCGGAACTGCTGACCCGATAGCCGCCGCCTTTGTTCTGACTCACGCCTAATCGTTCGAGCGCGGTGTCAGGGTCTTGGGCAAGCTCTGTCGTGAGTTGCTGAAGCAGCGGCTTCTTCGAGTCCCGCGGCGTTGTCTGATTCGACGTGGTGTTGGCTTGCCGCCCGGGCTGCGAAGCTTGGTGGGATGTCGCTTGGAATTTCGACTTAAAGGCGAGTGCCTCTCTTACCCCTGCGCGCTGCAGAATAACCTGCGTCGCCTCGACTTCGGACAACCGGGCATTGCCCGGTAGCGTATCGCCGGGGCCATACAGTTTGCCCGGCTTGCCACGTTGAGAAATGATGGCACTGGATTGTTCCGGTCTGCTGCTGACAAAAACAGCTTCGAGCGTCAATGGCAGACGCGTTGGCACTGCCGGCACAGATGAGCGTATGGCGTTGGCCGGACCGGCGTTGCCAAACAGATCTCGCTTGGTCAGTTCCGCCACAGTCGGCGCCGGCGGCAGCGAGCGTGAGTCCGCAGCGAATGCTGCTGGCGATTGGGATGGCTGGACAGGGCTTGTTCCGTCGCCAACCAATACCAGGGTTGTGTTAGCGATGGCGTAGGCGATGCCCAGGCCGCATACCCATTGCAGTAAGGTCAAGGCCCTTGGTAGCCAAAGCTGGAGAGATTGGGGCATGAGAAGAGCGTCTCTGTTACTGTGTTGGCCGCAGGATGCGATCCGGCACGAAAATCGTGATTGTGATGGCTTGTGGCGAAAATGCCAGCGGCATTTGCGCTATTTGGGCCATTAGCCCGGAGGCTGCGTCAGTTTGCGTTCTACTTCGAAGATTAATGTGGATTCGGACTCGCCGCCAGACCAGGGGTAGTTGGCCAGACGCAGCATCCTGCGGGTGACGCCAAAGTACAGATTGCCATTGTTTTTCCAGCGCAGAATCATCAGTAGCGCATCGTTCTGATCGTCAGCGACAACTCGTGCTTCCAGTTCGCCCTGTGGGTTGCTCGCTACCTTGGCCACGAGCGGAGGCATAACTGCCTGGTACTGCCGTTTAGCCAGGATGTAGCGCAGATCTCCGCCACTCCATATCAGGCTGGAGGGTGCCGCCATTCGTGCAGTTGGCGGCTGCCAAAGAAAGGTCATCTGGTTTAGCGTAAACGTCCCCGGCAGGAAGAGATCGTAGCGCCGCAGTAAGGGGGCCAGCGTGCTTGCATCGATTGTTCCGGTGAGTTGGAGTTTCTGCGCCGCGATGCCAAACTCGATCCGGCCGGTGATTGCGCTGTTTTTGTCGGTGATGTTGAGGTCAAGGCCCGGCCGCCAAAGGGTCGTCTGCCATTGGATTCGGCTCTCGATGCCGAGTGCCGTGACCAGCCTCGCGGAGCCCTGCCATACGGTGCCATTCGGCGCGATCAAGGCAAATTGATCGCTGTCGATCACGTTGCGCACCAGGCTGGCGGGGAAATTCACCAGTACCCAGAGAACACCCAAGCTTGCAATGATGGCGATCCGGATTATCACAAATTCGCCCAGCTATTTTTTCAGCAAGCGTACCGCAATACCCTCATAGATCCTGGCTAAGGGTGCGAGGTCGTTGATTGCGACGCACTCGTTGATTTTATGAATGGTGGCGTTGATTGGGCCCAGCTCGACGACTTCAACCCGAGCCTCGCCTGCTCCGTCCCAAGGTGAAATGAAGCGGCCATCCGAGGTGCCGCCGGATGTGGAGAGTTCGGTCTCCAGTCCGGTTTCCTCGAGGACGGCTGCCTGTACCGCGGCGGTTAGCGCACCGTTGACGGTCAAGAAGGGAGGGCCTGACAGTTGCCACTGAAACTCGGTTTCCAAACCGTGCTGCTGGAAGATTTCCTCAACCCGACTCCGCAAAACGGCCTCGGTCTGCTCGGTATTGAAGCGGATGTTAAACAATGCGGTCAGCTCTCCGGGCACCACGTTGGTCGCTCCGGTGCCGGATTGGATGTTCGATATTTGCAGGCTGGAAGGCGGGTAGTAGGCGTTGCCGGTATCCCAAACTTCGTCAGCCAGGGCGGCTAAGGCCGGAGCCGCCATGTGAATGGGGTTCGCCACGGAATCTGGATAGGCCACATGGCCTTGGATGCCCTTAACGGTGACGTTGCCATTCAATGAACCGCGTCGGCCGCAGCGTACGACATCACCCAGTTGTTCGCTCGAGCTGGGTTCTCCGACAATGCAGTAGTCTGGGCGAATGCCTCGGCTCGCCAGTTCGCGGATCGCGTGGCGAGTACCGTGTATGGCGTCGCCTTCTTCGTCGCTGGTGATTAAAAAGATCAATGTTCCTATGGGGTTACCATCTTTTTTTAATAATGATTCGATAGCATAAATCATCGCTGCAAGGCTGGATTTCATGTCCGCCGCACCGCGCCCATACAGCATACCGTCGCGAATGGTCGGCTCAAACGGTGGTGTATCCCAGTCTTCGACCGGGCCGGATGGCACCACATCGGTATGGCCTGCGAACATGAGATGCGGGCCGTCCGCCTCGCTGGGGTCTTGGCCGCGCCATGCCCAGAGATTGTGCACGCCGTGGGCGTTAATTTGTTCCGTAACGAAGCCTAGGTCTCGCAGCAGCTCACCGATGAGTTCTTGGCATCCGGCGTCTTCCGGCGTGACTGATACGCGCCGGATCAGGGCTTGAGCGAGTTCAAGAATAGACTGGGCTTGGCTCATCAGTTGTGTCTGTGCAGAGTGTCGTTCAGTTCGATGGCCCGACGGTTGGTTCTGCATACTACCTGACCGGTTTGCGCGTCGCGGATGAACAGCAGATCCGAGTGTCCGGCCAGATCTCTGGCTTTGACCTGTCGAACCACCTCTCCGTGCTCGTCTTTTACGGTTACCGGTGTGCCGGCGGTGATGTACAGCCCGGCTTCGATAGTGCATCGATCTCCCAGCGGGATGCCGGTACCTGCGTTAGCGCCGACAAGGCATTGCTCACCGATACTGATGACGATTTCGCCGCCACCGGACAAGGTACCTTGGGTGCTGGAACTGCCGCCAAGATCCGTTCCGGCACCAATGGTGACCCCTTGAGAGATACGGCCTTCGACCATGTTGGGGCCTAACGCCGCCGCGTTGAAGTTCACAAAGCCCTCGTGCATGACCGTGGTGCCTTCACCTAAGTAGGCACCGAGTCGGATTCGGCTGGCGTCGGCGATGCGTACCCCTGTCGGAACCACGTAGTTCACCATCTTGGGGAATTTGTCGACAGAGAACACCTCGAGATTGAGGCCTTGTGCGCGTGCGTTTAGCAGCGCCTCGGGCAGTTCGCCTACCTCAATCGGCCCGGCTGACGTCCAGGCTAGGTTGGGCAGATGGGCAAAAATACCATTCAAATTTAGTGTGTTAGGAAGAGTCAGTCGGTGTGACAGCAAGTGCAGCTTTAAATACGCCTCTTCGGTGCTGCCGATGTCGTTGTCATTTGTAAGTCGCACAGCGACCATCTCTTGATTTGACGAACTCTCACGGTGGTTTTTCAGCAGAACCGGGGGAATCAGGCTTGGAGCCGTGGATTGCAGAGCATCGATGGCTGCATCGTTGAGAGTGCTAATGCCCTCTGGCAGTTCGGCAATGGCGTCGGCCACAGGCCCTTGGGGATTCATCACCGGAGCCGGGTAAAGGCAGTCGAGTACCAGTCCGGCACCATTGGTGTTGCGGATGCCAACCGCGAAGGCAAATGTTGCAGTCATCTAGTATCTCTTGCTGTCTCAGAAGGAGGCCGCAGTCTACCGTGGCTCCTGTCAGGATTCGAGTCTACGGGCCCCCGTTGGCGGATAAGTTGATGGCAAAGTTGGCCAAACGTTGCGCGGCAACCAAGCAATCTTCCTTTGCTGCCACCCACGCTACCCGCACATGACCTTGGCCTGGGTTGCCTCCGGGCACCGTATTTGTCGTCGTGCCCCGACCTAAAAAGGTGCCCGGCATGACAGTAACATGTTGTTCTTGCAGCAGGTGTTGGCTGAAGCTTAGGTCGTCGATCGGGGTGCGCAACCAATGGTAGAAACCACCCTGTGGCTGACGTAGGGCGTAGTGGGGCGCCAGAATGTCGCTGACCGCCGAGAATTTATCTCGATACATCTGGCGGTTTTCGATCACATGAGATTCATCTCGCCACGCCAGCGCACTCGCGTGCTGGTGGTGTGCGGACATGGCGCAGCCGTGGTAGGTACGATAGCTCAGGTACTGGCGAATCAGTTCGCTGTCGCCGGCCGCGAAGCCGCTGCGCAGTCCTGGCAGGTTCGAGCGTTTGGATAAACTGTGGAAGCTCAGGCAGCGCTCGAATGGGCGTTTGCCCGTGTGCTGGGACACCCGCTGGGCCACCGCCAGCAGACTGCTGGGAATGTTTTTATCATCGTAATAGAGCTCGCTGTAGCACTCGTCGCTGACGATGATGAAGTCGTGTCTATGGGCGAGGGCGATCAGTTCCTCCAAATCCGTTTCGGACATGATTTGGCCTGTCGGGTTGCCCGGGGAGCAGACGTAGACCATTTCAATAGCCTGCCATTGGGCGTCGGTGACCGTTGAGAAATCA
Source organism: Gammaproteobacteria bacterium (assembly GCA_002704225.1). Classification (GTDB taxonomy): domain Bacteria; phylum Pseudomonadota; class Gammaproteobacteria; order Pseudomonadales; family Azotimanducaceae; genus UBA4421. The sequence continues at coordinate 47,323 of PAFU01000049.1, read as the reverse complement.
GCTCGATAATCGTTTTCTTCCAGATTGGCTATGTATAACGGGCCGGCACCGGCCAGTAGGGCAGCGCCTTCGTAGATTTGATAGAACGGATTGGGCATGCCCACCAGGGAACCTTGTCGGCCACTTAACAGTGCCTGCGCAACTGCGAACAACGCTTCCCGCGTGCCATAGACTGGCAGAATTTGCTGGTCTGGATCGACGCTGATCGCGAACCGACGCTCCAACCATTCGCTGATGGCCGAGCGCAGATCGTCGCTACCCTTGGTGGCAGGATACATACCCAGCTGCTGGGTCAGCGCATCGGCGTTGGCAAGCGCTTCAACCACAAAGCGCGGTGGCGGATGCTTGGGTTCACCAAGGGATAGTGGGATATGCGCCAGGTCGCCTTGGTGTTGCCAATCCTTGTGAAGCTCGCGCAATCGTTCAAAAGGATAGGGTTGGAGCTGCGTTAATCTGTGGTTCGACACGGCGGTTGTATTCCTGTCCTGACGAGTTAAAGGGCTTGATCCAAACGCTGACGAATGGCCTGTTCGATGTCATAGCATTGCTGCGCATCGTTTAGGCTCTGTCCGTCCGCTCGGGTGACCAAAAAGACATCTTCCACCCGCTCGCCTAGGGTAGTGATGCGCGCTGATGTGATTTCCAAACCCAGCTCGACGAGTACCAAGGCGATGTTCGCCAGCAGGCCCGGACGATCAGAGGCCGTTACGTTCAGTACGGCGGTGAGATCATCTTCTTGGGCCGTGAGGCTGACGCTGGCGGGCACTTTCAGTTCTTTGAGCTGCCGTGACACCCGCTGAGTCGCACCACTGGTCGCGGGTTCGGGATTCGCGAGCGTGGCTTTCACCCGGTCCACAATGCCGTCGCGCAATGCTGGGTCTGATACTTCCGTTCCGTCCTCGTCGAGGACAGTAAACATATCGAAGTAGCGATCACTGCTGGCCCTGCTGATGTAGGCGTCAACCACGGTGAGTCCCAGCTGGCTCAGTGTGACGACCAGTGCTGCAAAGGTTTTTGGTCGGTCTTGATCCAAAACGTAAATCTTGGTTGCGCCCTCATCGGCTGCGCCGGTTTGTGGCGCAGAAAGACCCACAAAGGCCGTGGTGTTATCGCCATGCTCCAGCAGTCGTTTGCTCAGGGATACGATTTCGGGCGTGGTGTGGCGCAAGAAAAAATCTTCGCCAAGGTCCTGCCAAATCTGTTGGAGGTCAGCCGCCTGTCGGTCTGGCAGGTCGGATTCGAGCTGGTCGAGAGCACTCTCTTGGAAGGCCTGAATACTTTCTTGTCGGTCCAACGGTTCTTCCTGAGTCTGAAAAACGCGCCGGGTTTCTGCATAGAGGTGACGCATCAGGGTCGCTCGCCAACCATTCCACAGGGTTGGATTGGTCGCGTTGATGTCGGCAACCGTCAAGGCGTAGAGATAGTCCAGACGCATTTGAGACTTCACCTCTCGGGCGAACTCCGCCACGACTTCTGGATCATAAATGTCCTGGTTCTGTGCCACAGACGACATGTAGAGGTGACGTTTCACCAGCCAGCATACCAGCGCGGTATCGGTTTCGTTCAGTTCGTGCTGTTCGCAAAACACGCGGGCATCTTCGGCTCCCAGCTCCGAATGGTCGCCGCCGCGCCCTTTGCCGATGTCGTGAAACAGGCCGGCAATGTAAAGCAGCTCACCTTTCGGGATACTTTTGACGCATCGATGGGCGATGGGGAAAGTATCCAGCGCGTCTTCGTAACGAAAGCGCCTCATATTCCGGATCACCATCATGGTATGGGCATCGACGGTATAGATATGAAACAGGTCGTGCTGCATTTGGCCGACGATGTCGCCAAAGGCGGGCAGATAGCGGCCGAGCACGCCGTAGCGCCGCATCCGAGTGAGCTGTGTCACCACGGTGTATGGGGCTTTGAGAATACGCAAAAACAGACGGCAGTTTTCTGGATTCTGGCGGAATTCCTCGTCGATCAGATGCACGGCATCGCGCAATGCACGAATGGCCGTCACCCGAACCCGAATATTTTCCTCCCGCTGGGCCATCAGCAGGAACATTTCCAGCATAGCAGAGGGGTTTTTCAGGAAAATGTCGGGTTGGACCACGTCGATCCGTCGATTGACCAGTCTGAACCGTTCGTTCAGCGGCTCCATGGTGGGTTTCTTCTTAGCGACAATGTCTTCCTGAAAGTACTGCAGGATGATGTCGTTCACTTCAGACAGGGCCATGACGTGGCGATAGTAATGCTGCATGAACAGCTCAACAGCGGATTTACTCTCGGTGTCCATGAACCCCAAACGTTGGGACAACTCGCGCTGTCGGGCAAAGTGCAATTGGTCTTCCTTGCGTCCGGCCAAGGTGTGCAGGCCGTATCGAACCCACCATAAGAACCGTTTGCCGTCTTTGAGCCATCGAGCCTCAATATCCGTCAGCACTTCCAGCCGAACCAGTTCTTCAATGTCCGTGGTACCAAACTGTCGATTGCAGATCCAAAGCGTCGTGTGGATGTCGCGCAATCCCCCCGGAGAGGTTTTGATGTTCGGCTCCAAGTTGTAGTCGACGTTGTCGTAGTGGCGATGGCGCGCCACCTGTTCGTCCCGTTTAGCGAGGAAAAAATCTTCGATAGGCCAGATTTTGCGGTGCTGTAGGGCTTTGTCGAGCGGGGCGATGAGGCTCGCGTCACCGGTCAAAAAACGGCGTTCGAACAGGGCAGTGGCCACGGTAATATCGCCCCGACATTCTTTGATGCAGGTTTTGATGTCGCGCACGCTGTGGCCGACTTCGACGTTGAGATCAAAGACGTCGCGCAGGAAGGCTTCAATGGCCTCTCTGTGCCGCTGCGGCTTTTCGGCCAGAACCAAAATATCGATATCCGAGCCGGGATGTAGCTCCGCGCGCCCGTAACCGCCCACGGCGAAGAGCGCGCAACCGCTGATTTCGTTGAAGTGCTGTTGCCACAGATCGATGATCAGCGAATCAAAGGTCTGGGTCAGTCCGCTGACTAAGTCCTCAACGGGCTCGTTGTTCCAATACCGGTCTGCCAAGGCTTCTACTGCCTCGGCTAGGGTCTCCCGGCGAGCGATGATACTGACCGCCAAGCTCATAGTGCAGGCCTTGTTGGGGGGGCGGCAGATTGGGTCGGTGTGTTAAGACGATCAAGAATGCGCCGATTACCCAAAGTTTTCCTCAGCTCGCAGTGTGAAGATTTCAAAACCGTCGGCTGTGACCATGAGCGTGTGCTCCCACTGGGCGGATAGCTTGTGGTCCTTGGTCACGGCGGTCCATTGGTCCGGCAGGATTTTGATCTGCCGCTTGCCCGCATTGATCATAGGCTCAATGGTAAAGGACATGCCTTCTTCCAGAACGACCCCGGTGCCTGGCCGGCCGTAGTGGAGCACTTGGGGGTCGTCATGAAACACCTTCGCAATACCATGGCCGCAAAATTCTCTGACCACGCTGAAATGGTTGTTTTCCGCGTGGCGCTGAATGGCGTAGCCAATATCACCCAGCCGGGCCCCCGGGCGAACTTGTTCAATTCCTTTGTACATACATTCCTGGGTGATTTTGCTTAGGCGCTTTGCCATTACGGACGCTTCACCGGCAAAAAACATCTTACTGGTATCGCCGTGATAGCCGTCCTTGATGACGGTTATGTCGATGTTGATCGCGTCGCCATTTTTCAGTTTCTTGCTGGGGCTGGGAATGCCATGACAGACCACATGATTCACACTGGTGCAAATGGACTTGGGAAAGGGCATTTGGCCACCACCACCGCCGTAATTGAGCGGGGCAGGGATGCAGTCGAGTTCATCGACGATGTAGTCGTGACAAATTTGGTTTAGCTCGTCGGTGGTGATGCCTGGCTGCACATGCTCACCGATCATTTCCAGCACAGAGGACGCTGCGCGGCCGGCGGCTCTCATGCCTGCTAGGTCAGTTTCGTTATTTATCCGCGCTGTCATTGGAAAATCCGTTTATCTCAGAAAGTCGTTTGTGGTATAAATCGCGCCGCGCGGACAGAGGATAGTTCAATGTTCGGCGAAACGAGAATGTTTCATGGTCTTAGCGGCCTTGCAGGTAAGTGCTCTAAAGGGCGTAAACCGTAACGCGGCGCAGTATAGACAACTTGAGACAGATAAAAAATTGTCTGCTTCGACACAGGTCCCCGGGTGCTGGGCGTTTCTTTCAGGAAGCGTGTTCGGTTGGGATTTGGGAGGCATGGCAAATAGCTAACCCGGAGTAAAAAAAATGACTGTAAGTATGCGAGACATGCTGGCCGCTGGCGTGCACTTTGGCCACCAGACCCGTTTCTGGAACCCTAAAATGGCACCATTTATCTTTGGTGCTCGTAACAAGATTCACATCATCAATCTTGAGAAAACCCTTCCTGCGTTCAATGAAGCGCTGATCGAAGTGCGCAACATGGCGTCCAAGGGCAAGAAAGTCATGTTCGTTGGTACGAAGCGTGCAGCAGCCAAGGTGATTGCCGAGCAGGCGGCCCGGGTTGGCATGCCCTATGTGGATCAGCGCTGGTTGGGCGGCATGCTCACCAATTACAAGACCATTCGTCAGTCCATTAAGCGCCTGATTGATTTGGAAACCGAATCCCAAGACGGCACCTTCGACTTACTGTCAAAGAAAGAGGCCCTGCTGCGTACCCGCATGATGAACAAGCTGGAAAGCAGTCTGGGTGGTATTAAAGAAATGGGCGGTTTGCCCGACGCAATTTTTGTTGTTGATGTGCAGCACGAGCATATTGCGATCACTGAAGCGAACAAGCTCGGTATTCCGGTGTTTGGCGTGGTGGATACCAACAGTGATCCAGCAGGCGTTGATCACGTCATTCCTGGCAACGACGATGCGATTCGCGCCATCCGCCTGTATGTGACAGCGGTCGCAGATGCGATTGCCGAAGGCAAGGCCAATGTCGCTACAGATGTCGATCCCGATGAATTTGTCGAAGTACAAGAAGTCGCGGCGCCGACAGCTGAAATCTCTGAAGCGGTAGCTGCCAGTGTCAATGAAGCGTTTGCAGCCGAAGACGAAGCGAAAGCAGCAGAAGCTGCTGCCGAGGCCTCTGAAGCCGAGGCGGGCAGCAACACAGACGCAGACAAGGAGTAAGACATGGCAATCTCAGCGGTAATGGTCAAAGAGCTGCGTGAGCGCACGGGGCTAGGGATGATGGACTGCAAAAAGGCATTGGTAGAAGCCGATGGCGACATGGATAAGGCCATCGAAGATCTGCGCAAGAAGAGCTCTTTGAAGGCGGCGAAAAAAGCAGGCCGTACGGCGGCAAATGGCTTACTCGGTGTCAAGGTTGCTGAAGACGGCACCCGCATGGCCATGGTTGAAGTAAATATCGAGACAGATTTCGCCGCTAAGAACGAAAAGTTCATCGCCTTTGTCAGTAAAGTAGCCCAGACCTTGTTCGATAATGGTGATTTGGGCTCGGTGTCTGAAGCGTTGAACGCAGAGCGTGAAACGCTGGTTCAGGAAATCGGCGAAAATATGACCATTCGTCGTGGCCAGGTGGTTGAGTCCGCCGAGGGCGCACTGAGCTACTACATGCACGGCGACCAGCGCCGTGGTGCCATTGTGCAACTGACGACAAAATCTGACGAAGTAGGGCGCGATTTGGCCATGCACGTTGTCGCCATCAATCCGATGGTCGTGAAAAGCGAAGACGTATCTGCGGATGTGCTCGACAAAGAGCGCGAGATTTACTTGTCTCAGGCTCAAGACAGCGGCAAGCCCGAAGAAATCGTCGCCAAGATGGTAGAGGGTCGGGTGAAAAAATACCTAGCGGAAGTTAGCCTGCTTGACCAGCCATTCGTAAAAGACGGTAACACGAAGGTTGGCGCGCTGGTGAAACAGGCCAATACCGACGTCGTGCAATTTGTGCGCTACGAGGTAGGGGAAGGTATCGAAGTCGAAGAAGCGGACTTTGCTGCCGAGGTTGCCGCGCAACTCGCAGTCAGCGAATAGCGCGTTGCCCCGATTACTGCTGAAACTCAGTGGAGAGGCCTTGGGCGGCGACGCCGGCCAAGGTATCGATCCTGCGGTATTGGGGCATTTTTGCCGACAGATAAAGGGTGCGGTTGACGCCGGCATTGAGCTTGGCGTGGTACTGGGTGGGGGCAATTTGTTCCGGGGAGCGGCCCTATCCGAGGCTGGAATGGATCGTGTCGTCGGCGATCGCATGGGCATGCTTGCAACCATCATGAATGCGCTCGCTCTGGGGGATTTTCTGACACGCGAAGGCATCCCCAATCAAATTTACACCGCAACGGGCATTCCCGGCATCGCGCCAGCCTATGAGCGTGATCAAGCCCAAGCAGCCATGACCCAAGGCAAAGTCCTCATTCTCAGTGGAGGCACCGGCAATCCCCTGTTCACAACGGATACGGCAGCCTGTCTGCGCGGGATTGAATTGCGTACGGATGCAGTGCTCAAAGCGACCAATGTGGACGGGATCTATTCTGCGGATCCGAAACAAGATCCGTCAGCCACGCGTTTTTCGCGAATAACCTTTGATCAGGTACTGGAACAGCAACTCGGCGTCATGGATCTGACGGCCATGGTGTTGTGTCGAGAAAATCACATGCCCATCGTCGTTTTTGACGTGAATGCGGAGGGCGCTCTGGTCGCGATCAGTCAAGGGGCGGATATCGGAACGCGGGTTGAGAACTAACGCCCTGAATACGACGAAATAACGGATAGTTTGCGATATCTCAGGCCCTGCGGCTGGCGTCCTAGCCCCCTTCTGCCTATGATCGCGCAAGACACATCAAAAGCACACGCACATCAAGTGACAGTTCAATGAAATGGGGAAGTACTCGTGATTGATGAAATACTGCAGGATGCAGATGAGCGCATGGGTAAGACGCTGGATGCGCTGGCCAATACCTTTGGCAAAATCCGCACCGGTCGCGCCAATCCTGCGCTGTTGGATGGTATCACCGTTGACTATTATGGCGTCGCAACCCCTCTTAATCAGGTCGCGTCTGTTTCGGTAGAAGACGCACGTACCTTGCTGTTGGCGCCTTGGGAACGCCCCCTAGTCGTCGAGATCGAGAAAGCCATCTTGCGCAGCGAATTGGGGATTACACCGGTGAACAATGGCGAAGTGGTTCGGCTCCCGCTGCCTCCGCTGACGGAAGAAAATCGTCGCGATTTAGCGAAGCAGGCGAGAGCAGAGGCGGAAAATAGCCGGATCTCCATTCGGAATATCCGACGTGACGCCATTGCGGACATCCGCGAACTGGTGAAGGAAAAAGAAGCTTCTGAAGACGACGCTCGCCGCGGTGAGGATCGGGCGCAGGAGTACACCGACCGACGTGCAGCAGAAGTTGATAAAGCGTTGGCGGCAAAAGAATCGGAATTGATGGAAATCTGAAGGCCGATATCCTTCCATGCAAGATTCATCGCAAGACGCAAGTCAGCATCAACCGCTAACGGAGGTTCAGTCCGCGGCGGACGAGTCCTCGCACAAGACGCTGGAGCTGCAAGATGGCGACGCGATCCCTGAACATGTCGTGATTATCATGGACGGTAATCATCGCTGGGCAAGTGCACGCCATCTGCCTGGTGCTGCCGGACACCGAGCCGGTGCCAAGCGCCTGCGTCCCATCGCTGAGGCATGTGCGGAACTGGGTGTCAGCAGTTTGACGGTGTTCGCCTTCAGCACGGAAAACTGGCATCGACCGAATGCAGAAGTTGGACTGCTTATGGATCTGATGCGCCATGTGATGCGCACGGAAATAGATTATTTGCACAAGCAGGGCGTCCGCTTGCGGGTGATTGGCGAACGCGAGCAGTTTGCCGATGATCTGCAGCAAATGATGGCGGACTGCGAGGCTTTGACCGCTCAGAACACACGGTTGAATTTGTCCGTCGCCGTCAATTTCGGCGGTCGATGGGATATCGTCAATGCCGCCAAGCAGCTAGCGCAGCAGGCGGTAGATGGCGACTTACGGCTTGAAGACGTAGATGAAGCCCGCTTCTCCGACGCGTTGAGTCTGCAGGGCTTGCCCGAGCCTGACTTGTTGATCCGCACAGGCGGCGACTACCGGATCAGTAATTTCTTGCTTTGGGACTTGGCGTATACCGAGCTGTACTTCACGGAAGCGTTTTGGCCAGACTTCGACGCCGCTGCTCTAAAAGACGCAGTAGCGACCTACGCGCAGCGAACGCGTCGATTCGGACGGCGGAAATAGCGCATGCTGCGCAATCGTATCTACACCGCATTGGGCTTGGCAGGGCTGACCGTTGCGACGATTTTTTTGGCTCCGCTTTGGCTCTTTGCCATTATTTTTGCCGCTGCGGCAAGCGTCGGTGTGCATGAATGGGCGGCGTTTGCTGGCCTGACATCGACCAAGCAACGACTGGCCTACGTTGCCGGGTGGTTGCTGCTGGTGGGTATGTCCTTAACCCAGCAAACGTTATGGCCCCAGTTTCTGGAGTTGGCCTGTCTGATGTGGTTGTTTGGTTTCGCCAGCATATTGCTGCACCCAATGTTTTCTGTGTTCTATCAAAACCGGTGGGTTGCCGGCGTGTTGGGTTGGGTGTTGATGCTCAGCGCATGGATCAGCTTGGTGACGCTGTTTCAAGCCGAACACGGCAAGCTGTGGCTGCTATGGCTATTTGTCTTAACGACGGCGACGGACGTGGGCGCTTTTTTTGTGGGTCGCGCCTATGGGCAGCATCCGTTGGCCATCAATGTCAGTCCGGGCAAAACTCGAGAAGGAGCTGCGGGGGGGATGTGTCTGGCGTTGATTATTTGCGTCGGGGCTTTAGTCTACTCCGGCGGGATGGGACTCTATGCTGCGATTGGTCTAACGATTACGATGAGTGTGGTGTCGATCTTCGGCGATTTGTTCGAAAGTCTGCTGAAACGCGTCTCAGGAGTTAAGGATTCGGGAGACATATTGCCGGGACACGGGGGCGTATTAGACCGTATTGATTCCATCGTGGCCGTGCTGCCGTTTTTGGTTTGGAGCATCGTTTGATGGATTGGTTGCAATACCCGCTCGCTTTCTTGTTGCTGTTGGGCGTTATCGTTGTTTTTCATGAGTTTGGTCACTTTATTGTTGCTCGGCGCTCTGGCGTGCATGTGGTCAGATTCTCCGTGGGTTTTGGCCGCCCGTTGCTGCGCTGGTCTGATCGCCATGGAACCGAGTTCGTATTAGCCGCGATTCCTTTTGGCGGCTACGTGCAGATGTACGACGACAGGGACCCCGTGGTTAACGCTGAGGCGGTGGAAGGCTCGGTTCCCACGGATGCCCTAGGGTATACCCACCTGTCTCCGCTGTGGCGTATCGCGATCTCACTAGCCGGGCCTATCGCCAACTTCATTCTGGCTATTGTGATTTATGCGGCCTTGTTCATGGTCGGCACATTGCAGTTTACTCCCACGTTCGCGGGCGCCGAGCCCGGCGGTATTCTGGCCCAAACCGAGGTGACTGGCCCATTTGAAGTGGTCGCGGTTGACGGTTCCTCGGTGCAAAACTATCAAGACATCGCCATGGGATTAGGCGATCGACTGGGCGAAAGCGGGGACATCGTGCTGGGGATCGTAGATCTGGCCTCTAATCGACCATCGGACGTGGCACTGCCTATCACCAACTGGCACCAGGGGGTCGGTGAGCCAGATTTGTTTGGTTCGCTTGGTTTACGGCCAATGCGGCTGAGCGTGGTAGGACAGATCGTTGAAGACTCCGCGGCAGCCAGCGCTGGACTGCAACCCGGTGATTGGATTGTTGGCGTGGACGGAGAACCGGTCAGTCAGTGGTCCGAGTGGGTCTCTTACATTGTCGATTCACCGGGTAGAGAACTGACTTTTGAGGTGCTTCGAAAGGGAAGAACATTGTTTGTCCGAGCCGTTCCCGAGGCAGTGACTGCAGAAAACGGCAGCACCATCGGCAGACTTGGCGTCGCACCGGTGCGCGAAAAAGTGCAATACGGGGTGGTTAGGGCTGCTCAGCTTGGCGCGGCCAAGACCTGGGATATGACGGTCATGACCCTGAGCATGATGAAAAAAATGATTGTCGGAAGTGTGTCGGCTGAGAATCTCGTGGGTCCGGTGGGCATCGTGAAAATCGCCGGAGACTCGGTGCGAGTGGGGTGGCAGTTCTTTCTCAATATCATGGCTTTGATGAGCGTCTCCTTGGGTGTGCTGAATTTGCTGCCCATTCCCATGTTGGATGGTGGACACGTTGTTTTCACGAGTCTTGAGATGCTGCGCGGCAAACCGCTGTCCGAACGGCTGCAAATGAGTGTGATGCAGATCGGTATTTTGCTGCTTGGGGCGGTGATGATTTTCGTCACCTACAACGATTTGGCTCGACTGTTGTAGGACACGCGTTTACCCTTGCGCCTTCTTCGGATGGCTGATCGTTATGCCTGCCAACAGGTGAGGTATGGAAACGGTAGCTGAACTAACGTGACTGAAAAATAAAGTGGAACGCTACATGCAGGTTCATTTAAGAAAGATCCTGGCTAAGCCAATATGCTTAAGCCTTATCGTNNTCGCGAGNGTCGGATTGTTCAGTCGTGGTATTCAAGCGGCTGTGCAGCCTTTGCAGTCCTATAACCTCGATCAAGCGTCGGAATTCATCGTTGCTGACGTGCGCTTACAGGGTCTGCAGCGAGTTTCTGCCGGAACGGTTTTTAACATTATCCCGGTCGGCGTTGGTGATCGCGTGGACAATGTTGCCGTTCGTCAAATTACCCGAGCTCTGTTTGCTTCGGGGTACTTTAATGACATCAGGATCGCTCGGGATGGATCCGTGTTGATCGTCACCATGGCGGAACGTCCCGCCATCGAATCCATCGAGTTAGACGGCAACAAAGCCATNGAATCCGACGCTCTGTTGGAGGGCCTTGCCGATCAGGGTTTGCAAGAAGGCGAAATCTTCAAACAAGCGACCCTGGAACGAATGGGCCTGGAACTGGAACGTCAGTACGTTGCCCAAGGTCGTTATGGGGCGTCCATTGATACTGAAATCGAGGATTTGCCCCGAAACCGAGTGAACATCAAGATCGAGATTGAAGAGGGCAAAAGCTCGGGTATCGGCCACATCAATTTCGTGGGCAATAACGCGTTTACCGAGGCGGAACTGCTGGGCATTCTCGAGCTCAAGCACCGTTCCCTTTTGTCCTTCTACCGAAATGACGACAAATACGCCCGCGAGAAGCTCTCAGGAGATTTAGAGACGATTGAGGCGTTTTACAAAGACCGGGGCTATGCGGATTTCAGCATTACAACGACGCAAGTCAGCATCACGCCGGATCGCCAGCAGGTCTACATCTCGATGGGTTTAGACGAAGGCGAGGTCTACACCATTAACGAGGTCAACTTGGTNGGCGAGCTAGGAGATGTGCGCGCGGCNGATTTGGAGAGTCTGATTATNGTGCAGGCCGGCCAAACCTTCTCCCAAGCGATGATTACAGCGACGGAAGAGCGCCTGACCGGAGCCCTGGGCAATGGCGGTTTCACTTTTGCCACCGCCAGCGGCGTTCCCAAGCTGAATGACGATGACACGGTGGACATCGAGTTCTTTGTTGATGCGGGTAAGCGTGCCTACGTGCGTCGAATCAATTTTACCGGCAACGAGCTAACTCAAGACGAAGTCATGCGCCGTGAGGTCCGCCAGATGGAAGCTGGGTGGGCATCCACATCGCAAATCGATCTGTCGAAAGTGCGNCTGGAACGGCTCGGCTACTTTAAAGGCGTAGAAGTCGAAACGCCGCAAGTGCCGGGTTCCGACGATCAAATCGACGTAGAATTTTCTGTCGAAGAGCAGCCTTCAGGCGCTATCTCGGGCACCTTGGCCTATTCCCAAGGATACGGCCTGATTTTGGGTGCGAACTACCAGCAGTCGAACCTGCAGGGCAGCGGTAACTCCCTGTCCGTGGGTGTNAANTACTCGCAATACCAGCAGTCCGTCAACTTTAACTACTTCGACCCNTACTTCACCTTGGATGGGATCAGCCGAGGCTACAGCTTATTTCTGCGTAGACTCGACTACGACGCGCGGAACATTGCCCGTTACAGCACAGACTCTGCTGGCGGCGGCGTGAATTTCGGTTTTCCCATTGGTGAAACCCAGCGGATCAATTTTGGTATGAACGTGGAGTTCACCGAAATTAAAGAAGGCTATGCNGCCGCTCAGGAAATCTCGGAGTTCATCGACCGCAGTGGCGCTGAAGCGCTGAACTTCAAAGCCAATTTGTCCTGGATTCGTTCTACGTTGAATCGAGGCGTCTTTGCGGACCGCGGCTCATCCCAATCTTTAGGCGTGGTACTTGCCGCACCGGGAAGTGACCAAGAGTTTTANAAGCTGACCTACCAAGGCGAAAAATACTTTCCGTTGACGGATATCTTCACGCTCAAGTTGAGAACAGAGCTTGGTTNTGGCNACAGCTATGGGGATACCCCGTCGTTGCCATTCTACGAACACTTCTTTGCCGGTGGCTTTGGTTCGATTCGCGGCTTTGAGAACTCAACCCTGGGGCCGCGAAGTACTCCGCCGCTGGACGCCAATGGCAACCCCATCATCATTGGCAATTTTGATAACGATGGACGCTATGGTCAGCCTTTCGGGGGTAACCTGTTGGTGGAGTTCTCCGCGGAAGTGATCTTCCCGCTGCCCTTCGTGGAAGACAATCGACAGTTTCGTCCGGCATTCTTTTTCGATGCGGGAAATGTGTTCAACACCGAGTGTCCGTCCGTTAGTACCAATTGCTTCGACTTTGATACGGACGAGCTGCGATATGCGGCGGGCTTTGGTCTGAGCTGGTTGAGCGGGTTTGGTCCGCTGACCTTCGCTGTGTCGAAACCCATGAATACCAAATTCTTTGACGAAGAAGAAAGCTTCCAGTTTGAGCTCGGGAAGACGTTCTAGGGTCGTTGTGGAATGGGTTGTAGGATAGAATAGTCCCGCCGATGAGGGCGGATTTAAACTTCAGGAGACAGAAATGTTAAACAAATTAGTCAGCNCCGCCGTGGTGGCAATCCTCTTTACCGCGCCNGTCGTGAGCGCAGAGATGAATATTGTCGTNCTCGACCCAGTACGTGCGATTCTGGAGAGCGAGGAAGCCAAAGTGCTGGCTGAGGCGGCAAACAAGGAAATGCAGCCAGAGCAGGAAGAGCTTCGTGCCGCTGCAGAAGAAATGCAGGCGTTNCAAGCCAAGCTGCAAAAAGATGGTGAAGTCATGAGCGACTCTGAGCGGCGCAAGGCGATTAAGGATCTCGAAAGCATGCAGGCCGACCTCCAGTTTGGTAGCCAGAAGCTGCAAAAAGAAGCCCAAGACCGTCGTCAGGAAATCTTGCAGGCCTTGGCTCCCAAATACGAAAAAGTGTTGAGCGATTTGATTCAAATCGATCAAATNGACTTGATTCTGTCGCCCAACCAACTGCAATACGCGAACGCGAAGCATGACATTTCACGTCGCGTGACTGAAAAGCTCAACGAACAAGCCGAGTAATATCGGCTGGTCTAACGAACGTGCCCGTTGGCAACAAATCGCTCACGTTAGCGCAGATAGCGCAGCATATTGGGGCCGACATTGTCGGCCCTTTTGCTGGTGCTCTGAAAAGCGGTGGCGAGGTCACAGTCAGTGGTCTGGGCAGCCTTGGAACCGCTGGCCCCGGTGAGCTGACGCATCTCTCGGGCGCCAGCTATCGCCCCCTATTGCCATCAACTCAAGCTGCTGCTGTGATCTTGAGTGCCGAAGATGCGGTCCACAGTCCGTCGCCTTGCTTGATCGTTGCTCAACCCTACTTGGCCTTCGCGCGGGCTTCGCAGCTTTTTGATAACACAGAGCACGTTGACGCCGGTATCCACTCAAGCGCGGTGGTGGACCCAACGGCTGATATCNCTGCAANCGCCTNCGTTGGGGCTCATGTGGNGATAGNAGCCAATGTGAGCATCGAGGCAGGTNCCGTGGTGCAGGCAAACTGTGTGATAGGTCATNACNCGACCATCGGCGCGGAAACGAAAATTTTCCCCAATGTGGTCATATATCCCCACGTGAGCCTGGGTCAGCGCTGTACCGTGCATTCCGGTGCTGTGTTGGGCGCAGACGGCTTTGGTTTTACGCCAGATGAAAAAGGCCGGTTTGAGGCGATTGCCCAGATCGGTGGCTTGCGTATTGGCTCGGATGTGTCNATCGGTGCTGGCACGACCATCGATTGCGGCGCCATTGATGCGACGATCATCGGTGACGGCGTAAAAATCGACAATTTGGTGCAGATCGGGCACAACTGCAAAATCGGTGATCACACGCTGATCTGCGGCGCNGTNGGNCTGGCNGGCAGTACAGAAATCGGCCGGCATTGCGTGCTTGCNGGAGGCTGCGGTGTTGCGGGGAAAAACCCGATCAAAATCTGTGATCAGGTTGTCGTCAGTGTCAAAACGACGGTGAGTCAATCCATTGACAAACCGGGTATCTATTCAGGCTCTATCCTTGCCTCTGAGCACGGGAGCTGGTTGCGTAATGCNGTGAAATTCAACGCCCTCGGTCAGTTGTTTAAACGTGTAAAAAAATTAGAAGATGGAATCAAAGATGAGTGATGTGAAGACGATTAATGAGCTGTTTGACTATCTGCCTCACCGCTACCCGTTTTTATTGATAGANCGGGTAACGGAGACGATAGCGGGCGAGAGCATTAAGGGCTTCAAAAACGTCACTGCAAATGAAGAGCTGTTTAACGGGCACTTCCCTGGACAGCCCATACTGCCTGGGGTGCTGATTCTGGAAGCCATGGCGCAGNTGTCCGGCGTGTTGGCCTTTGAGACCAAGGGTATACGCCCGGCAGACGGCACCAACTATCTGTTTGGCGGGGTGGAAAAAGCGCGATTCCGGCGNCAAGTCATACCCGGCGATCGCCTGGATCTGGAAAGTAAGATCGTGGCCGACCGAAAAATGATGATGAAATTCGACTGCTCTGCCTATGTNGACGGNGCACTGGCGTGTTCAGCAGTCCTAACCGTTGTGGAGCAAACCTCGTGATTCACCCGACAGCGGTTATCGACGCCGCCGCCGTGTTAGGCGATAACGTCGAGATCGGACCCTATTGTGTGGTCGGGCCTCATGTGGTGCTGGGTAACGGCGTCACGCTGAAGTCCCATGTGGTGCTCAAAGGCCCCAGTCGTATTGGCGATGATGTGCAGATTTATCAGTTCGCTACCGTCGGCGANGATACCCCGGCATTGGCTTACGCTGGTGAAGATTCGGTGCTGGAAATCGGTCAGGGCACGATCATTCGAGAAGGCGTGACCATACACCGCGGAATGGCGAAGGGCGGAATCAGCAAAACCCTCGTTGGCGCGAATTGTCTTCTGATGGCCTACGTGCACATTGGTCATGACTGCCTCGTTGGTGACAATGTGATTATGGCCAACAACGCCTCCTTGGCCGGTCACGTCGAAGTCGGCGATTTCGCGAATTTTGGCGGCTACGCGGGCATCCCCCAGTTCCGCAAGGTTGGTGCTTGCGCTCATATCGCCGGTATGAGCTTGGTAACCAAGGATGTGCCGGCCTACATGACGGTTGCNGGCAACCCAGCGTGGGCGGTGGGTCTGAATGCTGAAGGTATCAAGCGTCGCAATGTCGGTGACGAGGCGCGTGCGGCGCTGAAGCAAGCGCATCGACTGGTCTATCGAAGCGGACTGAAGTCATCGGATGCGCTGGCGCAAATGAGCGAGCTGCGCATCGCCCACCCTGAGGTAGAGACCTTTGCGCGTTCAATTGAAACGTCGGATGTGGGGATTATTCGTGGCAGTGGGCGTGGCTCATAACGGATTGGTGAATGAACCCATACTGATTGGCTTACTGGCAGGGGAGCCTTCGGGGGACATTCTCGGTGCCGGATTGATGCAGTCTCTTAAAGCCCAATTGAAGCCCCATGCGGTGCATTTTGTGGGCATGGGCGGTCCTCTGATGCAGGCCGAAGGGCTTGAAACCTTAGCTGACTTTGAGTCCCTAGCGGTGAACGGTTTTCGCGAGCCACTCTTGCGTCTCCCCAATCTGTATCAGCTGTACCGGCGCTTGGCGGCCNCGTTTATTGAGCGGCGAATCGACGCCTTCGTGGGTATCGATTTCAATGTATTCAATTTCATTCTTGAAGGTCGACTCAAGCGTCACGGCNTCGCCACGGCGCACTATGTCAGCCCCTCGGTCTACGCTTGGCGTCGCGGGCGCACCAAAAAAGTGGCGCGCTGTGCCGACAAAGTCTTCTGCCTGTTTCCCTTTGAACCGGCGTTTTACCAACAACACGATATCGAAGCGCGGTTTATCGGCCACCCGTTGGCCTCGGAAATCTCANNGGAGGCCGGCAGCGAGNCTGCACGCGACGCAGCGAAAGCCGAGCTGGGTTTGAATCCGGCCCATCTCAGTTTGGCGCTGTTGCCGGGCAGCCGGGGTAGCGAGGTAGATNTGATGCTGGCGCCCATGTTGAGTGCTGCGCGACTGTTAGCCAACGAACTGAGGACNCGTGGACAAACGCTGCAGGTGGTGATCCCCTGTTTGAGCCCGGCGCGTAAGGCCCAAGTGGATCGNCTGGCTGAGCCGTTCGCGGATGTGTACCAGCTGCATCATCTGGGCAGTGCGAGAGTGCCGTTGATCGCGTGCGACCTAGCTCTGGTGAAATCGGGAACCAGCACGCTGGAGACGATGTTGTTACGCCGGCCCATGGTGGTGACCTATCGGTTGGGTTTTTGGACCTTTCTGATTGCCAATGCCTTGCTTAAGACGCCCTACATCGCTATTCCCAATATTTTGGCGAAACGCCGGTTGGTGCCGGAGCTGGTGCAGCAGGCGGCGACACCGGAGGCCATGTATTGCGCGCTGCTGGGCGAATTTGAAAAAAGCCAAGAGGATCCCGACTATTTTCAGGCCTTTGACGACCTGCATCGCGAGCTGGCCTCGGGAGTTTCTGGGCTAGGGGCTTCGGCTGGAGCCGCTCTTGGTGTCGTTGATCTGTTGCGAGAAAAGGGTCGATTGCCGTCCTCGGCATAACTTGAGGTTTTCTCGATGCAGCGCTCGAGGTAATGTGGTGAGACTATCCACTTGAAAGCGAAGCCAAATCGTTGATGCAAACACTGGGCACAAACACAAACGCGCATGTGGCAGGCGTCGACGAAGTTGGGATTGGGCCCTTGGCCGGTCCCGTGGTGGCGTGTGCGGTGATCTTAGATCCTTCCCGGCCCATAGAGGGTTTGGGTGATTCCAAAAGTATCAGTGAGAAGCGCCGCCAGTTGCTATCGGACGAGATCAAGGAGCGGGCGCTTTCCGTCAGCATTGGCCGCGCAAGCGTCGAGGAAATAGACGCCCTGAACGTCTTACAGGCCAGCCATCTGGCCATGCGACGAGCCGTTGAGGGTCTTAGCCCACGACCAGACCATGTGCTGGTCGATGGCAACAAAGTGCCAGATTTTGGGGTCTCCGCTGAAGCCATCGTGCAGGGCGACAAAACCGTACCGGCGATATCCGCAGCCTCCATCGTTGCCAAAGTCGCCCGGGATGCAGAACTGGTGGCTCTGGCCGAGCGTTATCCGGAATACGGGTTTGAATCCCACAAAGGGTATCCAACGGCCAAGCATCGGCGGGCGCTGCGCACCCTCGGGCCATGTCCCGAACACCGCCGAAGTTACGCCCCCGTGCAGGCGG
Source organism: Gammaproteobacteria bacterium (assembly GCA_002704225.1). Classification (GTDB taxonomy): domain Bacteria; phylum Pseudomonadota; class Gammaproteobacteria; order Pseudomonadales; family Azotimanducaceae; genus UBA4421. The sequence continues at coordinate 29,654 of PAFU01000049.1, read as the reverse complement.
CCCTTGCCCAGCTGTCTGAGCGGGGCGGTGCGTGAGCGAGGTGCAACAGATGGCAGAATCTTTGGGGGGCACCGACAACTCCGCCGCTGAGATACCTAAGCGTGCGCCAAACCGCTTTGTGCATCTGCACGCGCACAGTGAATTCTCCCTCGCGGAAGGGTTGCTGAAGGTGAAGGGCGCGGTATCCGAGGCGGTGGCGCGACAGATTCCGGCCATGGCTCTGACGGATCGAAACAACCTGTTTGCTCTGGTGAAGTTTTACGAAAACAGCCTTTCCAAGGGGCTAAAGCCTATCTTGGGGGCTGAACTTTGGATAACGCCGGAAGAAGAGGGGCCTGCCGCGCGGATCGTGGCGCTGGCTCAAAACACGCAGGGCTATAAGAATTTACTGTCGCTTATTTCCAACAGTTATACCGATGCCGACCGTCGAGGCGAAGTGAGCGAACAGCAGCTGTTTAGTCGCGAACAAGGACTGATCATTCTGTCTGGTGGGGTCGGCGGGCATTTGTGGCACAGCGTGTCTAACGGCGATGAGCAAACGTCTCTGGCAACCCTGCAGCGGTGGCGAGCCGTGTTTGGCGATCGCTATTATTTGGAGCTAACTCGCACGGATCGACCCAACGAAGAGTCGTTTATCGGGTGGGCCGTGCAGGCCGCTCAGCGGTTGGATGTCGGTGTGGTGGCCACCAACGATGTTTGTTTTTTGAATGCCGAAGATTTTGAGGCCCACGAAACGCGAGTGTGCATTCACGAAGGTCGGGCGCTGGATGATTCGCGTCGGCCGCGACGACACAGCGCGCAACAATACCTGCGCAGTGCGGATGAAATGGCGGCGTTGTTTGCCGACATTCCACAGGCCCTAACCAATTCACTGGAAATCGCCATGCGCTGCAATGTGCAGGTCTCGCTGGGTACCTACTATTTGCCCGATTACCCAATACCCGGGGGTAAAACGCCAGAGGAGTATCTCAAAGACGTCTCCATGGAGGGCTTGCACAAGCGCCTTTCGGTGACTCGTGTCAATGCCTTCGGCGACGAATTTGCGCCCTTTGAAGACTATCAGGCGCGCTTGGACTTTGAGCTGAACGTCATCAACCAAATGGGTTTTGCCGGTTACTTTTTGATCGTGATGGAGTTCATTGCCTGGGCGAAGGAAAACGACATACCTGTGGGGCCCGGGCGCGGATCCGGCGGTGGATCCCTAGTGGCATATGCCCTGGGCATCACCGATTTGGATCCGCTGGAATACGATTTGCTGTTTGAGCGCTTCTTGAATCCAGAACGCGTATCCATGCCGGACTTTGATGTGGACTTCTGTATGGAGGGGCGGGACCGGGTGATTGCTCACGTGAGTGACCTGTACGGTGTCGAAGCGGTCAGTCAGATCATTACCTTCGGCACCATGGCAGCCAAGGCCGTGGTGCGGGACGTCGCTCGGGTTCAGGGCAAGCCCTATGGCCTAGCTGACAAGCTGTCCAAGCTCATTCCCTTCGAAGTGGGCATGACCCTGAACAAGGCCATGGAAGACAGCGAGGATCTGCGTGCTTTCGTCAATGAAAATGACGAGGTGTCGGAGATTATGGACATGGCCTATAAATTAGAAGGCATTGTGCGAAATGTGGGTCGTCATGCCGGTGGGGTCGTCATCGCACCGTCTTCACTCACGGACTTTGTACCGCTGTATACAGAAGAAGCGGGCTCCGGTCTGGTATCCCAGTACGACAAGGATGATGTTGAGCGAGCCGGTCTGGTTAAGTTCGACTTTCTTGGTCTGAAAACTCTGACCATCATCGATTGGGCGGTCAAAAGCATCAATGCCCAGCATCAGGCTGAAGAGCCCCTGTTGCGCATTGAAGAGCTGCCGCTGAGCGACAAGCCCACCTTCGAGCTGCTGCGTCGGGCGGAAACGACCGGGATTTTCCAGTTGGAAAGTCGCGGCATGAAGGACCTGATCCGGCGTCTGTTGCCGGACAGCATTAACGACATTATCGCGCTGGTGGCGTTGTTCAGACCTGGGCCGCTGCAGTCAGGGGCGGTNGACGACTACATCAACCGCAAACATGGCAAAGAGCCTGTCAGCTTTCCCCATCCCACGCTGGACACTGTGCTGGAGGGCACGTACGGCGTCGTCCTGTATCAAGAGCAGGTGATGCAGATTGCGCAAGTGTTGGCCGGTTTCACCCTTGGCCAAGCAGATTTGCTCCGGCGTGCCATGGGTAAGAAGAAAGCCGAAGAAATGGCCAAGGTGCGAGAGCAATTTCTGCAGGGCACCGGGGAACGCGACGTTTCCACGGATTTGGCCAACGAAATTTTCGATCTGATGGAAAAATTTGCGGGTTATGCATTCAACAAGTCTCACTCGGCAACCTATGCGCTGCTGAGTTTTCAAACCGCGTGGTTAAAAACCCATTATCCCGCGGAATTCATGGCCGCCAACCTGTCGGCGGATATGCAGAACATTGATCGCGTGGTGATTCTGGTTGAAGAAGTGAGGCGTATGAAATTGGCGCTGCTGCCGCCTTCTGTGAACAAGAGTGACTTTCGTTTTTGTGCCCAAGAAGGCGCGGTGATTTATGGCCTTGGCGCGGTTCGCGGGGTCGGTGAGGGGCCAGTCGAAGCCATCTCGCAGGCCAGAGAAGCCGGGCCCTTCACGGATTTGGCCGACTTTTGTCAGCGCTTGGACAGCAAAAAGGTGAATAAGCGCGTCCTCGAGGCCTTAATTAACGCCGGTGCCATGGACGATTTTATCGCCCAAGACGAAGGCCTAAATCAGGGGCGGGCTCGGCTCAATGCCCAAATGCCTCAGGCGATACAGGGTGCGGAACAGGTTGCACGCAACGCAGCAGTGGGTATTAGCGATCTCTTTGGCGGTATTGCCGAACCCACCGTGGATAATTGCGTCTCTCAGGCGCCTGTACTGCCCATGACCTCCATGCAGCGACTGCATGGAGAAAAAGACACACTCGGTCTCTTTCTCACAGGCCATCCCATTGACGGCTACGAGTCCGAGATCCGCCAGTTCTGCCGGACCCCGATCAAGGATTTGCGCACCGGTAAGCAAAGCCAGTGGGTGGCGGGCATGGTGGTCAGTCAGCGTGTTATGAAGACCAAGCGCGGCACCTCCATGGGCTTTCTCGTGCTAGACGATCGGACCGCGCGACTCGAAGTGTCTCTCTTTAGCGAGGCCTTTGAGCAGTACGGTAGCAAGGTCAGTAAGGATGAACTGCTGGTGGTCGAGGGTGAAATTCAGCACGATGAGTACAACGGCGGGATGGCCCTCAGGGCTTCTCGCATATTAACCATCGACGAGGCACGTCAACGATTCAGTCGGGGGCTTGAGCTGGATTTTTCCCAATGCGGATTGCCGGACGGCTTTAATGAGCAGCTGAAAAAACTGGTCCAGCCCCATCGGGCAGGGGCGATGGGCGGCGTAGGCGGCTGTCCGATTGTGTTGCTGTACCCACATGCTGGGGCGGTCGCGAGAATCGTCTTGGGGGATCCGTGGCGGGTACAGGCCAATGACGATTTGCTGCANTCCTTGACCCAGGAATTTGGCCAAGACTGCGTAAAGCTGAATTACTAAAACATTTATAAACAAAGACTTATAAAGTGTTTCTAGAATTAAACGAAGATGTTGACCGAGCGCTGACCCAGGCGAGAACCGCGTTGACTGCCCGCGGCGTCGAGGTATCTGGACGTATCCTGGTTGGGTTGAGTGGCGGTGCGGACTCCTCTGCGTTGCTGCACTGCGTCAGTCGTCACCTAGGTCATCAGAATCGTATTCAGGCGCTTCATGCCAATCACCAGTTGCATCCAAGCGCCCAGAGCTGGGCCGATCATTGCCGCCGGCTGTGTCAGGATCTGCGGGTGCCGATCGCGCTAGAAACCCTGAGTGTCGATACTCAGGGCAACCTAGAGGACGCTGCGCGTCGAGCCCGCTATGACTTTTTTGCCCGCCACATGGCGTCGGGCGATGTGCTGATGCTCGCCCATCACGGTCAGGATCAGGTGGAAACCGTACTCATGAGATTGTTTCAGGGCNGGGGAGTGCTGCCGATGCGACGTCACGGCAGTCTCGGGCAAGGGGTGTTCATCAGGCCGTTTATGTCTCGGGACAAGAGTTGTTTGCTGGAATACCTTGATGCGCACGGTGTCGCCTGGGTCGACGATCCAAGCAATAGTGATACGACCTTCGACCGCAACTTTTTACGCAACCGAGTGTTGCCCCAAGCACATCGGAGGTGGCCGAGTTTCGTCCGCGGCGCACAGCGCTCCGTGGACACTCTATCGGCCCAGCATGCGCTTCTGATGCACTATGTGGGCCAAGCGGGTGATGAGGTGCCCCTTGATCAGGTTCCTCAAGCCAGCGAGCTTGGCGTTGTCTGGCTGCGGGCCTATCTGGCTCATCGAGNGCAGTTCGATGTTTCTGACGCAGCGCTTCGCGAGTTGCTGCGTCAGTGGCGGGCGTCAGGTCGCGCCACCCTCGATCTTGGATCGGCTTGCGTACAGATCTGGCGGAACAGCCTGTACTTTGAGTCGCAAAGTGAGTCCGCGCCACAGTCTCTGTCTGAGATCACCACGGTGTTGCCGGCGCGAGTGCCATGGCAAACGCATCAACTGGATCTGACGCCGGCCGCTGCCGATGACATGGATGCCATTGCCTATGTGGGAGATCTGAGGGTGACCTGTCGAGATTGGCTCGTTGAGCCGTCAGCTGGGGTCGCGGATCGACTGAAAAGACGCTTCCAACAGGCGGGTGTTCCGCCGTGGCGACGAGGCCAATACCCCTTGCTGTGGGACGACGTCGGCCTGTTTTGTATTCCACAGATTTGGCAGCGCGCAAATACACAATTGTCAGGCGATAAACGGCTTCAGTATTGCGCGGTTCAATGGAGGTCGAAGTCTCCGGAATTATTCCGCTAAATCCGCCTTTAAGTGCATCAGGAAGATTGAGGTTGGCAGGGTGAACTGCTAGATTATCCGTCCATCTTGCCCAGCTTCTTGTCGCTCAAAATCGAGTGTCGGAATGCGCCCAGTGGCAACATTTTTTGTGGTCACGCCAGCGGCAAGCGGCTAAACAAGTCAGCAGCACGCGGCTAAAGATGGGGTTCAATGACGCGATATATTTTTGTAACGGGTGGTGTTGTTTCTTCCCTAGGGAAAGGCATTNTGACTGCTTCGCTGGCAGCCCAGCTTGAGTCCCGAAAGCTCAAGGTCAATGTGCTCAAAATGGATCCCTACATCAATGTAGATCCTGGCACCATGAGCCCGACCCAGCACGGCGAAGTCTTCGTCACCGCNGACGGCGCGGAAACGGATTTGGACTTGGGTCATTACGAGCGTTTTTCCAACGCGCGCATGAGCCGNAACAACAATTTCACGACGGGTAGCGTCTACGCGGAAGTGCTGCGCCGTGAACGCAAGGGCGAGTACTTGGGCGGCACGGTTCAAGTTATTCCTCATGTCACCGACGAGATCAAGCGTCGTACCCGGTTGGTGGCAGACGATGTCGATGTCCTCATTGTGGAAGTCGGTGGCACCGTAGGCGACATTGAGTCCCAACCCTTTTTGGAAGCCATTCGCCAGTTGCGTATGGAGGTGGGGCGCACGCGCTCGCTGTTCATTCACTTAACCCTGGTGCCTTANCTGCGAAAAGCGGGAGAGATTAAGACCAAGCCCACTCAGCACTCGGTGAAAGAACTGCGTTCTATTGGCTTACAGCCGGATATTTTGGTGTGTCGCTCAGAAGCGCCGATTCCCGAATCCCAGCGCGGCAAAATTGCGCTGTTTACCAATGTTGAGGAACGCGGTGTCGTCGGTATGCGTGATATCGACACGATTTATCAAGGGCCGNTAGAGCTGCACAAGCAAGGGCTCGATGCCTACGTGGTGGAACAGCTGCAGCTGGAATGCCCAGAAGCCGACCTGAGCGACTGGCAGCGAGTAGTTGATGCACAGCTGGCGCCAAAGCAAGAGGTCAAAATTGCCTTTGTGGGCAAGTATCTTGAATTGCTCGATGCCTATAANTCACTGATCGAAGCCATTACCCATGCGGGTATCCAGACCGAGACTAAGATCCACATCGATTACATCGATGCTGAGGAGTTGGAGTCCAAGGGTACGAGCCTGCTTGAAGGAACAGCCGCAATCTTGGTGCCNGGCGGTTTTGGCGGCCGGGGTTTTGAAGGCAAGATTCTCGCTGCGGGTTATGCTCGAGAGAACAAAGTACCCTATCTCGGCATCTGTTACGGGCTGCATGCAGCGGTGATCGATTTCGCGAGGCACTGCGCCAAGTTGNAAGGCGCACACACCACNGAGGTAGTAGAGGATNCACCCCATCCGGTGATTGCCTTGATTACCGAATGGACGGATCAGAGCGGNCATGTAGAGCGTCGCACGCAAAGTGACGACTTAGGCGGGACGATGCGTCTGGGCGAACAGGCCTGCGTACTCAATCAGGGCAGCTTGGCCGAGCGGGTGTATGGCGCCGGGGTCGTGCATGAGCGCCATCGTCATCGCTATGAAGTGAACAATAATTATGTCGAACAACTGATCGACAGTGGTCTGGTTGTCGGCGGGCGTTCGGAAGACGGTGAGCTGGTCGAAATGATCGAGTTGGAAGATCACCCGTGGTTCTTGGCGTGTCAGTTCCATCCAGAATTCACCTCCTCGCCTAGGCGCGGGCACCCACTGTTCACTGGATTTATTGAGGCCGGTTTGGCTCATGCTGGTGTTGCGAAAAAACAGTAACAGCGGTTTGATGTGTTGAATCAAGCCGAAAGCGAATGTCACTTAACCGGATAAAAGAGTAGAACCATGCAGCTAGCACATATGACTGTCGGTGATGGGCAGCCCTTGTTTGTGATCGCAGGGCCCTGCGTGATCGAAACCGAGAGCCTGATCATGAGCACTGCGGAGACCTTGAAGCAGATTGGCGAGGATCTGGGTGTCGGCGTGATTTTCAAAAGCTCCTTCGACAAGGCGAACCGGTCGTCGATCGACAGTTATCGGGGGCCCGGTATTGAGGAAGGGCTGAGAATTCTGCAGAAGGTGAAAACCGAGCTGCACATGCCGGTGTTGACCGACGTACACGAAGATACACCCTTGGACGAGGTCGCCAGTGTGGTTGACGTCATGCAGACCCCGGCGTTTTTGTGTCGTCAGACCAACTTCATCGTCAAGGTCTGTGAACAGGGCATTCCGGTAAACATCAAAAAAGGACAGTTTCTGGCACCCTTGGATATGATTCATGTCGCCAAGAAAGCGCTCTCTACCGGCAACAAGCAGGTGATGGTTTGCGAGCGCGGGGCCAGTTTTGGATACAACAATCTCGTGTCCGACATGCGATCGCTGTCGCTCATGCGGCAAACTCAATGTCCGGTGGTTTACGACGCAACGCACTCGGTGCAGATGCCCGGCGGGCAAGGGACCACATCCGGCGGTCAGCGCGAGATGGTGCCGGTGCTTGCGCGGGCGGCGGTAGCGGCGGGTATTGACGGGTTGTTTATGGAATGCCACCCCAATCCCGCCGAAGCGAAATCCGATGGCCCGAACTCTTGGCCACTGGCGCTGGTTGGGCAACTGCTGCAACAGCTTCAGGCCATAGATGCCACAGTCAAAGCCGCCCCACGATTGGAAGATCAGGTCAGTCAATAACTCGAAGACCGAGAGGAGAACACAAAGTCTATGAACGCAAAGATCGCTGATGTATTCGCTTGGGAAATTTTAGATTCCCGAGGAAATCCCACCATTGAAGCCGTCGTACGTACCGAAGACGGCAGTGAGGGCCAGGCGGCAGCGCCATCAGGCGCTTCGACAGGCAGCCGCGAAGCGCTGGAGTTGCGGGATGGCGATCCTCAGCGATACATGGGCAAGGGCGTGGCAAAGGCGGTTGGTTTTGTGAATGGCGAAATCCGTGCAGCCCTGCAGGGTATCGACAGCGGTAACCAGCTTGACTTGGATGCCAGACTTCTGAATTTAGATGGCACGGAAAACAAGGCTAGGTTGGGCGCGAACGCGATGTTGGCCGTCTCCCTTGCAGCCGCTAAGGCGGCAGCCCTCAGTCAGCGGCGTCCGCTCTTCACGCACATCAACGAGTTGGCCGGCGGCGGTCCGATGAGTATGCCGGTGCCGATGATGAATATTCTCAATGGTGGTGCCCACGCGGACAACAATGTGGACATTCAGGAATTTATGATTCAGCCCGTCGGCATGGAGTCCTTTCGCGAGGCCTTACGTTGCGGTGTGGAAATCTTTCATCACCTGAAGGCAGTGCTCCAAGGTATGGGTTTGTCGACAGCGGTAGGGGACGAGGGCGGTTTTGCGCCAAATTTGGCGTCTAATGCGCAAGCACTTGAGGTTATTGAGCAGGCGGTCGCAAATGCGGGTTATCGCTTGGGCGATGACGTTACCCTGGCCTTGGACTGTGCCGCTTCCGAATTTTTTGTTGACGGTGCCTATGACCTGTCTGGCGAGGGCAAGCGTTACGACTCGGAAGGATTCGTCGGTTACTTGGCGGATTTGTGCGATAACTTCCCGATTGTTTCCGTAGAAGATGGCATGGATGAGGCTGATTGGGCCGGTTGGAAGTCCCTGACGGATCGAGTGGGCGACAAAGTGCAGCTCGTGGGCGACGATTTGTTCGTCACCAATACCAAGATATTGCAGCAAGGAATTGACCAAGGCGTCGCCAACTCCATTTTGATCAAGTTCAACCAAATCGGCACGCTCACCGAGACGCTACAAGCCATCAACATGGCAAAACAAGCGGGCTACACGAATGTGATATCTCACCGCTCCGGCGAAACCGAAGACACGACCATTGCGGATTTGGCGGTCGGTACCGGAGCGGGCCAGATCAAGACCGGATCCCTATGCCGTTCTGATCGGGTAGCCAAATACAACCAGTTGTTGCGAATTGAAGCGGCCTTGGGACCAGACGCGGTGTACCCAGGACGCAGCGCTATTTTTGCTCAAGCTTGATCGGCTGATGAGGGTAGTGGCTACATGAAAATTGCCATTGGCATCTTAACTGTCATTCTACTCGCCCTGCAGCAGCAGATCTGGTTTGGGCAATCCGGCTACTTTGAGCGCAAAGCCTTGGCCGAACGGCAAACCGAGCAGCAGCAGCGTACAGAATCACTGACGTTGCGTAACGCGAAAATGACGGCGGAAGTCGTGGCACTGAAAAGCAATTCTGCCGCGTTTGAAGCCAGGGCGCGTAGCGAGTTGGGCATGGTACGGGAAGGGGAGGTGTTTTATCTCATTCCCGAGCCTCAAAACTGATGGCCGCGCACTCCGGTCAGGCGTTCATTGAGCCGGCGCTGTTTCCGCCANAGAGCGCTCAAGTGCCGGCNCAGATTAAGGTCGAGCCNGAAGACTGGCAGGTCACTGAAGAGTTCGACGCAGCGTTTACGCANACGGGTGAGCACGGNTACTTTTTCATTGAAAAACGGTGTTTGAGTACCGCCCCTGTGGCAGCTTGGCTGGCAAAGCAGTTCGATGTGCCTGAACGAGACGTGGGCTTTGCTGGCATGAAAGACAAGCACGCACTGACTCGGCAGTGGTTTAGCGTGCGCCTGCCGGGTCCAGAAGAGGCGGTAGACATTCCACGCCTTGAACGCACGGAAGGTGACGAACGCATTAAAGTGCTGGCCAGTCACCGTCATCAGCGCAAGCTGCGGCGAGGTGAGCATCAGGCAAATCGGTTTCAAATCGTCCTGAGAAGCGTAGATCAGCCCGTCGATACTGATGTGCTAACCCGGTCTTTCGAATCCGGTTTTCCGAACTATTTCGGCCCTCAGCGCTTTGGCAGGCACAACCTCGGCGACGCTCTGCATTGGCTGAATCGTCGTCGAGACCGGCGGGTTGCCCGGCGGGTTAGCCGTCAGCAAAAAGGCTGGCACCTATCCGTACTGCGAAGCTGGGTGTTCAACGAACTCCTAGCCGCTCGAGTGGCAGATGGCAGCTGGAAAACCTGTCTCGATGGCGATGAAGTGGGTCAAGGTGGTGTGTTGGGTGAAGCGATACCCACGGGGCCGCTGTGGGGGCGGGGTCGTGAGCGCCGCACTGGCGAAGCTCTGCGGCGCCAGCAGCGCAGCTTTGAACAGATCAAAACCCCTGACGAGTCCCAGTCCTTAGGCGCGGTTTGTGAGGCCCTAGAATACGCTGGGGTAGATCGAGGCGAGCGCGGGTTGGCGGTGAAACCATGGGACGTCGGTTGCGAACAAGACCTATCGGCGGGGACCGTAACGGCTACCTTTTGTTTGCCCGTCGGTGCCTACGCTACGGTCATGCTAGGGCGGTGGTTTGCGCTGCGAGATATGAGTTTGGAGCCAAGTCAATGAGCCGGTTCGATCTCCAGGGAATCGGCATGACCTCCCAGCGCACACGGGATCGCCTGGTGGCCCGTCTGCGCGAGCAAGGCATTGAGGACGAAGTAGTACTGCAGCTTATGGGCAGCGTGCCGCGACATATTTTTATCGACGAAGCATGGAGCCATCGCGCCTACGAGGACTCATCGTTGCCCATCGGCCACGGACAGACCATCTCGCAACCCTTTATTGTTGCCCTGATGAGCCAACTGCTGAACGTTCGGCCCCGGGAGCGGGTGTTGGAAGTGGGTACCGGCTCGGGCTATCAAACGGCGATATTGGCCTCGCTTTGCCAACGCCTTTTCAGCATCGAGCGTATTGAAGCCTTAGTGCCTCGGGCTCAGGAGCGACTTGGCGCGATGAAGTTACGCAATATCAGACTGCGCCACGGTGACGGCTACGCCGGCTGGCCAGAAAATGCCCCCTTTGATGGCATATTGGTGACCGCGGCACCGCCTGAGATACCGGCCGCATTGATCGAACAACTTGCCGTTGGCGGGCGACTGGTGGTTCCGGTAGGAACCGATCAGGCGCAGTTGTTGAAAGTGATTGATCGTACCGACGATGGACTGGTCGAAACCATTCTGGAAGCCGTGCACTTCGTTCCCTTGGTCAATGGCACGGCCAAACAATAGAATCAGCATTAGCTGGCCAGGATGGTTGCGCCGCAACGCGTCCTGAATGCCGGTTCGATGGTTTGAGTAGAAACGTCAGAACGACCCTGAGCGGCAACGGAAAAGAAGGTTTGAGTAAGCCATGTCAAAAACCGATGACCTAAGCCAATCCGACTCAACTCTCGGTGTGTTTGTTCGCGGCCTGCTCATGGGAGTGGCCGAGTTGGTGCCCGGTGTTTCTGGCGGCACCATCGCGTTCATCAGTGGTATCTATTACCGGTTGATCGGCGCGTTGGCATCCTTCGGGCCGACCTCGCTGACCCTGTTGAGCCACCCCAGACGTTTCTGGCTGCACCATCAACTGAGTTTTTTGATGGTGCTGGCTGCCGGTATGGGTGTGGGAATTCTGGTTTTTGCGCGCCTGATTGGCTTCATGCTCGACGTAGCGGCTCCGGTGCTCTGGGCGTTCTTTTTTGGCGTCATTGCCGCATCGGTCTACCAAATCGGTGTCGGACGCAGTGCTCGCAACCTCCGAATCTTTGGCGCCGTGGGCGCGGTCCTTGGGTTTGGGTTTTTGAGCCTTCCTCCTCAAGATTTTTCCGGTTCCTTGGTGGCGCTTTTTTTTGCTGGCATGGTGGCGGTTTGTGCTTGGATTTTGCCCGGCATTTCAGGCAGCTTCGTGCTGCTCTTGCTGGGCCTGTATACCGATGTGATTGCTGCGGTAAATTCGATCGATTTGCTGTTTTTAGCGGTGTTGGCCGGCGGCTGCGCGAGCGGATTGCTGCTGTTCACCCGAGTGCTGGGGTGGTTGCTGGAACGCTATCACGATGCGCTCTTGGCGCTGTTGACGGGCTTTATGGCAACAGCCCTCGTGAAGCTCTGGCCTTGGCAGGCCCTCGGTACCGATCAAAACCCTAGCTCAAGCGGCGTTTTCTCCTATCTGCGCTGGCCCCACGAATATGCCCAGGGAGGGGATGAGGCGTTTTTGCTCTTGGTGATGCTTGCTGGATGTTTGGGGGGGCTCAGTGTATGGCTGCTGTCCAAGTTCGCTCAGCGGTGACCGTGAGAAAAGCCGCGGGCCTGTGTCGGTGGGTCCGTGTGTTCGTGTTGACGGGATGCTTGGCGGCCTGCGTCGCACCGGGTTCCCCTGTGGTAACCGATCGGTCGCCAGGCAAGTCTGGTCAAACCACGTACACGGTAGCCCGTGGCGATACGCTCTATTCCATCGCTTGGCGTTTCAATTTGGATTATCGGCGCTTCGCCGCGACGAATCAGATTGGACCGCCGTTTACGATTTACCCGGGCCAAAAACTGCGTTTGACAGATCAGCCCCTATCCGGGGCGAAAAAGAAGAGACCGACCGTTACGGTGGCTCAGGCCTCCAGCAAACCGAAGGCTGCGCCAAAGCAGCCGGGTGCCAAGACCCCGCGAGCTAAGGCTGCGGTAACCCGTCGGCCAGAACCCGCAAGAGCGGCGGCAAAGGCTCCGCAGAAAACCGCAGCAAGCGGTTCAAAAACTTGGCATCGACCTCTGCCGCAAAAACCCAGCGTGGTGTTTGGCAAAAACAGCAAGGGTTTGGATTACGCCATTTCGTCCAGAGCGAGGGTGCGCAACACGCGTAGCGGGGAAGTCGTCTACGCCGGTAACGGTATTGCCGGTTTCGAGCGCTTGGTGATTGTCAAACACTCCAGCGAACTGCTCAGCGCCTACAGCTTCAATGGGAAAATGTTGGTTGCCGAGCAGCAGCAGGTCGGAGGTGGTGAGGTAATCGCCGACATATTACCCAGGCCCGGGGTAGGCCAGACTCTGCATTTCGAACTTCGACGCAAGGGCCTGCCGATTAATCCACAAACCCTGATTCGTTAACGACGGCCCGCTAGCGTTCCAGCAAGGCAAGTTTGCCCGGTTTACCTTCCCACTCGTCGGCATCCGCTGGGGAATCCTTGATTTCGGTAATATTGGGCCACAGTTCTGCCAGTTCAGCATTCAGTTCGACGAAGACGAGTTGATCTTCCGGCACCTCGTCATCAGCGAAAATGGCGTCGACAGGGCACTCCGGTTCGCACAGAGCGCAGTCGATGCATTCATCGGGATGAATCACCAGCATGTTGGGGCCTTCGTAAAAGCAATCGACCGGACAGACTTCAACGCAGTCCGTGTGCTTACACTTGATGCAGTCTTCACCAACAATGAACGTCATTTGAATTCCTTAATTGCCCGAGGCACCCAATAAAAGCGCGGTAGTTTAACGAATGGCTTGGTACTGTCTAGTCGCTTAAGAAATCTTCCTCTGCACGTTGCTTGAGGCGATCCAATACGTCCAATGCCTGACGCGGTGATAACTCGTCGACATCGATGCGCTTGAGTTCGTCAATCAGCGCTTCAGCGGCCTCGCGCCGCGCGATATCGTCTTCATCGGCTAGGAAGTCTGGTTCGTCTTCGTTACCAGTGACGAAGAGGTCTGACTGGCCGCTGGCCGCGGCTTCACCGAGCACCGCATTTTGCTCAAACCCACGCAGTCGCGCGCGGGCGATATCCAGTACAGTTTTCGGCACTCCGGCCAGCTTGGCGACCTGAATCCCGTAGCTTTGGCTCGCGGCGCCAGTTTGCACCTGATACAAAAAGACGATGTCGCCTCGATGTTCTTTCGCACTTAAATGGATGTTGCCGACGTTGGGGCAGCGAGTGGGTAGGCTGGTCAGTTCGAAATAGTGGGTGGCAAATAATGTCAGCGCATGACTTTGCTCCGCGAGATTTTGCGCACAGGCCCAGGCCAGAGCTAGGCCGTCATAGGTGCTGGTCCCGCGGCCGATCTCATCCAGAAGTACCAAACTGTTTGCGGTGGCGTTGTGCAAAATATGGGCTGTTTCTGTCATTTCCACCATAAAGGTTGAACGGCCGCTGGTGAGATCGTCGGCGGCGCCAATGCGGGTAAAAATCCGATCAATCGGGCCGAGATTTGCGGCGGCGGCAGGGACATAGCTGCCCACGTAGGCCAGCAGGCAAATCAAGGCCGTTTGCCGCATGTACGTTGATTTACCGCCCATGTTGGGGCCGGTCACGATCAACATACTTTGCTGAGGTGACAGCATCAGATCATTGGAGATGAAGGCATCGGTTGAGCTGTTTTTGACGACGGGATGCCAACCCTGCTGGATGAGAACCCCGCGCTGGTCGACGAAGGTAGGCGCATTGAAACCGAGGTTGTATGCACGTTCCGCAAGGCAGGCAAGCACGTCGGTTTGAGCGATCGCTTCCGACGCGGCGCGCAGCGCCGTCGCGCCGTCGGCGAGTTGGATCAGAAGGTCGCCGAACAAGGTTCGCTCAAGTTGCAGGGATTTGCCTTGGCTGCGCAGAGCGTCTTCCTCAAACGCTTTAAGCGCAGGTGTTATGTACCGTTCTGCGTTTTTCAGGGTTTGGCGGCGTATGTACTCTTCAGGAACGTCGCCCTTGGCGGATTTGGAGGTTTCGATGTAATAGCCGTGTACGCGGTTATAGCCGACTTTTAGCGACGTAATCCCCGTACGTTCGCGTTCGTCGCGCTCCAACTCGGCCAGCCAGTTGGCCGAGTGGGTGGTGACTTTACGCAGTTGGTCAAGTTCTTCGTTGAATCCTTCGGCAAACACACCGCCTTCGCGAAGGGTAACTGGAGGCTCTTCCACCAAGGTTCCAACCAGTTCCGCGTGCAGTTCAGCGAAGTCGCCAAGGGCTTCAATCAATTGCTGATTGAGTTCGCCGGGCAGCGCCACTAAAGCGGCTTTGATCTGGGGCAGTAAACCCAGCGCATCTCGAAGCTTGCCAATATCCCGGGGCGATGCAGAACCCAAGTTGATACGAGTCAAAATGCGTTCAAGGTCACCCACAGGTTTGATTTGTCCGCGAATTTCGTCCGTGGCCCGGGCGTCAAGTACGTCGCTAACCCAGTGCTGACGCTGCAGTACCTGACGAATGTCCTGTAACGGCTCGTGTAGCCAACGTTGAAGCAGCCGACTGCCCATGGGGGTAACGGTAGTGTCCATCAAACTCAGTAGCGTGTGATCCGTTGCACCGTTACTGCGGACATCGATTTCAAGGTTTCGCCGGCTCTGAGCGTCCATACCTATGTGCTGCTGATCCTCTTTGACCCATACGGTCTGCAAAAAGCTCAGGTCCTGACATTGGGTGCCCTTGGCGTAAGCCAACGCGGCTTCTCCAGCAATGAGGCAAGGGGCGTCGGAGGCTAAGCCTGCAACCGTGGGCACGTCGTGCTTGAAATGCTGGTTGAGCAGTCTGGCCGCCTGTTGGGGTTTGAAGTGAGCATCGTCCAGGCAAGTGACCGCGGCGAAATTGGATAACGGCTGCTGCCACCGGTTTGCGTGACTTAGTGGCAACAATATTTCTGCCGGCCGCATGGCCGTAACCGCATCCAACAGCACATCCGGTGTGCGCAAGTGCTGCAGCTGTAGTTGCGCCGAGGAAAGATTGAGCAGAGCCAAACCAACGGCATCGCCGGAAAAGAAGATCGCAGCGATAGCGCTGTCGGTTTTGGTTTCCAGGAGTGCGTCATCCGTTAGGGTTCCCGGGGTGACGATGCGCTGAACCCGTCGTTCAACAGGCCCTTTGCTTGTTGCAGGGTCGCCGACTTGTTCGCAGATTGCGACGCTGCGTCCTAACTTTACCAGCCTGGCCAAGTAGCCGTCTGCCGCGTGGTAGGGAACTCCGCACATAGGAATGGGTTCAGAGCCCGTGTGTCCTCGAGCTGTTAGCGTGATATCCAGTAGGTCAGAGGCGACTTTCGCGTCGTCGAAAAAGAGCTCATAAAAGTCACCCATCCGGTAAAACAGTAGGGCATCTGGATGCTCGGCCTTGATACCCAAGTACTGTTGCATCATGGGCGTCACCTTGGCGGCAGCTTCTGGGGCTGAATTCATAGCAGCTGGGCTAGACGACGACGGGCTAGACGACGGTGAATGAGTAGGCATAGTGATCCCGCGAAAGTAGTGAAAGCCCAGATGGGCGGTCAGTGAACTACAGTGGGCAAATAATCGTCAACAGGCATGGGGGAGTTTTGTGATCTTGCCGGTCCGCTTGGCCGCCATATGTGGCGCTAAAGACGAGGAATACCCCGGGGGGGAGCGCGAATAGGCGAGGAAATGTTGTAGGCGCCTCTTGCGAGCACTACTGAACGGATATACAGTACTCCCTGTCAGGTGTTGCTGACGGGTAACGTCGCACCCGGCCGGTCGCAAATCGAAAGACGTGAGCAGACGATCGAAGGGCCAATATACGAAGGGTCGAGTTTAGAAGGATCGAGTTTAGAAGGATCGAGTTTAGACGGACCGAAATTAGAAGGGCCGAAATTAGAAGGGTCGATAGTAAAAGGGCCGATATGAAAAAGGCCAAAAAATAGGAAGAGCCAATTCAAGAAGGCTCAACATAAAGAGAGGAAAGACAATGGCTAAAGAAAGCATTAAGTCCGCGAGCATAAGTGCAGATAAAAGCAGTCCGGAAAAAGAACGAGCGCTGAGTGCTGCGCTGGCGCAAATCGAGCGTCAGTTTGGTAAGGGCTCCATGATGCGTTTGGGCGATAAAGAGCTGGTCAAGGTCCCGTCTATTTCCACGGGTTCTCTAGGTCTGGACGTCGCCTTGGGTATCGGCGGCTTGCCCCAGGGGCGGGTGGTCGAAATATATGGCCCAGAGTCCTCTGGTAAAACAACCCTAACACTGCAAGTAATCGCCGAAGCGCAAAAAGCGGGCGGCACCTGCGCATTCATCGACGCTGAGCACGCCTTAGACCCGATGTACGCTCAGGCTTTGGGTGTCAATACAGACGATATGCTGGTTTCTCAGCCGGATACCGGTGAGCAGGCGCTGGAAATCTGCGACATGCTGGTTCGCTCTGCGGCGGGCGATGTCATCATCGTTGACTCAGTCGCGGCGCTGACGCCACGGGCCGAAATTGAAGGCGATATGGGAGATAGCCATGTGGGGTTGCAGGCGAGACTGATGAGCCAGGCTCTGCGGAAGATGACGGGTAACATCAAACAGTCAAACACCCTGGTGATCTTTATCAACCAGATCCGAATGAAAATTGGTGTGATGTTCGGCTCCCCAGAAACGACAACCGGTGGTAATGCACTGAAGTTTTACTCGTCGGTGCGACTGGATATTCGCCGAATCGGTGCGGTGAAAAATGGCGACGAGGTTGTGGGCAACGAGACTCGGGTGAAAGTGGTGAAGAACAAAGTAGCCCCGCCATTTCGTCAGACTGAATTCCAAATTCTTTACGGTCAGGGTATTCACCGAACCGGCGAGATTTTGGAGTTGGGTGTTGAGCAAAATATGGTCGAAAAGTCCGGTGCGTGGTATTCCTACAATGGCGAGCGAATTGGCCAAGGCCGTAAGAACGCAGCGGACTTCCTTGACGATCATCCCGAGTTGAAAGAGGAGATCGAAGGCCGTATTCGTCAGCAATTGATGCCTGCGCTGGGCGGAGAGGGCAAGAATGTCGAAGAGATCGCTGACGCGGGCGAAACAGTACCCGGCGACAGTGGCCTAGCTGACCAATAACGCGGTTAGGCCCGGGGGGGAGCGGCTCTTCCGCGAGGCCAGCAGCTAATGTCATACCAAGGCGATGATGACCTCTTCAGCGGAAGAAGGGGGCCGAGAGGCGATCACAGAAACGATCACAGAAACGATCGCAGAAGCCTAAACGTTAAAGGAAGCAGTCAGGGCAGTAGCGATCAAGGTAGCGAAGCCAAATGCTTTGCCGCCGCGGTCCGTTTGCTGGCGGGTCGCGAATACAGTGTCAAAGAACTGTCGGCCAAGCTGCTGCGTCGTTTTTCCGCTGACGCTGTCGCTAACGTGGTCGCAGAGATGCAGGCTGAGGGTTATGTGTGTAACACCCGATATGGCGAGGCGTTTTGCCGGAGTCGGGTCGCCCGTGGCTACGGTCCTGTGTTTATCGCTCGCGAGTTGGAGCAAAACGGACTGGATTCGGACTTAATTGATGCACTGCTACAGCCTCATGAGGACCGTTGGTTGGAATACGCCATTGCGCAAGTAGAAAAGAAAGCATCCAGGGGCCGATCGCGAGGCGCGTTGTTCGATCACGCCAGCGCAGCGGATAGTGAGTCTGACGATGCAGAGAACCGAGAGTTTGACGAGACGGGCAGCGCAGATCAGCGGCGTGAGGCGTGGCAGCGCGATCAAAAGGAGCGCGGCCGTTTGGCGCGGTTTCTGGCGCGACGAGGTTTTTCTGGCGCGATCGCGTCCAGAGCCATCAAAATCGGCTTGTCTGGCCAACAGCAGAACGACGACGAGTGTTAGCGAGGCGCGCAAGCCACCCGTGCCTAAGAAAAGCCTCGAGAAGTCGTCTCAGAACGTGCCGGAGTCCTGCCAATAGCGTCCTGAATGATTTATTATTCGCGCTCTTTTGTTGGCCAGATTCCACACGATGAAAACTGCAGATTTACGTAATGCTTTCCTCGACTTTTACGAGTCCAAAGGCCATCGCATCGTACCCTCGAGTTCCTTGGTGCCGAATAACGATCCTACGTTGCTGTTTACGAACGCAGGAATGAATCAATTCAAGGATCCGCTTCTTGGCAAGTCCGATCCGGGGTACTCGCGCGCGACTTCTGCCCAGCGCTGTGTTCGCGCCGGCGGCAAACACAACGATCTTGAAAATGTGGGCTATACCGCGCGTCATCACACGTTTTTCGAGATGATGGGCAACTTCAGTTTTGGTGACTACTTCAAAGAAGAAACCATTACTTGGGCCTGGGAGTTCGCTACCGATGTTGTGGGTCTAGACGCCAGTAAAATTCTCATCACGGTGCATCCCACCGACGACGACTCGCGTAAGATTTGGCGGGATAAACTGGGCATTGCCGACGAGCGCATCATTGATCTGGAAGAAAACTTTTGGACCATGGGCGATACTGGACCCTGCGGCCCTTGCACCGAATTGTTTTACGATCATGGTCCCTCCGTCGCTGGCGGTCCCCCAGGTTCGCCGGACGAAGACGGCGATCGATTCATTGAGTTTCAGAATCTGGTGTTCCCGCAGTTCGACCGCAACGCCGACGGCAGCATGGACTCCTTGCCCCAACCGGGTGTGGATACCGGCATGGGCCTAGAGCGTATGGCCGCCATACTCCAAGGCGTGCACAGCAATTACGAGATCGATCTGTTCGCGCGCCTGATGCAAGAGGCTGGCAAGCACGCGGGAATCAGCGATCAATCTCAAATTTTGCATACGGCATCCCTTCGGGTGATTGCGGATCACATTCGTAGTAGCGCCTTTCTGATCGCTGACGGGGTGTTGCCAGGCAATGAAGATCGCGCCTACGTGCTGCGGCGTATCATTCGCCGAGGTTTACGTCACGGTTACAAGCTCGATATCAAAGAACCTTTTTTTCACAAGCTTGTGCCGGTGCTCGTCGAGGAGATGGGCGAGGCTTATCCACTGCTGGCCGATCGGGCCGATGAAGTGACCCGTGCGCTGGCCGATGAAGAAGCGCGCTTCAGCGAAACGCTCAATCAGGGTATGGAGTTGCTGAAAAAAGAACTTGGTGATGTCTCTGGAAGCACGTTACCGGGGGATGTGGCATTCAAACTCTACGACACCTATGGCTTCCCCGTAGATCTAACGGCGGATGTTGCCCGCGAGTTGAACATGGAAGTCGATCAGGCAGGCTTTGATGAGGCGATGGATGCCCAGCGAGCGAGAGGACGCGCTGCGACCAGCTTCGCCACCAGCCTTGGTCAGAAAATCAGTGTGAAGGAAAAAGTAGCATTCTGTGGTTATGAACATCTGAGCAACGACGCCAAGGTGCTGGCGGTCTTTGACAGCGAGGGAGACAGCGTGTCGGCCTTAGATTCGGCAAACCCCGAGGGTGTGGTCGTGCTGAATCAGACTGCATTTTATGCCGAAAGCGGCGGTCAGGTAGGGGATAGCGGCATGCTGCGCAGTGATACAGCGCGTTTTGATGTGTCTGATACCCAAATCAGCGGTGATCAATTCCTCCACATCGGTCAACTGCTGAGCGGAACCATCGCCCCCGGCGATACCCTTCAGGCGGAGGTGAACGACGCCAGTCGCAAGAGAATTCGGGCAAATCACTCGGCAACCCACTTGTTGCACGCGGCGTTGCGACAGATTTTAGGCGACCACGTTCAACAAAAGGGCTCCCTAGTGAATGCGGACAAGCTGCGTTTCGATTTTGCGCACACTGGCGTTATTGAGGCGAGCCAGTTGGAACAAATAGAACATCTCGTCAACCAACAGGTGCGCTTAAACACCGGTGTTGATACTCAACTGTTGAGTTATGACGAGGCGGTCGAGGGCGGTGCGACCGCGCTTTTTGGTGAGAAGTATGGCGACCAAGTTCGAGTCCTGAGTATGGGCGACGGATTTTCCATGGAGCTGTGTGGAGGCACCCATGTGAACCGCACTGGGGATATCGGACTGTTCCGCATTGTCTCTGAGGCAGGTATCGCAGCCGGTATTCGGCGCCTAGAAGCGGTTACCGGCGAAGAAGCGCTGCAAGCCGTTCGGGATGATCAGGAAATGCTCGCTGAAATCGGTCAAACGCTAAAGGTGAGCCGTCGCGAGTTGGGTAACCGGTTGCAACAGCTGGTGTTAGAGAATCGAACCTTGGCGCGCCAAGTCGAGCAATTGGGCCAGCAGCTCGCAGCGAATAAAAGTTCGGATTTAAGTAGCCAGGTAGTGGACATCAATGGCGTTCAGTTCTTAGCGGCTCAGGTCGAAGGCGATAACAAGTCCATGATGCAAACACTGGATACCGTACGCTCGCAATTGCAAGGCGACGCGATCGTCGTTCTAGCGGTCGTCGACGGTGGCAAGGTTGCGCTAGTGGCTGGAGCAAGCAAGGGCCTAACTGATCGTCTGTCGGCATCTGAGCTGATGCAGGCCATTGCCCCTGTGGTCGGAGCCAAGGGTGGCGGTCGACCGGATCTTGCGCGGGCTGGTGGCGGCGATCGCGCAGACGCAATTGTCGAGGCCTTAGGTGCGGCCCGCAGCTGGGCGGAGGCCAAGCTGTCGGCATGACGCCTTCGCGTCTTCGGCGGATTTTAATCGCAATACATGATCGGGTTTCGGCCCAAATTAACGGATAAATACATGGCTTTGATCGTTCAAAAATACGGCGGCACCAGTGTGGGTAGTACCGAGCGCATTGCCCAAGTAGCGGAGCGCGTTGCCGGGTATCTGGCTCGAGGCCATCAGGTAGCGGTCGTGGTATCGGCCATGTCGGGCGAAACCAACCGGCTGGTTGCTATGGGGCATGAGTTGGGCGGTCCCGCTGCCAGCCGTCGAGAGATGGACGTACTCACATCGTCCGGCGAACAGGTAACCGTAGCGCTGCTGAGTATTGCGCTACTTCAACGGGGCGTAGCGGCTAAGTCGTTTCTTGCGGATCAGATCGCGCTGCACACCGACGGAGCCCACGGGCGCGCTCGTATTGAGCGCATCGATACCGAAGCGTTACGTAGTGAAATCGCGGCCGGCGTCGTACCCGTGATTGCCGGCTTTCAAGGGGTGAACGACCTTGGGGAAATCACCACCTTGGGGCGTGGAGGCTCCGATACCTCCGCTGTGGCCTTGGCAGCAGCCCTGGAAGCAGACGAGTGCGAAATCTGTACCGACGTAGAGGGTGTGTATACAACCGACCCCAGAATTGTCGACGGTGCCCGTCGCCTGCAACAAATTACTTTTGAAGAAATGTTGGAGCTGGCCAGTCTCGGCTCCAAGGTATTGCATCCGCGCTCGGTGGAGTTTGCGGGTCGATATCGAGTCCCCTTGCGGGTGATGTCTACCTTCGTGGATGGCCCCGGTACGTTAATCACATTGGAGAACGATACGATGGAACAAGCCGAAGTGTCTGGCATCGCGCATGCTGTGGATGAAGCGAAGATTACCGTCTCAGGCGTACCAGACTTGCCCGGTATCGCTTCTAAAATCTTGGGGCCGGTGGGCGCTAAAAATATCGAAGTCGACATGATCGTGCAGAACACGGGTGTTGATGGTATGACGGACTTCACGTTCACGGTCAAGCGGCCTGAGTATGAAGCGACCATGGCCTTGCTCCATGACGTTGCCAATGAGATTGGAGCCCGGGAGGTAACCGGTGATAACACCATTGCTAAGGTATCCATTGTTGGTGTTGGTATGAGGTCCCACGCGGGGGTGGCGACGAAGGTATTTGATCGGCTTGCTCTGGAGAACATTAATATTCAGATGATCTCAACCTCTGAAATCAAAATCTCAGTGGTCATCGCAGAGCGCTATGTCGAGCTCGCCGTGCGCGCGCTTCATGATGCTTTTGAACTGGATTTAGAGCCGAGCTAAACGTTTGTCCTGTGTGGAATCTGAGAACCATTGCGCAGGAGCGTTTGAAAAACCGGCGTAAACTGGTTCGAAAGCAAAACTAGGATTTTTAAGGAGACGCCAATGTCCAAATGGAGTGTTGCAAAAGAGACGGTCGCCACGCTCGGCGAGCAGGCTCAGGATCACGGAGCCGACAGCGCTGGCATGTTGGAAGCGCTGATTTCAACGGCGTTGGGTGCGTTGGCTGCGGAGAAAGATGCGGCTTACGTGAAGAATTTTGTTGAATACGAGGTAAGTTCCCTCAACGTTCAGCACATCGATGTGCAACGCCTAACCTAGAGCCACCGAGTTTCGTTCCATTGCTGTAAGGTCACTGATATGCCGGGAGAAGGATTGAGCGCTGATTACGTGATTGTTGGCGCAGGCTCCGCAGGCTGTGTGCTGGCAAGTCGTTTGAGTGAAGATCCGGAAACGTCGGTGCTTTTGTTGGAAGCGGGCGGTGAGGACAAAAGCTGGATGCTTGCTATGCCTTCCGCATTTTATCTGCCGATGGGTCGGCCCAAGTTTGACTGGTGTTATCAAAGTGAGCCCGAACCCAACATGAATGGGCGTCGTTTGGCGTGCCCACGAGGGCGAGTGCTGGGTGGTTCGTCGTCAATCAATGGCATGGTCTATGTCCGCGGTAACGCAGAAGACTATAATCGTTGGGGTGATATGGGTGCCGACGGTTGGGATTACGAAGCAGTGCTGCCGTATTTCAAGAAAGCGCAATGTGCCGACGAAGGGCGTAATGCCGACGATTACCGGGGTGGTGAAGGCCCCTTGGGTACCACCACGGGCGGTCTGAAAAATCCGTTATACGGAGCGTTTCTTCGAGCCACAGAACAAGCAGGGTATCCCCATACCAACGATTTGAATGGCGCTCAGCAAGAGGGCTTTGGGCCCATGCCGATGACGGTGGCCCAAGGGCGTCGTTCTTCGACGTCTCGATCCTATCTTCGCGCTGTCCTCAACCGGCCTAATCTTCGGGTGCTGACCCATGCCAGTGTCGAGCGCATTCGTCTGCACGAAGGGCAAGCGGTGGGAGTGGATGCCCGGGTTCGCGGGAAGACGCTCCGCATTACTGCCGGGCGCGAAGTACTGCTCAGCGCCGGCGCGATCAACTCGCCGCAGCTTC
Source organism: Gammaproteobacteria bacterium (assembly GCA_002704225.1). Lineage (GTDB taxonomy): Bacteria > Pseudomonadota > Gammaproteobacteria > Pseudomonadales > Azotimanducaceae > UBA4421. The sequence continues at coordinate 6,158 of PAFU01000049.1, read as the reverse complement.
TGATGCTGTCGGGTATTGGGCCCAAGGAACATTTGCGTTCGGTCGGTATTGAGCCGGTTCAACACCTGCCTGGTGTCGGTCAGAACCTGATGGATCATCTAGAGGTGTATGTACAGCAAGCCTGCATCCCACCGATTTCGCTGCACAAGCACCTGGGTTTGCTGGGGCGGGCGAAAATAGGCCTTCAGTGGCTGCTTTCCCACACCGGGCTGGGTGCCACCAATCATTTTGAGGTTGGCGGTTTTATTCGCAGTGACGACTCCCAAAGCCAACCGGATATCCAGTTTCATTTTTTGCCGACAGCCATGTCATACGATGGTTCCGCCAAGGCCCGAGGGCATGGATTTCAAGTGCATGTGGGGCCCATGCTGCCAAAGAGCCGCGGCGCGGTCACGCTGCGCAGTAAGCGTTGTGATGAGCCACCCAAGATTGTTTTCAATTATATGAGTCATGAGGAAGACCGGCGGGTATTTCGTGCAGCCATTCGTAAAGCTCGTGAAATTTTCGCCCAGCCTGCTCTGGATCATTTGCGCGGAGCGGAGTTGAGCCCCGGTGTGGGGGTCGCGAGTGATGAAGCCCTCGATGCCTTCGTCGCATGTCACGCGGAAAGTGCCTACCACCCGTGCGGTACATGTCGAATGGGTAAGGATAGGGATGCCGTAGTGGACTCGGAAGGGCGGGTTCACGGTATGTCGAGGCTGCGTGTTATCGATTCATCGATTTTTCCGCACATTACTAACGGTAACCTAAATGCCCCGACGATCATGGTGGCCGAGCGAATGGCCGATTTGATTCGCGGTCGCACACATTCTCAGCAGGAGGTTTGATATGCCCAAGCGTATTTTGATTACCGGTGCCAATCGCGGTGTCGGTCTGGCCCTGGTGCAGTTACTTTCCGACACCGCTGAGCATGTCTATGCAGGATGCCGACAGCCGGAGTTTGCTGAGGCGCTCCAGCAAGTGGCGCGATCGACGGACAATGTCAGTGTTTTAGGACTGGACGTGACCGACGCCGAATCGTTGAAGCAGGCATCGAACGACGTCGTGGGCGGCGTCGACTTACTGGTGTGCAATGCGGGTGTCCTGAACGGTTACAGTGGTCTTCGGGGCAGCGAAAACGCGTTAACCCCGGAGGCGATGGATACGTTTGTTGACGTTCTCAAAACCAACATTGCAGGACCGCTGTTTACCGTCCAGGCCTTCTTGCCGCATCTGCGTCTCAGCGATAGCGCCGGGATCGCAATTATTTCGTCGCATATGGGCAGTCAGCAGCATGACGCGGCAAATGCCTACGCCTATCGATCTTCGAAGGCGGGAGTGAATAACATCATGGTGACGTTGAGCCATGAATTGGCCGAGGAACGAATCGCAGTCGCCGCCTACCATCCGGGTTGGGTGCGAACGGATATGGGCGGTGCTAATGCTCACCTTTCCGTAGAGCAGAGCGCGGCGGCCTTGGCTCAGCGCTTTGAGGAGTTGGACATGGCGCTGAACGGACAGTTCATCAATTACGACGGCAGTGCGCTGCCGCTGTAGACTCAGTTTAAAACTTGTTAGGCCGCCAACGTCGGCCCGCTGGTCAACAAGTAAGTGTTCACCATGCCGGCGCCTGTCACTTCTAGCGAGCCTCTAAAGTCCATGCCAAAACGGTATTATTTGTCGACAAAACAACAGTGTCTTGTACATTGAATCGTTTCGGGTTAACGGGAGGTTTTCGTGAAAACGGTGCTTTTGACGACGATTGTCATTGTCTGCGCCGGGTGTAGGCCTGTCATTCATGTCGGTGACGACAGCCAGCCTGATATGTCCACCCCAAGCCAGGTCCCAGCGGCACCAAAGTTTTCAGAGCAACTCGTGTGTGTCATTGATGACTATGGATTGGGCCTACAGCACATGTATCGGCTGGACATGGTGCAACGCCAAGCCGAGTTTGTTGGCGGATTTGGCCAGCGTATCGTCGCCCTTCGAAGTCAGGCGATGCGTGTGGACTCTGATGTTGTGAGCGTAACGTTCCCAATGTCAGAAATAGGTAACTACGCGCAGTTTAAGGTAACCATTCAACGGGACGATTTGAGCTATGGGGTTGAGGTCGTGAAATTGGACGAGCAGGCAGATGATCCGTTACCTGCTCGCATGTCAGGCCGCTGCTCAATTTTGGATGGTCGCGGGTTTCTGGCGGTACAGCCCGAGGGCACTCAGGTGCGCCAGACACTTAAAAACCACGACAAGGCTATGGCCGTGGCGACAACGTTCTGATCGGTGCGCAGCTTCAGTTCCGCCGAGGATTCGTTATTGGCAAAGCGCCCAATAGTCGCCCCGAGTCTTACTGTTCCAGCACCCAAAATGGTGAGCGCTAACGGCAGCAGGAACACGCTACCGAACCAAGCCAGCCCCGCAGCAAGCCCCAAAAAGAACAGACGACTTCTATCCTGTTGTTGGGTTACCCAGTGCAGCGACAACATGCCAATGGCGTGGGCAGTGCATGCCAAGCCAACCGCCTCGGGCAAGGGGCAATACTGACCGTCGAGATTGGCCAGCAAACCCAGCCAAAGGAAACTTTGCCACAAAGAACTGACGTTGGAGGCGTCTTGACGACCGGTAGCTACGATGGCGATAAGCCACCAGAACAGGGCAAAGGTACCTGCCAGAGTCTTAAAAAATGCGGCATTGTTGTGGGCCAGCGGCTCCACAGAAGAGGTCAGGTAGGCGAATACGACAACGCTTATAGCGCCAGTGATGAGTTCGGTGAGGAGGTAGTGAACGGCGATCGGTTTATCGCAACAGCTTGTTCGCCCCTGCAGCCAAAGATAGCCAATAATTGGCACGTTTTGCCACGGCTTAATGTCTCGGGCGCAAGATGGGCAGCGAGATGGTGGGTAGGCTAAGTTGAAACAACGTGTGTCGGTATCGGGTTGACTCATTATCGGCAGGCGGTAGGCCACTACATTAATCAAGCTGCCCACGCAGCTACCCAGCACAAAAATCAGTGCCCATATCAAGGGTGTCGATTGCCAAACGAAGTAAGTCATCTGAAGGTCCGATTCCGAACTGTAACGTTAGCGAATGTAGGGCAGTTGGACTACTGGTTCAGCGGTTATGTGGCTGACTTTTGTCCGGCAAAACCTAAAATCCTCTTAGGTTCAAGTGGTGACTCGATACCCTTGATCCAGCAGAATCGAGAGTCTGTTATGAAAGGAGAGGATCTGATGAGCGAAGCGTGGATTATTGATGCAGCCCGAACACCTCGGGGAGTGGGCAAGCAAGGTAAGGGAGCCCTGTGGGAAGTTCATCCACAGAAACTGCTGTCTACCGTCCTTAAGTCACTCGCCGAGCGCAGTGATCTCAAAACCGATGAAATCGACGACGTGATCATGTCATGCAGCAGTCAGTTCAAGAAGCAGGGTTCCTGCGTCGGTCGGATGGCGGCGTTGGATGCCGGCTTTTCTACCAAAGCTTCTGGGGTGACACTGGACCGCTTTTGCGGAGGTGGTATTACCGCAGTCAATCTGGCCGCTGCTAACATCATGTCCGGGATGGAAGACCTGATCGTAGCGGGTGGCGTTGAGATGATGTCCTATACACGCAGCGAAGCACCGCCATTCCCACTGGACGCGGGCAACGAAGATCTGCGACGCCTTTATCCACAGCTCAATGTGGGTATCGCCGCGGACATCATTGCGACTGAAGAAAATTTCAGCCGCGCTGAGTTGGACGCTTTTTCGCTAGAAAGCCAGCGACGTGCGGGAGTTGCTCTGCAAGAGGGGGCGTTCAATAACTCACTGGTAGCGGTACACAACCCTGACGGCACCTTGGCGTTGGATCAAGAAGAGTATCCGCGTCCGCAGACCACGGCGGAATCGTTGGCAGGTTTGCAACCGGCCTTCGAAGGTTTGATGGATATGCCATTTTTTGACTCCGGCAGAACCTATCGAGAAATGGTCGCCGAGCGCTGGCCCGGTCTGGTCGTAGATCATCGTCATCACGCTGGCAGTTCGTCAGGCGTGGTCGATGGTGCTGGTGCCTTGGTGATGGCATCACCCCAATACGCGCAGAAAAACGATCTGAAACCGCGTGCCCGTATTGTTGCCATGGCGAATATGGGGCACTCACCGGAGTACATTTTAAATGCGCCTGTTGATGCAGCTAAGAAAGTGCTTGGTAAGGCCGGCATGACCATAGACGACATCGACTTGTTTGAAGTGAACGAAGCGTTTGCTGTCGTTCCGATGAAATTCATGCGCGATCTCGATGTGGATCACGCCAAGGTCAACGTCAATGGCGGCGCGATTGCTCTAGGACATCCGATCGGGGCGACAGGCTCTATGCTGATTGGCACTGCNTTGGACGAGCTAGAANGAAGTGGTCAGTCAACNGCNCTAGTGACCATGTGTGCCGCCGGCGGTATGGCGCCTGCCGTGATTATTGAGCGTATTTGAATCGGCGAAAGAAATTTTTATTGAAAAAGGAAGGAAGTCATGGAAAACGCGAACGATTTGGACGGATTCCGCAACGATGTCCGGAGCTGGGTAAAGGATAATTTTCCAGCCAGCTTGGCCGGGGTAGATATGGCCGGCATAGCCGGTGGCGAAAGCGGCGCGAAAGCCAGTGACGACGTGAAGGCTGGCATGGAGAACTGGCGCCAGCGACTGGCGGAAAAAGGTTGGGGTGCCCCGACCTGGCCGGTGGAATTCGGCGGTGGCGGGCTCAGCGATCCTGAGGCTGAGATCATTGGCCAGGAGATTTTCGAGGCGGGAGCCTATAACCCGATTCCTCATATGACGGGTATGGGAATCACCATGGTTGGTCCGACCTTGTTGGAATACGGAACCGATGAGCAGAAAGAACGCCATTTAAAAGGTATCGCAAGCGGTGAAGTGCGCTGGTGCTTGGGCCTGTCAGAGCCCAATGCGGGTTCGGATCTGGCCTCTTTGTCGACAAAGGCAGAAGATAAGGGTGATTACTTTGCGCTGAACGGCCAAAAGGTTTGGACCTCGGGTGCGCATATCTCTCAATGGTGTGGCGCCTTGGTTCGCACCGATACCGACGCAGGCAAGCGCGATGGTATCAGCTTCGTGATGCTGCCCATGCAGCAGGACGGTGTGGAGACGCGCCCGATCCGGTTGATCTCTGGTGTCTCACCCTTTTGTGAAACGTATTTTACCGAAGCCCGTGCAGAGAAGAGTGACCTGCTTGGTAATCTTAATGATGGGTGGAGTGTAGTGAAGCGATTGTTGCAGCATGAACGCCAGAGCCAGACCGGTGGCCGGGGTGTGAGCATGGTCGATGCAGAGCCGCTGCACGTCAAAGCCCAGCGTTTTGTAGGCGTGGACGATACCGGTGCGTTAACCGATCGAGACCTGCGTCAGAGATTGGTGCGCAATTACATGGACGCTACAGCGCATAAGCTGACCGCACAGCGCATTACCGACGAAGCAGCAGGTCGGGTGGAAGTGAGTGCCGCCGCGTCGATCTTGAAGAACTCGAATACTCGAGTCGCGCAGAATAAGGCAGAACTGGCACTGGAAATCATGGGCAGTCAGGGCATCGGCTGGTCGGGCGACGATTTTGCCGAAGACGAATTGGGCATCGTGCGTGAATGGTTGTCGGGAAAGGCGATGTCGATTTACGGCGGCTCTTACGAAGTACAGAACAACATCATTTCCAAGAATGTTTTGGGTCTGCCCGAAACAACGCAAAAAGGATAAACCATGGCAGCGTTAACAGAAGAACAATCCATACTGAAGGACCAAGCCAGCTCTTGGGTTGAGACCCAGCTGCCGGTTCAGAAATTCCGAGAATTCCGCAACAGCAATAGCGATGGGGGGTTCGACCCTCAGGCGTGGTCTGCCATGGTGGATATGGGCTGGACAGGTATTTTGGTGCCAGAGAACTATGGTGGCTCAGATTTGGGTTACCTGACGTTTGGCGTCATTTTGGAGCAGCTTGGGCGACAGCTGTGCGCCTCACCTCTGTTTGCTTCGGCCTATGTCGGCGCAACTGCCCTCAATCTGGGAGGCAGCGAAGCTCAAAAGCAGCACTGGTTGCCAAAGATCGTCGATGGCAGCGAAATCCTGACACTGGCGGTGGACGAACACTCGCGGCATCAACGCGATCGCGTGGAGAGTACTGCTCAAACCAGCGGCGATGGTTTTGTCATC
>PAFU01000048.1 GCA_002704225.1 Gammaproteobacteria bacterium | reverse complement strand
ACCGGGAGCAGGCCGAAGCGGTCGATGATTTCGCCCTTCAAGTCGTCCAGCTCGCTGCCGTCGCTGGCGCCAGCAATACGCTTATACAGAATCAGACGGCTTTGCACATCAGGCAGATAGTCCTCGGGAATCAGGGCAGCGACATGCAAATTCACTTCTTGGCTTACCGGCTCCAAGGGCGCGTCTCGGTCTGGAATTTTACCGGCTCGCAAGGCTTCCACCGCACGATTGAGCATGTCCATGTAGAGCGAAAAACCAATGGATTCAATTTGGCCGGACTGATCGTCACCGAGCAGTTCTCCGGTGCCGCGAATTTCCATGTCTTGAGTCGCCAAGGTAAAGCCGACGCCCAGCTCGCCGGCCGCCTCAATGGCTTCCAAGCGTTTCACCGCATCGGAGGTCATACTTTTGCGATCCGGCGTCAGCAGGTAGGCGTATGCCTGACGGTTGCTGCGGCCCACGCGGCCGCGCAGCTGGTGCAATTGCGCCAGGCCAAATTTATCAGCACGTTCAATAATGATCGTGTTGGCATTCGGAATGTCGATGCCGGTTTCAATAATCGTGGTGCACACCAGCACGTTCAGACGGCGGTGATAAAACTCGCCCATCACCCGTTCCATCTCATTTTTGCCCATCTGACCGTGGGCCGTGCCGATTCGTGCTTCAGGGATTAGCTCTTCTAGGGCTGCCGCCGCTTGCTCGATGGTGCGCACTTCGTTGTGCAGAAAAAAGACCTGCCCGCCCCGCATCAGTTCCCGGCTGATTGCTTCCTGAATGCTCTGTTCTCGGTGCGGCTGCACGAAGGTTTTGATCGACAAGCGTTTTGCCGGCGCCGTCGCGATAATCGACAGGTCACGTAAGCCGCTCAGCGACATGTTGAGGGTTCTTGGTATCGGTGTGGCGGTCAAGGTAAGCACGTCGACTTCGGCGCGTAGTGCACGAAGGCGCTCTTTTTGGCGTACCCCAAAGCGGTGCTCCTCATCGATGATGACAAGCCCAAGGTCTTTGTATTTGAAGTCCGAGTTGAGCAGCTTGTGAGTGCCAATCAGGATGTCGATGTTGCCCGATAGGCAGCGGGCGGTAATACCGTCGATTTCCTGCTGGCTTCGCTGTCGTGAGACCACGTCGATACTGATCGGCCAATTCGCAAATCGGTCGCGGAACGATTCGAAGTGCTGTTGGGCAAGCAGGGTGGTGGGCACCAGCAAAATAGCTTGTTTGCCGCTTTGAACTGCCGTGAAGGCCGCGCGCATGGCGACTTCGGTTTTGCCAAAGCCTACGTCGCCGCAGACCAGCCGATCCATGGCACGTTCGTCGCCCATATCCTGCAGCGTCTCTTCGATGGCAATGCCTTGATCGGGGGTTACCTCAAAGCCGAATTCATCGGCAAAGGTTTGGTAATCCTCGGCATTGGCGCGGAGCTTATGAGATTTGCGTGCGGCGCGACGGGCATAGATGTCCAGCAGTTCCGCTGCAACATCGACAACCTTTTCAGCCGCTTTTTTCTTTGCCCTGTCCCATTGGTCTGAACCCAGTCTGTGCAGGGGCGCATGCTCTTCGTCTGCGCCAGCGTAACGACCAATAAGATGCAGGGACGTCACCGGCACATAGAGTTTGGCATCGCCGGCATAACCCAGTGTTAGAAATTCTTCTGCGTTGTTGTCGATGGTGAGGGTTTGCAGGCCCAGATATCGACCCACGCCGTGTTCGACATGCACGACCGGTGCACCCATGTTCAGTTCGGTCAGGTTGCGGACAATCTGCTCGGGGTCGATTACACGCTTGCCGCTGTCTCGGCGCTTTGCCGCCGGCTTCGTGCCCAGCACCTGTGATTCACAGACGATGGTCGTATCAGCGGTGATTAGGCCCTCTTGGATTGAACCAACGCATATGCTGTGCTCGATGGCCTGCCGGTGGTCTGCAAAGCGTTCAATGTGGCGGGGATTGATTTGGTGCTTGCGCAGCAGCTCATCAAAGACCTCCCGTCGACCTGCGGATTCGGCAACGAAGAGCACGGGTCCGGCGCTGGCGTCGACAAAGCGTTGCAGGTTGGCTGCTGGCGTGGCGGCCTTGGCCTCAATGCGTAGGTCCGGTAGGGGGTTGGTGGCAAATCGCACCTGATGCTTTGCATGCTCGCCGCCAAGCACGATGCGCCGGCGCTGCTGTAAGCGTTGATTCAGTTCATCTGTGCCCAAGTAGAGCTGTTGCGGTGGCAGGATAGGGCGCTCAACATCGTGACGCAGGGACTCGTAGCGGCTACGCACATCTTGCTCAAAGGTCTGGGCAGATTCCGCGATGCCGTCTTCAGTCAGAAAAATGGCGTTTTCCGGCAGGTAATCAAAAAGCGTCGCCAATTCGTCAAAAAACAGCGGCAGGTAGTACTCCACGCCATTAGGTGCGATGTAGCTGCTCACGTCTTGATACACACTGCACTGCCGAACATCGACCTGAAATTCGTCGTGCCAGCGGTCGCGAAACCGGGCGATTGCAGGATCATCAAATGGAAACTCTTTGGCGGGCAGCAGGCTCATGCGTTCAATCCGATCCACGGTGCGTTGAGAATCCGGGTCGAAGGTGCGCAAGGTATCGATTTCATCGTCCAGCAAGTCGATACGCACGGGCAGGGGGGCACCCATGGGGTAGACGTCCATCAAGGCACCGCGGACGGCGTATTGCCCCCGCTCGGTTACGGTCTCTACGCTTTGGTATCCCGCAGACTCTAAAATCAGGCGCTGATTAGCCACGTCAAAGGTTTCTCCACACACCAGCTCAAAGCAGGCTCCGTCGAGATAACTCAGCGGTGGCACCTTTTGCATCAGCGTGGAGACCGGTACGGTTAATACACCGTGGGTGGCGCTGCGTAACGTTTGCAGGGTAGCCAGCCGTTCCGAAATGATGTCCTGATGAGGCGAAAAGGCGTCGTAGGGCAAGGTTTCCCAATCGGGGAAACGGAGGTTTTCGAGTTCCTCAGTACTCGAGAAAAAACCGATGCCGTCGCGCCACCGATCCGAATGCGCTGGCTGATTCGTCACGATCACACACAGCTCATCGACCTGCTTGGCCAGCTCAACCGCAGCGAAGAGGTCCGCGCTGCCTTGCAACCCGGTCCAATGTAAGCGCATGCCCGGCTGGGGTGGCAGGCAGTGTGCCGGCGTAATGTTTCCCGGATGAATGAGGTCGGATTGCTGGGTTTCAGACCCTGGCGCGTTGGTTGCCAAATACTTGTCCTTGACTGCGGTGTGCGGGTTGCTCACGAGGCGCGTCATTTTAACCGCTGCGTCGCGGTCTGTCAGCGTTTAGCCAAGGATTGGTGGGCGCACCGGACTACGAAAATACCCATCGAGGGGTACTAGCGTAACAATAATGGCTGGGCTACAGTCTCCCGATACCCCCTGCGGTTGTGGAAGGACGCTGTCGAGGGTGGTGCGTAAAGGGATAAAAAGAGGAAGGGAAAAGAGCCCGCCGGTGCGTGCGTATGCACAGGCCCGTGGCGCTCGAAGCACGTATGGAACCAACAAATATTTTTGATCCAAACTACTTTCACAAAGTAGTCGATTGCCAGCACGCCTGTCCGGCACACACGCCGGTTCCGGAGTACATCCGCTTGATTGCGCAGGAGCGTTATACCGAAGCCTACATGCTCAATTGGGACTCCAATGTGTTTCCCGGTGTATTGGGGAGAACGTGTGATCGTCCTTGCGAGCCGGCCTGTCGGCGTGTTCGCACCGAGGAAACGCCGGTGGCGATTTGTCGCCTCAAACGCGCTGCAGCGGACAACAAAGGGGATGTCACTCCTTACTTGCCCCATGTGCCCACCGAAAAAAATGGCAAGCGTATTGCCTTGATTGGTGCAGGGCCGGCCTCGCTGGCGGTTGCTCGGGATCTCCTGCCCTTCGGATACGAAGTGCATTTGTTCGAGCAGGACGAAAAGGGCGGCGGCTTTATGCGCAGCCAGATTCCCGCGTTCCGCTTACCCGAAGAAGTGCTCGATGAAGAAGTTGATCGTATTTTGAACATGGGCGTGCACTGCCACTTCGGTCAGGCCATCGACAGCATGAAAGAGCTGATGGAGCAAAATTTCGATGCTTACTTCATTGGCACCGGAGCACCTCGGGGTAGAGATTTAGAGCTTACCGGCCGAGAAGACGTCAACGATTACATTCACATCGGCATTGATTGGTTGAGCAGTGTGGCGTTTGGGCACATCACCGAGATCAAAGGCAAGGTAATTGTCATGGGTGGTGGTAATACCGCCATGGACTGCTGCCGGACCTCGCTGCGACTGGGTGCGGAATCCGTCAAAGTGGTCGTGCGCTCTGCCTTTGAGGTGATGAAAGCCTCGGAGTGGGAGAAAGAAGATGCCATGCGCGAGGGTATTCCCATCATCAATAACCGGCCACCTAAAGAGTTTGTCCACGAGAACGGCAAGCTCAAGGGCGTGTTGTTTGAGTGTGTGACACCCGTGCGGGGCGAAGACGGTCGTTTGCGTTACGAGCCATCTGGCGAACCCGATGAGTTCATCGAATGCGATCATGTCTTGATGGCCATTGGCCAAGACAACCACTGTCCCTGGATTGAACGCGATTTGGGCATTGAATTCGACAAGTGGGACTGCCCAACACTGGACGAGGTGACCTTACAGTCCACCAATCCAAGCATTTTCTTCGGCGGTGATAGCGCCTTTGGTCCGGAAAACATCATTTGGGCGTCAGCCCACGCGCACCGTGCGGCGATCAGTATTCATCTGTATTGCCACGGCAAGGATCTGAAAGCCGACAGGCCGCCAGAGGGCGTGAATTTGCTGTCAACCAAGATGGGGGTTCACGAATGGGCCTATGATGCGGGGCATGACCCTGCAGCCCGGCAGCTGGTGCCCTTGGTTGAGCACGAATCGTCTTTGAACAATTTGAAAGTAGAGGTGGAACTTGGTTTTGATGCCCAGTTGGCCGCTCAAGAAGCTCAGCGCTGTCTGAACTGCGATGTGCAAACCGTGTTCACCGATAACTTGTGCATTGAATGTGATGCCTGCGTCGACATCTGTCCGATGGACTGTATTTCCTTTGTCGAGAATCAGCCAGAAGTCGAGCTACGCCAGTCTCTGATGGCTCCGGCCCTGAACGTTGATCAGGATTTGTATGTATCCGATTCGCTGCAGACGGGGCGCGTGATGGTGAAGGACGAAGACGTGTGTTTGCACTGCGGTTTGTGTGCAGAACGCTGCCCAACCAACGCATGGGATATGCAGCGGTCAGTGGTTCATATCCCGCAACTGGGTTCCTTTGGAGAGTAGGGCAACATGAGTACCAAAATAAACGACTTCGTGATTCGCTTTGCGAACGTGAACGGCTCGGGTTCGGCCAGCGCCAACGGCATGTTTGCCAAGGCGTTATTCCGCATGGGTATCCCGGTGGCCACCCGGAACATTTTTCCCTCGAATATTCAGGGGTTACCGACTTGGTTTGAGGTTCGCGTCAGTGAGCAGGGCTATTTGGGGCGCCGAGAAGGCGTCGACATCATGGTGGCCATGAATGCTGAAACCTTCGCCGAGGACATTGACAGTATTTTGCCCGGCGGCTACTTGGTCTACGACAATTCCAAGCCCCTCCCGCGAGAACTTGTGCGCAGCGACATTCACGAGATTGGCATTCCCATTGCCACCATGATGTTGCCCGAGTTTGCGGACCCAAAACAAAGAAGTTTGTTTAAGAACATCACCTATCTTGGTGCTTTAGCTGGACTTTTAAACATTGAGTTCGATGTGATCACCGGCATGGTCTCGACTCAGTACAAGGGCAAGGATGCGCTCATTGAGCCCAATATTCGTGCCTTAGAGATCGGTCGCAACTACGCATTGGAGTATCTGCAAGCGCCTTTACCATTGCAGGTGCAGCGCAGCGATGCGGTGGGCGATCGCATCATGATCGATGGTAACGATGCCGCAGGTTTGGGTAGCGTTTATGGCGGGGCAACGGTCTGTGCCTGGTATCCGATTACGCCGTCGACCTCGGTGGCCGAGAGCTTTGAAAACCACAGCAAGCGGCTGCGGATCGATAAAGAAACCGGACACAAAAACTACGCCTTCATGCAGTCCGAGGATGAGCTGGCCGCCATCGGTATCGTGATCGGTGCGGCCTGGAACGGCGCGCGTTCGTTTACCGCAACCAGCGGTCCCGGTATTTCCTTAATGTCGGAGTTTTTTGGGCTGGCCTATTTTGCCGAAATTCCCGCGGTGGTGTGGGATATTCAACGTTCTGGTCCATCCACGGGTATGCCCACACGAACCCAGCAGGGTGATTTGATCGGTGCTGCCTATGCATCCCACGGTGATACCAAGCACCCGTTGCTGTTTCCAGCCACGCCCAAGGAGTGTTTCGACTTTGCAGCGGACGCCTTGGATTTGGCGGACCGGCTGCAAACCCCGATTTTGGTCCTCAGTGATCTGGAACTGGGTATGAATGAGAATTTAAGTGATCCGCTGGAATGGGATGACAGCCGTCGCTACGACCGGGGTAAGGTCCTGTCTGCCGAGCAACTGGACGGCCTAGAAACCTTTGGTCGTTACCTGGACGTGGACGGTGATGGGGTAGGCTATCGAACGTTGCCGGGCACTCATCCGGACAAAGGGGCATTTTTTACTCGTGGCACCTCACGGGATGAATACGCCGCTTACACCGAATCGCCAGATGCGTATCAGCGCAACATGGAGCGTCTGCAGTTGAAATGGCAGACCGCTCGTGGCCTCGTGCCGAAAGCAGAAATCAACGGGCGCGGAGGGCGAGTTGGCGTGCTGTACTACGGCACCACGGCGCTACCGATTCCTGAGGCGCTGGATAAATTGGCGGTTAGCGGAATTCATCTGGATACCTGCAGGGTGCGCGCGTTCCCGTTTGGTGAGGAAGTGGAGGCTTTCGTTGCAGACCACGACTTGATTTTCGTGGTGGAGCAAAACCGCGACGCTCAGATGCGCACATTGCTCGTCAATGAACTGCAAACGGATCCCGCAAAGCTGATTCCGATTTTGTACTTTGCTGGACTGTCGATTTCCGCTGACTTTATCGACGCCCAGATCAGCGAGTACTACGAAGAACACAAACTGGCCCGCCTGACCGAGGTGACATCATGACATTTGTATCGAAGCCACGGGTACATCACCCGAACCTGCCCCTCAATGACTTGGGCTTAACGCGTCGTGATTACGAAGGCTCGGTTTCCACGCTGTGTGCGGGCTGTGGCCACGATTCGGTCAGTGCCGCCATCGTGCAGGCTTGTGCCGAACTGTCTTTGCCGCCGCATCGCTTTGCAAAAGTGTCCGGCATTGGCTGTTCGTCCAAAACGCCAAGCTATTTTCTGAATCGTAGCCACGGTTTTAATTCGGTACACGGCCGTATGCCCAGTGTGGCCACTGGGGCGAATCTGGCGAATCGAGACTTGATGTGTGTCGGGGTCTCCGGTGATGGTGACAGCGCGTCCATTGGTTTAGGTCAGTTTGCCCACGTGGTGCGCAGGCGAACGAACATGCTGTACCTAGTGGATAACAATGGCACTTATGGCCTGACTAAGGGCCAGTTTTCCGCCACCAATGACAAAGGCTCTACCAGTAAGAAAGGGGTGCCGAATCTGTACGAACCCATTGATCTGGTGAGCATGGCCCTGCAGTTGGGCGCAAGTTTCGTTGCGCGCAGTTTTTCGGGTGACAAGGCTCAACTGGTGCCGTTGATCAAGGCCGCGCTCAAGCATAAGGGTATGGCCTTTATCGACGTCATCTCGCCCTGTATCGCCTTCAACAACCACAGCGGTTCCACCAAGAGTTTTGAATTTGTTCGTGAGCATACGAGCAGTGTGGTGAATGCGGATCTGATTTTTGGTCAGCCAGAAATCACAGCAGACTACGCCGAAGGGACGCAGGAAAATGTGGCTATGCCCGATGGCAGCACGCTGCAGCTCTACAAAATTGATGCGAACTACGACCCGCATGATCGAATCGGCGCAATGACCTACGTGCAACAAATGCAGGAGCAGGGTCAGGTCGCCACAGGCCTGCTCTACGTTGATCCCGATGCGCTCGAGTGCCATGACATCATGGAAACGACTGCCCGGCCCTTAAACGAGCTGACGGAAGAAACCCTCTGCCCGGGGAGCGAGGTGCTCGCAGGTATCAATCAAAGTTATCGCTAGAGGACCTCAGGCCCGCTCTTTTGTAGGATCGGTCGTTACTTGGTGGTAGAATGCCGCGCCGCGGAAATCTGCGCCCGCCGAGCCGTGCTATCCGGTAACGAACGGGCGTTGGTCTCTGAGACCCACCTCTGAGTAAGTAAGGAGAAACCGTGCCTCTATCGAAACTAGATGACTACTTCCCCGATTGGAAAGAACGTGAAGCCTTGGCCGAAGCGATGATTCCCCTGATCGGCAAACTCTATCGCGAGAACATTGTCGTCTATTGTTTTGGGCGAGCGCTCTATAACCAGAGTGTGACACAGCTGATGAAAACCCACCGCTACGTGCGTCAGGTTGCCCAGAATGAGCTGTCTGAGTTCGAAACGTTTCCGATCTTGCGGGCGATTTCCGGCCTGAACCTTGGCCCTTGCCATATCGATCTGGGTAAGTTGGCCATCAAATACATGGACGATGCAGTCTCTGCGGAGTCAACTCCTGAAGAATTTGCCGCCGAGGAATGCAAGAGTGTTATCGGTTCCTCCGCGGCTCCGATCGCGGCGCCACAGGATGTGGTGCTATACGGGTTTGGGCGTATCGGGCGCCTGCTGGCACGCTTGTTGATCGAAAAAACAGGCAGTGGCAGTCAGTTGCGTCTGCGTGCCATCGTGGTGCGTAAGGCCAGTGAGGATGACCTGATCAAGCGCGCAAGTCTGCTGCGTCGGGATTCCGTCCACGGCAGTTTTCAAGGCACCATTCGGGTGGATGAAGAGAACGAGTGCATTATCGCGAACGGTAACGTGATTCGAGTGATTTACGCACCAAGCCCCGATCAGGTGGACTACGAGTCCTATGGCATTCATAACGCCCTGATCATTGATAACACAGGTGCCTGGCGCGATATGGACGGCCTGTCGGAACATCTCAAGTCGAAAGGCGCAGGCAAAGTGGTTCTCACCGCACCGGGCAAGGGCGAGGTGAAAAACATCATTTCCGGCATCAATACCGGCGACATCGAGGAGAGTGACCGAGTGTTGGCGGCAGGTAGCTGTACCACGAACGCCATCGTGCCCGTACTGAAAGCCATAAACGATCACTACGGTATCGAGTGCGGTCATATGGAAACTGTGCACGCGTACACCAACGACCAAAACCTGATCGACAATTACCACAAGAAGAACCGTCGTGGCCGTGGTGCGCCGTTGAACATGGTGATTACGGAAACCGGCGCGTCGTCGGCTGTGGTCAAGCTGCTGCCCGAATTGGAGGGCAAACTCACGGGTAACGCCATTCGCGTACCGACCCCCAACGTGTCGCTGGTGATCTTGAACCTGACGTTGGAAAAAGCGGGAACCGAAGACGAGGTGCGCGAGTTCCTGCGTTCAGCCGCGTTACACAGCAGTTTGCAGCGTCAAATCGACTTCACCACGTCTCCGGAGATCGTGTCATCCGACTTGGTCGGCAACCGCCACGCTTGCATCGTTGATGGTGAGGCGATTATTGCCAAGGACAACCGTGTGGTGCTCTATGTGTGGTACGACAACGAATTTGGTTACGCCTGCCAAGTGGTTCGCGTGGCGCAAAAACTGTCGGGTATTCGTTATCCACTGATCCCCGAGGACGTCGTGAAGATGGGATTTTAGATCTCAGTGACTGCTCCCGTTAGAACCCGTATCGCACCGTCACCCACGGGCGACCCTCATGTGGGTACGGCCTACATGGCCTTGTTTAACTGGGCCTTTGCTCGTCACCACGGTGGACAGTTTGTGCTGCGGATCGAGGATACGGATCAGGCGCGTAGCACCGCCGCCTCGGAAGAGGCGATTTTTGATGCGCTGGGTTGGTTAGGGCTGGATTGGGACGAAGGTCCCAATGTGGGTGGAGCTTACGGCCCATACCGACAAAGTGAGCGCAAGGCGACCTACGCGGCCCATGTCGAAACGTTGCTGCAAAAAGGTCACGCCTTTCATTGTTTTTGTTCCAAAGAACGGTTGGACGCTGTGCGCTCGGAGCAGCAGGCGAACAAACAAACCACCCGGTACGACGGGCACTGTATTTCCTTAAGTGCCGACGAGGTTGCTACGCGCATCGCCGCAGGTGAGTCTCACGTTATTCGTATGCGGGTACCGGAAGAGGGTGATTGTACGTTCACCGATCGTCTGCGCGGAGAAATCAGTATCCCCTACGCGCAAATTGACATGCAGGTGCTGGTGAAAGCTGACGGCATGCCCACCTATCACCTTGCGGTGGTGGTGGACGATCATTTGATGGGAATCACTCACATTCTGCGCGGCGAGGAATGGCTGAATTCGGTGCCCAAGCATCAACTGCTGTACCGGTATTTCGATTGGCCGATGCCCGAGTTGATCCATCTGCCGCTGTTGCGAAACCCGGATCAGAGCAAGCTGTCCAAACGCAAAAACCCCACCAGCGTTACCTATTACCGCGACATGGGTTATTTACCAGAAGCCTTGGTGAACTACCTAAGCTTGATGGGTTGGTCCATGCCCAACGAAGAGGAAATTTTTTCCCGCGAAGAAATGGTCGAGGCCTTTGACGTGGATCGTATGACTACCGGCGGTCCCATTTTCGACCAAACAAAATTAAGTTGGCTCAACGGTCAGTATCTGCGGCGCTTGGATGCGCCTGAGTATGCCCAACGAATACAGGATTGGATGTTGAACACGGCCAAGCTAGAGCAGCTTATCCCCATGGTGCAAGAACGGGCCGAGCGTTTGTCCGACTTGCTGCCCTTGGTGAATTATTTGCTCGGGAATCTGCCGGACCTGAGCGAAGAACATTTCGAGCACAAGTCCATGGAGCGTGCCGATGTGTTGAAGGTGCTGCATCACACCTTGGCCGCCTTTGACGAGATGCGTGACTGGCAGCGAGACGATTTATTTGCGCTGTGTCAGGGGATGGCTCAGGCCATGGAACTGAAGTTTCGAGACTTTTTGTTCCCTTTGTTTATCGCCACCAGTGGCAGGGCGGTATCGCTACCGCTCTTCGATTCTTGGATGTTTTTGGGTGCGGATTTGAGTCGGGCGAGACTCCGAGCGGCGCTAGAACTGATTGGCGCATCCAAAAAAGAACGTAAGCGTTTGGACAAAGAATACCAAGCAATCAAGGCAGCAATTGACAGTGCGCCAGCGCCTACCTAATATGCGCGCTCCTTCGGTCATCGCTCTTCCAGAATGCGTATGACCGCGGCGCAGCAGCTCCATCGGAGCTGCGCGACAGAAGGTGTCGGGGCTATAGCTCAGCTGGGAGAGCGCCTGCGTGGCACGCAGGAGGTCGGCGGTTCGATCCCGCCTAGCTCCACCAATTCTTTGCCTGCATCTGCAGGTGACTGGCGGACTTTATTGGCTCGTCGTCCGAAGGGAATCGTGGAAGAGCTTGTCGAAATGTGTAGTACGACGCAAAAATCCAACGTAATTCTGGCCGCAGGCACGATCGGGTTAAAGGGCGGTGTAAACTAGTTCCCATGCGCTGCCTCTATTCTCGTATTGCATTCGCTACGCTTCTCCTGCTCGGCCAGGGGCTGGTCGCGTTACATGCTGCTGAATTTGGCTCTGCTGTGCACCATCACGACGGCGTGCTCTGTTCGGCGATACTTCACGAAGACCCCGATCTCCCCATGCTTGCCCGCATTGGCACGTGGCCGGCTGTTGATCAATGCCACGCCAATCAAGCTTTGGCTTCCGCTCAAGGGTGCGTTGTTTGTGCTCTTGACTTAAGACCTCCCGCAACGGGGCCGCCCTCAATCTAAACCCCACAACGACCCATTATTTTCGCTCTGTTGACTGTGGCAACGTGTATTCGCTGGCCGCGCTTTGACGGCGATATTCCAATGAATTTAGATTGAGAAACGGATGACTAAGATCAAGACACCCATGGCAGTTGCATTTGCAGCTGCAAGTTTATTTTTGTACACACTACCCGTTGCTGCCGACGAACCCGAGCAGAGCGCCGACAACACGCCTCTTGAAGAAGTGTTTGTTCTCGGTAAGCGTCGCGCATACCAAGGCAATTTTTCTGACCTAGAGACCCCGGCGGCCAACCAAACACTCAGCGAGGAGCTGTTGCGCGATGCTGGTGTCATCAGTTTGGATGACGCGCTGGATCTGTCCGCGTCTGTCGCGCGGCAAAACAACTTTGGGGGACTGTGGAACAGCTTTTCTGTTCGCGGTTTTGCTGGAGACAACAATTTACCCAGTGGATTCCTGGTGAACGGTTTTAACGCAGGCCGCGGTTTCGCCGGTCCGCGGGACATGGTTGGTATCGAATCCGTTGAAGTGCTCAAAGGCCCACGGTCGGCGCTGTTTGGCCGCGGTGAACCTGGCGGCACGGTAAATCTGATTACCAAGCGACCCCAATTCGAAACCTCTGGCATTGTCCGGGCGACTCTAGGTCGCTGGGACCAACGGCGTGTAGAGGGCGACTACCAAACCACTACAGGGGCTAACGACAGCGTAGGCCTGCGATTGGTTGGGTTTTTTGAAGATGCTGAGAGTTTTCGCGAAACCGTTGAAACCGAGCGTTTGGGTTTGTATCCGTCCATTTCTTGGGATGTGAGCGAGTCCACGAATATCGCTTATGAGTTGGAATACACGGCGCAAGAGATCCCTTTTGACCGCGGGGTATCCTATTCCGCTGACTACGGGTTTACGCCTCACGCGACCTTCGTGGGCGAGCCAGGCGATGGCCCGATCGATACCGAAGTCCTCGGTCATCAGTTCGAAATTCAACACACCCTGTCAGATCGCTGGAGTGTGCTTGGCGGGTTGGGTTATCGAGACACCTCTTTTGAGGGTAATGCGTCTGAGCCCAACTTTGGCGGACGCCAGAGTTACTTTGTTGACGGTCAAACCCTGTCGAGATTTTTCCGCTATCGAGACTTTGAGTCTGACTACTTTGTCGCTCGTGCGGAACTTGCCGGCGATGTTGATTTCGGTGGGATGCGCCATCGCCTACTCATAGGCTTGGATTACGATCGTTTCGAAAACAGCATGTTGATCCTGCGCGCCCGTCCGGGAAGCATCGGTGGTACAGCCATCGACGATCTCAATGCCGCCGACTACCTTTTGCTCGATGTCTTTAATCCGGTCTACGGCCAATATCCCTTGCCCGCACCGGGGCCCAACACTAACCGACAGGAAGACTTAGATGGCATCGGCTTCTATGTCCAGGATCAGATCGACGTAACGGATCGTTTACAGGTGCGTCTGGGCCTACGCTGGGACGATTTTGAACAGGGTCTGACCAATCTACGGGCCGATCCGGTCACTACAGCGACGTCCTCAGATACGCGTGTGTCGCCCCAGTTCGGCGCAGTCTTTGCGGTCAACCCAGGCGTCAGTGTCTACGCGTCCTATGGCGAGGGCTTTCGTCAGCAAAGCGGGTCTGACTATGAAGGCCGTCAGTTTGACCCCAATATCACCGATTCTGCGGAAATCGGTCTTAAGCTCGACATGGCGCAGTTTTATGACGGGATTTCTGGCGCGCTCAACGTTGCGGTATTCCGGGTGGAGCAAAGCAATATCTTGGTGAACGACAACCGGCCATTGGCCACCGCTGCAGGGTTCTTTTCGGTGGAAGCGGGTGAGGCGCGCAGTCAAGGACTTGAGGTTGATGCCAATCTTGCCTTTGAGAACGGTACAGACCTGTGGTTCTCCTATGCTTACACCAATGCCGAGTTCACCAACAGCAATCCAGACGCGGATTTTGGCGCGCAGATTGAAGACGGGGATTCGCTCATCAACTCGCCCAAGAATCAGGTGAACCTGCAGTTGAGCCGTCGCCTCCAGCTGGCCGGAATGCCTGCTCAAGTGGGGACAGGACTTCAATACACCGATGAACGGTTGGGCTGGACGGCCTTCGACTTTATGCTGCCAAGCTATACGACTGTGCGGTTTTTTGGCGAAATTGAGCCCGCGAATAACCTGACCGTTCGCTTTGATTTGGATAATGCTTTCGACAAGGAGTACTACACCAATTCTTACGCCGACGTTTGGGTTGGGCCCGGCATGCCACGTCGGTACCGGTTGACTGCCTCCTACGCGTTCTAGTGACACGAGCTCGGCCTACCGGGGCTGGGGCGGAATAAACCTAAGATTGAAAACCAAGGCAAAAGGGAAGAGTGATGACTGAACCTGTATTGAAAGCTCAAGGCCTCTGCGTCGACAGAGGAGGGCGCAGGGTTCTCGATGACGTGACCTTCAGCATCGACCAAGGTGATGTCTTTGCGCTTCTTGGCGGTAACGGCGCAGGCAAGTCGACCGCCTTACTGACGTTTTTGGGTTTTATTCCGCCGGTTCACGGTGAGGCCTTTGTCCGTGGGCTAAATGTGCAGCAGGATGTTCAAGCGATTCGCAGCCAAGCCGCTTATCTGCCGGAGTCGGTCAGTTTGTATTCCCATTTGTCTGCGAGGGAAAACCTGCAATATTTTCTGTCGCTGTCGGGAGTCGAGCGTACTGCGGATGAAATCGAGCGAGGGTTGGACGAGGTGCGCTTGGCGGCGGAAGCGCGGTCTCGGCACTTGTCGTCTTACTCCAAGGGCATGCGCCAGAAAGTTGCCATTGCCTTGGCCGTGCTCCGACGCGCGCCGCTGCTGCTTTTGGATGAGCCCACATCGGGTCTGGATCCGGTGGCCATCGACGAGTTCCACACCATACTGACGTCGTTATCTGAATCGGGCACAACGGTATTTATGGTGACCCACGATGTCTATGGCGCATGCCATGTGGCCAAACGCGTCGCTTTGCTTCAGCAGGGGCGGATGGTGGGCCAGTTTCAAGCCGGCGATGGCTTGCAGATTTCGGCCGAAGAAGTCCATCAAACCTTTACTCAGTATCAATCCTCATGAACCTTCGTGTGGTAGCTGCTATTGCTCGGGATGAGTGGCGCTATTGGCGACGCTCTAAGCTTGGCATGATCAGTAGTGCGGCGGTGCTTCTGCTCACGGCAGCTTCGCTGCTGAGTACAGTGACGCGGGTTGAGACCGAACGGATAACCCGAGACAACTTTCAGGTCGAAGCGGAAGAGACCTTTGCCAGCCAGCCTGCGCGACACCCTCACCGCATGATCCACTACGGGCATTACGTATTCCGCGTGCCACCGCCTCTGTCGGTGATCGATCCTGGGGTAGATGCCTTTACTGGCACGGTCATGTTTCTCGAAGGGCATCGGCAGAACGCTGCGGTATTCTCGCCGCGCTATTCGGCTGCTCAAGCCGGCCCCTTGGCGGAACTGTCGCCAGCCTTCGCCTATCAAATTTTGGTGCCGCTGCTGCTCACTGTCTTGGGGTTTGGGTCGATCCCTCGGGAGCGCGAAGCAAAGACCGACTACCTGCTTTACGCAGGGTCTGTTACCGCGACGGATTTGTGGTTGGGCAAGACCCTCGCCTTGGCCGGTGCCGCGCTACTGAGCCTTGCGCCCTTGGTCTTAGGGTTGGTCGTTGCTTGGGGGGCTGGTGCAAGTCTGACCACCGCCGCTTATCTGTTCATCGGTTACGCAATCTATCTTCTGACTTGGGTGTTTTTGATCTCGGCATTGTCTGCCGTGGTTGCCACTGCAGCGGCTTCGTTTTCGATGCTGTTGGCGTGTTGGGTCGCGCTCTGTGTTGTTGTCCCCCCGATTGCAGGCGCCGTGGCGGTGGGTTCGGCGCCCGTCGATGGCAAGGTGGCGTCAGATTATGCGTTAGGTCGTGCCTTGCGCTCGACTGGCGATGGGCATAATGCGGCGGATCCGGCTTTTGCCGGGTTGCGGGCACAGTTGCTCGAACAATATGAGGTGTCCGATGTCGCCGATTTACCGATCAACATTCGTGGCGTCGTCGCCCAAGTCGCGGAATCGAAACAGGGCGAGATATTGAATACCTTCGCGGATGAAAGGATGTCCAAGGAGTCAGCTCAGTCCCAAGTCGTGGGCTGGTTTGGCCTGCTGTCGCCGGCCTTAGCGTTGAAGAACTTTTCGGTGATCACTGCAGGCACAGATTTACGTCAATACCATCGCTTCCTGCGCGACGCTGAAGCGGTGCGATACGACTTCGTGCAAAAGCTGAACGCACTGCACATCGAACAACTCGCCTACAGCGACGATATCCAGCGCAGTAATGACCCAGAGGCCGAGCAGCGCACACGTCTCAACGCAGCCAATTGGCGAATGCTGGAAGAGGTTTCATCACTACCAAGGCCCGCATCGACACGCCTTTTGGAGGGTTTCCCACATCTGCTGATCATGCTGGCTTGGTGTGCATTCATGGCCTGGGTAGGGGTGCGCAACATGAAGAAGGGCGTTAACGATGTTGAATGAGTTACGTCGTGAATTGCGATTCGCCTGGGGCGAAGCCGCGTTTCGGTGGGCGATTTTGCTTGCCTTGGTTTTTTCGGCTTTCTCTGTGTTTGTGGGCGTGAAGGAATCTACCCATCAGCAGGAACTGCTGAGCTCACTAATCGACACCAGTATGGAAGATCAGCAATGGACCCTGGAAGGCAGAACCGATGTCGGGGACATTGCATACAACATCATCCACCTCACTTACGATCCTCCATCTTCTCTGGCGTTTGCTGCGCTGGGATTGCGTGACGAACTGCCGTGGAAACATCGGCTTCGTATGTTGGCCTTGGAAGGTCAAATTCACGAAACGGATGGCGGGAATCCGGAGCTGTCAGCGCTGGGTCAATTAGATTTCTCTTACCTCGTGAGCGTGCTTCTGCCGCTTTTTGTTATTGGTTTGCTGTTCGATCTCGATGCCAGAGAACGGCGCGCAGGGCGGTACGAATTGCTTTGCGCCACCAGCGTGTTTGGTTCGAATGTGTTCCTGCTGAGGGCTGTCGTTCGAGGCTTGGTGCTGTTTTGTGCACTGGGCCTACCGTTTTTGCTTGTAGCGGTTATGAGCGGGGTTGCCATTGCCACCGCTCTGCTCGTGCTGGGTATCGCGCTGCTGCACATTATTTTTTGGGTAGTGATGTGTCGCTTGATTACGACTCGGAGACTTGAGGGCGTAACAGCGGCCCTGACCTTGTTGAGTTTTTGGTTCCTGTTTACGATCGTCGTGCCGGTTGGGGCAAAGACAGGCATCGAGGACAGCATAGCCGTACCTAACGGCGGAGACATTCTGCTGACCCAGCGCGAAACCGTGAACGATGCTTGGGACCTGCCCAAGGCCGCAACCATGGAACCTTTTCTGAGTGCTCATCCGAAATGGACCGACTACGCCGAGGTGAACAGACCTTTTGAGTGGAAGTGGTACTACGCGTTCCAAGAAGTGGGTGATCAGGCGGCTCAGCCTCTATCGACTGCACTTTATGCAGGAATGACCGCTCGGGACCAGGCCATGGCAAAGGCCGCGATGCTGTCACCGGCGTTGCTGTCGGAGAGGGCGCTGATGGCACTTGCTGAGACCGATGTGTCGCAGCATTTGCAGTACATAGCATGTGCCCGAGATTTTCATGCGCGCCTGCGGCACTTCTACTACCCGTTGTTGTTTGGCGAGCAAGCGTTCTCAGAAGAAGCCATGGCTCAACTGCCTCGATTCCAACCCTGTGCGGAATAAGTGATTTGAACGTGCTAAACAGATTATTCGCATTTCTGCTTTGTGCCTGCGCCAGTTTTTCTGTTTGCGGTGATGTCGTTGCCGATCTGGAATCGGCCATGGCAGAGTCGGGCAAGCACCACATCGCCATTCCCGTAGAGAGCACAGATCAGCACACAATTTTGCCGGTTACGGTGGTTACCGGTCTGCAGCCGGGCCCGGTTTTGCTGGTGATCGCTGGTATTCATGGCTCGGAGTATGCTCCCATCGTAGCCGGTCAACGCTTCGGAATGGCGCTGGATTTCCGAACACTGACGGGCACCGTGATGATTGTGCACATGGCGAATCTGCCGGCGTACCTCGGCAGAACGGTCTATACAAGCCCTGTGGATGGGCTCAATTTGAACAGAGAGTTTCCTGGAAATGCCCAGGGAAGCCTGTCGCAACGTATCGCCTACACGCTAACCAACAAACTGTATCCTCTTGCGGATGCGGTGTTGGATGTTCACAGCGGCGATGGCAACGAGGATCTGCGGCCTTATTGGACCGGATATTATGCTAGGGCCGGTAGTGCGGATGTCATAAAACGTTCAAAGTCGCTGGCGTTTGCTTTCGGCATGCAGCATGTGGTGCCTTTTGAGTGGGAACTTGGCAAGTCAGCGAATGCCATTTGGGCCGGGTCTGCGGCCGTTGCCATGGGCATTCCCTCGATTGATGTTGAAGCAGGTGGTTCGGGGGTGGTCGATGCCCAAGCGGTTAAGCTGCTTACCGAAGGCTTCAACCGAACCCTGTCTCACCTTGGTATGATCCGGCAGCGGTATCCGTCACCCACGGGTCAGCGCATCATATTCGATCGGCAATCGGTTAAGTCTCCGCTTTCAGGTTCTTGGGTCTCGTTAAAAGCAGCAGGGGAGACCGTGATGGCGGGGGAACTGTTGGGTTACGTGACCGACTGGCATGGGCGGACCGTGTTTGAAGCGCGTTCCCCAAAGGACGGGCTGTTAATGCTCAGGTTGTCGGCCCCGCCTGTTAGCCAAGGCGAGACGCTGGTGGTGGTCGGCTCGACAAAAAGCCACGCTGGCGACGCGCCGTGAGAACGCCAGCGTATTTACTGATGGCTTTTCAAGTGCCCGCGAAAAACGAATCCCGCCGCCACGATGGCGACAATCAGAAGCGGCGTTAAGCCGAGAAAGTAGTCTTCAATTTCGGTGGCGTCGATGCCGCCCAGCAAAAGAGCAGCCATCATCACCTGATAGATCAGCCCAAAACTACCGAGGGCGATCGCGGCTATTTTTTGCGCGTTGGAGCCGCTAAACAAAGGGCCAGCCACCAGCAAGCCAAACAGTGCGTAAAGCCAGAACCCAAGGTAATCGAACGATGTGTATAGCGAGAAGGGGATTGACACGTTAAGCAGCGGTAGCAGCATGGCGGCCATTTCGTGGCCCGACGTTGAATTAGCGATGCTGTCGCCAAGCAAAGGTATGGTCCAAATGGCCATAAACTTTGGAATGATGAAGGCAATTACCGACATGAAAACCACCATGGCAGCCAGCATTGCCCGCAAGGTATGACTTCGAGCAATCAGCCAGGCACTGCAGGCAAAGACCCCTGACAGGCTAAACATGGCGACGATTTGATTCACCCAACCCGCAATAAAAAGCGTCCGGTTGGCCTGCAACCAGAGTACTCGGTCGGTGTGCGCCGCGGCGTAACCACCCGGCACATCGAGGGGCATAAAGCCAGAGGCAATGCCCGAGGCGATGACGATCAGTACCGACCAGAATCCGAACCGGTACATTTGTCCATCAAGGGTGTTAGCGTACTCCATTCCTACTCTCCATAGCGTTTGGTAATCATTTCAAGCATGGCGTCGTGTACCGTTTGTCGCTCTGGCGCCCAGCGCCTGCCTGCGCCAAGAAACAACACTTCTCCCTCTAACATAGACATCAGGCACAGTGCTTCGGCACGGGGTGAGCGACCACCTGCTGCCTTGATCGCCTGCTCTAAACCCTTCAAGTACTCGGCATAGACGTCCTCTAAGAGGTCTGAGACCAAGGGTTCAACCTGCTGCATGGCCCAAAGTTGAGGCCAAAGTTTGTCATCCAGGGCCGCGTCGCTTGGCATGCCCTGCAGCATAAAATCCGCGATCTCTCGCACACTGAGTGCTCCTGCCTGAAGCCCTGACGCGGCGAACGATTGTCTGACTTCATCAACGAGGAAGTCGATCAGGCTCTGCATTAGCGCTTGGCGTGTCCGAAAGTGGTACTGCAGCGCGCCGAGTTTCATGCCGCTGGCTCTGGCCAGAGCGCGCATTGTCAGGCTGGCATAACCTTCATCCGCAATGATTTCGACTGCAGTGGCTATGATTTCTCGCTTGCGCTCGTCGCTCATCGTGAGTTCTTCGTGTTTGACATGTCACTCGACATGTTGCAGCCTGTCGAGTGACATGTCAAATAACGTATCAACAGTGGAGAAGTTCTGATGGCGTCAAACATCACTCGTCGAGATCTGTTAAACGGTATTGCCGTCGGGGCCGGTGGCTTGATGCTACCTGCCTTGGGGACGACGCAAACCCCTGCCGATGCCGCTCGCCCCCAAACCGCAGGAGCCTACTATCCGCCAACTCAAACGGGTATGCGGGGGAGTCACGATGGTTCCTTTGAGGTGGCCCATGATCTGGCTTGGCGTGGGGTTAAACCGACGTCTTATGAGGCGCTGGAGGAACATTACGACTTGGTTGTCGTGGGCGCTGGCATGAGTGGTCTGGCGGCAGCTTGGTATTTTCGTCAGCTCAAGGGGCCTGAGGCTCGTATCCTACTGTTAGACAACCATGACGATTTTGGCGGTCACGCAAAGCGCAACGAGTTTCATCACGAAGGGCGCATGGTGCTAAGTCTGGGGGGCGCTCAAAACCTCGAAAACCCCAGCAACTACAGCTCTGAGGCGGGCGACTTATTGGTGGGCATTGGTATTGATGAGGCATTTCTTACCAAGATGGCGGCACAAACTCCGGATGGCTTGGCCTTGGCGGGCCGTCTCGACGCCAACAATGGGGTCGCCATTCCCGGGCCGGATGGGCATTTCACCATGGCAGGCAATTGGAATGGTGTCATGTTTGCCGGCGAGGGTTATGAGGAAGCGGTACAAACGCTACCCATTGCCGCTGACGAAAAAGAGCGTTTGATCGCCTTCTTTGGTGGTGGCCGTGACTTCTTGGATGGCCTGTCCATCCGCGAGAAGTGGCGTTACATAAACAACGTCAGCTACAACCAGTTCTTGCTCGAAAAAGTCGGGCTTGCCGACACCACGTTGCCGTTACTTAACGCCATCATCGTGCATCTCACGGGAATGTCCGGGTGGAATTTGACGGTGCTGGAAGCGATTGGATACGGTGCAAGTGGTATTCGCTCAATGGGCTGGATCGGGCGTTCGGTTGCCTTTGCTGGGGGAACCTTCGTTGACAGCTTGGTCAACGTCCAAATGTTCCCAGATGGCAACGCGTCAGTTGCCCGGTTGTTGGTGCAAAACCTGATTCCCGCTGTCGCGCCAGATATGCAGGGTCCTGATGATGTCGTGGCCAGCCGTTTTGACTATGCGGCCCTTGACCGCGTCGAAAACACCACGCGAATGCGTCTGAACAGCACAGTGGTTGGTGTACGAGAACAGGGCGACGGGCTCGAAGTGGATTATGTCGAAGTTGCTACAGGAGGGCAGCCGCAAAGGGGCCAAGCCAGACGGGTGACCGCCGAACACTGCGTGCTGGCCTGTAACAACAACATCATTCCGCATCTCTGCCCTGAGTTACCCCAGTCACAACAGCAGGCGTTACGCTACGGTGTCCGGACGCCATTTGTTTATGCCAATGTGCTGCTTGCCAACGGGCGGGCATACGAGCAGTTGGGTGCAAGCCTGATGCAGTGTCCTTACGATCCGTTTCAGTGGGTCAGTACAGCACCGACGGTGTCGATAGGCGGATACGAACCCCCGCGCAACGCCGACGACCCCATGGTGGTGTTTATGATGCATTCGCCGATGACCGGATCGAAACAATCCGGCTCCGGTCGAGATCAACTCCGAATGGGGCGTCAGCAGATTTATATGACGCCATTCGAAACTTACGAACAGCAGGTGCGAGACCAACTGCAGAGTCTGCTCGGCCAGTTTGGTTTTAATCACGAGACAGACATTCAGGCCATTACGGTAAATCGCATTCCGCACGGTTATGCCTATCCGTATCTTGCGCTAGACGATCCAGAATGGGAGGAGGGAAAGGCACCTCACGAAATCGGTCGAGCACAATTTGGACGTATTTCCATTGCTAACTCAGACTCGCAGGCCATTGCTCTCATGGACGCAGCCTTCGACGCGGCATGGCGGGCAGTGCAAGAGCAAGTGGGTTAGCAGATGGCACCGATCGCAGTGATATGAGCGCTCGAGGTTTTCGAATCCGTTCGGCATAGTAGGGTGTTGCCTAGGGAGAGACTCATATGAGCACCGAACATTTGCTTGATCCTGAACTGCTACCGATTTTGCAGCAGATCCCTGCTTTCAACTTTACTCGGGAAAATTTGGATAAATTCCGTCGTGCAGGCGCTGCAGCGACAACCCTCGGGGACGCCGAGGCAGCAGGGGTTCGGCGTGAATCGGTCACGATTTCGGGTGCCGATCAGGATGTACCTTGCCTGCTCTACACCCCGAAGGTGCGGAAAGCCGAAGCCGCTTACCTACACATTCATGGCGGTGGTTACGTTGCTGGGCAGATGGAGCGCTCGGACCCCATGAATACGTTAATTGCCTCACAGTTGGGCATTACTGTACTCGCCGTCGGGTATCGACTGGCACCAGAGCACCCGGTT
Organism: Gammaproteobacteria bacterium; assembly: GCA_002704225.1. Taxonomy (GTDB): domain Bacteria; phylum Pseudomonadota; class Gammaproteobacteria; order Pseudomonadales; family Azotimanducaceae; genus UBA4421. The sequence goes on along the minus strand of PAFU01000048.1, from coordinate 53,383 downwards.
CCCGCGCCTTTGGATGATTGTTATGCGGCGCTGGCTTGGCTGCACGATGAAGCGCAGCGGCTGGGGGTCGATAGAGATCGTATCGCCATTGGCGGTGAGAGCGCTGGGGGTGGCCTCGCTGCGGCCTTGGCGATTCGCGCCCGGGATGCCGGAGACTACGCAGTCTGCCACCAGCATTTGACCTATCCCATGCTCGACAATTTGACTGGCTCGGAATCTGCACCCGGCGACCCCTTGGTCGGTGAATTTGTATGGACGCGAAAAAGCAATGAGTTCGGCTGGTCCTGTTATCTCGGGGATCACCCCGCAGAAGCACCCTATGTACCGGCAAGAGTAGTCAGTGTTGAGGGCTTACCCCCGACGTGGATGTTCACGGTCGCGCTGGACCTGTTTCGTGACGAGAACATCGAATACGCCCAGCGTTTGCTGGCTGCCGGGGTGCCTACCGAGTTGGTGGTGCTGCCAGGGGCCTGTCATGCCTTTCAGGTGTTGCCCGGCACGTCCTTAGGCAAACGGTATGTTGCCGACCATCTCTTGGCGCTTGGCAAGGCGCTTGGCGTTCAGGCCGGATAGTCGGCGACGTCCGTTAACCAGCGCTCGAGTACAGCGTTGAGTTCCGCAGGTTTTTCCTGAGCCATCCAGTGCCCACAGGCCAAGCGCTCCTCGGTTAAGTTAGGACACAGGGCTCGCATCGGGTCGGCAAATCCGGTGGTCGTGGTGTCGCAGACATAGTCATAGGTTGCATGCACGAAGAGCACCGGCATGGACAAGGTGCGATCCGCTGCGCTGTCCATATAGGCTTGATTCGCATCACCATTGACATACCAAGCTGTTGGGCCAAAGAAACCGTTTTCGTTCAAATGCTTGGCATAAATCGAGATGTCTTCGGGTGTTACAACGTCTGTATCGATAGGCATATCGGGTACACCAGCTGAAGGGAACCATCCGCCATTTTCGCGCGTAGAAGCGGTGGCGCTGGGCTGACCCTGGCCGGCGGGATCACCTTTGCGGAACAGGAGTTTGACGACTCGTTCGGGATTTTGCTCCATCTCTTGCTGGGCCGCGTCGAAGTCTTCGTAATAGTGCAACTGGTAATCCCACTGGCCTACCGGATATTGGTCAACAGGATAGAGGTCACGGTTGATACTGTACTCCAAGCTGGCCGGGTGCCCTGAAAAGCCGTAGGGCACGCAAAGACTGGCGACCGCGCTCACCCGATCGGGGTGGTGCAGGGCGACATTCCATGCCACCGGCGAGCCCCAGTCGTGACCAATCCAAACCGCTTTTTCCCGTCCTAGACTGTCTATGAGTTCAATCATGTCCTGCACGATCTCGGTCTGCGCATAGGCGCCTTTCGTATCGTAGAGAGACGAGCCTCCGTAACCCCGCATATCTGGTGCGATGGCCCGGTAACCCAGGTTGCCGAGAAACACCAGTTGGTGCCTCCAGCTGATGGACAGTTCCGGCCAGCCATGGGTCATGATCACAAGTGGGCCGTCTGCGGGACCGCAGGCCCGATAAAAGGTGCTGTGGCGTGTGCTGCTGGTTCTGTGGGTGGTGATGGGCATGCGGATCTCACTGCGATGACGGAAGACGGTTGATTCAATTCATACGGTACTTCAGTCTGAGGTGTTCTGGGAAGCACTGGCCGGCGCCGTGCTGTATTAGTGATAGCAGCAATGGAAATGGGGCGATATGAAGATACCGGACGGATGGACCCACGAGAACGATATGCTCAGCAGAGAATGGAGTTTCACCGATTTTTCCGAGGCCTTCGGCTTCATGACCCGAGTCGCGTTGCTCGCAGAACAAGCGGATCATCATCCCAATTGGTCAAACGTCTACAACACGGTGCACATTGGGCTGACCAGCCACGACGCGGGCAACGTGGTGACGGAAAAAGATGTCTCGCTGGCCCGGCAAATTAATGAAATCGGCGATGGGTCGTCAATTTCTTAGGCGGGGCAGCGTTGACTGGCCCGCAAATCGAAGTACGCTTTGGATCACGGTTTCGTGTGTCTAATTTCTCGGTGGATTAATCGACCTAGGAGTCTCAGGAGTGTTGTTGTGCTCCCTGACTTTCGCTAAATTGACCTCGGGGTTATACACACACTTAAAGGAGCGGTTGGATGCCGAAGATTACGTTTATTGAACACAATGGGACGCAACACACAGTTGACGCAGAAGTTGGCCAATCTGTTATGCAGGCGGCTATGGACAACTTGGTACCCGGCATTGATGCCGACTGTGGCGGTGAGTGTTCTTGTGCCACCTGCCACGTCATGGTGAACAACGACTGGGTAGCAAAGGCAGGCGGCCCGAACGAATCAGAAGATTCCATGCTAGACCTGAACCCTGAACGCGCTTCAAATTCACGGCTGTCCTGTCAAATGACCGTTAGTGACGATCTGGACGGCTTAATCGTAGACCTTCCGGAGTTCCAATTCTAATGAGTGAAGCACCGACCTTGAATATGGCGGATTTCGATCCGCAAGAACTGGCCATCGAAGACATTGACGTCTCCCAGCGAAGCATCTGGATTGAAGACAAAAAAATGGCGTTCTTCGACAGATTGCGAGACGAGGCCCCGGTGCATTACTGCAAAGATTCCGAGTTCGGTCCTTACTGGTCGGTCACTCGATTCAAAGACATTATGGAGATCGACGGTAACTGGCAGGACTTTTCTTCCGAACCGGCGATCACCATCGTCGAACCAGAGGAAGATTTTCCTTTGCCAATGTTCATCGCCATGGATCCGCCGGTTCACGACGAGCAGCGCAAAACGGTACAAGGTTCGGTGGCTCCAGCAAATCTGAAGCTTATGGAAGAAACCATCCGCGGTCGTACGCAAACGGTGCTGGACAGTTTGCCCGTAGGTGAACAGTTTGATTGGGTGGATCGCGTGTCTATTGAACTGACCACACAGATGTTGGCGACGTTATTCGACTTTCCTTTTGAGGATCGACGCAAGCTGACCCGTTGGTCTGATGTGGCGACGGGGGATGAAGAATCTGGCATCGTCGAAAGCGAGGAAGCGCGTCAGGCGGAACTCTACGAATGTTTGGAATACTTCATGGGTCTGTGGCACGAACGCGCTGAAAAAGGCGAGGGTACCGATTTAGTGTCGATGCTTGCGCATGGAGAAGCCACGAAGAATATGTCACCCCAAGAATTCCTCGGTAATCTCATCTTGCTGATCGTGGGAGGCAATGACACCACACGAAACTCCATGACGGGAGGCGTGTGGGCGCTTAATCAAAACCCCGGTGAATACGCCAAGCTGCGGAATAACCCCAGTGTGATTCCGAACATGGTGTCAGAAATTATTCGCTGGCAAACACCGCTAGCGCATATGCGTCGCATCGCCAACAAAGATTACGTATTGGATGGCCAAACGATTAAGGCCGGCGATAAAGTTGTGATGTGGTACCTGTCGGGCAATCGCGATGAGCGATCGATCGATCGCCCCAATGAATTCATTATCGACCGTGATCGTGCGCGTCAGCATCTGTCATTTGGCTTTGGCGTACATCGCTGTATGGGGAATCGTTTGGCTGAAATGCAACTTCGGGTGCTGTGGGAAGAGGTGCAGAAGCGCTTCCATATGGTTGAAGTCATTGGCGAACCAACGCTGGTACCGTCGAACTTTGTGCACGGCTACACCGAAATGCAGGTGGTACTGCACCCACACTAAGCGATCACTAGAGGATGTAGAGCCAGCTTTCGAGCTGGCTTTTTTGTGCGCGACAATTACCCTGACGGAAAGGAGAAGATCATGATGGAATACGTCAACGGCGACACTCGCCTAGCCTACGAGGTACACGGTTCAGGGTTCCCGATATTGTTGATTGCACCGGGTGGTCTGCGCTCTGAGCGTGGTATGTGGCAGAACAGCCCGTTGAATCCAGTGGCATTACTGAGCCCTCACTTTCAGGTGATTGCAATGGATCAACGCAATGCAGGCGAGTCGTCTGGTCCTATTGAGAGCGGACATGACTGGGATACCTATACTCGAGACCAACTCGACTTGATGACCCATTTGGGGCTTGAGCGCTTTGCCGTGGTGGGTATGTGTATCGGTGGACCGTACATTCTGAACCTGATCAAGCTGGCGCCGGAGCGGGTAGTCGCCAGCGTGGTCATGCAAACCATCGGTCGGGACAATAACCGACAAGAATTTTTAGCCATGTTTGATGGCTGGGCGGACTCGTTGCACCAATCAGACCCCCAGCGTTACGGGTCGGAGGCTTTGCTCGGTTTGCGCAGACGCATGTTTGAAAACGATCTCACCTTTATGTGTATGACGGAGTCAGACGTGCAACAACTTGACAGGCCCATGCTGATCTTGGATGGCGCCGATACCTACCATCCGGCCGCATCGTCTCAGCGCTTGGCCGAACTGCAGCCTCAGGCGGACCGCATTCACGAATGGAAGGCGTCTCCTGACCTCGAACTTGCCGCAGATCGCCTCGTTGCATTCTTCCATGCTCACCTTTAGTGCATACAAGACTGCTCATAGCGGCGGTTTAGGGTGCCTCAGGATCGTCACTGGTATAAGGTGAGGCGCTGGACGACGGCACGATCACTGCCGAGATTCACACCATATTTTTCACGATGACATTAGGAGAGATCATGTCTTTAGTAGCAGTAATGGAAACCAACAAAGGCACGATTCGTTTGAATCTATATCCGGATGAAACGCCCATGACCGTGGCTAACTTTGTCAACTTGGCGCAGCGAGGCTTCTACGACGGTTTGTCCTTTCACCGCGTTATCGAGGATTTCATGATTCAAGGCGGTTGCCCGCAGGGTACTGGTACCGGCGGCCCCGGCTACCGTTTTGCTGACGAATTCGTAGACAGTTTGCGGCACGATGCTCCCGGAAAGTTCTCCATGGCAAATGCGGGGCCGGGTACCAACGGGTCCCAGTTTTTCATTACACATGTGCCAACACCTTGGCTGGATGACGCCCATACCATTTTCGGTGCCGTTGAAGGCGATGACGATCAGGCCGTGGTGAACGCCATTGGCCAAGGGGATCACATTGTCAGTGTGACCGTTGAAGGCGATACCGAGGGATTACTGGCCAGTGTCGAGCAGGTTGCTGAGTGGAATTCCGTGCTGGAAGGTTAGGAACCGAAGAGAGGGGCTTGCGGGGATACATGACTCAATCGGCATGTAGAGGAAGAGGATAAGGGAGAGGTGCAATGAGCGACGAACTGCTGTTTGCAGATTTGAAAGTCATCGACATGAGCAGCTGGATAGCCGCGCCGGTAGCCGCCACAATTTTGGCGGACTTTGGCGCGCAAGTGATCAAGGTAGAGCCGCCCATCGCCGGCGACGGTTATCGAAACTTTGCCATGATGGCGTCGTCGCCCACCAGTGACGTCAACTACACCTGGGAGATGGATAATCGCAACAAGCGCTCAATTGCGCTCAATCTTAAAACCGATGAGGGTCGGGCCGTATTGCGCCGTATGGTCAGTGAGTGTGATATCTACATCACCAATACCACCCACCCGATGCGTCGAGAATGGGGTCTGACCTATGAGGATTTGGCAGCGATTAATCCTCAGCTGATTTATGCCTCCTTGACGGCCTACGGTGAACAAGGGCCAGAACGAGACCGAGAAGGCTTTGACTTGGTCGCCTACTGGTCTCGATCGGGCCTGATGGATCTTGTGCGCGCCCCCGGCGCAGCGCCAGCACCGGCACTGCCGGGTATGGGCGACCACCCAACGTCTGTAACGCTCTACGCATCGATCCTTACCGCTCTGTTCAAACGGCAGCAGACGGGTAAGGGCAGTCACGTTCATACCTCGTTACTGGCGAATGGCATGTGGTCGGCATCCTGTATCGCCCAGGGCGTTTTCGCTGAAGCAGATTTCACGCTGTACCATCATCTGGCTGATCATCTCTTTACGCGCTTGCTGTACGAGGCGGCGGATGGGCGTTGGCTACAGTTCTCCATGGTGCGCACTGATGAAGAGGTCGACATGCTGTTCACGATCATGGGGCGTCCCGATTTGTTGCTTGACCCACGTTTTCTTACCGCTGAGCAACGGGTGGAAAATGGCGACCAACTCGGCCAAGAAATGCGAGATGTGCTGATTACGCAGCCTTCAGCCTACTGGATGCAGGCTTTGACCGAAGCCGGAGTACCCGTAGCCTTGGTGGGGCGTATTGATGAACTGCCCAACGACCCTCAGGTTGTGGCCAACCATATGGCGATTCAACCGACCGACGAAGTCGGCATGCCCTCGGTGATCAAGCATCCGATCAACGTGGAAGGGTTGCATACTCGGCCGGCTGGCCCCGCGCCGGAACTCGGGCAGCACAGTGAAGAGATCTTGGCTGAACTCGGTTATCGTGCGCAAGACATCGCTCAGATGAAAGAACAGGGCATCATTTAACACTCAGAGCATCAGGCAGCCATGCAATCGAATACTCCTGCGGTTCGTGATTTGTTGCTGGTTGGCGGCGGGCACAGTCATGTGCAGGTACTCAAACACTTTGCCATGTACCCCGTGCCGGGAGTCCGTCTGACCCTGGTTTCAGATGCCGATGTCGCTCCTTACTCCGGCATGGTGCCGGGATACATCGCCGGTCACTACGCACTTGATGAAATTCATATCGCCCTTGAACCATTGTGCCGTGCAGCGGGAGCGCGTTTTCTTTGCGCCAAGGTCATGGGTTTGGATACGGCGAATAAACGGATTCTTTTGCAGGGCCGACCGGGCCTGCACTACGATTTGCTATCCATAAACTGCGGGGCCAGCCCGAATCTCAACGGTATGCCGGGTATTGCCGTAAAGCCGATAACGGGGTTTTTGGCTCAATGGCCCGATTTGAAGTCTGCCATCGGGGGGCATGAAACACCGGTGACGCTGGGTCTGGTAGGCGCAGGTGCTGGGGGCGTGGAGATGGCCATGGCGTGTCGGTCCAGCTTGCCGCCCCAAACCCAGATAGTGTTGATTGGACCCAAGCTTCTGCCGGGTTTGAGTAAGCGAGCAAAAGCGCTGACAAAGCGGGCCCTGGACCGTAGGCGAATTGAGTACATTCCCCAGCGCGTCACAGACTGCGCCCGAGCCACCGAAGACTATCGCCTGCAGTTGGACGACGCCTCAGAAAGACGCGTTAACCACTTGCTGTGGGTGACGGATGTGCAGGCGCCGGAATGGCTTGCAGCTTCCGGTTTAACTTGCGACGCAAGCGGCTTCCCAAGCGTGGGCGCTGACCTACGTAGTGTCAGCGATGGCAGTGTTTTCGTCGCCGGTGACGCAGCGCACTTGCAGGGCCAAGAGCGCGCTAAAGCCGGTGTTTATGCGGTGCGGGCGGCGCCAGTGCTAGCCCAAAATCTAGCCTTGGCGGTGCAGGGCAAATCGCTAGTTGGTTCAGCGTCGCGGTTTAAGGCCCAGCGCTCGTTTCTGACGCTGATTGGCATTGGAGGTGTCGATGACCCGGATGCCATCGCAACCAAGGGGCCCTTTGCGCTGCAGGGTAGTCTGTTGTGGCGGCTGAAAGATCGGATCGATCGGCGCTTTATGGCGCGCTACCACGACCTGCCTGATATGGCTGCGCCAGAACACGCCGTGTCGCCGGATCTGACCGCTGAGCTGGCATCGGATCTGCCAGACGATCTGATGCGCTGTGGCGGCTGTGGGGCAAAGCTCGCAGCGGACCCGTTACGCCGGGTTTTGGCGCGACTGCCGGATCAAGTGGCCGATCACGTCAGCCTCGGCATTGGCGACGACGCGGCCCAAGTGAGCCATGGGGCAGGCTCGACCTTGCTGAGCGTGGATGGTTTTCGCGCCATGATTGACGATCCGTATCTGCTGGGGCGCATTTGCGCGCATCACAGTCTGAATGATCTATTTGCCATGGGAGCGACGCCAACGGCAGCACTCGCCTTGGTGACGCTGCCCTTGATGGCAGAACACATGATGGAAGAGGACCTTTTCCAGTTACTCAGCGGCGCTGTGGACGTGCTCAATGCCCATGGCGCACCCTTGGTAGGAGGCCATTCCGCTGAGGGCGCGGAGTTAAGCATTGCGTTAACCGTAACCGGTGCACCCGGTGAGGTCACGCTGACGAAAGCAGGAGGACAGGTCGGCGATGTGCTGTTGCTGACAAAGCCGCTGGGTACAGGCGTTATCTTGGCCGGTGCCATGCGTGGTATCCATGTGTCCGGCTCAGTTCCCAACTGTCTTAGCTCGATGAATGCCAGCAATGGGATGTCGCTGAGCATTCTTCAGCGGCACGGGGTCAGGGCGCTCACAGATGTGACTGGGTTTGGGTTAATTGGCCATTTGGGTGAAATGCTGCGAGCCAGCCAGTGTGGCGTTGAGCTCAGGTTGGCAGAGATACCGATATTGACCGGTGGCCTGCAGCTGGCCCGGCAGGGCGTGCGCAGTTCAATTCAACGCGCTAACGCGCAGGCGCTCAACGATTTTACGATTATGCCCTCGGCGACGGACACAGATCGGTTGAATCTTCTCAGCGATCCACAGACATCTGGTGGCTTGCTGGCCTGTATTCCGCCAGAGCAGGCCGACGACTGCCTGAAGAGGCTCAATGAAGCGGGTATCCCAGCGGCAGCCGTTGGCACCCTAATACCGCGAGGTAGGCGAGCTATCGTCTAGGCGCTTTGTCTGCTCGCTTAGCGGGCGGTCTAGAAATAGGCGGATATAGCAGGCCTGAACCGGTCCATGTCCACGAGAAAGGAATCGTGGCCCTGAATGCTGTCCAAAGGGACAAAGGCAACATCCGGTACTTTTTCGCTCAAGGCCTCTGCAAGTGCCTGTTGCTGGGTTAAGGGAAACAGCGCGTCGGTTCGAACGCCAATGACCAATGCCGATTCCAGCTGAAGACTACTGAAACTCGCCGCGAGGCTCCCGCCGTGATCAAGGCCATCAAAGAGATCCATTGCACGAGAAAGATAGAGATAGCAATTGGCATCGAAGGAACCGATGAATCGATCCGCATGGCTTTCCAGATAGGATTCCACCTCAAAGTCGATACCAAACGGGGTGTCTTGTTCTGCGAAATCCGGTGCCCGTTCGCGGCCAAAGCGTTCGGCCCATTCTTCTCCAGAACGGTAGCTGATCATGCCCAGCTTGCGGGCCAGACGCATGCCGCTGACCGGGCCGTGATTAGCAGCATCGTATTGGCCCTCCTGCCACAGCGGATCGTTGCGAATGATTTCGCGCTGCAGGGATCGCAAGGCGATGGCATGGGGCAGTGCTCGAGCGGCAGAGGATATTGATACCAGTCGACGGCAGCGCGATGCGTGATTCAAGGTAAAGGCCAGAGCGGTCATACCACCCATGGACGCTCCCACGACCGTGTGCAGTTGCTCGATGCCAAGATGATCGAGAACATGGGACGCACTGTTGGCAATGTCTTCGACCGTGAGCACCGGAAAGGTCAGGCGGTAGGGCTGTTGGGTTGCCGGGTCAAGGCTGGCAGCGCCAGTGCTACCAAAGCAGCTGCCCAAGGAATTCACGCAGACGATAAAATACCGGTCAGTGTCTAGGGGCTTCCCGGAGCCGATCATATCTTCCCACCAGCCGGCGGACGGGTCTTTTTCTGACGAAGCAGCATGAGCAGACGGCGACAAGCCGGTGAAGATCAGTACAGCATTGTCTGCCCTTGGCGTGAGCGTGCCCCACGTTTCATAAGCAATGGTGGGTGATAGAAGATGGCCACGCTTCATCTCGAAACGGCCTTCAACCTGTAACAATTCAACTGCTTTCACGCGCGCTCCCCAGTGAGGTCTGAACAGTATGAGATCGCTTAGCGAAGATCCAGCTGAACAGGGATCTAAGGTTAGACCGTCTCGTCATTAAGCTTACTGGGGGTGTTCGTCGGTCACCGAGAAGGTTTCAGAAATCTGTTCCGCCGTCATCAGAATGTTGTCTATCTGGTCCAGCGCGATTTCGTCGAAGGAGATGCCCAGAAAGGCAGTGGTCGAAAGCTCGATGAAAAGCTCCAGCAATTGCTCCTCTGACGCCACGGCGTTGAGATCGACGAACAGTTTGGTGAAAAAGCCAGAGGCCGCCATCTGATCTGTGCTGTTCAAATGCAAGAGCAGGTCTTCAAATTTGGGCGTTAGGTCACTTTTGATGGATTCGATAGCATTCATGGCGTCACAATGCCGACGACTTCGTGAAGGCGTCGTGAAGTTTGGCGCAGATTTGTTTACCTAAGGTTGATCCGACATCTGACAAGCTGAACTCGGAGGAAAGCGATGAAAAGAGTGTTTGGATTGGTCAATAAAGTGGTGGTCTTCTTGTCAGAAACGCCACTGCATTTGCTGTTCAGCCATCAGGTGATGGTCTTGCGTTTTAGTGGCCGGCGCACCCGGCGCGCCTATGCGATACCCGTTAGCTATGGCCGCGATGAAACAACGGGCAAGATTGTCTGTATGACAGACGCGTCGGGGGTATGGTGGAAAAATCTGCTCTCGGAAGACGCGATTGAGATCACCGTTAAGGGGGCGCGTCAGGGCGTATCGGTGCGAGTGGAAGCGTGCGATCAAAACGCAATCGCACAGGCGCTGGCGGGTTTTTGCAGACGCAGTCGGATCAGCGCATTTTTTGCCGGAGTTTCAATGGTTCAGGGCGAGCCCGTAGCGGGGGACCTGGAAGCGGCAGCGACGAGACATGTTTTGATCGAGCTGAGCGGAGGAGGCGAACAGTCGCTCAGCCTTCCATGAGCACCTGGCAAACTTTGATCTCTGCGTAGTCGTCTCGCCATTCGAGGCGCTCAAGAAATTGCTCACGAGCGTAGCCGTCGAAATGTTCTTGCATGTAATCCTGCACTGCCTTGGCAAAGATTTCTAAACCCTCCAAAACGGTGGGAGCGGTAATGCGGATCTCGATGTCGAAGGGCTCAATGGGAAGCTCGTCCCTGTCGTAGCCCCAAACATCGTTCATTCGATACGCGATCGGGTCGACCGGCCGCAATTGCAGTATGTCGATGGCGACGTGTCCACCGTTTGTTGGCTCAAAGTGCCATGGAGCGTGATGCATAGACTACCTGTGATGTTGTGCCGCAGCGTGTCGATAAAACTACCGATCAGGTTTAATTTTGTCTCATTGGTGACCGCCCAACTCGTGGACACAGCCTTGACGCGATTTGGAAAGTTCGCTCGGCAGCGTCATGGTGACGGGACAGAAAAGGCCGGAAAGGTTCGGATAAGCAAGCATGCATCAATTGTCGTTGGCGAACTCGCAAAACACCAGTGATTGGGACGGCCCCAGTGCGCCCAATTGGCCCTTAGCTCCGTCCCGTGTCGCCGGCTTAGATCGTCTGGCTGCATTCGTTGCCAAGGGCGGACGCGACTATCAAACCCATCGCAATACCGATCGAGGTGAAGGACGACACAGCCACGTATCGGTGTTGTCGCCCTACTTGCGACATCGCATGATCGACGAAACTGAGGTGCTCGGACAGATTCTCGATCAACACTCACCCAATGAAGCCTTCAAATTTGTTCAAGAAGTCTTTTGGCGGTCTTACTGGAAAGGGTGGTTAGAGCATCGCAGTTTGCTCTGGCCATCACACCAACACCAATTGCCAGCATGCCTTGAGCATATCCAAGCCAACCCGCGATGCTTTGATGATTACCAACGTGCGATCGCAGGCGAAACGTCCATCGTGATCTTTAACGAATGGTGTCATGAGTTGAAAAGAACCGGGTATTTGCACAATCACGCGCGCATGTGGTTCGCGTCGATCTGGGTGTTTACGCTGCGTCTGCCTTGGGAGTTGGGGGCTGATTTCTTTATACGTCACCTGATGGATGGAGATCCAGCGAGCAACACATTGGGCTGGCGTTGGGTTGCTGGCCTGCACACGGCAGGCAAGACCTACTTGGCGACACCGCAAAACATTCGTGCCTGTGCCGAGGAGCGTCTGGCAAGCCGAAGCGATCAAGTGCTGGGGCTCAATCGTTTGGCGTCGACGACGTTCACTGTAGCCGAACGCCTGCCAGCCAAGGCTCTGCAGAGGACGGAGATTCCGTGGCCGGCTCCGGCGGAGAACGGCTGTTCCGAGTATCGATGTAACCACGGTCGAACCACGATGCTGGTGACCGAAGAAGACTTGACGTGGCTCCCGTCTGCAGCGCCGGAAGGCGTCGTCGTGCTCTCACCTTCACCTCGTAGCGCGCTGGAGGCGTCTAGTGGCCTCGTGGAACAATTCGTGACCGCTGCCTTGGACGATGCAAGGCAGCGCATGGCACATCACTGGGCCCAGGCACCGGTTCTTACGGCACCGCACACCCTAGGGGACGAGGCCCTGGTGGATTGGCTGGTCGAACACCGCATGGACGAAGTGGTCTGCGCCTACTTACCCGTGGGCCCGACCCGAATTCGAGTGGAGGGGCTACGCGAGCGATTGGCTTGTAAAGGCATTGGTTTGCGTGTGCAGATGCGTGATTACGATCGATTTGTGTGGCCCCATGCAAGTAAGGGATTTTTCCAGTTGGGGAAGCGCATTCCGGAATTTTTGGAGGTGATGCGCCTCTATGAAAAAGCCTGACGAACGGTTGCGATCGAGGCGCCAGGAACGAAAGACATCAAACCGTAATTCGATTGTCATCAATTGTTATCCTGCATCATAGTAGACTCGTGGGACGCTTCTGAATTTGGCATGTAATCCTAGGGAGGGTTTTGATGACAACGCAAATCAACCGACGCCGACTGCTTCAAGGTTTGGGTCTGGGTGCCTTGGCGACCCGAGGCTACGCAAAACAGCAGAGCGCCCCAGCTTATTTTACGCATAACGTGGCCAGTGGGGATCCGCTCTCCGACCGCGTGATTTTGTGGACACGGGTGATTCCCGAGAATCCGAATACGACCTTGAATGTACGCTGGCAGGTCGCTCAGGACCGGGCCTTCACGCGAGTAGTGGCGGCGGGTGAGGCTCAGTCTGTGGCCGATCGCGATTATATTGTAAAGGTCGATGCAACGGGTTTACTGCCCGGCACCGCTTATTTTTATCGCTTCAGCAGTCTCGGGGTAAACAGCGAAACCGGACAAACCAAGACCTTGCCCGTTGGCCAAGTGGCATCGTTCCGAATGGGTGTCGCGTCGTGTTCGAACTATCCTCAGGGTTTCTTTAACGCTTACCGACACATGGCCGATACCGACTTGGATGTGGTGTTGCACTTGGGGGATTACATTTATGAGTATCCTGAGGCGGGCTACGCCAATGATTACGCCCGTAACGTGCTCAAACGCAATGTGGTGCCAAAGCATGAAGTGCTCGCTCTGGAGGATTATCGGATGCGTTACGGCCTCTATCGCACAGATCCTGATCTGCAGGCGGTGCATCAGCGGCATCCCTTTATTTGTGTCTGGGACGACCACGAACTCGCGAACAACACATGGCAGGACGGGGCAGAGAACCACAACGACGGTGAGGGCGATTTTTATCAACGCATGCGGGCAGCGCGTCAGGCCTATGACGAGTGGATGCCGATTCGAACGCACGCGAGTGGCGACCAAGGACCGATCTATCGTCGTTTCGCCGTGGGGAACCTGGCTGATCTCATCATGCTGGATACGCGATTGGAAGGTCGTGATCGGGGGTTCGAGTACGCCAAGGACATGGTATATCTCCCGCAAACCAATGCCGATGAACCCCGAAAACCGGATGTGGCCGCATTCCGAGCCAAACTGCAGGATCCGACTCGTACGTTGTTGGGGGCAAAGCAAGAGGCATGGCTGAGTGACTCGGTCGCACGCAGCACCAGCCGGGGTGCGACCTGGCAGGTATTGGGGCAGCAGATATTGATGGGAAATGTCGGCATTCCCAAACTCTCTCAGTCGGCACTTGCCGACAGTGGCATGTCCGAGCAGCGAAAAAAATACACGGCGTTCATGCAGGCATTGGGGGCTCAGGGGCTGCCCCTGAATCTGGATGCATGGGACGGCTACCCAGCATGCCGAGATCGTATCGCGAAAATGCTCGCCGAGGCCAAAGCCAACACCGTTGCGCTAGCCGGAGACACCCACAACGCATGGGCATTTGATCTGAACGACAGTGAACAGCGGTCAATTGGAGTCGAGGTGGGTACGCCGGGGATCAGCAGTCCGGGTATGGAAAATTATCTACCGGTACCCGGCGAGGAGCTAGTCCAAGCGCTGAAAGATGCGAGTCCGGGCTTGGTTGATGTGGATACGTCCCGCCGAGGTTGGTCAGAGATAACGTTGACACCTCAGGCCATGCGCAATCGATGGCACTTTGTCTCGACAGTGCTCGACAGGCGCTTCGATGTGCAAAGCTCCCCAGAGTTGGTCTGCCTCGCTGGAGAGCGCAGATTCAGCTAGCCCCGATCCACAGCCCTGATCTGAAACAGTCTCAGGGCCGAGGTTTACGCATCGAGATCCGCGCGCTGAGACCTACGCAGTTAGGCCCATTTGGCCCAAGAATCCAGCGGCGACCGGTCTGACACCAACTGGTTGACCGGTGCCTTGGGGTCCCGGTGACCAATGGCCATGCCACAGAACAGCATAAGATTGTCTGGCGTCTGTAGAAACGATGTGACTGCCTGGGGTCGGGTAGCCCACGCTTCTTGCGCGCAAGTGTCTAGGCCAGCTTCTTGAGCCAACAGCATGAATGTCTGCAAAAACATGCCCAGATCCGACCACTGAGGTTGGCCCATGGTTCTGTCGATAAGACAGAAAAAAGCGGCTGGGGCACCAAAGAACTCGAAGTTACGCGCTAGATGAGCGAAACGCCCCGCTTTGTCCTCTCTTGGGATGCCTAATAGGCCGTACATATCCTCGCCCACTTTGAAACGGCTGTCTCGATACGGGGAGGGCAGGTCCTTGGGGTAGATTTCGTAGGCGGGCTTCTCTCTGGGGTCTTGTTGCGCAAGATGCTCCTGAAAATCCTGCATACGCGAACCGTTCACTACCTGCACCTGCCACGGCTGTACGTTGCCACCGGACGGTGCTCGAGCGGACTTTTCCAGTAGCTCGCGCAGCAGGGTGTTGCTGACCGGGGTGTCAAGAAAGGCTCGGATCGAGCGTCGCGATGCAACGGCCTCGGTTACGTTCATATTGCTCTACCTTGAATTCTGCAGTGACCGGGCTCGCTGCCGGTCACTGGTGCTTTGCGCTATTTCAGCGCGTCAGAGTACGTGTCTTCGTTGAAGCCCACGATGATGTGCTTTCCAATCAAAGCGGTCGGAGCCCGAAGATTCCCTGTGCTGCCCAGCATGGCATCCAACGCTTCTTCAGACGCTTTACTACCGCCGGCAAACTCGGTCACTTTCTTACCCTTTGAAACCACCATGGTTTTTGCCTTGGCGAGCAATGCAGCCGCATCTTCTCGTTGCAATTTTCGGCTTGCCGGAATGGTTTCGCTGATCTCAATCTCACTTGCTTCCAAAAACTTGGATGCTCGGGTACAGCTGGTTCATCCCCCTCGGAAGTAATACCAATCGACTTTTTTACTCATCAATTTTTCCCTGTCGTGACGCCGAAAACGGCAGTAATGGAACTCGCGAGTCATCATTATAAGGATAGGGGGTGCCGAAATGCCACGGCTTATCGCAGGGTGGCTGATGGAGCGATGGGCGGGGCCGAGACGCTAGTGAGCCGGTAGGCGATAGGCTAAGGTAACGATCACTCGTTCGCTTGATTCGAACTAACTTTCAAACAGGGAGAGAATTTCATGGCACCAGTTCCAAAGGGCAGTACGGTGGCAGTTACCGGCGCGGCAGGCTTTATCGGTGGTTGGGTCGTCCGCGGTCT
This sequence comes from Gammaproteobacteria bacterium, assembly GCA_002704225.1. Lineage (GTDB taxonomy): Bacteria > Pseudomonadota > Gammaproteobacteria > Pseudomonadales > Azotimanducaceae > UBA4421. The sequence continues at coordinate 37,613 of PAFU01000048.1, read as the reverse complement.
GTTGGATAGGGGCTACCGGGTGAGGGCCTGTGTGCGTGATGCCGGCGACACGAACAAAACCGATTTTCTGCGCCAGATGCCAGGCTACGCGTCGGGTCGGCTGACCTTGCATTCGGCCAACCTTGACCAGGCCGGGTGCTTTGACGATATCTTTAGCGGCTGTCAGGGCGTTTGCCACGTCTCCCACGTAAGCACCTACGATGATCCAGAATACATGCGTGGCGTTTGCGAACATGTGATTGCTAGCATCAACAATTCGGGAACGGTGAATCGAGTGGTTGTCACATCCAGTATCGCTGCGATTATTTCCGAGGCGGATTTGCAGGAGCTGGTGCGACGACCGGTGTTTTACGAAGACCGTTATCCCGATGAGGAGAGCCCTAAACGCACGACTGAGCGTGGCCAAGGTTATTCCATGGGCAAGGTAGAACTTGAACGATTGTTCACGGACGCAGCCGAGGCACATGGCGGCTGGGACTGCATTCGTATTTGTCCGGCAGACAACGTCGGCCCGATCCTCTCGGCGCACCAGAAAGACATGGGGCCCTGGCAGCACAATATTGAAATGATGCTACTCGGCACCTATTACCAAAACGGCGCTTACCGACCTTGGATGACGGTGGACGTCCGCGATGATGCCGACTGTCATATTCGCCTGTTGGAAAATGTCAACGTACAGAATGGTGAGCGCTACATCGCTTGGTCTACGGATACACGCAACGTCGAGGATGTGTGTGCATCCATTGACCGCCTGCTGCCTGAGTTGGGACACGCGACGCCCGAGGTCACGGACAACTTTCCAGAACGCATTCAGGCCAGAGAAGCAGAAATGCGAGCGATCTGGGCCCAGTGCGAGCTGCGCAATGACCGAATCTGCTCGGTCACCGGCGCGACGTTTCGACCCTTAGACGAGTCGATTCGAGATTGCGTTGAATCGTTGTTGTCTGTAGCCAAGGTACAGCCCGTGCTTCGGGAGGGCTTCGGGCCGGTTCGATAACCTGAAACACTTTTCTAGGGGGGCTGGCGAATGAGCGACAAATCCAACACCTACGGTTGGCAGCACACGGGTCAAAAGCGGCCGGATTTCGCGCTGGAGCCCGGTCCCGGTCAAGAGTCGGTATGGGATTATCCCCGCCCGCCGGCCATTGTCGATGATGCACGCGATGTGCAGGTGTTTGCAGCCGACGGAACCTTGGTGGCGGCCTGCAGTAACAGTAAACGGGTCCTAGAGACCGCCAGCCCGCCAACGTTTTATTTGCCGCCCAGCGCTCTCAACGTTCCCCTCGAACCGGTGGATGGCGCCTCGTACTGCGAATGGAAGGGGCAGGCGGAGTACTTTCGCTATCAAGACCAGCGCCTCGCTTGGCGCTATCCCAAACCCACCCAAGCCTTCGCGGAAGTGGCAGGCTGGTATGCCTTTTACCCAGCGGAATGTCACTGCGTTGTGGCGGGCCAGACCGTGCGCGCCCAAGCCGGTGGATTTTATGGCGGTTGGGTAACGGACGAAATCGTTGGGCCCTTCAAAGGCGAGCCCGGTCGCTCGGGTTGGTAGGGTTTCGCGTCGAAGGGACAGAAACAAGCGGCAGGCGATTGCCGCTCGCATCGACCGCTTGACCACAAAAGCAGGTATAATCGGACAAAATTTTCCGTTCTTGCGCTTTTTTCATTATGTCCTTACCGCTTTCATCCAACGCCTTGATGACACCTCCTAGCCCTTCTGGTGCTCAAACGCGGCTGGGTGCGCCAAAAACGGTGTTGGCTCGGGGCACCTACGAGGCCCTCAACGGTGCCAAGGCCGCGGTACAACAGGCGAATCAGAATCAGACCGGCAAGCGGTTGCGCGAAACCCTTACGGCTCGCACCCAAGACCTGTCTGCTACTGTGACATTGGCGCGTGCCAATGCGCTGATTACTCAGGCGGGGTTGCCGTCAGGATTGAACAAGGCCGTAGATCGCCCGCCAGCCGATGTGCTTGCGGTGAGAGTTCAACGCCAGTCGTTCATGACCTTTGCTCTCGGCTAACGACAACTCCTGGGTGACGCAAGGATTGACCTGTTGCCGAGGGTTCTTTCACACGGATTGAAGGGCGGTTGAGGGAAGTTATGAGCGAGAAACCAAACATTTTGCTGATCATGACAGATCAGCATCGGGCCGATCACGTGGGGTTTATGGGCAACCCAACGGTACGCACCCCCAACTTAGACAGTTTGGCGTCATCGGGTTGCGTGTTTGAAAATGCGTGGGTGGCAAACCCTGTCTGTATGCCCAATCGAGCCACGATCCTGACCGGGCGGATGCCCACAGCGCATGGGGTGATTTTCAACGACCGCTCTCTCGATTGGCATGCCAACACCTTTGTTCGCCAGCTGCGTGCCGATGGGTATCGTACGGCACTTGTGGGGAAGTCCCATTTACAGCATGGGATGAGCAGGAACTCTGTGGTGGATTTTCGCGGGCAGGGCGCCTTACTGGATCATCAGCCTGACGGCTGGGATCGCTTTGAGGACTTCGAACGGTATCTCGATAAGCTCCCCAAGGATCCTGAGGACTTTTATGGCTTCGAGCGTATCGAGTTGTCGATCGACCACGGAGCTCGGGTAACAGGTCATCATTTGCAGTGGGCACTCGCCCAAGGCGCGAGTCGAGAAGAACTGCTGGCACCACACGACGCTCAGGCGCCGGGTAGCAAACGCAGCGACGAATGGTGGCAAATTTACGAGGCGCCCTATAACGAACGGTTTCACTCCACTCGCTTTGTGACCGAGCGGACCCAAGAATTCATTCAGTCCTGCAGCGAAACAAACGAACCGTGGATGGCCATGTGTTCATTCCCAGATCCTCACCACCCGATCAGCCCGCCAGGGCCATGGTTTGACAGACATGATCCTGCAGATATTCCGCTGCCCGAGAGTCGACACGACCCGCTGCCTCACGCGCCAGCGCATTTGCGCGCCTTCCAACGTGTGCATCCCGCCGATCAGCGTGACTGGGTAGCACCCTGCGGCTACGGTAACGATCGGTTGTTGGGGCAGGCCATCGCCGCGACATATGGCATGATCGAAATGGTAGACGATGGTGTCGGTCGCCTACTGGAGCAGCTCGACAGCTTGGGGGTGCGCGATAATACGATCGTGATTTTCACCAGCGATCACGGCGACATGATGGGCGATCACGGGTTGTTCTTAAAAGGCTTCATGCACTACCGCGGCACACTCCAAGTGCCCTTGGTTATTAGCGCTCCCAATATGCCAGCTCAACGCACGCAGGGATTGGCATCAAGTATCGATATTGCCCCCACGATCTTGGAGCTGTGCAGACTGCGGGGTTATGACGGCATTCAGGGGCAGAGTTTAACCGCCATGCTCAACGACGAAGACGCCAGAGTGCGCGACCATGTGCTGGTTGAGGACGACATCGCCACCATCACCGCAAAGCTCACGCCGATACCTGCGAAAACGCGCACGGTGATTACGGAACAGTACCGCTATACACGAAACGCCAAGGGTGAAGAGCAGCTGTTTGACCTGCGGTCGGATCCCGACGAAATGCAAGATCTGAGCGCACAACAGCATCCTGCGCGGGGTCAGATGATGGAGGTGCTTGCGGATGCCCTGATGGCGGCTGACGATGCTGCTCGGGGAGCGCCAACACGGGATGGGCGTATCGCTGGATTGTCTTGATCCAGCGAATAACGGACACTGACCTGCGGCAGAAGTGCAGTGGGTCCCATGGATCCATAAAGCGAATAACAAGGAGTAATTATGAGTGATGACAAGCCGACCCCAACCGACGAATACGTACCGCCCAAGGTTTGGACCTGGGATACCGAGAGCGGTGGTCGTTTCGCCAACATCAATCGGCCGATCGCTGGACCCACTCACGATAAAGAGCTGCCTCGTGGCGAAAACCCATTGCAGCTGTACTCGTTGGCGACGCCAAATGGGGTCAAGGTCACGGCCTTGCTCGAAGAACTCATCGATTTAGGCCACGCCGGGGCAGAGTACGATGCCTACACGATAAATATTGGGGAAGGCCAACAGTTCGGCAGCGACTTCGTTGACATAAATCCGAATTCCAAAATTCCAGCGCTGCTGGATTTGAGCACGCCCACGCCTACTCGGGTGTTTGAGTCTGGAGCCATCATGGTGTATCTGGCCGAAAAATTTGGTGCCTTGCTGCCAACCGAACCATCCGCCCGCGCCGAGTGTATGTCGTGGCTGTTCTGGCAGATGGGCAGTGCCCCCTATCTGGGCGGCGGCTTTGGTCACTTTTATGCCTATGCCCCGTTCAAGATGCAGTACCCGATTGATCGCTTCACGATGGAAATCAAGCGTCAGTTAGATGTGCTGAATCGGACGCTGGCTGAGCGCGAATTTTTGTGTGGTGACGATTATACGATCGCGGATATCGCCAACTATTCCTGGTACGGTCAGCTGGCAATCAACAATCTTTACAGTGCTGAAGAGTTTATTGACGCTGCGTCCTATACCCATGTGGTGCGCTGGGCGAAGCAAATTCAAGCGCGGCCGGCAGTAGATCGCGGCCGCCGCGTCAATCGTCCGTGGGGCCCCGAAGAGACGCGGGTGATCGAGCGACACAGCGCAGCGGATTTCAAATAAGCACCTGTTGGGGCTCTGGTTAATCCAGAGTCCTTGGGGTTAGTCAGAGGCCTCTGGGTTAACCAGGAGCCTTGACCGCTGCGCGATAGGCCGCCAAATCCCAATTCGGCCAGCGGGTCTGACATTGCTCTAAGGTGCGTTGCGTCCAAAACGAATCGCCGGGCGAGGGAATGCCCAAGCAGCCAAGCTGTTCAGGGCTGGCGTGATTGATCACATGATGCCAAGGGCGGTCGACAGCGTGCTGCCAGACATGGAAGCCGATGTTGGCGTTGTCAGCGCGCTTAAAACTCACGGTCATGGTATAGCGCAGCCCGTTGGGCTCAATCATGTTTGTACCCCGGTGAAACGTATCGATACAGTAGGCAACAAGGGATCCCGCAGGGGCGGCAGCAGAGCGCGTCTCGGCCTGTAACGCCTGCTGTTTGTCGGCTGGAGCCATAATCGCCTCAGGGCCCAAAATCCTGTCTGAATCGGCTCTGCGCACGTAATGCATTGCGCCGAGAGGGTCAGTAACGTCCGAAATGTAAATGACGAAGTTCACGGTTTTGTCGCTGCTATTTTCCGCAGGAACGGTCAGCGTATGGTTGCCATAGTCGCAGTGAAATGGCTGGTCATAGTCTGCTTCACCGGTGAATTTTGCCCAGGTGTGTGATTGATACAGATGGATCTCTTCACAACCCAATAGGTCTTTGGCGAGTTTGATCAGCGCAGGGTGCAACGATATCAAATTCATTTCCGGGCTGGCATCGAAGGGCAGCGTGTCCAGATTGACGAATTGCTTTCGGTGAAATGCACCAGCAGGCTCACCGGTATCAATGCGCAATGTCTTGCCGTCTCCAGCGCCGCGAGCACCGTAGAGCTGTGCGTAATCGGAGTAGATCGGTGCGATTTCTTCGGCGGTGAAAAAATTTGGTATGACCACGGCACCGTCGTGGTGCCATGCGTCTAGATCCTTTTGCCGATAGCGTTCAGTGTCCAATGAACTGGCTCTTCGTCATGCGGTTTGTTTGCCAGCAGCAATTTCTTGCTGCACTTCCCGAAGCTTTTCTTCCGTCAGCGGGTAGCGCCAAAGCATGGGTACCGCGATGAATTTGAACAGCGCGGGAACGATGGAATAGAGGCAGGCCAGCCAGATCAGAGAGTAGGCGGTGTTGGGGTCGCCAATAGGGTCGGCCAGGGAGTTAAAACCAACGATGGTGGCGGCGGTTGTGCCCACCACCAATCCTAGGGCGTACGCCAGTTTCCGTGTCATGGTCCAAATGCTGAAATAGGCGCCGCCCTGACGTTTGCCTGTGCGAGCACTGTCTAAGTCAATCACGTCAGCGGCCATGGCATAGGGCAGAGCACTCAGCGCGCCGATAGCGCTGCCTTTCAGGCACATCACGCCAATGAAGAAAGCGAACTTGCCGGTTGGGATGCCGTCGAATTGTGCGTTCATGCCGGCCAGCCAACTGTCGGGCAAGAATGAGAGCACCTTGCTCAGTTCAAAGGCATCGAACCATGCTTGCGGTGCAATGGCGATCAAGGGAATAAAGCAAGACCACAGGGCGTACCAGAAAATCGCGACCATGGTGGCCCGATGCTTGCCGATTTTGGCCGAAAGCTTGAACCATAGAGGAATGGCAACAATCTGCGAGATGAAATAGGGGGCCAGATAAAAACCGTACAGATCTCCGGCGAGCAACACATGCTTGACGAAGAAAAAACTCAACGAGTTGGTCATCGCTGACCCGATGGTTGAGAACAAAAAGATGATCACCAAAACGCGATAGGGTTCGTTTGCCCAAACGTAGCGAAAACTGTCGCGCAGAGACATACGGCTGGTGTTTTGTTCCTTTACCGGATGTTCGGGGACAGAATAAAGCAGGTTGAAGACTAACACCGGCATGATGAACATCAGCGCAATGGTCAGAAAATAAACGTTGTCCGTGGGCTTGGTATAGCCCCAAAACACGATAATCGCCGGGCACATAGCGCCGATGAGCGAACCTGAGACAGTGAAGGCTTCTTTCCAACTCATCACCAGCGTTCGTTCGTTGTAGCCCTGGGCAAGCTCTGCACCCCAGGCGGAATAGGGCACATCCTTGATGGTCGCGCCCACATACATAATGACCAGCACGCCCAGTAGATAGGGATAACCTGTATTGAACGTCATGCCGAGCCAAGTGACCTCGGTAAATTCAATGGGGGGAATCCAAAGTAGCCACACGCCCAGCATAAAGATCGGCATGCCGATGAGAACGAAGGGTTTGCGGCGTCCCCAACGGGTACGGATTCGATCGGAAAGAAAGCCGATGACCGGGTCGGTAATTCCGTCGAATACGCGTGATAAGGCCAGCATCAAACCGACAAAGGCCAAGCTGAGTCCAAAGCCTGCGGAATCCGCGTAAACCGGCGTCAAATACACGGCTAGGGGTAGGGAGACCATGGACAGAGGCATCGATGGCGCGCCATAGGAGGCAAGTTGAAACGTGCTGAGTGATTTTTGAGCTGGTGCTGTTGTTTCTGACATAAATTCGACTTACTGCTTGTGCTAATTATTCAAAAGACGGGGCATTCAATCCTCAAACGTCCGTGCTGTATTTGGTATTGAGACTTTGGGGTAATCGCGTTTTGCCCGTTGGGATCAGCTGCGCGTTTTCACCAATCAAAAAGTCGGGCAAATCAACGTCGACGCTGCCAAAGGCGACTCGCTGATGGGGCACTCTCGTACCATTAACGTTACCCAGCGTGCCGTAGGTCTTGAGGCCTAGGCGTGCCCGCAATGTTGGATCGGCATTTTCCAATAAATCGTGGCTCGTTGCGGCCAGAGCATTCTCTTGCTGCCGAAGCCAAGGCGCCGAGCAAAAAACCGACAACGCGCGCCGGCGGTGACCGGTCTGGCTTGCGCCAGTGGCATGCCACAGCCGGCCTTCAAAGGCGAACAGACTGCCAGCAGGCACCGTGACCTGCGCACCCTTTTCGGCAGCGGGCGGGTGGACCCGGTGGGCTAATGGCCATCGGTGGCTGCCGGGAAAAACCACGGTGCTACCGCGTTCAGGGGTAAAATCGTCGAGCAGGTAAAACAGATTCAACAGTGCTGGTTGATCCAAACTGGCAGGCACTTGGCCTTGATCGCGGTGAACCAGTTCAACCTCTGGGGTCGTGCCCTTAAACATGTGCGCCGTCAGGCTGGACAGCAGCCACTGTTTGCCAAGAACGTGGCTGGCAAGGGCCTCGGTGTCTTCGTGGCTAACCAGTTCTAGGTAGTGTTGACCTTTGTTGATCAGATTGGGGATGACGATTTTATTGCTGCGCCCCCGGTCCGGCGTCAGCTCTCCAAGAGCCTCTTCGGCCTCATACTGCTGATCCATTTTCGTTTTCAGTAACGCAATTCGCTCTGGGGACAGCACATCTGTGAGTATGCAGCAGCCGTATTCGCTGAGGTCGCTCATGGCTTGTGCTCGATCCTGAGTTAGCGCAGGCAGTGGTAGGACTTCTGGTCCATCAAGAGGCGCTGTTGCGTAATGAGGCACCGTACTCACCATGTGTTGTAACGAACCATCTGATCCAGCGCGCGACGCCGGATGCTGCCGTGGCCGCCAAGGACGGGATACCCCACGGGAATATGAGCACAGGGATACCAGTCTTCGGGTATGCCGAGCAGTTCTTTAACAGCATCCTCTTCGTAACACAAAAGGGTCGTAAGCACGCAGCCCAGCCCCTCGTTACGACAGGCCAGCAAGAAATTTTGTACCGCGGGATAGACCGACCCTCCGCCGACGACGCTTGGGCGATCCAACTCACTGTCGGTAATCGTCATCAGTTTCGGGTTGAAGCAGAAGACAGCGATCAGCGGCGCTTCATGCATATGGGCTGCAAGATAATTGCCCGCGTCCATGGCCTTGATGCTGGATGCTCGAGCATCCTCCGGCATATGCGACAGCCGGGCTTCGTAGCCGGGCAGGTAGCTGTCCCAGTGCGGTTTGTATAGGTCCTGCAATGCCTGTTTTTTATCGGCATCGGTGAGCGCCACAATGCGCCAAGGCTGCGTGTTGCCACCGGTAGGTGCCCAAGTCGCCGCGGTCAGTACTCGCTCGACAATCGCTTCATCGATCGGGTCCGAGCGTAAACGGCGAACGGCACGTAACGTGCTCATAGCCTCGTATAGATCCATAACTTCATCCCCCTGAGGCCAAACATGTCTTATTTGTTCACGGATTTCTAGCCTTTTTCGGCGGATTTGCACGCGCTTTGCACGCGCTCATTATCATACTGAGGGCCGATTAATACGGAGTGAAAGTGGATGCGCGGTACAATAGCGTCAGGCTTGCTGAGTCTTTTGGTTGTGGTGTGGGCGCAGCCGACGCGTGCCAACGCAGTGGCCTCCTTAGCAGAGGCCGAGTTGAACGACCGCGGCGAATTTTCCAATCCGATAGGTGATCTAGATAAAGGCGGCCTTGGCGTGAGACTGCCGTTTATGCTTCGGCGCCTCGGAACCTACTTTCGATCGAGTGATGGCGCACCTCAGCGCGTGCCAAACGATGGCAGCCTGTTGCGCGCCAATGTTGCTGACATGACACCCATGATTACTTGGGTAGGGCATTCGACCTTCGTCGTGCAAATGGGCGGCATGACGTTTCTTACGGACCCCATCTGGTCCAACACGCCAAGCCCGGTGCCCGCTCTTGGTCCGCGGCGCTTCGTGCAGCCGGGAATCGCCATCAGTGATTTGCCCGCCATCGATTTTGTCACGATCTCCCACAACCACTACGATCACCTAGATTTGCCGACGCTGCGCACCCTGGCAGAACGCGATCCGGACACAGTGTTTCTGGTCCCCGAAGGCAATGGGGCTTTGCTGCGCTCTGCGGGTATTGGTAACGTGACTGAGCTCAATTGGGGGCAACGGGCTGAGCTCGGCGCTGTTACCGTACACTGTTTACCGACCCAGCATTGGAGTAAGCGTAGTCTGACGGATACCAACAAATCGCTCTGGTCTTCCTGGGCTGTGATCGGCCCCGATCGTCGTTTCTATCACGCTGGGGATACGGGCTATTTTTCGGGTTTCAAAGCGATTGGCAAACGGTTGGGACCGTTTGATTTGGCGGCGATTCCCATAGGGGCCTATACGCCCAGAGCCATGATGAAGGCTTCTCATATCAATCCGGAGGAGGCAGTCACCACTGCGCTGGATTTGGCGGCGCAGTCAGCAGTGGGTATGCACTTCGGCACCTTCGATTTGTCCGATGAACCGCTGGATGAGCCACCCCGACGCTTTCTCAGGGCCGCAGAAGATCAGGGCCTAGGAGAAGAAAATGCTTGGGTCTTGAAAATTGGCGAGAATCGTCGGTTTTAGGTTCGCGGTAAAAAGCCTTAAAGAAACAAGCCGTCGATGCCGATTACATGACGGGATAGGGCGGCTGTAAAAGGCTGCCAGTTTCGTCGTTACATGCGTGAGAATGCGGTGCTTCTAAAGATCAATCATCCGAATAAACCAGACTGTCGGCTTACCTGCGTTAGCCTTCTCTTGGGGTGGCTGCTGCAGTTGAGTGCGCCAGTGCTCCAGGCCGAAGGGTTGCTCGAGGCGGGCGATGCCTTTGACCGCGGAGAATTTGTCACCGCTCTTGATCTCTACGATGCGTTGGCCGAAGGCGGCGATGCCCAAGCACAATACCGCCTCGGCGTTATGTATGAGCAGGGCTTAGGAACCGACTCAGACCACAAGATTGCTGCGCGCTGGTATACCGAGGCCGCAGAACAACAGTCTCCCGAGGGTCTGGCTGCATTGAGTGCCCTGCATTTGAAGGGAGCAGGCGTGATCCAGAATTTTAAAGAATCGGTGCGTCTGAATCAGCAGGCTGCCTCGTTGGGCTATGCGCCAGCCCAGTACAACTTAGGGGTTGCTTACGCCAACGGTGTGGGAACCTTTCGCGACCCGGTCAGAGCCCATATGTGGTTCAACATCGCGTCCGCCAATGGGTACCCCAATGCCATGGAGAGTCGCGAGCGTTTGGCCTCGGGGATGGCGGAAGCCGAAGTGACGCGAGCCCAAGCCCGGGCCAAAACCTGCGTTGATCAAGATTTCTCCAACTGTTAGCGGCGATATGCCGGGATACGTTAGGATTTTGGACACTGCAAAGAGACTGGAAAACGATTATGGATGCTGCAACACATTCCGCATTGGTAACCGGCGGCGGCACGGGCATTGGTTTGGCAAGCGCTGACAAATTCGCGACCCAGGGCGCGGCGGTTGGTCTCTTGGGCCGCACCGAACGCAAGTTGATCGCAGGACGCGACGCCATTTTACGCAATCAACCAAATGCCAACATCTCGCTTTTCGTCGGGGACACGGCGGATGAAGGAACGGTGGCTAGCGCCTTGTCACAAATGAATCGCTTGGCACCGCTGAAAAAAGTGCTGGCCAACGCAGGGGTTGGAGGCCTATCCCCCATAGCCGCCCAAGACGCAGATCAATACGACGAGATCATGCGAATCAACGCCAAGGGGACGCTATTGGTGTTCAAGCATGCCGCCAGAATTATGTCCGCCAACGGAGGCGGGGCACTCTGCGCGATTTCCAGCATTGCGGGCCTGCGCACCCATCCGCATATGGCCGCTTACTGCATGAGCAAGGCAGCCATCGATATGTTGGTTCGTAACTGTGCTGATGAGCTTGGCGCCAGCGCGATTCGAGTGAATTCGGTTTGTCCCGGTTTGGTTGAAACCGAAATCGCTAGTGGACTGCTTGGCACGGAATCGGTGTATGAGGACTATCTGAAAAAGATGCCCATTGCCCGCCATGGACTGGTCAACGATATTGCCGAGGCGGTCGCGTATCTTTGCAGCGACGCGGCAAGCTGGGTTACTGGTGTCAGCCTGCCCGTGGACGGAGGGCATCATCTGCGCCAGGGCCCCGATGTTTCACCCTTTGCCAAAATGCTGTTTGGCGACAATGCGGAAACGCCATCGTCCTTTCTCGACTGACTGCGCCCTGCGAAGAGGGGGCCGCCTGAAGCAACTTGTGGCATACTCTCCGGCTTCTCAAGGGTCGGTAAAGCGGCCCACTTGACAGTTGTATAGGACGATTTTGTTATGTCGAATTCCCACGAAGTGGTCATTGTTGGCGGCGGATTTTCGGGTCTGTTGTGCGGTTATTTTCTCAGGGAAGCAGGAATTGAAGATTTCTGCATTTTAGAAATGGGTTCTTCCTTGGGCGGGGTTTGGCAAAACGGCGGCGTTGGCGGCTATCCGGGCGCAGCTTGCGACGTGCCTTCCTATGCGTATCTGCCATTTCTCGACCGTATTGGTTTTATTCCCTCCAAAAAATACGTGACTCAAAACGAAATCGCCGATTACACAGATCAGTTGGTGGAATTCTGCGGGCTGCAGTCCCATATACGCTTTTCAACCAAGGTGACCGGCGTTGAATATCAAGGTCAGGGAAAGTGGCAGATTAATACTCAAGACATGCGCAACGGCGAAGCCGGAGCATCCTATGACGCTAGCCATGTGGTGAGCGCCAATGGCCCACTGTCCACTCCGCGTATGCCAGAAGTGGCTGGTATGGCGCGCTTTAAAGGGGAAAGTTTTCACACGGCACAGTGGGACTACAGCGTCGATCTGAAAGGCAAGCGAGTGGGCATTATCGGTACCGGCGCCTCTGCTGCTCAGGTGATTACCAGTATCGTTGATGAGGTGGAAAGCTTGGTCGTGTTCCAACGCTCTGCAACTTGGGCGCTACCACGTGACGATGAGCCTACGCCCCCTGAAATTGTGGATGCGTTTAAGAAAGGCGGCTACAGCGAGAGCCTTCGATTCATCGATTGGGAAAATGGACCTCAGCCTAACCCAGATCTGCCATTTACCTTTGAAACCCTGCACGATGAAGAGGCGAACGCCAAACTGTGTGGCGCGATTGCCAAACGCATCAGGGCGGACGTTACCGATCCTGATCTGGCGGAGTTACTGACGCCCGACTACCCGTTTTTCTGCAAGCGCGTGCTCTTTATCGACGACTACTACACCACGTTCAACAAACCGAATGTGACGTTGATTAACGATCCCAACGGTGTGATTGGCGTAACGGAAACCGGTGTGGAAATGGCCAGTGGCGACTGTCACGACGTGGACGTGCTGATTTATGCCACGGGATTCGACAGCAATCACATTCCGTTCCCCGTTACCGGTCGCGACGGAGTGACCTTGGCCGACCAGTATGGCGCCAATGAAGCGAATAACTGGCAGATGACCCGGCCCCAGTCCCTGTGGGGCATTCATGTTGAGAATCTTCCTAACTTCTATCTGATGATCGGTCCCCAAAGCCTGAACCCCGTCACCAACGTGACGCTGCTTTGTGAAGAGCAGGGTAAGTACATTGCTGCCTTGGTGAGCCGTATGCGGGCTGCGAGTGAAACCGAAGTCGAGCCCAGAGCTGAGGCGGTGACAGCCTGGACTGAGCGTTGCAATAACACCGCAGACGGCAAAGTCTGGCTGCGATGCAACAACTGGTACATGAAAAGCACCAAGAGTGATGTGGAAGCAGGCCGCGAGCGCTCCCAGGGCATGTGGATGGATACCTATGAAACCTACCTGCAGCATCTGCTGGGTGGGGCAGGCGGATCTCAAGACAGCCTGCTGCGCTTCACCGGCAAGTAACAGCCGACGCGCGATCGCTCCTCTTCGGCGCGGGTAATCCCGCGCCCACGTCCCTGATGGACACGTCCCCTCCGATCTACCGTTTTGCTTGGGTTGTCTGACGGTCCGTTAGGCGGCAAAAAATGCCGAGGGGGGCACTGCCATGCTTTCACAGGCTTGTGCCTCGTCCCAGCGGGTGTTTTCGCTGATTCGCTAGAACGCTTTTTGAATGCCCAAGGTGAGTTGCCACTCAGGCGTCATCTGTACGCCGCGGGTGTCCGTATCGATGGGCAGCTCTAACTCGATACCCAGACGCTCAGATTGTCCGGGGAACAGAGAGACGACCCCATTGGCACCCAGTCCGATGCGCCATTTTTTATAGCCGTAGTTCGCCGGTATGGCGGTCTGTACGGGAGCCATGATCATGGCATCCATGCCTTCTAATCCACTGGCTCGTTCGTAGGTCAGGCGTCCCGACAGTGACAAATGACGGTTCATCTCTCGCTGGGCCCAGACGGTGGCCTGTTGGCTGTCGCCAAAGTGCCAATCCTCGGCTGCCACCTTGAATTTGCCGCTGATCTGACCACCGAATACCCATTCCTCGTTGCTATAGACATGGGTCAATGCGGCCTTTAGGCGCAGGCTTTCATCGCCAATCTGCATGCCATAGGGCAGCCGCATCGTCATGTTCATACCCATGGGGGTCAGTACCGTATCCGTCGCATCGGTATCTGCAATTGACTGTTCTAGCCCCACGGTTAGGTGGGAACGCGTGCTGGCATTCTGCTGCAATCGAAACAATCCGCTTAGAGAGATGGACTGGATATCGTCACTGGAAGTGGAGAATCCGCCCACCACGGTTCTTGGNGTAGGGTTCATCATATTGGGCGGGGTGTAGCTGGTCAGCGCCATGTCCTTGCTCGNTGCCATGACCATGGCCATCAAGGTAAGACGGTCGCTGGGNGCGTACATGGCACCNAACATCAGCATGTCCATATCCATGTCTTGAGGAACCACACTCAGTACTGCAGGCATACGGCNTGCGGCGTTCGGCTGCATGATCACTTCGCTGTCACTGAGTTTGTCGTCGCCTAACTGGTTGCCGGACATGTTCATGCGCATCAGTCTGGCGGATACCATCCACTCACCGGCTTTGTGAAAGTGATCACCCATAACGCCAATCGGGCCGTGATCTATGGCGCGCTCGCTGTCTGCATTGAGGTGGGTGGTAAGGAATGTGCTGGTAAGGCCAAGGCTCAAGCATAGGCTTGCCCGGCAAAGTAGTGATTTCATCTCTGTCNCCAAATTTTTAGGTGTTTTGTTGAACAAAACGAATCCAACGACGCGCCGCTGGTGCTAGCCAGGGGCTGAAATAGGTCGTCAGGTGTTAGTGCGCTGGAGAACGCACGGGGGGAGCCCGTGTGGCGGGACGAGGGTGGTAGGAATCAGCGAAAATTCGCCTGTACTGGGCCAGCCGGTGAAGGCTAGACAACTCGGCAAAGAGGGCGCGTACCGCCGGAATGGTGTCGCTGGTTGCAGCAAGACCGTCGAGGCAAAACAGGCAGTGGGCCGGTAGCGGTTCGTTGGCTCCTGCGTGAACGCTATGTCCCATCGACCCAATTGAGGATGAGGTGTGAAGGGCATGTTGATCGTGATCTACGTCGTGCAAACCGTGTTTCGCGAACTGCTGGTGGGCGTGCTGGTTTGAATCCGCAGTGTCGGTGTGCGCGCCGAATTCACCGGTTACGCCGAAGTAGGCATTCCCCATGCCCAACAAAAACGCGCCAAAAATCCACGCGGAGAGTGAAAGGGCGATTCCAATTGGTCTGACGATAGGCGATTTCATTGCGAGGCGCAGTTTAGGCGAACTTTGCGGTTATGTCCTCGGGTTTTACGCGTCTCATCACGTCGGGCAGGACGCCCGTGTGCCGCGAATCGTAATCGGCACATTGCGCTGTCCCCGCACAATTATCGGCACCGGTCAGATTGTCGGATACGTGCTGTCATTTGAGGTCAGCACTCGTGCCACACGATAGATGGCATCTTCGGTCATCGGCTCAGAAGTCGTCGCCGCACCTGTAATGACCTTCTTGGCGGAGAAAGTGATCAATGGACTGACAAGTCCCGGTGCTGACGCGATGCAGGGAATCCTATGGGAGCAGGTCTTCGGTATTTGTGGCATAACATCAAAGCATGGATTTGATGTTGGAAAGATTTTCATGAAATTACACCCACTGAACAACGATTTCGCCTGGGTTCAGCCTGGCCCCCCTTATCAGCAGATCACTCAGACGCAAGCCGATGCTTACCGGCACCAGGGTGGTTTTGTGCTCGAGAACGCTTTCACGCAAGCTGAAATTGCTCGTCTCGTTGATGCACTCGATCCGGTGGAAGCAGAGGCCAATGCGTATTTGTCCCGNATGCCTCNTGATCAGCCCAGCATTGCGAGAGCGGATGAAATTGTCTTTCGGCCCCACGCTGTGCTGCAAACGCCCGTGGCAAAAACATTTGCCAAACACCCGGTTTTTGCCGCTCTGTGTCGGGATTTAATTGGTCCAGGGGCGCGTTTGTATTGGGATCAGTTGGTTTATAAGCGACCTGGGACAGCCCAGGAATTTCCCTGGCATCAAGACAATGGCTATACCTTTGTGACGCCTCAGCAGTATCTGACCTGCTGGGTGGCGCTGACCGACGCGACGCCTGAGAACGGCTGTCCTTGGATCGCCCCCGGGTTGCACACACAAGGGACACTTGCGCATCAATGGACGGACTTGGGCTTTGAGTGCTTGGATACCGGTCCGGCGGATGCTGAGCCGATGCCCCTAGCTGCGGGCTCAATCGCGGTGTTTTCCAGCCTGACGCCACACCGAACCGGGCCGAATTTGACGGATCAAGTTCGCAAGGCCTACATCCTGCAATACGCGCCAGATGGCGCCCTTGTGCATCCGCACACAGGAGCCGCGCAGCCAGCCAATGCGCCCGATCGACAGTTTTTGGTTGATCAATAAAGTCGTTCAGGGGTTGCGGCAAAAAAACCTCCTCTGAAATGCACTGGGTTTTTGCCAAGGTTGTAGGCAAGATGCCGTGATCGTCGTATGAATTGCTAAGTAAGGATGCGAAATGGCCCGAATAAAATTGCTCGCGGACGAGGAACTGACAGACGCGACGCGCACCGCAGCACAGCATATGGATACTCAGGGGATGGATACCTCCACACTGCGTGGTCTGGCCAATAGTCCGGAATTGTTCGAGGCT
Source organism: Gammaproteobacteria bacterium (assembly GCA_002704225.1). GTDB lineage: Bacteria > Pseudomonadota > Gammaproteobacteria > Pseudomonadales > Azotimanducaceae > UBA4421. The sequence continues at coordinate 21,123 of PAFU01000048.1, read as the reverse complement.
TATAACGCCTTTTACCTGCCCGCTCGCAAGGGATACACGGTGCCTGAAGGGTTGATTGAGTTGGTGAGACTGCGGATTGCCAGACACAACGACTGTTTTACGTGACTTAACGTTCGACTCCTGCAGTCTGCAGGAGACTTAACGGAAGAAAAAATTGCCCAGCTGGACTTGGATAAATCGCTGCACGGTTTTACGCCTGCGGAGAACCTGGCACTAGAATACGCTGATCGATTAGCCACTGATCATCATAATATGGACGATGCATTCTTTGACCGGCTTAAAGAACACTACAGTGACGGTCAGGTGCTTGAGCTTGGCATGATGATTGGTCAGTTCATTGGGTTCGGACGTCTGCTGGCGGTACTGGATCTAGAATCCAAGTTTTGCCCGGTCGACGAGCCGNTTGAAATCGACGTATCCGACTGAGGACAAGCTGATGCGGCTAGTGCTTTTGTGCGTCAGCCTGATGTGCCCAACGTTGGCGTTTCCTGAAACCCAGGTCGTCATGCTGGGTACGGGCACCCCCATTCCGACCCCGGAGCGAGCGGGGCCNGCGACGGCGATTGTGGTCGACGGCAAGGCCTACCTCGTGGATTTTGGACCCGGTGTGGTGCGACGTGCGGCAGCGGTGTCGGCTGAGTATGGTGGCCCCCTTGAGGCGATGAACGTCGAACGGCTGGACATCGCCTTCTTAACCCACTTGCATCACGATCATACTGCTGGACTACCTGATCTGGCCTACACCAGTTGGACTCAGGGACGCGAAACGCCGCTGGTGCTGTATGGTCCCGAGGGTACCGAGGCGATGGCACAAAATGTGGCCAAGGCGTGGCAGGAAGACAGCCGCTACCGTCTGTATGGTTTGGAACCCGCAACCGTTGAAGGTTGGAAAATCGACGCACGCACCATTCGCGAGGGCGTGGTCTTTTCCGATGAGCGCATCACGGTTGAAGCGTTTAAGGTGAAACATGGGACTTGGCCAAATGCCTTTGGTTATCGATTCACGACGCCAGATAAGGTGATCGTCATTTCTGGCGATGCGGCCTATGACCCGAAAATGGAAGCCATGGCCAAGGATGCCGATATCTTGATTCACGAGGTTGTCTCCGAGCAGGCTCTAAATCTGAGAACGTCGTTCTGGCAGGATTATCATCGCAGCAACCACACAACAAGCTACGAACTCGCAGGCTTGGCCTCTCGAGCAAAACCCAAGCTCTTGATTTTGTATCACGCCCTAGTCTTTGGTTTAGATGACNAAGTGGTCTTGGACGAGGTTCGAGAGCGCTACGACGGAGCCGTCGTCTTGGCGAACGATCTGGACATCTTTGACTGATCGTGCGACGACCCGATCGGAAATTTGGCAAGGCAACTCAGGAAGATGGAGTCACAAATGATTGCAGGAGGGTGTTTGTGCGGCGCAATTCGTTACTCCATTCACGGTGAGCCGGTTGCGCAACTGTACTGCTACTGCACCGATTGCAGAAAAGTGAGTGGGACCGACGGNTACGCGGCCTACGTGGTTCCCAGAGACAACCTGACACTAGAGAAAGGGCAGCCGGTCGGTTACAGCGTGACCGCAAAATCCGGCCGAACAAACACGCGGAATTTTTGCGGCAGCTGCGGCAGCAGGCTTTGGGCGGATCTCGACACCGGGTTGGCCAGCGTTTCTGGCGGCTCCTTTGACGATCCCGAGCATTTTTCTCCGACCATGGTTCACTGCGAAAGCGATGCGCCGAGTTGGGGCAGGGTACCCACCGCCCTTGAATCTCTGCCGGAGCGTTAGCACGATTCTAGACGACCCATGTCCAACTGAGTGCGTAACAGGCGAAAAAGATCGTGCAACCGCAGATCCACGCAATAGAACGCATCACCTTGACCCGGGAGGCGTAGTTAACGCGCTTCATGACCCGACTACAGTCAAACGAACCGGCAGTTGAAACCCGAGTTGCTTGGACTGCAGGATACGNATGATATCCGCGCATACTCGAATCATGCTGAAGTTGAGCGGGCCACGAACGAGGTCGCCAAGTTGATGCANTGCACCTTCGGCCTTGTTTTCCGCGAGAAGGCGGATGGCATTCAGAACCCGAAATTCATCGTTGGATAGTCTGTTCTGGTACAGGCTGGAAATGCTCGGTTGACGCCTTGAGGCGAGAAACATCAGGCACATGAGTTCGTCGATGTATCGAATTGCCCCTGTGCAGTCCTGATCGGAGAACTCCGCGTTCAGCTTGGCAAATACACAGTGTTTTTCGATTAATGCAGTCTTCCAAAGTCGCATGCCGTGGAGGACAAGATGTGATCCGGCGGGTAATCGAGATGCGGTCATAACGCCAAATACGGGTGGATTCGCCTCGGGGCTCGTTGTCTCTGCAGACATTTTGTACTCCTGTTTGCTCTTTGATTAAATCGTAATGAGAATCATTCTCATTAAAAGAGATNAAGTTTGCAAGAAAAACCTTTCGGGCTCATCCGTCAAGAAGTCTGTTGAGCTTGGCGATCAGTCGNGCATAGTGNGCGGGNGCCTTTGACAAGGCACGAAAACAACAAAAATAGGAAGGAAGACCAATGTTGAGAATATCCAGTTTCGTCATCGCGCTGTTATTGCCGCTATCGGGCTACGCACACAATCACGCAGGTGAACCCGCCACCTTGCCGGAGAAAGCCATGGCTTTCGCACAAACGGCTCCTGTGAAATTCCAACCGGGTAAAGGCGTAGCAGATCTGCAGTCTTGGGGAAGGGCGTTTGGGGACGTTGTCGAGAGCAACGGTACGCCGTATCGCATGACCACATGGACACCGTTCTACTCGAACCTTGCGGCACTGCCTGATATCGCCCAGTTCGACACCTTGTTTTTCGGCATCTGGCCAAGCATCGCCGATTTCGGCAAAGGATGGGATGGTTTCTTCAAGAATGGCGCAAAGGTGCAGGCTGCTCTGGACGAAATCGTCGTTCCAAGTAATCAGCGCAGTATGGCGGTCTTGTATTCGCTATCGCCCAGCAAGGGGCAATACGAGCCAAATAACGGTCTGATTCGTATCTTGGGGTGTGAGCTGAGCGAGGGCAAAACCGTTGAAGACGCCTATGCAGCAGGCGTATCTGCCGCGCATAAGGCTGACGAAGGCGGGCTTGGGTTCAACGCGAGTTTCATGATGGTGCCCGGGCCCGGAGCGGCGCCCAGTCAAGAAAATCACGTTTACCTCGTTGAGGCTTTTCGGAGCATTACGGATTACGGCGTGGGCTACGACAAAATGACCCGTGACACGAGAAGAGCCATTCGTCAGACGACCGGTGATGTCATGAGCTGTGACGCGCCGCGATTGTATCTCTCTAACGCGGTCTATTGGCCCGTCAGCGACTGAGGAGGCGCGGAGCTCAAACGTGCAGGTGAACCGCCTTCAGCAAACGGAGGCGGCTTTTCGTGCTGAAGGCCATGTTTTGCGCGTTCTGTTCAAGGCTTAACAGTTGACTGTGGGGGAATATTTTCTCCACCTTGATTCAACCGACAGGGTCACGATACATCGCCTGAGTATTTCACGAGCAAGTCAGCTAGTCTCAGCTCGCGTCGGATGCATTGACCCAATGAGCCGATAATCGGCGACCCTGAACCTCACTGCGCGAACCACGAATGCTATGACCCAGATACAAGCCCTAAGACCTACGTGTGCGGTGCGGCGAATGTTCCGCTCTGCATGCCATAAAACGAAAACCCTTAAAACCCTCACGATCGCAGGTGTGCTCACCATGAATTCCATTACGGGTATGGCTCAAGTAAATCGTATCGACATCGTTCGACCGGATGCGCCCAGCCTCGCCGCCTACGGCGAATACGACATTGGGGTGCGTACCCTGACGCTGGTGGATACCGATCGCGTAGACGTGCTGAGTACCCGCTCCGGGGGTAAGAATGCGATGTATGACCGCAGTTTGACCGTGGAAGTGTGGTATCCAGCGCGGCTCGTTGATGGTCAGTTGCGAGGCGGCGAGTACCGAGCCATCGCGCGCAATCCGGCGATTGTTGCAACGCTCTACGGTCAGGCCGTGCGCGATGCCAACCCCCAAACCAATGCGGGCGCGTTTCCCCTTGTCGTGATTTCTCATGGTTATCCTGGCAATCGTTACCTGATGAGCCACCTGGGTGAGAACTTGGCGAGCAAGGGTTTTGTGTCCGTGTCCATTGATCATGCGGACAGCACCTATGATGACCAACAGGCATTTTCAAGCACGCTCTACAATCGACCATTGGATCAACGCTTTGTGATCGAACGCATGGCCCAGCTGTCCAGTGATCGGCAAAGCTTTCTGTTCGGCATGGTCGATGCCGACAACACGGGTGTGGTCGGCTACTCGATGGGAGGTTACGGCCTCGTCAACAATCTGGGCGGTGGCTACAGCGATGACGTCGTTGCATCGTCTATGGCCCCTCCCAATCGGTTGTTAGCCGAGCACACGACGAGCAACCCCACTTTCAGATCCAAATTGGATCCGCGCATCAAGGCAGGCTTCGCGATCGCGCCTTGGGGCATGACGAACGGGGTGTGGCGTCAGCAAGACTTGGCGGGCATCGAGACGCCAACATTCTATCTCGCCGGTGATAAAGATACGGTCTCGGGGTATGAAAACGGGGTGCGAGCAATGTACGAAGCCGCCATTAACAGCGATCGTTACTTGCTGACCTATAAAAATGCGGCGCACAATGCCGGCGCTCCTTATCCCGTGCCCCATGAAATACTCGACAGCGCAACCGGTGAGGGCGCAGACCATTACATGGACGCCGTGTGGGATAACGTACGCATGAACAATGTGATGGATCATTTCGCTACCGCCTACTTCAATTACTATCTGAAGGGCGACGCTTCGATGCTGTCGTTCTTAGATGTCTATCCGGATGGTGCACAGGCCACCTACGCGATGAAAAACGATCGACCGGAAGCGGCGCATAATTACTGGCCCGGATTTGCAGAAGGCACGGCGGTGGGCTTGACGTTGGAGAAACTCGAGCGCGAGCGGCGCTGATATGGGGTTCAGGCGCAAGCCGATCAAACATGCTCCTTATGCGAATGGTAGCGCCGTTCCGACCTGCATCGGGACATAAGGCTCGACGCATTCGGTCTATTCAGCCGCTTGTAAGCGCTGGTCGTCACTTAGATGGTTTAGCGCCCAAAACGCTTCAGTCAATAATGCGACCCAACGGCTTCACAATGCAATGTCATTTCATTGGTCGAGCAGCGATTTTACGCTACTTGCTAGCCAGTTGCTTAGCGTAAGACCTCACAGTTTCTTTGTACTCCTCTTCTGTCAGTGCCCACTGCTGGAGGTCCGCGTCAGCCCAGCCCATGGCCATGCCGGATGCTGATCTGCCCAGTGCAGACGTCATCGAGCGGGTCATCGCCAGCGCCGCCGCGGGAACCGCGAGGAGTTCACCGATCAGCTGTTCGGTGACATCCTCCAACGCGTCATCAATCGCCACTCGCTGGGCCCAGCCACTTTGCTTCAGTTCGTCACAGCGCACTTTGCGTGTTGTCATCACCCAATCGCGGGCAGTAGGCAGGCCAACTTCCCGTGCTAACAAAGGTGTGCCATTCCAGACATTGGGAATGCCGAGCGCCAACTCTGGAATGCGCAAAACAACATTGTCAGAAATCACTCTGAAATCGCAGGCCGTTGCCATCAGCGCGCCACCGCCAACTACATGGCCTCGCATGGACGCCACAGTGACCTGTGGGATGCGCTCCAACTGTTCCAATACCCGCTGCCAGGTGGCGGTGCGGTTGCGCCGGGTCGACCAATCGCCCTCAACCTTTGGATAAGACGTCGTTCTAAGGTCTGCCCCTGAACAGAATGACTTTCCCTCACCAGATATCACCAGCAAGCGGATATCCGGTCGCTCCATGAGCTCGTTAAGAGTGGTTGCGATGACTCGACGAATGTCGTCGTTCAACGCATTCAACTGTTTCGGGCGGTTGAGTATCAGACGAGCAATTTGCTCTTCGTACTCGACGTTGATGCCTTGGTCTTCGGCCATATTTGTTGAACTCCTGAATGGATTGGTCGTGTTACAGCCGCGCTGAGAGGCCTCGCGTCAGCCGTTCGCGGCTTACACCGCAAAGCGAGCGATGGGCCGCGGAAAGCCAAACGACAATCATGCAGCAGGTGTGGTTCGATTACAGGTACTTTGCATACTTTTGTCGCGCAGGGCAGAAAGCACTTGGCGGATTGGTGTATGTCTTGATGCACCCAGTGGTCGGTATGCGCTCCGCAACGGCGGCGCTTTCGCTGGCCACTTCAGAGCCGAAGCCCTAAACTTTACCCCTCACCGAATACGGATTGTGTATGAGCGCTTCTTCACACCCCCAAGGCTGGGCAACGAAACCCAAAGACGATCCTTCGGTGCAGGCTCTGCGCAATCATCTCGAGAAGCACAACGGCATCAAGGGACTGGACGTTTTGAGTCCAAAGGATGCTGAGAGGGCGGTGGCATTGTTCCGCCGTGACGGTTTTGTGGTGGTAGCCAATGTTCTGAACAGCGAGCAAACGGAGTTTCTCGCAGCGGGGTGCGATGAAGTCGTAGCGGAGATTGTTGCCTTAGACGTCGAGAACAAAGGCAATCGCGGAACGCACCGTTACTCGTTTGGCGGTTCCAGCCTAACCCGCAGTCAGTTGCACAGGCCCGAATGGCAAATGCTGCTCGACCTTCCCTTGGTTGATCAACTCGTCAGCGCTATTTTTGGTTCAGCAGACTACTGCTTGCGCTCCGCCAGCGGCGACTTCTGTTTGCCCGGAGCCATTCACTATCAAGCGCTTCATTCAGACATTCGTGACTATGTGGATGCAGAGCAAACGCCTTTCAGCGCGTTTACCGACCCGACCAATACGATGTCGATTCGAGACCTACCTTGTCCCTACGTGTGCGTTAACTTCCTGCCTCAGGATTTGACGGCACTGAATGGTCCGACTCGACAAATCCCGGGCACCCAACATGCCCGTCAATCCATCCCGACCTTGGCGGAGGAACCGGAGTGGATGCGCCTGAGTACCGTATGTCCCGCACCGGCTGGCGGCATTATGATTCGAGACGTTCGGGCTTGGCACGGCGGTACGCCGAACTTGTCTGATGCAACGCGGTCCATACCCAATTTAGAATTTTATGCGCCTTGGTTTCGAGAGCCCATGGTGCCCGGCATCAGCTATGAGGCCCATAAAAAATTGTCATTCCGTGCGCAACAGCTGGCACGTTTTTGCGTTGCTGACTCCAGCGAAGAACTGGTAACTGGCGCGACCTTGCGCGCGCGATAAAACACTCACCGAGAAAATCATCATGCACTATCGTCAGTTGGGCCGTTCGGGTCTAAAAGTCAGCGCGCTTTGTTTGGGTACCATGAATTTTGGTTCCAGAACCTCGCCAAAGGAGGCTTTCGAGATTTTGTCCGGCGCGATGGATGCGGGCATCAATTTTATCGATACCGCTGATCAATACGGTGGCGACAGCGGCGTGGGTACGACAGAAACCATCATTGGCCAATGGCTGGCAAAGGATTCTGCGCGCCGCCACAGCGCTGTCGTTGCAACAAAGGTGCACGAGCCGATGTCCGATGACATTAACGACCGAGGTCTGTCCGCCCGACACATTCAAATGGCCTGTGACGCCAGCCTCAAGCGCCTTCAGGTGGAGCATATTGATCTGTATCAAATGCATCACATTGATCGAGCGACGCCCATTGATGAAATCTGGCAGGCTATGGATCGCCTCTACCAACAAGGCAAAATCACCTACGTCGGCTCGAGCAACTTTCCGGGCTGGGCCATTGCTCAGGCCAACGAAAGGGCGCTGGCTCAACAGCGCATGGGATTGGTATCAGAACAGGGCTTGTACAATCTACTGGAGCGTCGCGCAGAACTTGAAGTGCTTCCCGCCTGTCGAGAGTACGGTCTCGGGCTGATCCCTTGGAGCCCGCTGGCGGGCGGTTTGTTGGCGACGGGTAGCGGCTCGTCGGGTAGACGCCAGACACCGGCCATGCAGCAGGCTCGACAAGCCCGTGCTGAACAACTGCAGGCATTTCAAACATTGTGTGATGATCTTGGTCATGTGCCCAGCAACGTGGCTCTCGCTTGGCTTTTGCACCAGCCCGGCGTCGCCGCAACCATCATCGGTCCTGGTAGTATCGAACAGTTGCAGGGCGTTGTTGAGGTGCCGGAACTCAAACTGGACCAAGAAACCTTAGACAAAATCGACGAGATTTTCCCGCCCTGCGGTGCAGCACCAGAAGCCTACGCTTGGTAGTGAAGCGCTCAGTCTACCATCCGCGATTGGGCATCCTTGATTCCATCGACGGAAGACTCTGCAGGTGCGTTTATTCCCTGGGTTCTCGCAAAAAGGGCACCATGCTGTTCCAGACGCCGTCACGGCATTTGCGGTGATAGAACGCCGCGGCAATGTGCGCGCAGATAAGGAAAAGCACCGTGTTGGCAAAAATTTCGTGGGCCAGTAACAAACCTGCCATCCAATCGGCGGCTTGGATGCCACTCCAATACAGCCCCCCAATGCCCAAGCCTGTCAGTGGGATCATTGCTAAGCAGAAATACATACCCAAGTGAACGATTTGAGAGGCGATTCGTATGCGTTTTGGTGCTGCGGCAGGCAGCGCAGAGGCATTGCGTGTGCGCATATACCAAAAGCGAGCGACTAACAGGACGAGGAAGGCGCTGGCGAACACCATTTCGTACTGAAGCAGGGCGCGGTCTGCAAGTTCCTCCAGATCATCCAACTGTTTAGAGAGGGCATAGAGGAAGACGGCGATGAAGCCCCAATGGAGGGTCTTTGCAGCGGGGCCATGCGGCCTGATGGCGTCCGGTGATTTATTCACCGAGGGCCACGGACTGACATTTTGGGGGATCTTGCCATGGGTTTTCTATCAAGTGCTAACCGATATTCCTCGAAGAGCGGGGGCGAACGACGGTAAGACAAGACCTGCGACGATTTGTCTCATTGCGATGACTGTCCCTCCAACGGTGAACAGACCCCCATCTGGATCATCGTCTCGCCAACGCTCGGTTTTGAGGTCACAGAGTAGGTCGACCGAAAACCGAGCTGGCTGCCGACGGAACTCAATATGAATGTGCTGCCTTCGTTCTCGCCCTTGATGAGAAAATCCTGAGCAGAAAGCGGCTGACGGCAACCATCGGGACCACATAGAAACACGTCAATGGCGTCAAGCAGTACCTCGATCTCGCCATTGCCAACTTCAATCGCAAACGTTACATCTGTTTCTTCTTGGTCCACGTAGTAGGGCGGGCTGAGGATCACATCCCTGAGTTGTTTGCATTCCCAACGCTCAGCCCAGCCAGCAGAGGTCATCAGTGTTAAAAGTAAACCCGCGATCATGAATTTCATTCAAGGCCTCCTGTTACAAGCAAGTCAAATGAGCTCGCGTTATCGAGCGCTGCTAACAAGCCCACCTACCTTAACCCCAAGAGACTCTTGGCAGTCAACGCGTTTAGATCAACAGGTTGTTCTACCTCCCAATGAATTGCTCTTGGTGTGTTTCAGGGAGTGGCAGGCGGGTGTCGCCACCGCCTGCAGATCAACGATTGAGCGGGCGTTTTATTGGTATTGGCAGAGCGTGTGCTACTTGCGACAATCGAGAGACCCCAAGCAAGACAGAGAACTACCCATGTCCATAAATGTGATCGTTCCAGCATCGGCTCAAGAAACGTACAACTCCTGGCATTTTGCTCCAGCGGTGCAACACGAAGACCTGATTTTCTTCTCCGGTGTTGTGGGTCACGGTGATTCGGCAGAAGAGGAGTTCAGAAACGCATGGGCTTCCTTGGGTGAGACTCTCGCTGCAGCGGGTGTGGGCTACGAAGACATTATTGACACCACAATCTACCTGGTAGATCTGCAAAAAAATGCGCGAGCCATGGGTAAGGCGAAGGACGAGTTCATCAAAGAACCCTACCCGGCCTCTACTTGGATCGGCATCACAGAACTGGTCATTCCGGGTGCAAGGGCTGAAATCAAAGTGGTGGCACGTAAGCCCAAATAGAGCCAAGCATCCAATCAACGGACTTCAGAGCAGATGTCGAAAGATAGCGCCTTTATTCTATATTTTATATAATAAGGGCTCGCGGTATCGTGGTACTGCGAGAAACACTGACTAATGACTCACTTTGGACGACGAACCATGCGGAATGACGCTGAACTCCTAGATCACATACTCAATCATATTGATAACGGCACAACCGACCTGGGTGATGAAGAGTGGTTCGAGCCCGTTGACCATTACGCCTCACAAACACGTTTCGACGCAGAACGGCGGGTGATGCGGCGACTACCGATTCCATTTTGCCCGGTAGCCGCGCTGCCGGAGCCAGGTTCCTATGTGGCGCGTCATTCGGCTGGCGTCCCCATTGTTGTCGTGCGAGACATGCAAGGCACGATCCGTGCATTTCGCAATGCATGCCGTCATCGTGGTATGCAATTGGCGGAAGGCTCTGGCTGCACGAAGATCTTTCGCTGCAATTATCACGGTTGGGCGTACCGACTCGATGGGCGCTTAGAGTATGTGCCCCATGAGCATGGCTTTCCTGATCTCGATAAAGATAGCAACGGTTTGGTGCCAGTTCACTCGGTGGATGTCCAAAGTGGCTTGGTCTTCGTCACGCAGGATGAACCCATTGGCCTTGGTGCGCTGGAGTCCCTTCCCGCTTTGTTGTCAGCAGACCAAGTGATTTTTGAGACCCAGGAAAAAGTCGAAGAGATCAATTGGAAATTGACGGCAGAGGGGACGCTCGAGGGCTACCATATCAAGCCCACACATCCTGAATCCTTCTTTCCGTACGGCTACGACAACCTAAACGTTGTTGAAATGCAGGGGCCAAATGTTCGGGTTTGTTATCCCTTTAGGCGTATTGAAACATTACGCGACGCCCCTCGGGAGAATCTGTCACTTGATCGTATGGTTACATTGGTTAACCGCATCTTTCCGTTCACCTCGGTCACCCGTCTTGCACAACATTACGGTGTGAGCTTTGCCGAGCCTGAGTCGCCAACGCGTACTCGATACTTCAACTATCGACTAACGCTCCCCACCATCGATGGCGGTGAACCTTCAGATGAGGCGCTAGCTCGGGCCAAAAAGGACGTAGCGTTTCTGTCGGATACTGGTGACAAAGAGGATGCGAAGGTGGTTTGCGATATTCAGGCGGCAATCGAGTCGGGGGCAAACAGCCATTATCGATTCGGTCGGTTTGAATCGGCGATCGGTCATTTGCATAAAAATTTGGCGCTGTATTTGGCGCGACTGGAGACGCTGGAAGGCAATGCTATCGCAACAAAAAGTGGCGCTGAATCAGTTGCATCGGACCCAATTAGGTTTATTGGCGACAACAAGTAGTCGGGACGCACGTTTGTTTTTCCGGTTCCGGCGACAGTGCGAGTCAAGACGCGTTCCAACGTCGCACGTTCAGCGACGTTTCATGTGCTGACGGACCACTGACCTCTGACTACTGACCACTGGGCACCAGAACACGGCCGTCGAGCGACACATCATCTTCAGTTCATTGGTAAGGTCTGGCTGCCTATGGGTTTCTCAGCTCGGTGCCGTTTACGGTATTAAAACGTTGACAGGCTCAGGGTGTTGATTTGCGTTGAACAGCGTTATCGTCGAGCTTTCCCCATCGTGTTTAGGAACCAGATATGACCGACATTGCAGGACAACCGATTGTCGATACGCGAGCATGGCGTGGTGCTGAGTTAGCCGAATCCGATTGGACAACACACCTATCCGCCCTCGAGATAAGCGCCTTGCATGATATGGCCGACGCTTTGCCAGCCGATGACAAAGGCTGGCTGGAGGCGGATAGGCGGCAGATCATGACGCCCGCTGTTGATAAATTGCTGGAGACGGCTCGTGAGGAACTGGCGATGGGCAAGGGTTTTGTGCTGCTCCGGGGGCTTGATGCCAGTGATGCCGAGCGACTGCGCCGGGTGTTCTGGATTATCGGCAACGGCATTGGCGAACCCGTAATGCAGAACGCCAGAGGTGAGGTTCTGAGTATTGTCGCCGATCGCTTTGCCGGCGCAGAGCGCGGGGTGGATACTCGCGGCTATGAGAGTAACGATGAACTTCGCTTTCACTGCGATGGTGGCGATTGCATCGGCATGAGTTGTATCCATCAGGCGCCCGAGGGCGGCGGCAACGGTTTGGTAAGCCTGTTTGCGCTGTATAACGAAATCCTGACCCATCACCCGCAGTATCTTGATGCGTTGATGCAAGGGTTTCCTTTGTATTCGCGCAAAGAAAAAGGTGACCACGAATCGATAAAAAAACTCGGTAGCGTCCAACAAACTCGGATACCGGTCTTTGCTTGGCATGATGGGGCGATGAGTACATGGCTCAACATCCAACTGGCGGAGCTTGCCGCAGAGGTCTCAGGGCAAGCGTTTAGCGAAACCGAGCGGGACGCACTGGCCTGTATTGAAACCATAGCGAATGACCCGTCGATGCAGCTGACCTTCAAACAGGAACCCGGTGACGTGATCTTTATCAACAATCTGGCGGTGATGCACCGGCGGGATAAGTATCACGACGCAGCTGACGAGGCAAAAAAGCGAATGCTTTATCGCATGTGGATCAACTTACACGGGGCTCGCTCAGTGACTCGAGAACATGCCGCGTTGCGGCGCGGTATCCGAGGCCCCGGACCAACGATTGCGGCGGCCTAACCCAGTGAGTAGGGCGCTCCTCTGGCCGAGAGGCCTGTGGGGCGGAGAGATTAGATTTATTTTGAATTCGAAAGGAGACAGCTGTGAGTCGTGTAACGCTTGATAAGTCGGGGGATGTTTTCGTTCTTACCATGGATGCCGGGGAAAATCGCTGGAACACGGCTCTCGTAGACGACCTCACGTTAGCGCTCGATGAGGTAGAGGGTAGCTCAGGAGCAGCGGCCTTGGTTACAACGGGAGCAAGCGAGAAGTTTTATTCGAATGGCCTCGATCTGGATTGGCGTAACGCGCCAGAGAGCCATGTTGACGCAGGAGATCCAAACGCCTTCTATTTTATGGAATTCATGAGTCGCATGATCACATTGCCCGTGCCGACCATAGCGGCTGTAAACGGCCACGCCTTTGGCGCAGGCTTCATGTTTGCGCTGTGCCATGACTATCGAATCATGAGGCAGGATCGCGGGTATCTGTGTGCCAACGAAATTCAACTTGGCATGGTGATTCCTGGGCCTGAACTGTCGCTGTTTCGTCATAAGCTGCCCGCCCATGTGTTTTACGAATCGGTGCAGTTGGCCAGACGATGGGGTGGGCCGGATGCGCTAGAAGCCGGCGTGGTCAATGAGATTGCCTCAAGCGATACGCTGCTGGCTCACGCCGTCAGAAAGGCTGAGGAACTCGCACCCTTGGCGGTAAACAGAAAGCAGTTTGGTGTTCAAAAAGAAAATATATTTGGCGCACGCTCTATTTTGAATGACACCAACGGCGCAGCATTCCATCTACGAAATAAGAAACTGTACGCACGCTAGCATGAGGCTCATCGTATGGAATCTGGCGGCGTGAATCGTATCCGCTGGGTGGCAGCTCTAAACGCTAGACAGGCCTGCTATAGACATCTTTTTCGGCAATCCGTCCGTTGTCGAATGTGTACCTCTCCACGCCGACTCTCTCAAAGCGTTCGTTGTTCGTTAAATCGGTTCCTGTGACCCGGTAAGTCATGAAGGTGGCATCTGGGGCGTGGTGAAAGACAACATCCTCAAACCTGACATCTTGTTGGCTGGCGTTACGCTCTTCAAAAAAATCGGCCACTTCGTCTCGAGTGCGCATGACTCTGGTCTCATTATTGACGACGATAGAATAGGTGAAGTTCTTGGTCACAACGTCGTATAGAGCGTCGAGATCTTGCTTAAAAAAAGCCCGCCCAAATTGTTTGAACAGCAAATCACGTTCTGCTTGATTAAGGGCCATGACAATTTCCTCTCGTTAACGGTGGGGTCGCTTCGTCAAGGGGTTGAGCCAACACCGTACCGACGCGACGCTCCAGAGGTTAGTTCGATCTCATTCCTCAGTGCAATACATCAACCGCAGCCGCATCAAGGCTCTCTGAAGATGCTGACCACAAAAGGGCGGAACAGAAGGTGATTTAGGGGGTACTCCTAACCAGAGATTCTCTTGCTGTTGTTCGAAGAAAATCTGGCAATCCTAGAAGATTGCCAGTGGTGTTAAGGGTGATCCGGTAGCACCTTCGATGTTCAGAGGTGTCGCGGTAAACAAAAACGTTTGCCTACCCAAGCGTGATGCCGTTTCGGCGACTTGATCCAGCTGTAAATGGTCAAAGATTGGCATGCCGAGTGCTGCGTTGGCGAGCGTATGTACAGGGTTGAATACCCCTTCAACTCCGCTTGGCATGACATCACTGATCGCGTCGCAGCCAATGGCCGCCACACCACGCTCTTTCAGCCAAGGGCCGATGGAAGCGTGCAACCCTGCGGTGGCCTCCAGCGCATCATAGCCGGGTTTCAATGCAGCGAGTTGCCAGCGGCCTACCCGCAGCAATAGGATGTCGCCGCTCCGAATTTTCGTGTCCGTAGACGCTTCCCATGCTTCTAAATGTTCTGCGGTGATTTGTGCGCCCGGTTCAAGGTAATCCACACCGTACAAACGCGGCAGATCAACCAAAACCCCACGACCGAAGATGCCATGGGCTGCGATATGTTCCACGCCAACGTGTGCGAAGCCATCTTCCTTAGGCGCAAAGTCAAAACCGTTGTACAGTTTTCCGCGCCAGCCGAAGTGGGCAACGCCATCCATGTGTGAGTGGATGCCTCCGTGGTAGTTGATGTTGAAGACATCACCAGCGGCTGATTCACCTGCATCGAATTCCGGCGGCAAATCAAAGACAAATGTTGTGTGCCCGAGCGGTTCAATGAAGTTGCCGGATGCAGATTTACTCATCGGATTAGCTAAGCTAACGCTTTCGCCGGTTGCGACGAGAGCCGCCGCATCGACGCGTGTTTGTGCCGTTATTAGATTGAGAGCGCCGAGCTCATCGTCTTCGCCGAACTCGCCCCAACGTTTAGATGAATCGAATAGCGCCTGATAGGCGGGAATCGTTATCACTGGCGCATCGCTTTTTAGCGCGGGTAAGGAATCTTGAGCCAAACTGTGCAGCGAAGCTGAGCACAATGTGATGTACATGAGGGTTCGTACAGCGTTTGTCATTGTTTTTCGTCTTCTTCGATAAGAATGAGAGACCAAAGATGCTTCAGAGGAGCGGCTGATGCAACCAAGGCCCTTGGGGCATAGGCAGTTCAGTGGTTTCCCAGCGGCCAGATATTGGCTCAATAAACAAGGTTTAGGATTTCGATCGATGATTGAAGACATTCGACTTGGTGGTCGTCGCATTAGCGTCGACGGTGTAAAGTTTTCGCGCAGGAAATGGAGCGCGGCATGAGGCCTTGTTGCTAAAGGGAGGAGTGTTCCGGGTCATGCTGAAGCGAGCAGCGCGAGGTCTTGTGAAACGCGGAGTGCCTTATGACAGCACATGCGCCGAGTGTTCGCGTCGACTTCGTTTCTGTTTTAACGAGCGAAATGTCTACTGCGGACATCGTATGCTTAGTCCGGCTCTAGCCTAGGGCGCGGGATTCCCGCTCTCCATGATTGTGAGCGAACCGAAGCACGAGAGGAGATCAGAACATGGCAAAACCAACATTGCGGGTAGGCGTTTCCTACGACTTTAGGAATCCCCCAGACTCTGGCGTCAGTGACCAACGTCTTTACGCCGAAATACTCGAGCAAGTGAAATGGCTCGACGAAATTGGTGCCGATCTGGTTTGGTTTACCGAGCATCACTTCGTTGACGACGGCTACTTACCAAGCTGGGTACCTGTGGCTGCGTCCATGGCAAGTGTCACCAAGCAGGTACGCTTTGGTACCGATATTTGCTTGATGCCTTTTAATCATCCGGTTCGTTTAGCTGAAGATCTTGCCGTGCTCGATAATTTGTCCGGTGGACGGGTCGATTTGGGTATCGGTATGGGCTATGCCCCTCATGAGTTCAGGGGTTTTGGTCTGCCGATAGCGCGGCGCGTTTCCTTGATGAATGAGGGCATTGAGGTGTTGCAGCGTTGTTTTACCGGTGAGCGGTTCAGCTACACGGGAAAACGTTATCAATTTGAAGACATTAAGATCACCCCTGGCTATGTGCAAGAGGGTGGACCGCCGCTTTGGATCGCCGCCATGTCCGAAGCCGGCGCTTTGAGAGCAGCGCACTACAATACCCATTTTTTACCTCAAGGCGTCAAGGCGGAATCCTACGATCCGTGGGTCAATGCTTTGCAAGATTCGGGTCGTAACCCAGCGGATTACCGCGTCGGCATTATTCGCAGTATTTTGGTGACCGACGACAAAGCCAGCGATTGGGAACCCGTGCGGACCTCCGAGCGCTACCGCATGCAACTGTATCGGCGGTTCTTCGAAGAAAGCGGAGAGGGGTTTGGGCGCAAGGGTGAGCAGGTTCCGCAGACATGGATAGTTGGGGACGTAGATCATTGCGTCGAGGAGTTAAAGCACTTTGTCCGTACCTTTGGCATTACGGATATCGTGTCTATGGCGGTGCCGCCAGGTATGCGCGCCAGCGACATGAGTCAGTCGCTGGAGCGGCTGTTTACCCAGGTTGTACCGAGAGTGAAGCGGGAACTCCTGCAAGAAGCATCTCAATAGTTGATGCAAGTTAGTCGGTAAACGGTAGAGGCCAGCTTTCGTTTGCACCGCCGCCGTCTTGATCCAGAGGGTAGACAGGGCGACGGACGTTTTCGAAATTCAGTTGGCTATAATCCGATGTGCAGACCCCACGTCCTGCGCATTCAATCACCTGTTTGGCCATGTCTTTGAAACCGACACGGTAGTGAATTCGGCTTTTCAGCATGACGTACTCATAGGCTTTAGGCTCCATACCCAAGCAGCGGAAACACTCGGGATCGTAGGGTTCGATATGCCGTGAGATGATTGCGATATCCACAGAGCCGACACTAAGGACCGCAGACTTGCCCATGTTCATGGTCAGCCCTCTGGCCATGGCAACTTGAGCTTGGAACTTGCCGTTGGAGATAAGTTTCACTTCGCCGGTGATCGTTAAAGGTCGGCTTTGCTCGGTCAGTGCAGGCATTGGCAGTTTACCGCCAAGCTCCACCGTAACCGAAGCGCCGACACCGGCGGCGGCCATTTGTTCCACAACGTCAGGGTCAAAAAAACCAAAAACGGCTACGCGCTCTAAGCCTGCGTCCAATACCGCACTGAGGACTTCAGTGGTGTCCATGGTGCCGCCAGATGCGGTGTTATCGTAATGGTCGAGTACAATAACCGGTCCGTCGCCCGAAACGCTGGCCGCAGCCTTAGCCCGCTGCATTGAAGCAGGCAGAGCTTCAATCTCATAGACAAAGGCATCGCGTTGCTCCCAAGCGTGGCTGAGAATTTCATTGACCTGCGCTTGAGCGGAATCTGCATCGTCATCTGTCATCGCAACAACGCTGAATCCCGCGTCGTAAATGTCGGCGTGGGGGAAACCTGTGAACACGCTGACGCCAAGGCTGCCGGACTGCTCTAATTCGATGGCCCTGGCTTGCAGACTGCGGTTCGGTTCGTCGTCGGTGCCTTGGCGCATCACATGGGGCAGCATTGGCGCGTTGCCCCAGCGCAGCACAGGCTTCGCTTCCCCCCGTAACATGGCAAAGAACGCGTTAGCGCCGCGCACCGCTGTGCTGTCCATGTCGACATGAGGGTAGGTGTGATAGCCCGTCAGCACGTCGCAGTTGCTGACCATCAGTTCCGTAATATTGGCATGCATATCTAACGATATGGCGATAGGGAGCTTGGGGTTTTCGGCCCGAATACGACGCAGTAATTCGCCTTCGCCGTCTTCGTGGCTCTTTGTCGTCATGGCACCGTGCAGATCAAGCAGTAGTGCATCGACCCGCCCGGCAAGTTCGATGATTGCAGCGCACATGTATTCGTATGCCGCGTTCTCTACCGGGCCGCTGGGCGGTGCCGACGCAGCGATGCCCATTTCGATGTCAACCGATTGTTTGTCAGCAACCTCGATATAGCCGCCAAGACAAGACGCAGTGCCGCGATACGCCTTCAGCGCCGCCTCGCCACGCAAGGGTTCGCCGCGTCCTGCAGAAAATCGGTCGAGATCTGTAATCACAGGTGAAAAGGTATTGGTTTCATGACTCATCATGGCGATGCCGATTTTCATGATGTACTCCCGTTAATTGTTAGCCACATGCTGGCAGGTCGATGTGCGAAGAGATGACACTAGGCTATGCCGTTTTGCCATAGTCCACGGCTAACCATCGTTCAGGACTCATTCGAACCGCGATTTGTGCACCAATATCGCTGGCATCAGCGTATTGCTTGCCTTGGGTATCCCCCAGATATCGTTGCGCCATTGCCAGCAGTTGTTCATACGACGTGGCTTCAATGTCTACGACAGGGCCTTCAACGCTTACGTAGGAGTAGGGCAACGTTTCTTGTTGGGCAACTATGCTGATGCGGCCACCAACTTTCAGCAGGTTTCCCTTTTTTGACGCCGCGGCGACGATAAACAACACCTCACCTCCAGGGGAGTAGTCGTACCAGAGCGGCGTTGTTAGCGGTCCAGATCCTTCTTCGTTGATGGCGAGCACCCCAATATGCAGGTCACTCAGGAACCGCTCTTTTTCACTTTGACTCATGCGTGTCATATGTACCCCTATGTGTGAAATCCGTGGTGAGCCGCTGTCACCTTTGAAATGCGATTTGCTCGCTTCACGATGGTTGCAGACTGCGATTTGTCCAGTCAAACGCGATTTGATTAGGTCTATGGCTGCGAAGGTCGCAATGACACATTGCAGGCTGTGTTTTCGTGGCGGGGTAGGTGGTCTCGCCAGCACGCTGAGGTCTCAGCCGTTCTCTAAGCTATAACCATTCTCTAAGCTATGACCTTTCTTGATGTTTAAATGGTGCCCGGAGCCGCCTTCACTGCCTTAAGTAGGCACCGTTGGCGCCCTAAACTCATGTGTTCTTTAGCATTCCAAGGTCTTCTTTGGCCGTCAATGGCGCGAAAACCCCTACCGTTTCACCTACCGCTGAATTGACACAAAGGCGGGGTTGTTTTTAGCCACCCGGGGAGCCTCTAGATATACATCAGTAGCTGTAGGTAGACGCTGGGTACATTAGAGGTGGTTTTGAAAGAAAGGAAAACCGCAAGTGT
The DNA here is from genome assembly GCA_002704225.1 of Gammaproteobacteria bacterium. Taxonomy (GTDB): domain Bacteria; phylum Pseudomonadota; class Gammaproteobacteria; order Pseudomonadales; family Azotimanducaceae; genus UBA4421. The sequence goes on along the minus strand of PAFU01000048.1, from coordinate 1,866 downwards.
GTGGGGCGCTTGCAAATTGCAAGCAACACTCCCAGAGTTCTTATTAACTCATCGCGCAAGGAATGATTATGCTGGCATTTTGGTTATTAATGACCGCAGCTGCGCTCTCGTTGTTTGGAGCTTTTTTCCACGGGGTATTTGGCGGCAGAATGTATATGGACAACATCAACAGAACTGATTTGGAGCCACTCAGCAAATCGCTTAGCCTCGTAAGCTGGCACGTTTTCACGATATTTTTACTTGTCGGCGGTATCTCGTTTCTTTTAGTTGGTTTCGGTCTTTTGTCATCTATTGCTTTGTATCCCGTTATCGCCATCAACCTATTAGGAGCTTTACTGTTCATTTTTCTAGGGTTAAGTGGTCACAAAGAGTTGATGAAGATGCCCGGGGCGTTTCTGATGGCAACCACGGCAGCATGCGGCTATCTAGGTGCTACTTGGCTGGTCTGAGATCACATATAGCAAGCAGCCTAAAGTAAAAGGTAAGAAAGCTGACATGGCACCTTGTCACCTTGAGGATTCACTGGCCATGAAACACATCATTACAGGGTTACCTTTGTCACTGATGATTGCTTTTGGATGGGGTGAGGACGCTGACCTCACATTGTTGTTTGCATGCTTGCAGCACTAAAAACACAGTCGGATCGAAACAGGTAAGACAGAAAAAACGGACGGGAGAAAAGATGGTAGTAACAACAGATGATAATAACTCCGTACGAACTTTAACTTTCAATCGTCCTGAGGCCTTGAACGCTTTCAACGACCTGATGCGCGACGAGGTGACGTCCGCCATGCTAGATGCTGCGACAGACAACACCATAAAAGTTCTTATTATTACCGGCGCTGGACGAGCTTTTTCGTCCGGTATGGATTTAAATCCAGGCGATGATGCCTATAAATCACGTTACAGTCTGGCTGATATGTTCGACGCATTTCTAGACTTTCCGAAGCCGATTATCTTAGCAATCAATGGCGTTGGGGTAGGGTTTGGTTGCACGATTGCCGGCCTAGCCGATATGGTCTTTATGGCAAACAACTCTCGTTTGCGCGCACCCTTTTCGTCCCTTGGTTTGACCGCTGAAGCTGGTAGCACAGTTACATTTCCTCAACTAATCGGATATCAAAAAGCTTTTTGGGCTTTGGTCAGTTCGGAGTGGATCAGTGCTGAAGAATGTAAGGATTCGGGTCTGGCTTTTGAAATAGTGGATCCTGACAGCTTAATGGAGGTTGTTTACACACATGCGGGCATTCTCGCATCGCAGCCCTTGGCATCTTTGATCACTACCAAAGAACTGTTGATGAACCCGCGGCGGGAAGCACTGAGAGAAACCTACCAACGCGAGAATGCAAAGCTGTTCGCTCTTATGGGCGGGCCAGCTAATCTGGAAGCAATTGCAGCTTTCACGGAGGGCAGAAAACCGGATTTTTCACGCATGTGAGACGCTAAAGAAATCCCCTTTGTGGATATAAGTGTAAATGAAGACCTTTAGGCGTTTGGAGCTGGCGTTCTTCACTGAGTGTCGAGTTAACAAAATTTTTAGCCGCGCTTTCCCTACAGAGTCATCATCCATCTAGTTGAATTTGGCCGTCTTCCAAGAGAACTCTCGCACTTCTAATAATAGTCCGCTGCGCTGCATCTACTTCTCCAATGATGGCCTCGCGGGAAATGTTGAGATTTTCAAGGTCTAGTCGCTGAGAATCGTTCAATACCAATCGTCTCTTGTCCCCGTTTAGTAGGCTAAGCATTCTTTCTTTCATTGCTTCTGGCGTTGCTTTCATCACAAGTGCGAGTAGCGGGTAAGGACAGCTGGATAGCAAAGTAGCTAAGCTTTCGTCGCTTAGGCTATTTAAATCCTCATATACATAT
>PAFU01000047.1 GCA_002704225.1 Gammaproteobacteria bacterium | reverse complement strand
CAATCAGCGCATTCTTGACGATCGTGCCCGCTTAGCGGCGCTAGCGAATACCTCCGATGAGGCTCTCTCTCGTGCCGACCGGCGCTTTCTTGCGGGACTGGTTGATCGCTACGAGATAGACACCTCAGCCAGCTCAGAAGATCAACGCGCCGAACTCATGGTGCGATTGGATACAGTGCCGATGTCCTTGGCCCTGACTCAGGCAGCCATGGAGTCGGCATGGGGCACCTCGCGATTTGCCCGCGAGGGAAACAACTTATTTGGTCAGTGGTGCTACCAGCCTGGCTGCGGCATTGTTCCCAAACGTCGGGGGGAGGGACAGGTGCACGAGGTGGCGAGCTTTGACGACGTCGACGCTGCAGTTGCTTCCTATCTTCGCAACATCAACAGCCATCGTGCTTATGCTGACTTACGCGCAGCACGCGCTGATCTTCGGGCCGCGAATCAACCGGTCACCGGCAACGCCATGGCCAATCACCTGCTGCGCTATTCCGAGCGCGGATTGGACTACGTCGAAGAAATTCAATCCATGATTCGGGTCAACAAGCTGGCTGTCTTGGACGGGGTGTAACCACCCCTCGACTGTTCCAGCTGATTGTTGCTGGGTGGCCGCTCAGCAACTCCATTCGCGTTAGCCGATGATTTGACCACGATGTGCATCGTGATAGCCGTTGACGGTGTCGTAGGCGACAGCGCCGCCGATTACGACTGTCTCTACGCCATGGGCGTCACGCACATAGCGATAGCCGTCGCCGGGCACGTCCTGCACGAAGTGCTCGACACCACGATCGATGGTAGCTTCGTCGAATACCGTCACGTCAGCGATGAAACCCTCGCGCAGCATGCCCCGATTGCCCAATCCCCACAGGGTTGCCGGGTCTGAGGTGATCTTCTTCACCGCGGCTTCCAGGCCAAGATAGGCGGTATCGCGCACAAAGTGACCCAGCAAATAGCCGGTATCACCGTAAGTGGCGAAGGACAAAATATGCGCCCCGCCGTCACTGGCTCCGATCATCACATTGGGGTGATTGAGCAAATCACCCACCAGCTTGTCGTCGTTATGGCCCATGTCTGCGGACAGAAAGTGTGCTTCTAGATCTTCTTCCAGTGAGATATCGATCATCACATTCAGCGCGTCGGTCCCGCGCTCGGCGGCGATCGTTTCTAGGGTTTTGCCTACGTAGGTTTGGTTGGCCTCAGACTGCACCTGACGCAGAATCAATCCGTTCCATAGGGGCATCATGCCTTGGGCTTCGGCGACCAAGGTCGCTCGAGTATCCGCATCTTGCAGGCCGGCAATTATCTGCTCCGGTGTGTTGAAGCGCATCAGTGCATACCACTTGGGCAGACGGATAAACAGCAAGCTGGGTACCGAGAAGTTAAAGGAAATGTCGATGGGCCGTGTTTGCACCTGAGGCCATACTCGTGCGCCTCGTGCCGTGTGCTCGGACACCCGCCGCATAATCTGCTGGGCACCCTCGGCATTGTCGTGATTCACAAACAACGGCGACAGCGTGGTGTTAATGCCGTGAGACAGGCTGATGTCTGCTAACTGGTCGATCCGCGCCAAGGTTAAATCCGTATCGTAGAACTCATGCACCACTTGGAGGATTTTATTGTGCTCGGACAACACACCGCAAAGTGCGTCGAGCTCTTCAGTATTTGCGTAGCGACTTGGCACCGGTTGCAAGCGTTCGTCCATGTCGACGAAGCTCGTGGACAGGCCGATGGCACCGGCTTCGAGACACTGATTTAACAGAGCACACATGGCTTGGGTTTCATCGTGAGTCGCTGTCCGCTTCATGGATTCGTCGCCCATGACCCACAAACGCAGCACGCTGTGTCCGACAAGCGGTGCGACGTTGATGTCCAGATCTTTGCCAATACGCGCAACAAACTCGTCAAAGGTTTCCCAATTCCACTCAACCCCTTCGGCAAAGGCCTTGTGCGGCATTTCTTCGATTTGATTGAACATACCCACCAACTTCATACGATGCTCGGCCTTCAACGGCGCCAGTGACAGAGAGCAGTTGCCGGGCACGATGGTGGTGACCCCGTGTTCAATCGCAGGTTTCGCGGCGCCATCCCAGAGCAGTTGGGCGTCAAAGTGCGTGTGCGGGTCGATAAATCCCGGCGCGACCACTTTGCCTGTGGCATCCACAGTGCGCGCTGCCTCTTCATTCACGCGTCCTACCTTGACGATCACGCCGTCCTTCACACCGACGTCCGCGATAAAGGAAGGTAAGCCACTGCCATCTACAACCTTGCCATTCTTAATAACCAAATCCAGCATGATCTCTCCTAATCTAGTCCGTTATAGGCGCCGGCCAGAGCATCCCGCACGTGCTCCCAACCTTGGCCAATCAATTCGTCTATCTGTGTCGCACCGCAGTTTTGCATCAGGCGCGCGCCAGCCACATGATCTAGCGCGACTTGAGATTGCCCGCCGTTGGTAAACGTCAGCGACACAACAATCTCCGCCACACCCTCATGAGCTGCGGCGAGTCGAACGCCAGAAATCACCGCAGTCACTACTGCCTAGCCGCCAGCGGAGGTTCTAAAAACAAAATGTCGCTGGGCAAAATTGGGTTGCCCATTTCACCGGTCGCATCGTCAATGATTCGCCGCGCAAAGACGTGCAGATTCCAACTCTGTAACTGGGCCACCGCCGCTTCTTGTGGCTGCTCAGACAGCTCCCGCTCGGCAATACTGGCCCAAGTATCCCCAGCCTGTGGATGAATGGACAGCCGTCTTATCCCAGTTGTCTGCGTCGTGTCGTTTGCCATCTTTCCCCAAAACCCTCCTAAATCTCGCGTTGGACTATAGGGGATATGCCAGAAAAGACAAAGCGTGCAGACCTGACCACAACACGACTTCAAAGTATGGCTGCATTGCTTTTTCCATCGACTTTCCCCTAGTCTGAACGCTGCAGTTTTTGGGAGACAAAGTCATGGGAGAGCAGATCATGAACAATTCAACGAAGTCCATCGATGCAGTAATTGTCGGAGCCGGGTTTGCCGGCATCTACATGCTGCACAAGCTTCGCCAACAGGGCTTAGAGGCGCGCGTCATTGAAGCAGGGTCGGGCGTTGGCGGCACATGGTTTTGGAACCGCTATCCGGGTGCGCGATGCGATATTCCTAGCATGCAGTACTCCTACCAATTTTCGGAAGACCTGCAGCAAGAATGGGAATGGAGCGAAAAATACGCCACTCAGGGCGAGATCCTGACTTACGCTGAACACGTGGTGGAACGTTTTGGCTTGGCCGACGGCATGACCTTCAATACTCGCGTGGACGCGGCCCACTACCTGCCAGAGCAGGATCAATGGCGAGTGGAACTGGATTCGGGAGAAAGCATTCAGGCGCGCTTTGTGATCATGGCCACAGGCTGTCTTTCCAAGCCCAATTACCCAAACATAGACGGTCTGGACGCGGCCACGGTACCCGTCTACCACACGGGCAGCTGGCCTCACGAAGGCGTCGACTTCACCGGTAAAAACGTCGGCGTCATCGGCACCGGTTCGTCAGCCATTCAAAGCACGCCAATCATCGCCAAGCAAGCCACGTCGTTGAAGATTTTTCAGCGCACACCCAATTATTCTATTCCTGCCTATAACGAGGCCTTGGACCCAGATTACGTGCAGGAACTGAAGTCACGTTACCGCGAATATCGTCAAGAAAATTGGCAGCGCGGGTTCGGTGCAGACTTCGACGACAACGATCAGTCGGTTTTTGAGGTCTCGGCGGACGAACGTCAACAAGCCTATGAGGCCCGCTGGGCTAAGGGTGGTCTGGCATTTCTCGCGGTCTACAACGATTTGGTTTTTGATATGAAGGCCAACGATACCGCCCGGGAATTTTTCAAAAGCAAAATCACCCAGCGTGTTGACGACCCCGCCTTGGCGGAAAAACTCGTGCCCACCACGCCAATGGGCTGCAAACGCCTCTGCGTTGATACGGACTATTACGAGATCTACAACGAAGACCACGTCTCGCTCATTGATCTGAACGAAACACCCATCGCCAAAATTGATGGCAACGCCATCGTCACCGGCGATGAGCGGCATGAAGTGGACGCCATCGTGCTCGCCACGGGCTTTGATGCCATGACCGGTGCCGTTATGAACATTGATGTGCGTGGCCAGCAAGGGCAAAGCCTGCAAGACAAGTGGTCAGCGGGTCCCAAGGCTTACTTGGGCTTGGCAACAGCCGGCTTCCCAAACCTATTTCTGGTTACCGGTCCGGGCAGCCCATCGGTCTTGTCCAATATGCTGCCGTCCATTGAGCAACACGTGGAATGGATATCGGACTGCATCGAATACATGAACGCGCATCAGCATCGCACCATTGACCCGAAGCCCAGCGCAGAAGACGCTTGGGTAGCTCACGTCAACGAAGTCGCAAACACCTCGGTTTATCCGGGCTGCAACTCGTGGTACCTCGGTGCCAATGTTGAAGGCAAGACGCGGGTCTTTATGCCGTATCTGGGGGTTCCTCCCTATGTAGAGAAGTGCAATGAAGTGGTCGCCGCAGGCTACGAAGGCTTCGCGCTAAGCGCCAGTTAAGGAAAGCCCATGACCGAATTTTACCAGTCTGGGCATCGTCAGCTGCAGGAAGAATTCCAATCCACTGCGCTGGCAGATCGCTTGGAAGAGATCATCGTCGTACCGGCGTTAGATGCCGATGCGCAAACGTTTATCAGCCAGCAGGATCACTTTTTCCTCACCACAGTAGATGCAGACGGCTTCCCGACCGTGTCCTACAAAGGCGGGCATACTGGCTTTGTTCACGTGCAGGACGAAACCACCCTGCTGTTCCCCTGTTTCGACGGTAACGGCATGTGGTTCTCCATGGGCAACATTGCCGACCACGGAAAAATTGGCATGTTGTTCATCAACACCATCGAACCGCACCGCCTGCGTGTGCATGGCACCGCGCGCCTCGTTCGCGACCCGGAGGTGCTGGCGCGATGGAAAGATGTCGGCTTAGCGGTGGAGGTCACTCTGACCCGCACCTGGATCAACTGCCCACGCTACATCCATCCGATGGAAAAGCGCGGTCAGTCACACCACGTGCCCAGCGAGGAGCGAGATACTGAACCAGCCGAGTGGAAATCGTTGGACCTCGTCGCTGACGTTGTTCCACCCCAGCCCCACGAAGTCAAAGCACCGAGTTAAAACGGGTGACGCCAACCCGCTTCTTTGGATAGGGCCTCAGTCTGAGTTGACGTCTAACGCCTTGCGCGAAACCGGTATGGTGTCAGCATACTTTTGATGAGCGAGACGCATTGGGAATGGGTGCTCGTCCGTCTGCTCAAGGTAAAAATGCAGGGAATCGTCGTAATCCGTTGAACGATGCACCCGCACCTCATCAAAGAACACCTGGTATGCCTCGTAAAAGTCGGGACCAGGCTCTACGACCATGCTTAGCACCGAGTCGGCTGCAGGTGTGTGGCATGTGTTTTGGTGAATCATAGGCACCGGCAACATCGCTAGACCACCGGGTTTCAGCACACGATTGATTTCCCGCAACCCTGCTTCGAAATCCTCGACATAGTGCAAAACCATACTGCAAAGAATGACGTCGAATGAGTTGTCCGCCATCGGCATGTTTTGAACGTCGACTTGCCGATCAACATTCGTGCGGAACAGGTCCGCACTCAGGTACGTACCAAATTGCGGCCTCAGCCGCACCTCTAGGCAAGGCTCGGGGGCAAAGTGCAGCAAGGAAAGCTGAGATCGATCCCGACCGTCGAGCAGTTCATCTAGCAGTTGCCACTGAAAACGGTGCCGCTCCAAAGAACTGCAGCCCGGGCACTTCGCGTTGAGTCGTGAGCGTAACCACTTCGTTGTTTTTTTATGCGCGAACGGTCCGACGTATCCGCAAACGACACAGCGATACTGGTCTCGGGAATGATACACAATCGGGAAGACCATTCGTTTGAGTGCAGTTTTGGCGCGATGAACTGCCTGTGACCAAGCTCTGGCATACCCCACTGTCAAATCTCCTTCAATTGATGGGCGAGCGGAACACCTCGAAACCGAAAGCGCTTCTCGGTCTCGCGCCAAGAAACCGAGCGATCACTGACTTCCCACTCAAGGCGAAAATTGAGCCACTGAATACGTTTCTCCACGTGGCGCCGGGCGAAATAGCCAATATGTTTGGCCAAGGGCAACACGGTTGAAAGACCCAACCCATCAATCAGAACGAGGCGAAGAGCTTCTCCCTCCTCGGCAAGCACGAGATTGTGGGGCATCAGATTCTTGGTGAGCACAAGCGACCTACGCAGAAACTCACAAAACTCGCCAACGGCTTTTCGTACCGGTTCATCAAGACCATACAATCCAACGTAAGCCTCCAGCGTTTGCGCTGGCATGTCCGCTGAGTTGGCGACAAAATCCGTAACAAGACCATCACCGAGCGTCGTCTTAACCCAGCCAAAACAATGCGCTATGTGGCGATCATAGGGCACATTGCCTCGAACAATTGCCGGTTGTTGATAGGCTCGATACTCCCGTCTGTTGTCATCAAAATACGCCTCTCGCATCGCGCGCTTATAAAACGGCGATGACGCATGCAGGCTACTGGCTCGGCCCTCTCTCAGCACCTTAATGCATCGGTCAGGGTGATTTGGATGACGAAAGCACAGGCGGTTGTCACCGCTGGCGAACGGTGTCACGCCATCCAACTCGATAACGCTGGCGCTTTCATCTTGGTTCGTCGACATCGCCGCAAATCCTTGCTTTAAAGCTTCGAGGCACATTGTTGCACGACTCACCAAAAGTCCCCAGTCGCAACAGGCGCGGGTCGCCTGACTATGGCTGGCTAAATTCACCGCACAAATCCCTTGCACCGGCATTGAAAATAACGACAATGCCGCGTCGCGCAGTGCTGTCCGCAAAATGCGGCAGGGCTGAAGCGACAGCGAGGATCCGCTATGACCGAATCGTTATCTGACAGTCAGAATAAAACGCATACCGTTATCGGTTGGCGCGAGCGTGTGTCTCTGCCCCAGCTGGGTATCGAGCGCATTACAGCCAAGACAGATACCGGAGCGTTTTCGTCTTCGATTCATGCCTTCGATATCGAGCCCAGCGAACGTGATGGCGAAAGCTGGGTGACGTTCAGTGTTCTACCGTCTAGGCGGAACCCGGATGAGATCATTCGGTGCGAGGCGAAAGTATCTGACCGGCGACGTGTCAAAAGCTCTGACGGTTCCTCCAGTGAACGCTATTTCATCCGCACCAAACTGGTGATCGGCGGCACTGCCTTCGCGATCGAAATGTCCTTGGCCAATCGCGCCTCGATGGGCTATCGCATGTTGCTGGGGCGAACGGCGATACGCGGTCACTTCATCGTCGACCCGGCGGGTTCTTACCTGACGAGCAAGCCACCGAGGGCGCTTTGATGATCCGTTTTATTCTTTCGTTTTCAGGTCCTATTTTCGGAGACTTCCTATGAAGATCGCTGTGCTGTCACGCAGCCCAACCATCCACTCCACCAAACGCTTAGTCGAGGCGGCGAGAGCCCGTGGCCACGAGGTTCGCGTGGTCGACCATGTCCGCTGCTTTATGGACATCACGTCTGATCGTCCATCCCTGCACTATCAGGACGAAGAGTTCGCTGCAGAACATTTTGACGCTGTGATCCCCAGAATCGGAGCATCGGTGACGTTTTATGGCACCGCTGTGGTCCGACAGTTCGAAATGATGGGTGTGTATAGCGTCAACGAATCCGTTGCCATTACCCGCTCCCGGGACAAGCTGCGCTCGCTGCAATTACTGTCACGCCGGGGTGTTGGCATTCCGGTGACAGCCTTTGCCCGATCACCGGACGACGTGCCGGGCCTGATCAGAGAAGTCGGCGGCGCCCCGTTGGTGATCAAGCTGCTGGAAGGTACTCAGGGAATTGGCGTGGTGCTGGCGGAAACCAAGACCGCTGCGAAAAGCGTGATTCAGGGCTTTATGGGACTGTCAGCTAACATTTTGGTGCAGGAATACATCAAGGAAGCCGGAGGCTCGGATATTCGCTGCTTTGTGGTGGGTGGCAAGGTTATCGCCGCCATGCAGCGCACAGCTCCGGAGGGCGACTTTCGCTCCAACCTGCATCGCGGGGGCAGCGCTTCCTTGGTCAAGCTCTCGCCCAAGGAACGTCGCACGGCGGTGAACGCCGCAAAAATTATGGGCCTGAACGTCTGTGGCGTAGACCTGCTGCGTTCCGATCGAGGTCCCTTGGTGATGGAAGTAAATTCCTCGCCGGGGATTGGCGGTATTGAAGCGGCCACAGGCAAGGATGTGGCCAACCTGATCATCGAGTTCATCGAGCGCGAAGCTCGACCCAAGCGCACGCGCACCCGCGGCAAGGGCTAGACACCACTGCCGGACGCGTTAAGACGCAATCAGGATAGGCCCTTGGACAACTCGAAGGCCTCAGCACTCTGGCGTTGAAGCTCGGGGGACAACAGATATTCGGCAGCGGTTTGTGCGAGGGCTTTTGCGCCGTCGATAACCGCCGCGTCACCCTTTTCGGATCTTGCCCACTGGGCAAATTCCGGGTTGTGAATGACCACGCTGGGTGGTGCCACTGCCAACATCGGGTGAATCGAGGGCAAGCGGTAGCTGACATTGCCCATGTCGGTGCTGCCGGCACCGAATTTCAGCGCCTGCTCGTGGTCAACAAAGCTGCGTCCCAGTTGTTCGGCGTGATGCCGGAAGCGATCGGCCAGAGGCCAGTTGGTGTTCAGATCCAAGTAGTCTACACCGGCCCAATTGACGTCCACCGTACAGCCGCTGCCGGTGGCTCCGGCTTCAAAACAGGCCTGAACCCGTGGCTTGAGTTTCGCCAGGTCTTTTTCATTGGCCGCTCGAACATAGAATTGACCCACCGTACGGTCCGGTACGATATTGGGGGCAGAACCGCCCTCTTCGACAATGCCATGAATGCGTTCGGTGGAGCGAATGTGCTGACGCAGATTGGAAATGGCTTGATAGGCCAGCAGCAGGCCGTCCAGCGCATTGATACCCTTATGCGGCATAGCTGAGGCGTGGGAGGCCTTGCCATGATAAATCACTTCCACTTCGGCGATGCAGATCGAGGGCATGGTGGCCAAATTCACTCCCGCCGGATGAATCATCAGTGCGGCGTCGATGCCCTCGAACGCGCCTGCACGTGCCATCAGTTCCTTGCCGCCACCCCGCTCTTCCGCCGGTGTGCCCAGCAGTTTGACCCGTCCGGGCAACTGACTCGCAACACTGTTGAGTGCCAGTGCAGCACCCAGAGCAGTGGTCGCGATGATGTTGTGTCCACAAGCATGACCAATATCCGGCAGCGCATCGTACTCGGCGAGCACTGCGACCGTAGGCCCGTCAAGATCAGGATTGATCGTGGTCTCAAAGGCTGTCTCTAACGTGTAGACACCGGTTTCCACCGGCAGCGCATGATTACGCAATGTATTTGCCAGTATCTCGCAGGCAAAATGCTCCTCGAAGGCCAATTCAGGTCGTTCATGGATTGCATGAGAGACGTCTAGCAACGTCCGCGCAACGGTATCCACGGCCGTATCAATCTCAGCGCGCAGGGCTGCGTGTTCGGTATTGCTCATTAATTGGTTCTCCACAGTCTGGCCGCCGGACATTGTTCAATTGCCGAGAATATCAGAACCTGACGGTCATACCTGCTCTCGACTTCGGGTTCGCGTACACTGGCCCAACGCAATACGAATCACTTATTGGGGGGAATAATGGAACTAAAAGACAAGGTTGTTGTAATTACCGGCGGTAGCGGTGGCATTGGCAAAGCCATGGCCAAAGCGTTTTTGAACGAAGGCGCCGCCGGCATCATGTTGGCGGACTTAGATGCGGCAGCAGTGGCGCAGGCAGCGGCGGACATCGGCTGTAATGGTATGGCCTGCGATGTAACTGACGAAGCTCAAGTGGCTGCCCTGGTTGCAGCGACAGAGGATCAGTATGGCCAGGTTGACGTGTTTTGCTCCAATGCCGGTGCTGGTGGTAACGGACTGCTGACAGATGCCGCCAATGAGGTATGGCAGCAACAATGGGAACTCCATGTGATGTCCCATTTGTATGCGGCGCGCGCGGTGCTGCCCGGCATGATCGAGCGCGGTGAAGGCTATCTTCTCAATACCGCGTCGGCAGCTGGACTGCTGGCGGCTCTGGGCTCCGGCCCCTACACGGTCACCAAGGCGGCGGCAGTAAAATTCGCAGAATTTCTGTCCATTACTCACGGTGATGACGGCATTAAAGTGTCTGTTCTGTGCCCGCAAGGAGTGAACACAGCCATGGCCCCCCGCAGTTTGGGCGACGGCCAAACCGACGGCATCATTGAAGCCTCGGCCTTAGCCCAAACGGTTGTTGAGACCATGCGGGAAGAGCGCTTTCACGTGCTACCCCATCCCGAGGTGGAGGAATACGTGCGCCGCAAGGGCGACAACGTCGATCGTTGGCTGCTGGGAATGCAGCGTTTGCGCAAGCGCACGCTGGAAGGCTAAGCCGCCCTATCGCTGAAGCGTTGTTGGGCAGTGCATCGCAGCGAACCGCCCAACATCGACCAAGGACTAAGCGCTGATACCGCCGTCGATGACGAGTTCAGATCCCGTCATGTAGCTGGACTCGTCACTGGCCAAAAAGAGTATGCCGTTAGCGATATCCGCCGGCTTACCCGCCACCCCTGTCGGCACGGAGGCTGCCGACATTTCGACTGGATCGTAATTGTTCGACCCGTCGTCAAGCATGGTCGGATCAATTTTGTCCCAAATCGGTGTGACGATGATGCCGGGATGTACCGAGTTCACCCGCACAGGCCACTCGTTGCGGCCGCACTCCAGAGCAACACCCTTCGTGAACAGTCGGACGCCACCCTTGGTCGCATTGTAGGCTGACAGACCCGCCGCGCCCTGCAGGCCGGCGACAGACGAGATATTGATCACCGAACCACCGTCGGCCATATCCTTCATAACCGGTACGCAGTGTTTAACGCCTAAAAATACGCCGTCGAGATTAATGGCCTGTTGGCGCTGCCAATCCGCCAGCGACATCTCGAAGACATCACACATGATGGCAATACCTGCATTGTTCACCAACACATTGAGCCCGCCAAACTCTCTGACACACAGACCGACAACACGCTCCCACTGAGCTTCATCGGTAACGTCGTGTTCAGCCGCATGGGATCGTCCGCCAGTGTCTCGAATCTCTGCCGCGGTGCGTTCGGCTGATGCAGCGTCCACATCCGTCACAAATACTGCTGCGCCCGCCTCGGCCAACCTCTTCGCTGTTGCCGCACCAATACCGGAGCCTCCGCCGGTCACCAGAGCAACCCTGCCCTGCAAACGATTATCTTGTGTGGACATGTTTTCGTCTCCCTTTAGGTATTGATTACTGCTGACTCAGACTGGCATAGACCCGGTTCACAAAACCAAGCGAGGCCGTTTCTGGACCGTAGACTTGATCAAAGTCTGCAGTAGGTTTCGCATCCATAACCTCTTGCAGTGTTTTACCGTCTTCAATCATGCCAGCAACGCGAGAGCGAACGGTTTTGAGCATGTAGATGTAGCGAGCCAATGTTGCGGTGTCGGTTACGGGACCATGCCCGGGAATAACGATGGCATCAGGCCCAACCGCCGCTAGCGTCTGTTCGCAAAAATTGATCATGCCGTCAATGCCGCCGCCGCTATCGACATCCACGAAGGGGTACCCCGAGTTATTGAACACGTCACCAAGGTGTACCGCGTTCTGATTACGGAACCATATCGCAGCGTCACCACTGGTATGAGCCGGCGAAAAATGCATCAGATCTACCTGATTGTCGTTAAAGTGAATTTGCATCCGGTCGTCAAAGGTCAGCACGGGCAGGGCCGCTTTCGGATAGGGCTGCTGTTGGTATTTGGCGATCACCAGATTGACCAGTCCACCTTTCGCCATATCCGCCCGGGCATTGCTGTGCGCGACAATGGTCGTGCCCTTGGGGCCTAGCGCGATATTGCCTTCTGCATGATCGAAGTGCCAATGGGTGTTGATGGCGTAATCAATACCCTCGCCACCGATCTCACCAATCGCCGCTTCGATCTTCTCCATCACCTGAGGAAATTGATCATCCACGATCAGCACGCCGTCGCTGCCGATGGAAACGCCGATGTTGCCACCGACGCCAAAAAGTACATACAAACCGTCAGCCACTTTCTCTGAGGTAATCTGGGCACCGGCCAAATCCCAGCCAAAGGCGGCTGCTAGGCCATCGAGGCTCAGCGGCTGATCCGCAGACTCCTCCCCGGCCCGGTGATTATCTGCTAAAGCCGATTGCATCATACCTATGGCCAAAAGACTGGCCGCTAAAATTCTGAGCATCCTCATTCCCCTTTCGTCTATTTTCTCTCTTTTCTCGCCCGACATCCTTTATACCATTACTGGTCAAACTAAAGGGCGCTCACTTGCGCTTCAGGCACCCAACTGACTGAGGCCTAGGGCCTCAGTCAGCGTTGGGTTTAGCCCAGAAACCCCAGACTGCGGTGGTCTCCCCCGAGCACCCGCTGGGCGGGCACGCCAAGCCAATCGCTGATCAATGTGCCATAAACGCGCCGAAAATCCGTGGTGTAGGTCAGGTTGTCGCCCTCTCCTAATCCTGCCAGCACAGGAGACTGTCCGTAATGCCCCCCTGTCACCGGCGTGCCTGCCACCATCATGAGATTGGCGCTGCCGTGGTCGGTGCCCAGATTCGCGTTTTCCTTGGGACGGCGACCGAATTCTGAGTGCAGCATGACCACCACGCGCCGATCCTGTCCCGTGGCTTTCAGATCTTGCACAAAGGCATACACCGCGTCCGAGACATAGCTCAGCAGCCGTCGATGCAGAGCGGCTTGTTGCACGTGAGTATCGAAGGCGTTGTTGCGTACGGAAACGTGATACAGCTGGGTGGGTAATCCCGCATTGATACAGGCCGCAACCTTGGGCAAATCCATGGGTACCACGCCATAGTCGGCCCGGGGCCTATAATCCATCCAAGCTTGGCGTATTCGCGCAGACGAGGCTTGCGCGCTGGCGTCCACGGCCAATAAAAAGTCTCGATTAGATCGCACGACTTCGGGCGCTGGCTCTGGGGCCAGTACGGGCGCAGGACCGCTGCGTTGGAATCTCAGCGGATCATCGAATACCACGGGGGTGTGCACTGCACTCTTCACCGCGAGAGATTGTGTACTGCCCACATTGATGAGCATGTCCTCACGACGCTGGCGTACCATTTGATCGGCTACCCGGCCCATCCAGCCAAATTCATTACCTTGGTGAGGTGCGCCGGTATGCCAATAGGCCATCGCGTTGAAGTGAGAAAATGTCGGATCGTCGTAACCACAGCCGTGAATCAGCGCTAAGTCGTCGTCTTGCCATAGCTTTTGAATACCCTGCAGTCCCGGATTGAACCCAAAGTGATCGTCCAATGAAAGCAATTGGGATTGGGGTATGCCAATGGTTGGTCGCAGCCGGTAATAGTTATCGTCAGCGTAGGGCACCACGGTATTGAGACCGTCGTTACCGCCGGACAGTTCCAACACGACCAGGATGGGCGGTTGCCCCTCCATGGAAGTGCCTGCAATGGCTTGCGCGTTCAGCAATGGGGCTACCAAGGGCAATCCGGCCAGATTTTTTAGTATTTTGCGGCGCTTCATTGCACGTTCTCCTCCCGATTAAGAATGGCTATCCGAGCTGATATTCCGGCCTGCTCAGCATGACATGCAGCAGGCGGCGCAATGGCTCTTCAGCATAGCTAGAGGCCGTCGAGATGTCCGAACTGCCCAGTTCCAGCTCAAGCAACTCGGCCAACTGCCCACGCACGTCGGGCAGCAGCGCCACCTCAAAAAATTGCTGTTCAAAATACAGGACAACATCGAGCGGCGATGCCAGCGAGGCGTCTTGAACCTGCTGGGACAGATTGAGCCGTGCAAAATCTCTTGGGATGGGTCGGACCCGCTCGATGGCCATCTGCCAGCCCCGCATACTGCCCAATCGAGTATTGAACGCTTCATCACGGTCCGCCAAGGCATTGGACTGGGCCATTTCGCCGCCCATCACCCCGGTGGGCTTGGTTGCCTGAGACACGCTCATACCGGTGCGCATACGCTTCTGGACCCTCGCGACCTCCGGCGTAAAGGCCGGAAATCGATCCGGCGGCACGAAATTGAGATCAGGAAACACCACATCCAGAACAAAGTTCCCGCGTTCGAAAAGCAGCGACGGCGTGATCCAGCTTCGTCCTTCGGACCAGCCTGCCACCGTGGGTGGGTGCAACAATCGTTGCCCTAAGGCTCCGGTCACCACATTGAAATCTGGCACGCCGGGCACCGTTGTCAGGCCCATTTTGTGATAGGTCGATACCACGAGTTCTACCGGGCTTTTGATGTGCTCGCCTTGGCTGGCATAAAAATCTTCACTCAAAAACAATTCCGTCAGATACGCACCAATGTCGAAGTCATGCGCACGAAGACGCTCGCCTAACTGGGCTTCCGCCGCAGCGGTCAAATCATTCCGAACAAAAAACCGGTACAGCTTGGCAGCGATAAAACGGCTGGTTTGAGGTCGTGCCAAAATCTGGTCAATGATTTGAATGCCATCAAATGCGCCGCGCTGGCCAAGGAACACCTTTTCTCCGGAGTCGTGAGTTTCTGGGTTGATGTAAAACTCCAATCCCTTGACCGACCAGCCTGTGAAGGCTCTTGCCGCCTCGCGCACATCCTCTTCCCCGTACTCACCCACGCCCATGGTGAACAGTTCCATGATCTCTCGGGCAAAATTTTCGTTCGGTGCATTCTTCGTGTTTACCCCAGCATCAAGGAACACCAGCATGGCAGGATCCTGAGCGATCGCGATCAGAAGATCCCGAAAACTGCCAAGCCCGTAGCGTTGGAACGTCTCGACCTGCAGCACCATCTTGCGGTAGTCGCGAACTTTGTCTTCGTTGGTGGCGAAATGACCGTGCCAGAACAGGGCCGCTTTTTCCTGCAGTGGGCGTTTGCTGCTGAGCATCCGGTTAGCCCACCAATAGGACACACGGTCGGTTTCCAAACGGCTTGCGCGCAACCAGTAAAAAAACGTGTTTACGATGGGCTGTAGGGGACGATTTCCGCCAGGCTTCACCTCAATGCCCAGCGCGTGACCCTGACGTTTGGCCAACTCGGTGGTCGCAGGTCGACTCGGTGGGAACGGGTCGAGACCGGGGTCAAAAATCCCTGAATGTTGGAACGCTGGTTCCGAGGACGCGGTCGTGCTACCGCTAAAGTAAGCCAGCGCCTGCTCTGGGGAACGTCCGATCAGCGCATCGGTCTCTGCCTGAGTAGCACCGAAGCCGGCTCTGGAGGCCAAGTGTTTCACTTGAGCCCTTGTTAACTCCCCTTGCAGGGGTGCCAGTCGCAGAGGCCCCTCCGGCGGCAGTGCAGCCTGCGCCGTGCTTTGAACAACACAGAGCAAGGCACATAGGAACAACGCAGACCGCGCTTGCCAACGCCGCAGAGCGGGCACATTCGAACAAAGAAAAATACGAACATCTGCACCGGTCTGATCGTCACGCCGGCTTACTGTTTCGGTCATGGGATCCCCTCTCCTCACCCTTGATTCTCTCCCGAGTTCTCTCTGGCCCTCTGGCTCTCTCGCCTGTCCAACCTGTTAACTCAGAAACGTGCCTCAGCTGATTAGGCTGGCATCTCTGCTGGTAGAGCCTGATGTCCTAAAATAGCATCGGAAATCTTCTCTGCCATCATTATTGTCGGCGCATTCGTGTTGCCTGCAATGAGGGTTGGCATCAGCGAGGCGTCGACGACGCGCAAACCGGATAGGCCATGCACCTGTCCTTGTTCGTTGGTGACTGACATATCGTCCTGCCCCATTTTGCAGGTGCCCACTGGGTGATAGAGCGTCTCACCCGTGCTGCGGATCCAAGCGTCCAACTCATCGTCGCTGTCAACGTTAATCTCAGCCGGTGGCTTAAGCTGATCGCCACGATACTCATCAAATGCCGCCTGCAGAAAAACTCGGCGAGTTTCCCGAAATCCGTTACGGGTATCGATAAGGTCCTGCTCTACCGAAAAGTAATTCGGGTACAGGGCCGGCGCACTGTCTACTTGAGCGTCACGTAAACCCAAATAACCGCGGCTTTGCGGACGACAGGCGTACACGATGCTGGAAAAGCCATGTCCGGGCGTCACCCCTGCTCTGCCGTGAACGTCCGCCATGGCAACGCTGACGTAGTGAATTTGCATATCGGGCAAATCCTTACTGGGATGGGACTTAATAAACGCGCCGCCTGCCGTTGGCGGAAAAGAGGCATCGCCACCGCCGCCGGTCAAATATTTGATGCCGGCCCAGAGGGTGCCTAGGGGTGTGGCGGAACGCGCCAGCGTCACGGGCTGGGTGCAGGCGAACTGACTGACGACGCCAATGTGGTCCTGTAAGTTTTGTCCGACGCCCGGCAGTTCATGCACCATGGCCAACCCGTGAGGCGTGATTTGACCTGCCGGACCAACACCAGAACGAAGCAGAATTTGAGGTGAGTTCAGAGCACCCGCTGACAAGATAATTTCCTTGCGCGCGGTTAGGGTTTGCCGTTCGCCCTTCACAACAACGTCCACGGCAACCGCGCGACGCTCCTCGAACCGAACTCGATCCACACTGGTCTGTGACAAAATCTCGAGATTCTGCCGATCTCGCACCGGATGCAGATAGGCTCTGGCCGCACTGCAGCGTTTGGTGCCCTTCATGGTGTGTTCGTAGCGGGAAAATCCTTCCTGCTGGCGCCCATTAAAGTCGTCGGTTAACGGAAACCCTGCCTGTGCCCCGGCTTGTACGAACCGATCCAGCAGCAGATCATCGGTACGGTCGGATTTTTTGACCCCAAGTGGCCCGCTATGGCCGTGGTATGCCTCGTCGCCATTGCCCTCGAAGGATTCCGCTCGTTTAAAATACGGCAGCACTTCGGCGTAGGACCAACCGGCATTGCCGTCTTGAGACCACCGCTCATAATCCGCTGCGTGTCCGCGAATATAGACCATGGCATTGATCGAGGACGATCCGCCCCAACCCCGTCCCCGTGGCCAATACATCCTGCGTCCACCCACGTTAGCCTCTGGCTCGGTTTCGTAACCGTAATTCGAGGCGTTGGCTTGAGGCACCAGTTGGGCATAGCCGGCCGGCATGTGAATGAAGAAATTTTTGTCTTCGCCACCGGCTTCCAACAAAAGTACCTGATTGTCTCTATTTGCCGACAGGCGGTTCGCCAGCACACAGCCAGCACTGCCCGCTCCGATCACAATATAGTCAGCCTCTCGTTTACCCGCTGTGGTCGCCATGCTCGCCTCTGTAATCTATTCAATAAACCACGTTGCACTATCGCCAAAGGACGAGCGGAGCGCAAAGGCGAGTTCGGACTCTGTGCTAACCAGTCGACCCAATAACAGCATGCCCTAGGCGATGGGTAAGCCTGCAGCAACCGGATGATCAGCGCCGAGCAATACAACATCCCCGCCGGATTCGATTGCCCCGAGCACCAGGCACTGGCTCATAAACGAGCCGATTTGTTTGGGGGGAAAATTCACGACGGCGACCAATTGCCGACCCAACAGAACCTCTGGCGTGTAATGCGCGGTAATTTGCGCACTGGTCTTAAGTACGCCAACGCCCTCGCCAAAATCCAACCAGAGCTTGATCGCCGGTCGGCGTGCTTCTGGGAACGCTTCGGCGCGTTCCACCGTGCCCACGCGGATATCGAGTTTGCTGAAGTCGTCCCAGGTTATTTCTGGCTTTCGATCCATGTTTGCTCCAAGGCCTCAGTCTCCGCCTGGCTCACGCACTGTGCAAAATCACCGGCTGCCATTCGCCATCAAAATCGTCTGTATTTCGCCATACCCGGCGACCGAGATGAGCGCCTAAATCAAGCTGCCGTGCAAGTTCAATGTCATTTTCGGTCGAGAAGTTGAAACTGTCGATCCGACTGTTGCCAACATCCAAAATGGAAAAGCCAGCGTACTGGCCCTTCAGGGTACCGCCGTTAATCACCTGGGTACGAGGAAAGTCGATCACGGTTCGAAAGTGCATATGCCCGTTAATCACAAAGCGTGGCGGATCCGTTTCCTGCAGCAAGGCATCGAGCGCGGCAGAACATCGGCTGCTGGAACGCTCAGATCCAGGCCAGATTTTGGCCAAGTCGTCCTCCAGCACGCCATGGCACAGCATCAGTGCGCCTGCGGGAGTTTTCAGCGTCCGCATTTTGGGCAGACTTTCGATGAACCGGATCGTGTCCTTGGAGGCGTTTTCACGCAGATGGGCATCTTGCACATGGCGTACCCGATCCTGCAAAAACCAGCGGTCGTGGTTCCCTGCCACCGTCAGTACCTCAGCTGCCCGCAGCAGATCACAGCAGGCGTCTAGGTCACCCACGCCGTCCGGCAAATCGCCGGTGCAAATCAGTGCATCAACCCTCTGGTTGAGGAGGAATTCCAGCGCCGCTGCAAGGCGACCATGCTCCGCATGCACGTCTCCGATAATCCCAATCCGATTCATAGGCCAACCTTTGAAATGTCGGCGCATCGTATGGGCGCAACGGTGAAGTCACCGTGAAGCCAGCGTTAATCTTCTGCGACAAAGCCTTTCCAACTGTTCATATAGTCAACAAAGACAGGACTCAGCCCCTCGGCAAGCAAGTGGTCTCGGCTTACCGGGTTGGCAATGGGTTCAAACTCCGGGTTCTGCAACACTTTTTGAGGGAAATCGTGATGCAAAATCGCCGCTCGTCCTATGGTGACAAAGTCGACATCGGACCCGATCACCGCCTGGCATTCTTGGGCCGTGCGTATTTTACCCGCCACCGTCAGCATGACTTGCCCACGCCTCAACTGCGCAAAGTAATCCAGCAGGCTTTGCTTTTGATACTCTTCTTCAGCCGGCAGCTTAAAACTGTCCCACAGTGAGATATCCAAGAAATCCACCAGATCTCGATCAATCAACAGCTGACAGGTATTCAAAACTTCTTGTAACTGCATGCCAAAACGCTCGGGAGACACGCGAACGCCCAACAAGAATTCCGCGCCGCACTGGCTGCGTATACCGGCAGCAATCTCCATCAATAATCGCTGTCGATTTTCCAGTGAGCCACCGTATTCGTCATCGCGCTGATTCGTCTCAGGGCTCAAAAACTGACAAACGATGTAACCATGAGCGCCATGAATTTCCACACCGTCGTAACCCGCCTGCTGCGAACGCACCGCGCCGGCGATGAAATCGTCTCGAAGTTGATGCACTTCGGCCAGAGACAGCGCCCGTGACCCGGTTTCGGCGTCATCCGATGGGCAAACAGGCGATTCGCCAATCAACTCCTTGGGCGAGCGCATGCCCGCATGATGTAACTGCACCACGGCAATGCTGTCTTCGTCCTTGATCGCCTTGGCAAGGCGGACATGACCTTCGAGGTGTTCATCGCCAAAAATACCCAACTGCCCCGGAAACCCCTGCCCCACGGCCTGTACGTGTGCAGCACAGGTCATGGTCAACCCGAATTGACCCTTGGCTCGCATGGTAAGCCAGTGAAATTCTTCATCAGACAAGCGTCCATCGGCATGACTTTGTGAATTGGTCAGCGGAGCCAGCATAAATCGGTTCTTCATTCGCTGACCGGACTTAAACTGCAGTGGTTGATCGAGGCGGCGTTCCGGCTGTAATGATTCGGATTCGCTCATGGTATTTCCTTATGTATCGATAAACTCAGGGGTCGAGATGCGTCATCGCACTGGGAGGATAAATCCAACAGCGCTGGTTTTGCAGCAATGCATGGTAATGAAGGCAGCGTGCTATGTCGAAAAACCCTATGCGATTGATCAAATCTCTTCACAAACAGTTCATGACCACCACGAGATACTTTTGAACGTCCACGTCTGTCGCGCCGCAAAGTCTATCGAATGCCCAAAGGTCTACGCCTATGTTAAAGAACTTGAAAAACATCCACACAAGCGCGCAGAGCGACGACAAGCTCATGCCTCCAATGACTGATCTCGAGCCAACCGGCGCAAGCAATGCACTGGCCAAGCCAGAAACGCCGAGCAAACGCTCGCGTATCATCGGAATCTTGCAAATTTTGCTCGTACTCCTGCTGATGGCCGTGGCAGTTTACTACTCCCGAGCACCTTCAGCCCCTGCGAGCGTTCAAGGGATGGCAGGGATGGCTGCCGCAGACGTCTCCCCTGCGCCTAATGTGGCAATCATTACACCCTTAGCCGGAGTCCATCGGGTCCTGGTTGAAGGTAATGGTGCCGTTAGCGTTTCAAGCAGCGTCGACTTGGTTACCCAGGTAACGGGACGTATTGCCCGTATGGACTCTGCCATGGCTGTTGGCGGTGGGTTCCAGGCAGGCGACGTCCTCGTGGAGCTTGAACAAGACGAATTTTTGCTCCAGCTGCGCCAAGCAAGAGCCGATGTGGAGGTACAAATCGCCAACCTGCAGCTGCAGCAGGCAAAGAGCGACGCCGCTGTGCGTAACTATGGACTGGTCAATCCGAATAAAGCGGTGCCCAGTTTGGTCGCGTTACGCCCTCAGATCGCCCAAGCCAAGGCACAGTTGCTGGCAGCAGAATCCCGCGCAGACATCGCCCAACTGAATCTGCAACGGACGCGCTTCTCCATGCCGTTCGACGGCATGATTACCCAAAGCAGTGCGCAAATTGGACAGCTCATCAGCAGTGGCAAATCGTTCGGTCAGGCGTATGCACTCAACAGCGTCGAACTTGTGGTGCCTATTGCTCAATCCGACCTTGCTCAGATCGCTCCGGTGAAAAATCGTCGGGTTCAAATTCTGGCCGATGGTCAGCGCTTCGAAGCGGTCATTGATCGAGCCAGCGCCGAGCTGGATTCTCGAAGCCGCTTCGCCCGCCTGTACGTACCGCTACCACAAGGTTCAGCGAATTCAACATTGAAGCTCAAGCCCGGCATGTTTGCGGATGTGATGATCGAGGGCCCTGAACACCCAAACAGCCTCGTGATTCCTGAGGCGGCTCTTCAGGCAGGCGACACGCTATTGTATGTGCGCGGCGGAACCCTGCGCGAACATCGGACTAATGTATTGGGCAGGAACTCTCAGGGCATCGTGGTAAAAGGCTTCGACATCGGCGAAGGCATTGTGATCGGCAGCGTCTCCGGCATCAGCGCAGGAATGCCCGTAGCGACAATCCCGTTCGTATCCCAGGACAGCTAAAGCCAATGGATAATAGCGAAAAAATTCAGGCTAACTCAGCCGCGAGCACATCAGCTCATCAGTCAGTCAGGAACGCCAGTGATCTTGGCATTATTGCCTACTTCGCCAACAATTCCGTCGCAGCCAACCTCATGATGGGGTTGCTCCTGATTGGCGGATTGATTTCAGGGATCGGTCTGAACGCCCAAGTGTTTCCCACCCTGAATCCTGGGATTATCACCGTCGTCGTTCCCTACCCCGGAGCGACGCCCAGTGAAGTCGAGGAAGCCATTACGCGCCGCGTTGAAGAGGCCGTACTGGGAATTGAAGGGGTTGATGAAGTGCGTTCCTCCGCCGCCGAGAACGTTGGCACTGTGACCATCGAACTTAAGGATTACGTCGATGACAAAGAAGTCAAAGACGACGTGGAGTCCGCCGTAGAACGCATTGCAGATTTCCCCCCGGAAAATGCAGAGCAACCCGAGATTGAGAGAGCCCAAACCGTCAGCGATGTCATGACCCTCGTCGTGACATCCAATCGAGACGAAATGACGTTACGCAAAGCTGCCGAGTCTCTGGCCGATCAACTGCTGACGCTGCCCAGTGTGACCTTGGTTTCGTTGATGGGCGCGCGTGACCTGGAAATATCCGTCGAAGTCAGCGAAGAAACGCTTCGCCAATTCAATTTATCGATTGCCGATCTTGCCAGAGCAATCAATTCGTCATCACTCAATTTGTCCGCTGGGGAACTGCGAACCGACGCCGGAGACCTGTTACTGCGGACGAATAAAAAACGCCTAACCGGACCCGAATTCTCCGACATCGTGTTGCGCGCAGAGCCTGATGGCAGCATTTTAAGACTGGGTGATGTGGCAACCATCCGCGACGGATTCGTCGACGACGATGTGATTCAGGAATTCAATGGTCGGCAGAGTTTGCTGGTCAAAGTCGAAAAGTCAGAAGCGGAAGACGCCCTATTTATTGCCTCCCAGCTGAAGGCTTTCCTTGGCAGTTACCAAGCGCCCCAAGGTACATCGGTGGAAATTTGGGATGACCAAACAAACATTCTCGAGCAGCGACTGAGTCTACTGGTACGCAACGGACTTCTGGGGTTCGCCTTGGTCTTTCTTTTCCTGGTCATCATGCTGGACCTGCGCTTAGCCACTTGGGTCGCCATGGGCGTGCCGATCTCGTTTCTCGGTGCGTTTTTGTTCTTTGCCCCCTTTGGTGTGAACATCAACATGGTCTCGTTATTTGCTCTGATTATCGTGCTGGGTATCGTCGTCGACGATGCGGTGGTCGTTGGAGAGAACATCATCACGGAGCAGGAAAAACACGGCCTTAACCCAGCTGCTACCCTGCGCGGTATTCAAGGCGTTTTCAGTCCGGTGACCATCGGCGTTCTGACGACCATTGCGGCCTTCGCCCCTCTTCTGTTCGTCACAGGTACCTTTGGACAAATCCTCGGCTCCGTTCCCATCGTGGTCATCTTGGTACTCAGCATGTCGCTTCTGGAAGTCTTCTTCATCTTGCCTGCCCACCTATCACATGGTCAGTCGTGGAGCACAGGGCCCCTCAAAAGCTTTCAGGACTCGGTGAGCCGCAAGGTCATGTCTTTTCGAGATCGCGTCTTCTTACCCGGCGTCTCTTGGGCTGTTCAACGTCGGTACTTTTCCCTGCTTTGCGGCATTTGCCTTTTGGTCGTCGCGGCAGCCACAGTCTCCAGTGGCGCCGTACGCTTCATCTTTTTCCCTGATCTAGAATCAGACACCATACGAGCCAATCTCACCTTCCCGGTAGGTACCCCTTTTCGCTCGACCGAACTGGCGGCTAACCGAATCATTGAAGCCGCCTATCAGGTTAACGAAGCCAATAACGGGACGGCATTCAGCGCTATAAGCGCGACGATTGGAGGTGCCAGTCGTGCTGGCGGCGGACCCGGCGGCGGCACTGCCATGACGACCGCCAGTCATTTGGCGTCGATGACCATCACGCTGCAAGACGAGCCCTTACGAACGCTTTCTGCGGGCGAGCTGGAACGTCAGTGGCGTATCGCAACTGGAGAGATTGGCGGGGTGGAGAGCCTGTCTTTTCGCTCGAACTTTTTCAGCAATGGCGCAGCGGTGGAATTTCGCCTCGCGCATCAAGACGATACGGTTTTATTTGCCGCCGTGGACGACTTGAAGGAGCGTTATGCCGAACTGACCGGTCTTTACGACATTCAAGACACGTTCAATCTCGGCAAACGCCAGTTTGATATCGAACTGACGCCTGCCGGCGAAGCGGCCGGTCTGCTGCCCGCAGACGTAGCGCGACAGCTGCGCAACAGCTTTTTTGGCCAAGAAGTGCAGCGGATTCAGCGTGGGCGCAACGAGCTTAAGGTCATGGTTCGCTACCCTGAAAGCCAGCGACAAAGCACCCAAGACTTGGAGCGTATCCGCATTCGCTTACAGGACGGCACTCAAACGCCACTGTCTACCGTGGCGAGACTCAAAGAGTCCCGGAGCTTTTCTAGCATTGAACGGGTTGATGGCCTGCGAATCGTCAGTGTCACCAGCGAGGTGGACAATAGCCTGACCACGCCGACGCAGGCCAACAGTCAGGTACTGAATGACATCATTCCGGCGCTCCTGACGCGATATCCTGGCCTGCAGGTAAACCAAGCAGGCCAAGGCAAGGAAGAGTCTGAGGATATGGCGTCCCTTGGGCGCATGATGGCAGTGGCGATGTTAACGATTTTCGTTCTGCTGGCTTCTCAGACGCGCAGCTATTTACAGCCCTTCGTGGTGCTGGCGGGCGTACCCTTTGGTGCCGCCGGTGCTGTGATCGGCCACTTTCTGTTGGGCTATAACATTTCGTTTATTTCCATCTTCGGCATCGTGGCTCTCAGCGGGGTGGTCGTGAACGATTCGTTGGTACTCATGGATCAGTACAACCGCAATCGCGCGTCGGGCATGCC
The DNA here is from genome assembly GCA_002704225.1 of Gammaproteobacteria bacterium. Classification (GTDB taxonomy): domain Bacteria; phylum Pseudomonadota; class Gammaproteobacteria; order Pseudomonadales; family Azotimanducaceae; genus UBA4421. The sequence goes on along the minus strand of PAFU01000047.1, from coordinate 72,305 downwards.
AGTTCAGGCATCGGTAACCGAGGCGTCTAGGCGACGTTTTCGCGCCATATTCCTGACCACGGCCACCACAGCCCTCGGCTTAACACCGATGCTGTTCGAGACCAGTACCCAGGCTCAATTTCTTATCCCCATGGCCGTCAGTCTGGCTACCGGCATCGTGTTCGCCAGCGTTATTATTCTGTTCTTGATTCCGGCATTGATCGTCATTCTTGAAGACGTCAAAGCCCTGGTGGGAACTCGATCAGTACCTGAACTGCAGACCAGCTAATGCCTGTTCGGGTACCATAGCGACATGATTTATGCCCTTGCCGTTCACGGTGCACCCTATTCCAGTAATGCTGCGGCTCACGCCCTTGGCTTTGCCGATGCGTTACTCGCCCGTGGGCATCAGATTGAACGCGTGTTCTTCTTTCACGAGGGCGTTTATCAAGGTCTGAACAGCCACGTACCGCCGCAAACGCGATACAATGTGAATCTCGCAACGCGCTGGAAATCTCTGAGCGAAGGTGGCACCGAGCTCGCCATATGTATCGCCAGCGGTATCAAGCGCGGGGTCGTGGATGCAACAGAACAAGCGCGCTACGACTTGCCCTCGGACACATTGAGCAACACATTTGAACTTGTCGGCCTTGGCCAGCTCATCGGCGCAATCGCGACCGCCGATCGCTACGTCGAGTTCCCTGCATGAAACGGTACTTGTTCATTGTCAGTCGTTCACCGTACGGCAGCAGCTTCGTTCTGGAACAATTGGAAACCGCCATGGTGGCCGCAGCCTTTGACGGTAACGTGTCCATCTTACTGCGCGACGACGGTGTCTGGAGCCTGCAGCTCGATCAGTCCGGCGACGCCATAGAGCAGCAGACCCTAGCCAAGGTACTGAGCGGATTACCTTCCTATGAAATTGATCGGCTGTATGTGTGTGCTCCCTCACTGCAAACGCGTGGCGTTGAGGTTGATCAAGACCTTGGATTTGAAGCCGTTGATTATGCTGCGCAACAGGCCCTTATCGGTAATAGCGACGTTGTGATCGGCGGACAGCCATGAGCCTGCATCTGGTATTCAGCGAACAGGGCATGGACTCCTGTCTGAAACGCCGACATCCGACCGACATCGTTCTGATGCTGGACGATGGTGTCTACGCCTGCCCACTGTGGCATCAGGCGAATCTGCCATCGAATATGGCACGCCTATTGAGAACGGATGCTGACGCCAGGGGTATCAGCGCCGCGCAACGTGGCGCAATCGAAACCGTAGACTATGAAGGGCTTGTGGCGCTGACCGAAGCGCATTCGCCCATCGTCAGTTGGAAGGACTGACACGATGTCTTCCGCCGAGTCTCCCAAATTCGATAAAGAAGGATTTCTCCTCGATCTCAACGAGTGGAGCCACGACGTAGCTCATCGTCTGGCCGCAACCGAAGCCTTAGTGCTATCAGACTCTCACTGGCAAATCATCGACCTACTGCGCGACTTCTTTGAGCGCACAGAGACGTCCCCGTCCATGCGGCCCTTGGTCAAGTTGGTCAAAGAACAGTTAGGGGAAGACTGCGGCTCCAGTGTCTATCTGATGGGGCTTTTTGGTGGCAGCCCGGCGAAAACCGCGGCAAAAATTGCCGGTCTTCCCCGCCCGACCAACTGTCTTTGACACGCCGGCCGATATCAGGGCTGGCGATGCACCTATTGATCTGCCTGTGCTTGAAGCAGATTCTCTACCTGCTTTGGCACGCCAACCACTTCGCCAACAATAATAATCGAAGGCCCACTGACTTCTGCGGTGATCACAGCCTGATGCAGCTCGGCCAGTGGCGCATAAATCTCACGCTGCTCTGGCAGCGTTGCATTCTCAATCAGAACCGCGGGCGTAGCGCCCTCTCGACCGGCTTCCAGTAAACGATTCTGAATTTTTTCCAAACTGACCAAGCCCATATAGATCACTAAGGTTTGATCGTCTCGCGCCCATTCTGACCATTCCAGATTTTGCGCGTCAGCCACCCGATGGCCGGTCAAAAAGCGTACCGATTGGCTCATATGCCTATGGGTCAGTGGTACACCGGCATAACTGGCTGCGGCCATACCGGCCGTGATACCGGGAATCACGTCTACCGTGAATCCGTGAACTGCCGCCTCCAGAAGTTCTTCGCCCCCCCGACCGAAGATAAAGGGGTCACCGCCCTTGAGCCGAACCACTTTTTTGCCGCCTTGGGCTTCTTCGACCATACGTTGGTTGATCGCTTGCTGCATCGTGGTACCCGTCGGTCGCGGCGTCGCCTGCGAGCCCTGAGTTGAGCCCCAACCCTTGGCGCCCGCCTCTTCTCGCGGTCCTTGTTTACCCACATCGACCAGTTCGACATCGCGCCGGGCATATTCCAGCAAGGACGGGTGTACCAGCTTGTCGTACATCAATACGTCCGCACTTTGAATGGCGCGCAAGCCGCGAAGCGTAATCAAATCCGGATCACCAGGACCTGCGCCCACCAGCACAATCTCCCCCGTTTCCTGGACTCGGCTGAGCATATCTTGCGCTTCGTTAACGGCGCCGCTTAAGTCGCCCTGCATGGCCTTGCTAGCCGCCGGACTCTCGAACACAGCATCCCAAAACCCCTTACGCGCATCAACACTGGTGAGCTTTTGCTTCACTTCCATGCGCAGGTTTCCCGCCAGATCCGCCAAACGACCGAGTTTTAACGGTAGACGGGTTTCTATCCAGCCGCGCACGCTACGGGACAGGGTTGGCGACTGCCCCATACTCGACACCGCCACCAGAATGGGAAAGCGATCAATAATGGCCGGAAATATGATTGTGCACAGTTCGGTACGATCCACGCAGTTCACCAAGACACCTTGCTTCATGGCTGCTACGAAAACAGCCTCACTCACCTGAGGCGCGTCTGTTGCGCTGATCACCAATCGCAGTTGAGGATGAATCGCTTCGGAATAAAACTCTTTGCGCTCAATGACCAATTCGCCCGCATCGCGCATGCGCTGAATCTGCGGATCGACCTTTGGAGCAATTACGGTGATCTGAGCGCCGGCACGAACCAACCAACGCAGCTTTCGCAGCGCGGTTTGGCCACCACCGATCACAAGACACGGCTGCCCTTGCAACCGATGGAAAAGCGGAAGATAAAACACGTTAGTCGTTTATAGCCATGTCTTTCAGCGAACATTTCCTCATGGATTCAGTTGCCATCGGTCCGCCCCGCCCAAGTAACCGCGCAAGGCCTCGGGCAGCGAAATCGTTCCGTCGCCCAACTGGTAGTTCTCTATGAGTGCTACCAAGGTCCTGCCGACGGCTAGGCCAGATCCATTCAGGGTATGGAGCAACTGAATATCGCCATTGGCATCGCGATATCGCGCCTGCATTCGCCGCGCCTGAAAATCCAAAAAGTTGCTGCAAGAAGAAATTTCTCGATACTGGCTCTGGCTGGGCAGCCACACTTCCAAATCAATGGTTTTTGCCGCGGTAAAACTGGTGTCCCCTCCGCACAGCACCATGGTTCGATACGGCAGCTCCAACTGCTGTAGCACAGCTTCGGCGTGCCCGGTCAATGCGTCCAAGGTATCCCAAGATGTCTCCGGGTGAACCAACTGCACCAGCTCTACTTTTTCAAACTGGTGTTGTCGGATCATGCCGCGGGTATCACGTCCGTAGCTGCCCGCCTCGCTGCGAAAACACGGCGTGTGGCAGACGTGACGGATAGGCAGATCGGCTTCGGCCAGAATTTCGCCACGATACAAATTCGTAACGGGAACTTCGGCGGTTGGGATCAAAAAGAAATCGTTTTCCGCGTCCACCCGAAACATGTCTTCTGCGGCCTTGGGCAGCTGGCCAGTTCCCCGGGCACTGTCCGCATTGACCATATAGGGGACATAGACTTCTTGATAACCGTGCTTCTGAGTGTGCAGGTCCAGCATAAATTGGGTTAGGGCTCGATGAAGTCGAGCCAACGGGCCGCGCATGACCACAAACCGTGATCCGGTGATCTTGGCCGCGGTTTCGAAATCCAGACCACCCTTGTCGGCAAGATCCACATGATCCAGCGGTGCGGCATCGAAGGTTGCTGGCGCTCCCCAGGTACTGCGTAGCTCGTTGTCACTCTCGTCCTTACCCGCAGGCACGCTCTCGTGAGGTATGTTCGGCAGCGACATCAGCAGTGTTTGCATGGCTTCCTGAACTTCACCGAATGCCGCCTTGGATTGATCCAGGCGCTCGCCCAAATCACCGACTTCCGCCAGCAGGGGTGCAATGTCTTCGCCGGCGGCCTTGGCCTGACCGATGGACTTGGATTTGACGTTGCGCTCGTTCTGCAAGTCTTCGGTCTGCTGCTGCAAACTCTTGCGTTGTTCTTCGAGGCTGATAAATCCAGCGACGTCGAAGTGATAGCCCTTGATTCTCAGCGCCTGAGCAACCTGTTCTGGGTCGCTGCGCAACAACTTGATATCTAACATGCGTCTATCCGTGAATGACTAATTGAAAAACCCAACCCTGCCGATGCAACCTCAATCTTGAGCTGGTTGCTGACCGGCCGCCAACGCATCGGCTGCCGCCAATCGTTGCAGGCGCTGGCGGATCTTCTCTTCCAATCCAGCGGCGGCGGGATGATAGAACGTCACCGGCTTCAATTCATCCGGAAAGTAGCTTTCTCCCGCTGCGTAGGCACCCACATCGGCATTATTTTCCTCATGAGCGTGTCGATAGCCTTCACCATACCCCATGCCTTTCATGAGCTGGGTGGGCGCATTGCGCAAATGCATTGGCACCTCGTGAGACGGCGTTTGTTTGACGAACGCCATCGCTTCACCGAAGGCTTTGTATGATGCGTCGCTCTTGGGCACGCTGGCCAGATAGAGCACAGCCTGTGCCAGCGCCAGCTCTCCTTCCGGCGATCCAAGGCGTTCGAACGTTGCTAGTGCCGATTCGGTAAGCTGCAATGCGCGAGGATCGGCGTTACCAATGTCTTCGCTGGCCATTCGCAGAATGCGCCGTCCGATGTAACGGGGATCAGCACCGCCGTCCAGCATGCGGCAAAACCAGTATAACGCCGCGTCCGGCGCGCTGCCTCGAACGGATTTGTGCAACGCCGAAATTTGCTCGTAAAAAATATCGCCGCCCTTATCAAAGCGCCGCAACTGCTCACCGGCAACCGATGCCAGCATCTCTTCCGTGATCTCGCCTTCAGCAAGTTGGGCGGCAATTTCCAAAATATTCAGTGCGCGACGGGCATCTCCGTCGGCCACACCCACCAGCATGCGACGCACCGCTGCCGACATCGGCTTATCCAGAACGTCTAATCCTCGAGACACCACTTCCAGCAATTCCTCGTCACCGAGCCGTTGCAGTACGTAGACCCGGGCTCGAGACAGCAAAGCCGCGTTGACTTCGAAGGACGGGTTTTCCGTGGTCGCGCCAATAAAGGTCACGGTACCTGCCTCCACATGGGGCAAGAAGGCGTCTTGCTGGGCTTTGTTGAAGCGATGTACTTCGTCAACAAACAACACCGTACGCTTGCCTTGAGCCAGATACTGTTCCGCCAGTAATACCGCCGCCCGGATGTCTTTTACACCAGACAACACAGCCGACAAGCTGATCCACTGACAGTCTGCATTGTCTGCTAGCAACTTGGCCAAGGTTGTTTTGCCGGTACCCGGTGGCCCCCACAGCAACATGGAATGAATCTGTCGCCGGGCCGCCAAGCCGCCGAGAGGTTTATCTTCGCCCAGCAGATGCTGCTGGCCGACGTAGTCGCTCAAGGTGCTCGGTCGCAGGCGATCGGCCAACGGCCGGGGGTCTAAACCGCCGGCGTCACTGCCGCCGAACAGGTCAGCCACGAATCACATCCGTATCTTGAGGAACGGACAACTCGAACAGACTCGGGGGAAGCTCCGACAGGATCTCGACATCGGAAAAATAAATCTGCGTTTGCTGGTCTTGCCAGTCCAAGATCGTCAACGATGCTAAAACACCTTCAGCAAAAACAATTTCCAGAAGCTGGAAAAGAGACGAGGAAACATCCGAATACAAACGATACACCTGATGTGCGTCGGCGCGATCCAGGGTCACGCGGTAGTGTGCGCTGAGCAGTCGCTCCGGCTGCATCAGCACATCGGCTGGTGTTTCGCTCACCGTATCCGCTAAATCACGGATCGTCAGTTGGGCCAGATCCTCATCGTATATTTGCAGTTCATTTTGCTTCACTAGGATCACTTGAGGAAACGGTGTATCGACTTGCCAGCGCAAATTTGGCTTAGCCAATGCGATGCTGCCTTGGCTCTCCTCCAGTAAGACGCCATTCGCATAAATCTTTTGCTCAATACCGGCGCGCATACCATCGAGGGACGACATGCGCTGCGTTAACGAGTGCGCGGGACTGAGCGGCTCCGCTATGGACGTCACGCTGACGAGCGCCAACGACAGAGTCAATATCAGTGCACAAAGCCCTCGCCAACAGTGCGCGGCCGACGCACTACGCATTACGATCGGGCACCAGTACTTCGCGGCTGCCATTGGTGTTCATACTGGAAACCACACCGGCAGCTTCCATCGCTTCAACCAAACGCGCAGCGCGGTTATAGCCTATACGCAGCTTTCGCTGCACCGCAGAGATCGATGCTCGGCGGGATTCCAGCACAAAGGCGACGGCTTCGTCATACAACTCGTCGGACTGCTCTGCATCATCATCCGAATCCAATTTAACGAAGGCTTCGCCCTCGGTCTGCCCGGTCAGAATGTCTTCAAGGTAGTCCGGCGCGCCCCGCAGCTTCCAATCTTCTACCACGCGGTGCACTTCATCGTCTGAAACGAATGCACCGTGCACACGCTGCGGCAAGGCGGTACCTGGCGGCAGATACAGCATGTCGCCGTGGCCAAGCAATTGTTCCGCCCCGCCCTGATCCAAAATGGTCCGGGAGTCGATGCGTGAGGACACTTGGAAACTGATCCTTGAGGGTATGTTGGCCTTGATCAAACCGGTTATCACATCCACAGACGGCCGCTGAGTGGCGAGAATCAGGTGGATACCGGCGGCTCGGGCTTTCTGCGCGATGCGCGCGATCAGTTGTTCTACTTTTTTGCCCACGATCATCATCATGTCAGCGAATTCGTCGATCACAATCACGATAGCGGGCAGCGCCTCTAGCGCCGGTGCTTGCTCCAGCTCTAGTGGCCACAGTGGATCCTTAATGGGTTCTCCCTTGGCAGCGGCATCCTTCACCTGACGGTTGAATCCCGCAAGATTTCTGACGCCTAAGGCCGCCATCAATCGATAACGTCGCTCCATCTCGCCCACCGCCCAATTCAGAGCGTGAGCCGCCTCTTTCATATCAGTAACCACTGGCGTCAAGAGATGTGGGATACCCTCATAGATCGACAACTCCAACATCTTTGGATCGACCAATATCAGCCGAACTTGCTCAGGGGTTGCCTTGAGCAAAATACTGAGCAGCATAGAGTTCACGCCAACGGACTTACCCGAGCCTGTGGTGCCCGCCACCAGCAGGTGCGGCATACGGGCGATGTCAGCGACAATGGTCGCCCCAGCAATATCCTTGCCCAAGGCTAAGGCCAGATGGCTGCTCGCCTCCTGGAAGGCCGACGAATTGATGACTTCGTGCAGCTGTACCATTTCCCGGTGTTCGTTCGGAATTTCGATACCCACGTAGGGTTTACCGGGAATCACTTCGACAATACGCACACTGATGACCGCGAGTGAGCGAGCTAAATCCTTCGCAAGCGCGCTGATTTTCTGAACCTTAACCCCTGCCGCAGGTTGAATCTCGAATCGCGTAATGACGGGACCCGGCAGCACCGAGACCACGACGGCCTCGACATTGAAGTCCGCCAGTTTCAGTTCCAACTGCTTGGACATGGCCTCTAATGCATCCGCGCTGTATCCGCCGCCCTGATCACCGTTAGGTTGATCCAACAAATCGACATCCGGCAGTTCAGTAATCGTTTGACTGTCGAAAAGGCGTTTTTGCTGGGTTTTGCTCGCGGGTTTTTTCTCCGCTGCGGCAGGCAAAATCTGCACAGAGGACTTACCTCCATCCGGCACATCTGACGAACCGTCAACCGGCCGATTCTTGGACTCTAGGGTTGCCGTGAGTTCGGCCTTACGTTTGTGTGCAATGGAATTTTCTTCTTGCAGGACCTGTTCCTGGGCCTGCCTGCGCTGTTGAGCTCTCGCTAGGCGCCGATCGTTCAAACGATCAAATGTGTCAGCACCTTTGTGCCAGAGCCGAGTCAAACCGCGCCCGAGAATTTCGGTAATGTCCAACCAGGAAAACCCCACTGCCGCTTGCGCGCCGATTAAAACCCCCGCCGAACACAAAACCGTCAAGCCGACCATGCCGAACACGGCAGCACCCTGAGAGCCCAAGGCCATACCCAGTACGCCACCTGCCCCAGAAGGCAGAGAACCACCGGAGTAGTTATGCAAATACATCAGCACGCAAGAACACAGTAAAGAGGCAACCCAGCCGCTGGAGCGCACGCCAATCACCAACGCATTGGCTTTGATTACTCGCAGCTTGAGTAAGCGAAGCGCCGCGTAGATCAAGCCCATGGGTAAGAGATAGGCCATCCAGCCAAACAAGAAAAGCAGGAAGTCAGCGAGGTATGCACCCGCGGTACCCACAAGATTCTGTGTATTGGTGTTGGCACCGGTATAGTTGAACGACGGATCCTCTGGGGAATATGAGGCAATGGCCAGCAGCAGAAAACATGCCAGGGTGCCGATCAGCACCAAGAACATTTCGCGCAGCGGCAGCGGACGATTGGTAGCAGGCGTCGTCAAAAAAGTATCCTCTTGGCGTGTCACTAGTGTACGCACTCGCCGTTTTCGGTACAAATGGGCACAATGCGTGTTCAGGCAACCTATGCCTTTTTTACCCAGCCAAAACTTAACGGAAAACGACGATGCGCGCAGATAAAATAAAGGTGATTGACGAAGTTTGGGATGATGCCCGAATCGACAGTTTTTTGGACAAAGAACCCTTGGGGGATGAACCAGCCGACTTCAGCAAACTACTCAATGCCTATCGCAGCATGCGATTCGAAGATTTCAGAATTTTTCTGCAGCGCTACGAGGCGCGTGGTGGCGATAAACACGCTAGGGACAAGGCAGGCCAGACATTGAGCGATATCATCAAGAGTCATCGGCAGTCCGCCGCATTTTTAGCCCTGCTCAACGACTGACTGATCGTGGTACGCCCGGTACCTCTGCTCCCCGCCCACCCGGTAGCCTTCCCAGATCCAAAAACGGCGCTGGAAGAACCGGAAGGCCTGCTTGCAGCCGGTGGTGATCTATCGCCAGAGTGGATTGTCGAAGCCTACGCACTGGGCATATTTCCGTGGTTTGAACGAGACGATGAGCCGATATTTTGGTGGAGTCCTGTCGAGCGAGGTGTCATCGTGCCGGGACAAATGAGGGTCACCCGGAGCCTGACAAAGCGTCTACGAAACAGCGGATGCGCCATAACCTTTGATCAGCGTTTCAGCGATGTCATCAGGGCCTGTGCAGACGTCCGGGCACAATCCGTGGGCACATGGATCACGCCAAGGATGCAAGACGCCTATTGTGAACTGCACGACAGTGGATTAGCGCACAGCGTCGAGGTTTGGCAGGATGGTGACTTGGTCGGTGGTCTGTACGGTCTGTCACTCGGCCAGATGTTTTTCGGCGAATCCATGTTTTCTCGCATCAACGACGGCTCAAAGCTGGCGTTCTATTATCTCAATCAACGGTTGCTGGACTGGAATTTCACATTGATCGACTGCCAAATGATGAATCCGCACCTAGAATCGTTGGGGGTCCAACCCATGCACCGGGATAAATTTCTGGCTCTCTTGGCCGACAACGATTTGAGCAAAACCCGCTTGGGGTCTTGGTCAGATCTGGGGTCAGATCGGGGGGCAGATTTTGGCTCGACCCTTGAATCGGGTACTGGGCAGACGTTCGACGGATCTGCGCCCAAGGCTCAGGAGCCTTGCGCGTGACAGCAGACTCGGACCAAGAAGCCCCGTTAGATTTCTATCTAACGCCGCCGCATCCTTGCTCGTACTTGGATCGCAGCGACGCTCAAACGCTGTTTGCCGATCCGCGCCGGATTATCACCTCCACGGCATATCAACAGTTGTCCGCTCAGGGTTTTCGTCGGAGCGGCGGCCACCTGTACCGACCCAGATGCAACCACTGCAATGCCTGCATCGCGGTTAGGATCCCGATCAGTGGTTTTCGACCAACACGTGCTCAGCGCCGCACCAGCAAGAGAAACCAAGATTTAACGGTGCAAATCGAGCCGGCCCGATTTACACCAAGACATTACCAAGTATATGAACGCTACATCAGCATGCGCCATACGGACGGCGATATGTACCCAGCCAGTGAGGATCAATTTAAGTCGTTCTTACTCTGCGCCTGGGCAGACACGCAGTTTGTTTGCCTTTACCGTGGCGAACAGTTGCTCAGTGTGGCGGTAACCGATCAACTCGACGACGGACTGTCTGCGGTCTATACCTTTTTTGAGCCTACTGAAAGCAGCCGAAGTTTGGGTGTCTTCAGTATTTTGCAGCAAATTGAACAATGCAAACGCCAGGGGCTGTCACACCTCTACTTGGGCTACTGGATCAAAGAGTCGCCAAAAATGGCGTATAAAAGCCAATATCGACCGTTACAGATGTTTATCGAAGGTCGCTGGCTAACGCTCAACTGACCTCACCCGAGCCCCTTACAAGAATTCAATCGATCACGGCACTTCTAATTGAGGTGACCTTCTGGCACCATCGCGCGCGACGTTAACGACCCAGAGGCCGCATGGCGAAAGAAGAACAAATTGAGATGGATGGCACCATCATTGATACCCTGCCCAACACGATGTTTCGGGTGGAACTCGAAAACGGACATACCGTGACCGCCCATATTTCAGGGAAAATGCGCAAAAACTACATCCGCATTCTGACAGGCGATAAAGTCAAAGTAGAACTGACCCCCTACGATTTGAGCAAAGGCCGAATCACCTTCCGCATGTAGTCCTTTGCCTGAGCGATTTTTTCTCGCTCAGGCCCGCCTTACCGCTAGGCTTCCGCCCCCGTTAGGATTTTGATGCTGAGATCATTGTCTTCAATGGTTACATGAACGGTGCCGCCAGAGGCCAGATCACCAAACAACAAGTCTTCTGCCAGCTGACGCTTGATCTTTTCTTGAATCAATCGCTGCATGGGTCTTGCGCCCATCTTTTCATCATAGCCTTCGCGAGCCAGCCATGCCCTTGCGGCTTCATCCACTTCCAGGGTGACGCGCTTTTCATCCAATTGGGCTTGCAGCTCCGTCAGGAACTTATCGACCACGGTTTTGACAACTTCCAGTTTCAAGGCGCTGAACTGCACGATAGCATCCAAGCGATTGCGGAACTCGGGGGTAAACATACGACGGATGACTTCCATGCCATCGGTAGAGTTATCCTGCTCGGCAAACCCAATCGAGGGCCTGCCCATTTCCTGAGCGCCGGCGTTGGTGGTCATGATGAGCACGACGTTGCGGAAATCTGCCTTACGGCCGTTGTTATCCGTCAGCGTACCGTGGTCCATGACCTGCAGCAGCAAATTGAATACTTCTGGGTGCGCTTTTTCGATTTCATCCAGCAGCACAACGCAGTGAGGGTGCTTCGTCACGGCTTCTGTTAACAGGCCGCCTTGATCAAAGCCGACATAACCCGGAGGTGCACCGATCAGGCGCGATACTGTGTGCCGCTCCATATACTCGGACATATCGAAGCGCAGCAGCTCCACGCCCATGGCGTGAGCCAATTGCTTGGACACCTCGGTTTTGCCCACGCCGGTCGGGCCGGCAAATAGGAATGAACCGATAGGCTTCTCGCCACTCTTCAACCCAGCACGGGAGAGCTTGATCGCCGACGCCAGTTGTTCGATGGCTTCATCTTGACCGAAAACGGCCATTTTCAGATTGCCTTCAAGGTCTCTCAAAGATGCTTTGTCCGAAGACGTCACCTGAGACGACGGGATACGCGCAATCTTCGCCACGACCTGCTCTACGTCAGATGCGCCAATGCTCTTCTTACGCTTGCTGGGCGGCTGCAGTTGCTGGGCTGCACCGGCCTCATCCACCACATCGATCGCCTTGTCTGGCATGAACCGATCGTTAATGTAACGAGCTGCCAACTCCGACGCGGTTCGCAGTGCTTTGTCTGTATAGCGTAGGTTGTAATGCTCTTCGAAGCGGGACTTCAGTCCCTTCAAAATACGATAGGTGTCGTCAACATCGGGTTCGATGACGTCGATTTTCTGGAAACGGCGAGACAGCGCCCGATCCTTGTCGAAGATACCTCGATATTCTTGATAGGTGGTGGAGCCCATGCAACGCATTTGACCCGAGGTCAGCAGAGGCTTGAGCAGGTTAGACGCGTCCATCACGCCACCGGAAGCCGCGCCCGCACCGATAATGGTGTGGATCTCATCAATGAAGAGAATGGAGCCTTCGATTTCTTTCAATTCGGCGAGCACCGCCTTGAATCGCTTCTCAAAATCACCCCGATACTTGGTGCCGGCCACAAGGGCCCCTAAGTCCAGGGAATAAATGATGCTTCCTGCGACCACGTCGGGCACTTTTTCATCGACGATCCGCTTGGCCAATCCTTCGGCGATGGCTGTTTTACCAACCCCTGACTCTCCGACCAAGAGTGGGTTATTTTTGCGCCGTCGACACAATATCTGAATCGCACGCTCCAACTCTTCTGCGCGACCTACCAATGGATCGATACGCCCCGCTCGCGCTTCCTCGTTCAGGTCTGTCGCATAAAGTTGTAAGGCTTTTTGTCCGGCTTCAGCGGGTTCTTCACCCTCTGCAGACGGTTGACTGGCATCGGTTTCTTCGTCGTCTTCCGCCTTACTGATCCCGTGTGAGATATAGTTCACCACGTCAATCCGCGTGACGCCCTGCACCTTCAGCAGATAAACGGCCTGGCTCTCCTGTTCGCTGAAAATAGCGACCAGTACGTTGGCTCCGGTCACCTCTTTGCGGCCCGAGGACTGCACATGAAAGAGCGAGCGCGAAACCACCCGCTGAAACCCCAATGTGGTCTGGGGCCCATGCTCTTGGTCGCTAACGGGTAAGATAGGCGTTGTCTCGTCGATGTATTTTTCCAACTCGCTGGTGAGTTTGGCCGCATCGCCCCCAACGTTCTTGAGTACCTCTAACGCCGCTTCGTTGCTCATCAACGCTAACAGAAGATGCTCAACGGTGATAAATTCGTGTCGCCGCGCGCTAGCACTCTGCGCAATTTCATTCAGCGACTTTTCGAGTTCTTTGCTTAACATGATATCTCTCTTGTTTTGCTGGTACCGCGCACTGCGCTAATCGGCCAATTCCACTGTGGACATTAAAGGATGGCTATTCTCTTGCGCGTATTGATTGACTTGCTCTGATTTGGTTTCTGCAATATCCCGCGGGAATATACCCACCACCGCACCACCTTCGGTGTGAACGATCAGCATAATCTGAGTCGCCTTCTCACGGTTCATGCCAAAAAATATTTCCAAAATATGGACGACGAATTCCATCGGCGTGTAGTCATCATTGAGCAAAATCACCTTGTACATGGACGGACGCTTGAGTTCTGGTTCTGCTTCTTCCGTGACCAAGCCAACATCGTGCTCCTCTCCGAAGTCCGGTTCATCGCCGTCGTCGGCATTCAGCCACCAACCGTTCTCTTTCATATACTTATCAACGTTCATGATTTTGTGATCACTGGGCTTTCGCTTCCCTTTTATTCAAACGCACCTCGATTCCGACCGGCACCTCAATATAGCAAGTGCATTGAACACCTTCGATTATTCACTTCGTCAAAATGTTCACCAAGGGTATCGAATCCAATGTGGTCAAAGTGTCTTCTCTGACACCTAGTTGGGGACAAGCATAAGAAACCCAAGCTTTTTGTGTGACGGCACCAACAGAACGGATTTAGGCCCAACCTAAGTCCTTGACTCTAAGAACAAAATTTTGGACTCTCGGTTGGCGCAAGGAGTAGAAACATGCCAACAGGAACTGTGAAGTGGTTTAACAACGCGAAGGGTTACGGATTTATCGTACCCAGCGACGGGGGCGCGGATCTGTTCGCGCATTTTTCGGCCGTTACGATGGAGGGATATAAGACGCTTAGCGCCGGTGACGAGGTGCAGTTTGACGTCTCTACTGGGGACAAAGGGCCTCAGGCCACCAACATTGTGGCCACTGGCGTCAACAACGCAGCTGGCGGTGACGATAGGGGAGCACCATCAGACCCCGACCAGCCCCAAACCAGCTAAGCCGACCAGTCTCAAGGTGCCTTCAAAGGGCCGGTCAATGGGCCCGCCACGAACTCGGCCCGACAAAAGGGCCACGACATGGCTCCGACAAAAGGGCCACGACATGGCTCCGATAAAAGGACCCTGAAATAGGTCCGATAAAAAGGCCCTGAAATAGGCCCGTTAAAAGGGCTTGTCGCTAGACGGAATCAATCGCCTCGTTAAGGGTTGGAGAAGGCCGCATTGCCTTTGCTGCGAGTTCGGGGTTAGGCGCGAAATATCCGCCAACATCCACGGACTCGCCTTGCGCTGCCAGCAGTTCCGCATTGATCTGTTCTTCGGACGCTGCCAGTTTGCCAGCCAATGCTGCAAACCGCTCTTTCATGACGGGATCTTTATCCTGTCGAGCCACAGCTTCTGCCCAGAATTTCGCCAAATAGAAGTGACTGCCTCGGTTATCAATTTCATTCACGCGCCGCGACGGTGACCGGTTGCTGTCCAAAAATTCCGCGATCGCCTCATCCAAGGTCTCGCCCAATAACTGGGCGGCACTGTTCTCGAAAACCCGGCCCAGATGTTCTAGCGACGCACCGAGAGCCAAAAACTCACCAAGGCTGTCCCAGCGCAGATGACCTTCAGCCTCAAACTGCTGTACATGCTTGGGTGCAGAACCTCCCGCCCCGGTCTCGAACAGTCCTCCACCGTTGATCAACGGTACGATGGACAACATCTTGGCACTGGTGCCCAATTCTAAAATCGGGAACAAATCCGTCAGATAATCGCGCAGCACGTTGCCGGAAACGGAAATGGTGTCCTTGCCTTGACGCATCAACGCCAACGAGCGCTTCGTTGCCTCAGCTGGCTTCAAAATCGAAATATCCAAACCCTCAGTGTTGTGATTGGGCAGATATGCCTCGATCTTGGCAATCAGCTGAGCGTCGTGGGCGCGATCGGCATCAAGCCAGAAGATCACGGTACTGCCCGTAATGCGTCCACGTTCTACCGCGAGTTTTACCCAATCTTGAACAGGTGCGTCTTTGACTCGGCACATACGCCAAATGTCGCCGGTCTGGACATCGTGACTGTGCACAACAGCACCGGCTTGGTTGACGATTTCGATGCGCCCGGCATTTGGGATTTCAAAGGTCGTGTCATGAGAACCGTACTCTTCGGCCTTCTGTGCCATCAAACCGATATTGGCCGTCGACCCAATGCTGGTCGGATCCAGCGTGCCGTGAGTTTTGCAGTCGGAAATCACTTCTTGATAAACCGTGGCGTAGCACCGATCAGGAATCACGGCCTTCGTATCGTGTAAGTCGCCATCTGGTCCCCACATCTTGCCAGATTCGCGGATGGCCGCCGGCATAGACGCGTCGACAATGATGTCGCTTGGTACGTGGAGATTGGTAATACCGTAATCGGAATTCACCATCGCCAGGTCTGGGCCAGTGGCCAGACACGCATCCAGATCTGCCTTTATCTCATCCCGCTGAGCCTCGGGCAGACTCTCAATCTTATCGTAGGCATCACCAACGCCGTTGTTGGCGTCCACACCCAGCTCGGCAAAGACGTCTGCATGCTTGTTGAAGGCATCGCGGTAATACGCTTTTACGGCGTGACCGAAAATAATTGGGTCAGACACCTTCATCATTGTTGCTTTCAAATGCAGGGAAAACAGAACGCCTTGCTCTGTGCTGGCAATCTGTTCGTCATAGAACTGGCAAAGGGCATCCTTGCTCATGAACGCCGCATCTACCACTTCGCCAGCACTGACGGAGATTCCGGTCGCCAGCGTTTCACTACGATCACCCGAATGCAAAACGATAGAGAGCACATCGTCTTCAGGCATGGTTGCTGAGACTTCGCTGGCGTAAAAATCGCCATCGCTCATATGCGCCACGTGACTCTTGGAATCCGAAGACCAAGTACCCATCGAATGCGGATGTTTCTTCGCGTAGTCTTTGACCGCCCGGGTTGAGCGCCGATCAGAATTACCTTCACGCAGCACCGGGTTCACGGCACTTCCCTTGATGCGGTCATAACGCACTTTGATGTCTTGTTCCGACTCGTTCTGCGGCTCTTCAGGATATTCCGGCAAAGCATACCCTTGACTCTGAAGTTCCTTGATGGCGGCCAACATTTGGGGATTGGAGGCGCTGATGTTCGGCAATTTGATGATGTTCGCCGCCGGATCTTGGGTCAAACGCCCCAATTCCGCCAGATCGTCCGCAATTCGTTGCTCTTCGGACAACCACTCGGGAAAGCTCGCTAAAATACGGCCTGCCAGTGAAATATCACGTGTTTCCACTTGAACACCGGCGGCGTCCGAAAACGCTTTAATGATCGGAAGAAACGAAAAGGTGGCAAGTCGCGGGGCTTCATCTGTCTCGGTGTAGATGATTTTTTGGTCGGTGCTCATAGTTCCCCCGTTGCGCTGACATTAAGACATTATTCCTCGGCCCCGCGGTGCCTTCGACACACAGGCGAATGCACAAAAAGGCAGATTAGTGTCCCCACCCCTCCCGGTTTTGACGCGGGCAATATAGACGTGCCCCACGCCTAGTGCAACTCCGGGGCGCGGAGTACAGCAACTTATAATGGATTTTGGGGTTCTTTTTAGACCGTGTTCCTGCTTTTGTCTGACCAGCCAACCGCCCTCTGCCGATCGGCTTCCGTTGATTCTATCCAATGATCGCCTTTGTCAGTGACCTCTTTTTTCCAAAAGATTGCTTGGGTCTTGAGATAATCCATGATGAATTCCGCCGCCGCAAAGGCCGCATCACGGTGAGCAGAAGCGGCGAGTACCATCACAATCTGATCCATGGGACGCAGCGTACCAACTCGATGAACCACCGTGGTCGCGACCAGCGGCCAGCGTGTTTGGGCTTCGGTCACGATGGCTTGGATACTGGACTCCGTCATACCCGGGTAATGTTCCAACGTAAGGGTCGCGACTTCGCCGCCATCGCCTGCGTGAGCATTATAGTCTCTGACCAAGCCTACAAAACCAGCAATGGCCCCGACCTCCTCGCCACCCGACGCCCTAATCTGGCAATAATGTTCAGCAAAATCAAAATCTTCTGACTGTATTTTAATAATAGACGCGAGCATATTACCCCCCAGTAACCGGCGGTAAAAATGCCACTTCGGCGCCCGCTGGAATGGTTTCGGCACTGTCTTGCCAACCGTCATTTATGAACGTTTGATTGATCGCCACCCGGACACCATCAGCGCACAAGACCTGATAGGCCTCGGCTGACAGCTGGGACACTAAGTCCTGCCGAAGTTCTGGCATGGAAGCCGCGCAACATGTTAGCGAACCTAGGGCGATACGCTCTCGTAAAGACGCGAAAAATTTAACCTCTATCGTCACGATTTCCGCCACTCACCACTTTTCCCGCCAAGCTTCTCATCCAGACCAACCGCCTCAATTGTCATTCCTTTGTCCACAGCCTTACACATATCGTAAACGGTAAGGCAGGCCACACTGACCGCCGTCAGGGCCTCCATTTCAACACCTGTTTGCCCACGCAAGCGACAGTTAGCGATAACTTTTAACTCACTGTCGGATATTTCTTCAAACGATACAGACACCTTTGTCAGCGCCAGCGGGTGGCATAATGGAATCAATTCCGAACACTTTTTTGCCCCCTGGATACCCGCGATTCGCGCGACCGCCAACACCTCCCCTTTCTTCAGGCCATCACTTTTAATCGCCCGCAGTGTGCTAGGCAACATCCTGACAATACCACTGGCCGTCGCAGATCGTTCCGTTAGCTGTTTGTCGCCAACATCGACCATGTTGGCTTCGCCGGAAGCGTTGATGTGGCTCAGTTCCATAGGATGATCCTCGATCCATGTTGACAAAAGCGCGATGCAAGGGCTTGCCCCAATGCTCTGCTGAATACATACGTTATCATGGCTGGCGCTTTGACGAGCAACTGCGCGTGCTTGGTAGTAAACTACTGTGTTTCCGGCGTTGCGAATCAAAACGCCCTAATCCATCGTCAGCAGCAAGTCCTATGCCAAGCGTCCGCCGAAAGAGACAAGACACGTTACGCCAGATCGAGAACGCTCCAAAGGTCATCGTGGGCATGTCGGGTGGCGTGGACTCCTCAGTCGCTGCCTACCTTTTGCAACAACAGGGCTTCGTCGTTGAAGGGCTGTTCATGAAAAATTGGGACGAAGACGATGGCACCGAATACTGCACAGCGATCGCAGACCTTGAAGACGCACAACAGGTCAGCGATCAGCTCGGCATTACGCTGCACACGGCGAACTTTGCAGCCGAATACTGGGATAACGTCTTCAGCCATTTCCTAAAGGAATACCAGAACTGGCGCACGCCTAATCCGGATATCTTGTGCAATCGCGAAATCAAGTTTGAGCAGTTTGTACGTTACGCCGAAACCTTGGGCGCTGACTATATTGCAACCGGCCATTACGTGCGCAGAAGCCCAATTCCTGAGAGCAACGTATATCCGTCGCAAGACCTCGAGGAGCCCATCCAATTTCTGAAAGGGCTGGATGCCAACAAAGACCAAACCTATTTCTTACAGGCCGTACCTAAACACAAACTCGCGCGCTGTCTTTTTCCCTTGGGCGATTGGCAAAAACCCGACATACGACGTCTGGCAGCGTCTCTGGGACTGACCAATCACCGCAAGAAGGACAGCACTGGCATCTGTTTTATCGGCGAGCGTCGATTTGCCGACTTCCTCGGCCAATACATTCACGATCAGCCCGGCCCCATGACCGACCGCCAAGGCAGAGTGCTTGGCCAGCATCGGGGCCTGCACCAATACACGATCGGCCAGCGACAAGGTATTAATTTGGGCGGCCTCGCCGGCCGACCGGAGAGCCCTTGGTATGTGATGGACAAAATACCCGCGAGTAACACATTGCTGGTTACCCAAGATGCAGCCGACCTCACTGGCAACTGGCTCAGAGCGCGTGAGGCAAATTGGCTGCAGCCCGTGGTTTTGCCGTTGCGTTGCAGTGCCAAAATCCGCTATCGCCAACAGGATCAGGCTTGCGCCGTCTCCCAGGCGGCAGACGGCTCGTTGCTGGTGCGGTTTGACCATCCTCAAAGAGCCATCACCACGGGTCAGTACATTGCCTTCTATCAAGACGATGAACTCCTCGGTGGTGCGAACATTCAGAGCACATCATCCGTTTTTTAATCACTCGAAACCAAATCCCTGGAGGATATTTTTCATGACCGACGCAGACCCTGTTTTCGCTATCGGTGCAGCTGACGGCCGCTATCAGTCAAAGGTCAAAGATCTGGCTCCCATCGTTAGTGAGTTTGGCCTGATGAAATATCGGGTAGAGGTTGAGTGCGGCTGGGTACTTTTTTTGAGCGAATGCCCGGGCATCCAGGAATTCGCGACCTTGAGCGCAGATGATCACGCCTACGTCCGAGCCATCGCCGATAATTTTGATGCTCAGTCGGCGGCGCGAATCAAAACCTTTGAAGCAACAACCAATCACGACGTCAAGGCCGTCGAGTACTTTCTCAAGGAAGCGTTCGCAAACCGCCCTACTCTCCGAGCAGTGAACGAGTGGATACACTTTGGCTGCACATCGGAGGATATAAACAACACCGCTTACGGCCTGATGATCAAAAATGCTCGAGACGTCGTATTACCTCGGATGGGCATGCTGATCGATGCGTTAAATACGCTGGCGACGGATAACGCTGATCTGCCGATGCTGTCACGCACGCATGGCCAGACCGCCTCGCCAACCACCCTGGGCAAAGAAATCAAAAACGTCGCAGCCCGCCTCGAGCGTCAGCGCCAGCAGGTACAAAACACACCTCTGCTAGGGAAGTTCAATGGCGCAGTCGGTAATTTTAACGCCCACCTCGTCGCCTACCCAAACGTGGACTGGGCGACACTGTCTGAGGAATTCATCGCCAGCCTTGGCCTGCAAAACAACCCTTGGACGACACAAATCGAGCCCCATGACTACATAGCGGAAATCAGCCACGCCCTGATGCGGTTCAATCAGGTACTGCTGGATTTTGATCGGGACATGTGGAGCTACATTTCCATTGAGTATTTCAAGCAGCGAAAGGTGGAAGGCGAAACCGGTTCGTCCACCATGCCACACAAAATAAATCCTATCGATTTCGAAAATTCCGAGGGAAACATTGGTATCGCCAACGCTCTCCTCGACCATATGGCGAGCAAGCTGGCGGTATCGCGCTGGCAACGCGATCTTTCCGATTCCACCGTGTTACGAAACCTCGGCACCGCATTCGCGCACTGCAGCATCGCCTACCAAGCTACATTGAAAGGCCTATCGCGGCTGGATGTGAACCCAGATGCGATCGCGGCGGATCTCGACAACAGCTGGGAAGTACTCGCGGAGGCCGTACAAACCGTCATGCGTAAATTTGCGATGCCTGAGCCCTACGAGCAGCTAAAAGCTGTGACTCGAGGCAGACGCCTGTCCGCCGATATTTATCAGGAAATATTGCAGGAGCTACAGCTGCCGGACGCGGCGATGCAGGAACTGAAGGATCTTACACCGGCACGCTATATTGGCTGTGCCGCCGAACTCGCGCGACGCCCACTGCCTTGATAGAGATTCGTTTGGCCCATTGGCAGAAGAACGATGACCGACAAGCGCTGACGGCGATTCGCTACCGTGTCTTCGTTGAGGAACAGCAGGTACCCGAGGACGTAGAAATGGACGCCTTCGACGAGACCAGCGTGCACTTGCTGGCACGTTCCGATGAATACGGTTTCATCGGCTGTGCCCGCATCATGCCCAGCGGCCAGATTGGTCGAATGGCGGTGCTAAAACACTGCCGTGGCGGGGGCACCGGCAGCCTACTGATGACCGCAGCGATTACAGAGGCAAAACGACAAAACTTTGAGGCCATTTTTTTGCATGCGCAATGCCATGCGGAGACGTTCTATTCCCGGTTTGGCTTTGTCGCCTGCGGGGATGTTTTCGATGAGGCAGGCATTGACCACATAAAGATGACCTTGCCGGCCTGACCGATGCCTTTGAGCTAGACCCCAATTAACGGCACAATCGCGCCCCGTACATCGCTTGAACCACTGAAACGAAGTAAACCTTATGAATCAAAATCACCGTAAACCATTGCCGAACTCTGGTCTCGACTACTTTGACACCTTCGAAGCCATTGAAGCAATTAAACCCGGTGCCTACGCGGGCCTGCCCTACACCGCCAAAGTACTGGCAGAAAATCTGGTTCGGCGCTGCGAACCGGAGCATTTGACGGCGGCGCTAACGCAAATTATCGAGCGCAAGAGGGATTTGGACTTTCCATGGTTCCCAGCCCGCGTTGTCTGTCACGACATTCTCGGCCAAACCGCTCTGGTGGATTTGGCCGGTCTGCGGGACGCGATTGCGGCCAAGGGTGGCGATCCGTCTAAGGTGAACCCTGTGGTACCCACCCAGCTGATCGTCGACCACTCTCTCGCCGTTGAGCATGCCGGCTTTGAAGAGGACGCCTTTGAAAAAAATCGTGCCATTGAAGATCGTCGCAATGATGACCGCTTTCACTTCATCAACTGGACCAAGACCGCCTTTGAAAACGTGGATGTCATCCCCCCTGGCAACGGCATCATGCACCAGATCAACCTGGAACGGATGTCTCCTGTCGTACACGCCCGAGACGGCGTGGCCTTCCCAGACACGCTGGTTGGTACCGACAGCCACACACCCCACGTTGACGCCCTCGGTGTGATCGCCATTGGTGTTGGTGGCCTGGAAGCAGAAAGCGTCATGCTTGGCCGCGCCTCCTACATGCGCCTACCGGATATTGTCGGCGTAGAGCTTGTCGGCACACGCCAAGAAGGCATCACGGCCACGGATATCGTGCTGGCGATTACCGAATTTTTGCGCGAGGAACGCGTGGTCTCGACCTACCTCGAATTCTACGGAGAAGGCGCTGATGCCCTCACCTTGGGGGACCGAGCAACGATTTCCAATATGACGCCGGAATTTGGTGCCAGCGCAGCGATGTTCTATATCGATGAGAAAACCACCGACTACTTGCGCCTGACGGGACGTAGCGACGAACAGGTCGCGCTGGTGGAAAACTATGCGAAGCAGACCGGGCTTTGGGCGGACAGCATGAAGGAGGCTCAATACGAACGGGTGCTACGCTTTGACCTATCCAGCGTAGGCCGCAACATCGCCGGGCCCTCGAACCCCCACCGTCGCGTTTCGACAACGGATTTGGCCGCCGAAGGTATCAGCGGCGTGGTGGAATCTGAGCCTGGCAAAATGCCCGACGGCGCGATCATCATCGCGGCGATCACCAGCTGCACGAATACCAGCAATCCACGCAACGTCATCGCGGCAGGATTGGTGGCCCGCAACGCCAACGCCAAGGGGCTGACTCGTAAACCATGGGTGAAGAGTTCTCTGGCTCCCGGTTCTAAGGCTGTCCAGCTCTATCTGGAAGACGCGAATCTGCTGCCAGAATTAGAGCAGCTCGGTTTCGGTATCGTGGCCTTTGCTTGCACCACATGTAATGGCATGAGTGGCGCATTGGACCCAGTCATCCAGCAAGAAGTGATCGATCGAGACCTGTACGCCACTGCTGTGCTGTCGGGCAACCGCAACTTTGACGGTCGAATTCATCCCTACGCCAAACAAGCCTTTTTGGCATCGCCCCCGCTGGTTGTGGCCTATGCCATCGCAGGCACAATCCGATTTGATATCGAGCAAGATGTGCTGGGTACCGATCTGGACGGTAACCCCGTGAAGCTTATCGACATCTGGCCAAGCGACGAGGAAATCGACGCTATCGTAGCTCAAAGTGTTAAGCCTGCTCAGTTCACCGAGGTCTATGACCCTATGTTTTTGGACGTCAAGGACGTCACCGAAATGACTGACCCACTGTACGAGTGGCGCCCGCAGAGCACCTACATTCGCCGGCCGCCCTACTGGGAAGGTGCCTTGGCCGGACAACGCACTCTCAGCGACATGCGCCCCTTGGCCGTGCTGGGCGACAACATCACGACAGACCACTTGTCACCGTCCAACGCCATTCTGCTGGACAGTGCGGCAGGCGAGTACCTTCACAAAATGGGTCTGCCGGAAGAAGACTTCAATTCCTATGCGACCCACCGAGGTGACCACCTCACTGCCCAACGTGCGACCTTTGCCAACCCCAAGTTGCTGAATGAGATGGTCACTGAGGATGGCGAGATCAAACAGGGATCCTTGGCCCGCATCGAACCTGAGGGCAACGTGGTGCGTATGTGGGAGGCGATCGAGACCTATATGGAGCGCAAACAGCCACTGATCATTGTTGCCGGAGCTGATTACGGCCAAGGCAGTTCTCGCGATTGGGCGGCCAAGGGTGTTCGTCTGGCAGGAGTAGAAGCCATTGTCGCCGAAGGTTTCGAACGAATTCACCGCACAAACCTAGTGGGCATGGGCGTGCTTCCCATGGAGTTTACAAATGGCGAAACCCGGACAACCTACGGCATCGACGGTACAGAAATCTTTAGCGTCAACGGCAGCCCTGCCCCAAGAGCGGAACTGACGGTGTCGATGACACGACGCAACGGAGAACAGGTCGATATCCCAGTAATTTGCCGCTTAGATACGGCAGAGGAAGTGTCCATCTACGAGGCTGGCGGCGTGCTACAGCGGTTCGCCCAAGATTTTCTCGACGCCTCTGTTTCGGCCGGTTAGAGCAGCGCTATGAACCAATCCTATCCAGCACAAATCCGCATTCCAGCGACCTACATACGAGGCGGCACCAGCAAGGGCGTTTTTTTCAGTCTGGCAGACCTACCGGCACCAGCCCAACAACCCGGCGCCAGCCGGGACGCCCTGTTACTGCGGGTTATCGGCAGCCCCGACCCCTATGGAAAACACACCGACGGTATGGGCGGCGCCACGTCAAGCACCAGCAAAACGGTGATCGTGAGCCCCAGCCAGCAGCCCGGGCATGACGTGGATTACCTCTTCGGTCAGGTGTCCATTGATCAGCCCTTTGTGGACTGGAGCGGTAACTGCGGCAATCTGTCCGCCGCAGTCGGCCCCTTTGCGATCTCCCAAGGGATGCTGCCCCCGGAGCGCATCCCGGAAAATGGCTTTGTCGACGTTAAAATTTGGCAGGCGAACATCGGTAAAACCATCATCAATCGGGTCCCCATCACCCGGGGTCAGGTTCAGGAAACCGGAGATTTTGAGCTAGACGGCGTCACCTTTCCCGCAGCAGAAATCGCAGTGGACTTTATGGATCCCGCCGACGACGAAGGCAGCGCCATGTTCCCCACCGGCAATCTGGTCGACTCCCTCGATGTACCTGGCGAGGGCAGTTTGAACGCCACCTTGATTAACGCGGGTATCCCTACGATCTTCTTAAATGCGGCAGAACTTGGGTACACGGGTTGCGAATTGCAAGACGACATCAACGGCTCGAACGAAACGCTGGCTCGCTTTGAAACCATACGTGCCCACGGTGCGATCAAAATGGGACTCATATCGGAACTTGCCGAAGCCGAGGGCCGTCAACACACCCCAAAGGTAGCCTTTGTTGCACCTGCGGCAAGCTACACAGCATCCAGCGGTAAAGCCGTTGAGCGTCAGAACATAGACTTAGTCGTTCGCGCACTGTCCATGGGCAAGCTTCACCACGCCATGATGGGCACTGCCGCGGTGGCCATTGGCACGGCTGCGGCTATCCCCGGCACACTGGTCAACACGGCAGCTGGTGGTGGCGAACGGGATCAAGTGGTGTTCGGTCACCCGTCAGGGACATTGAAAGTAGGCGCCGAGGCGGCACTGGTGGATGGCGAATGGCAGGTGACGAAGGCGAGCATGAGTCGCAGCGCACGTGTGCTGATGGAAGGCTGGGTCAGAATTCCGGGCGACACGCTTTAATCCGGACCGGCGACAAGGACAAGGTCGCAAGAAGCGACCAACGCCGTTACCGCCTGCCATTGACGACAGGCAGCATGGGTCAGAGCTTTTAGCGATCCGCCAGTGGCGTCACTGCCCGCGGCTCCGGGCCGATGTAATCTGCACTTGGGCGGATGATACGGTTGTTTTCACGCTGCTCCATGACATGGGCACTCCAGCCCGACACCCGCGAACAAACGAAGATCGGTGTAAACAATTTCGTGGGAATGCCCATGAAGTTGTAGGCGGACGCATGAAAAAAGTCTGCGTTGGCAAACAGTGCTTTTTCATCCCACATGACCTTTTCGATCGCGCATGAAACCGGATACAAAACGGTGTCGCCCACTTCGTTCGCCAGCTTCTCTGCCCACTGCTTGATGATGACATTACGCGGATCTGAGGTGCTGTAGATCGCGTGACCGAAGCCCATGATCTTTTCCTTACGTTCCAGCATGCCCAGCAAACCAGTGCTTGCTTCATCGGCAGTTGAAAACTTCTCAATCAGCTCCATCGCCGCTTCGTTGGCACCCCCATGCAGAGGGCCTCGCAGGGAACCAATGGCGCCAGTCACGCAGGAATGCATGTCAGACAACGTAGAAGCGCACACCCTGGCGGTGAACGTTGAGGCGTTGAACTCGTGTTCAGCGTAAAGAATCAGGGAAACATCCATCACCCGCTGATGTAAGGCACTGGGCTTCTTACCCGTCAGCGTTTCCAGAAAATGACCGGCCAGTGAATCTGCGTCGGTATCGGTATCGATGCGCACACCGTCATGGCTGAAGCGATACCAGTAGTTGATGATGCCTGGTAACGCGCCAAGCAGTCGATTAGCCACGGTCTGCTGGTTCGAGAAATCTCCTTCCGGCTCCAAATTGCCGAGCATGGAGCAACCTGTCCGCATCACATCCATCGGATGCGTATCAGCGGGAATACGCTCGAGCACCTCCAGTAAGGTGGCTGGCAATTTACGATTTGCCTTAAGCACCTTGTGGTAGTCGTCGAGTTGTCTCGCATTCGGAAGTTCACCGTAAAAAATCAGATAGGCCACCTCTTCGAAGGTCGCATTATCTGCCAAATCGGTAATGTCGTAGCCCCGATAGGTCAATCCGGTACCGCTCTTGCCCACGGTGCAAAGCTCAGTACTGCCTGCGCTTTGGCCGCGCAGCCCCGCTCCGCCTAATTTCTTTTCGGCCATATGTCTCTCCTTTGCCGCCGTTATTTACGATTTGCGAACGTTACTTAGCCGTTGCCTTGACCGGCAAACAACTCGTCCAATTTTTCTTCGTAGGCGTGATAGCCCAAGAAGTCATACAGTTCCATGCGGGTTTGCATGGTGTCTACCACGCTGGTTTGACTGCCCTCATCCTTCAGCGCTTGATACACCGTCAACGCCGCTTTGTTCATGGCTCGAAAAGCAGACAGGGGGTACAGCGCCATGGCGATGCCGACTTCCGCCAGTTCGTCCACATGATACAGGGGCGTTTGCCCAAATTCGGTCAGATTGGCCAAAACCGGCACACCGGCGGCCTCGATGATGGGTCGATACATATCGATCTCAGTCATGGCCTCGGCAAAAATCGAATCCGCGCCCGCTTCAGCGAAGGCCCCGGCGCGATCGATCACCGCGTTCATGCCGTCCACCGAAAGGGCATCCGTCCGCGCCATGACAACAAAGTCGTTATCGGTTTTCGCGTCCACGGCTGCCTTGATGCGATCCACCATTTCTTGCACGGACACGATGGCCTTGTTGGGCCGGTGACCACAGCGCTTCTGGGAGACCTGATCTTCAATATGTCCCGCCGCAGCGCCTGCCGCGGTCATGTCCCGCACAGTCTTAGCAATGTTGAAAGCGCCCCCCCAGCCGGTGTCAATATCGACCAATAACGGCAAATCTGTTGCGCCGGTAATCCGTCTGACGTCTTCCAAAACGTCGTTCAACGACGTCATACCCAAATCCGGCAACCCATAGGAAGCGTTTGCCCCCCCGCCGCCGGATAAATAGATGGCCTGGTGACCTACCCGTTCTGCCATTAATGCGGTGTAGGCATTAATCGTGCCTGGTATCTGCAGCGGCGTGGGGGCCGCGGCGCTGATAGCCGCACGAAATTTCTGACCTTGGCTCATGAACTGCTCTCCATCTGTAAAATTTTCCAATAACCCATGCTACCGAACTTGGCTCCGCTGCGCGCCCCCTCGGGCGGCTAGAACCGGCTTTGAGCGGCAAGAATGAGTTGTTGCAGCTCTTGGTAGTCGTTTGCCAGTGGGTATTGAGGGAACTGCTCCCGCACGTTGTCCGGCGCCTGGAAAAAGATACCCGCATCCGCCTCTTCCAGCATGGAAACGTCATTGAACGAATCGCCCGCCGCAATGATATTCAGCTCTAGGGACTTGAACGCTTTGACCGAACAACGCTTTGGATCGGCCTGACGCAGCCGGTACCCAGTGATGCGATCGTTGCTGATCTCTAACTTGTGACAGAGCAAGAACGGTTCATCAAGTTGGGCCATCAATGGTGCAGCAAATTCGTAAAACGTGTCCGAAATAATTGCCACCTGAAAGTGCTGACGGGCCCAGCGAAGAAAATCTGCGGCACCGGGCAACGGCGCCAGCTTGGCGATCTCCGCCTGAATTTGACTCAACGTTATGTCGTGTTGATCGATGATTCCCAGTCGGTAGTTCATCAAATCATCGTAGTTGGGAATATCGCGAGTTGTTTTGAGCAACTCGGGTATCTGGGTCTCTTTCGCCACCGCCTGCCACACTTCTGGAACCAGCACGCCTTCTAAATCAAGACACAGAATATCCACCGCAATCCCCTAAAAAAATTTGGCGTAAGCATATAGCAACAGATTCTTTTTTTTACGATTTTCCGCCTGTTAATGTGCGCGCCAATGGCTTCAGGCCACCCTTTGATGATCGCTTGCCCGGAGGCTTCGCCCTGTTATGAATGCTAATTCCGCTCAAACAAACCCAGCGGCACAGGAAAACTCACTGTCTGCACGCCTGCGCACGACTCAGAACCTGCTGCGCGAGGCGCTCAAAGAATTTAAACCGGGCAGCATCGCCCTGTCGTTCAGCGGCGCTGAAGACATCGTACTCATCGATCTCATCCGAAAACTCGGTCTGACCATCGACGTTTTTTCTCTCGACACCGGCCGCCTGCACAGCGAAACCTACGAATTCTTCGAGACCGTCAGAACGCAGTACGATCAACCCATTGAACTGTTGAACCCGGATCCCGAGGGCGTACAAAATTTGGTCAAAGCGAAGGGACTGTTCAGCTTCTATGAGGATGGGCATCAAGAATGCTGCGGGGTCAGAAAAGTTCAGCCCTTACGTAAGAAGCTGGCGACGTTGGATGCGTGGATAACCGGACAACGCCAAGATCAAAGCGTCACGCGAAGCGATGTTCCACTGCGTCAACGCGATGAGGCCTTTTCCACCGAAGGGAACGACCTCACAAAGTTCAACCCACTGGCCCAGTGGACCTCGGCCGATATCTGGCACTACATCCGGGAAAATCGCGTCGCCTACAATCCGCTGCACGACAGAGGCTTTATCTCTGTCGGCTGCCAGCCCTGCACCCGTGCAGTCAGCCCATTTGAGCACGAGCGTGCCGGGCGATGGTGGTGGGAAGAAGCAACACAGAAGGAATGTGGCCTGCACGGACAGAACATCATTCCCATCACGCCGGTTTAACCAACGACCGGCGATGTATTGAGCTACCGAACCGGCAGCTCAATATCCCCAAACAACCTTTCGCGCTCCGCTACCGTGGCACATTCCTGCGCCTGACTTACTGTGCGTGCCTCGAGATGCGGCGCAAAAGATTGAATCAGATCCAGCATGTAGCGGCGCAAAAACGTACCTCGACGGAATCCAATATGCGTGACACTCGACGCAAACAAATGGCTCGCATCAATGCGCACCAGATCGCTATCCTGACTCTCGTCGTATGCCATCGAGGCAATGATTCCCACGCCAAAACCCAGCCTGACATAGGTCTTGATGACATCCGTATCCGTTGCCGTAAACACGACATTTGGCGTCAGCGAGACCGCCTGAAACGCGTCGTCAAGCCGAGAGCGCCCGGTAAAACCGAACACGTAGGTCACGATCGGATAATCAGCGATATCCTGCAACGTCAGGGTATTGGGCATAACAGCCTTTGCAGCAAGCGGATGACCCTTCGGAACCACAACACTCCGGTTCCATTCGTAGCAAGGCATCATCACCAAGTCTTTAAACAACTCCATACCCTCTGTTGCAATGGCAAAGTCAGCAGCCCCAGACGCGGCTAGCTCGGCAATCTGTGCCGGCGTACCCTGCTTCATGTGCAATGCGACTTCAGGGTATTTTCGACGAAATTCCTGGATAACGGACGGCAAGGCGTAACGAGCTTGTGTATGCGTCGTGGCAATGGTCAATTCGCCGGAGGCTTCATTGGAGCACTCATCGGCAATCTGCTTGATGACACTGGTTTGCCGGAGCACCTGGGTCGCCATATCGATGATCTGCTGGCCCACCTGGGTCACCTGGGTCAGGTGTTTGCCACTGCGAACAAAGATCTCTACGCCCAACTCATCCTCAAGCAGGCGGATTTGCTTACTGACACCGGGCTGGGAAGTGAACAGTGCTTGCGCTGTGGCAGACACATTTAGGTCGTGATTTGCCACCTCGACAATGTAGCGCAACTGTTGAAGTTTCATGTTTGCTGTCCTGACACCATTTGATGAGACGACAGCTTACAGGATTAGTTATAAAAAAATATTTTTTATTCTATTTCTGTGGAGTTGGCCACGCCATGAGGTACATGACCCGACGGGATATGCGGGGCCGCTCGATCGCAGTGCGCGGCTTGGTCATCAAAAAAGATATCCGCCTCAAAGGCTCGCAAAAACTCGGTCTTGTCCATGCCACCAAGAAACAACGATTCATCCAGCCGGATATCCCAGTCCCGCAACGTGCGAATCACGCGCTCATGAGCCGGCGCACCCCGAGCGGTGACCAAGGCCGTGCGTATCGGGCTTTCTCCGTCAGGAAACTCTTGCTGCAGGCGGTGCATGGCGGCCAGAAAGGCCTTAAACGGGCCGCCGGCCAAGGATTGATTCGCCTGATCCAGTTCAGACTCACTGAAAGCCTCCAATCCCTGTTGTTGATATACCCGCTCAGCCTCGTCGGAAAACAGCACAGAGTCACCGTCAAACGCCAGTTTCAACAAACCGTCATCGGATTCCTTGGGCGGTCGAGTTCTACCCAGCAACGTCGCCGCCGCAATATTTTGGGACAATGCCTGCCTCACATCGTCTGCATAGGTGGAGAGAAACAGATCACAGTGGAAGGCTTGGATATATCGGTAGGGGGATTCACCACCGCAAAATGCAGCCCGGGTAATGTCCAGGTCGTGAGCCTTAATGGAATTGAACACCCGTAAGCCCGTATCGGCAGAGTTGCGCGAAAGAAGCAGTATTTCTACTCGAGGTTCATTGAATATCTTATTGATATTCAATAGTTTTTCGACAAGGTAAAAGCCGTCACCCGGTTCCAAGGGTGAGTCTTCTTCAGAGATTTGATAGCGCCGATAAGCCTCTAAACCTTCTTGCTGGTAAATCTCGTTTGACACGCTTAAGTCGAACAAGGCCGTTGACGATATACCCACGGTCAAAGGCCTGCTGCCCGCCTCTCCTTGCCTGATTGCCTGTGACTGTCGGGTCATATTACGCATCCAGATCAGGAATCAGTTCGCTCTCCAACTTATGAATCGCGTCCTTCAATTTGAGTTTCCGCCGCTTAAGACGTTGTATCCGCATGTTATCGTGATGGCGACTGGTCATCAGATGGTTGATCGCAACGTCCAGATCTCGATGCTCCGTCCTCAGAGTTTCAAGCCAACGCAACTGCTGTTCTTGATCGTTTTCAAAATCCAAAATGATTCCTCAGCGTCGCCATTTTGAAATGATCTGGTGAAAATTTACGTTTAAGTTGATTAACCAGGACTTAAGCCAAATCCAACAGCGCCACACCTTCGGCTTCCAGATCCAGCAATCGCTTCGTCCAGTGCTGGAGCATATTGAAGTGCACTTCGCTGACTTCGAAAGCCTTACGGATTTCATTAATCAAACACTCTTCTTCGATCTCGAAGGCACCGTCCGCGTAACTCAGTTTGCACAGATTAATTAAAACAATAAGCCGACCTTGGCGTTCAGGGAAGACTTGCTCGATACCGTCTATATCGAGGTACTCGACTTCGAAATCGGCAGAAACAGCCATCTCACGCCGGAATGCTTCGAGCATCCCCTCTTCGTTGGGGTCCAACAGGCCATCCGACACAATCACATTGTGCGCCAAGCGCAACATCGCCTCTCGTTGAGCGTACGTTAGTGTTGAGAGCCACATTACACGAGTGCCTCTTTTTGAGTGCTATTACCGGGTGCAGCGGGACAACTGACCATGGCCCCTAGGCCATAACCTGCTGAACGAGACTGCAGAACATGATCAGAATCGACAACCAACCCAAGCCAAGGAAGGCCTTCATCACGAGGTTCTGGTCAAAAAAATCTTCGATAAGGTGCCACATAACTGTCTCTGTCCGTTTAACTGAGTGAATGCCGCGATCGGCTTTGCGAAACGCGATTTTAACCGGAGTTCGGGGTGGTGGATACCATCACTGACAAAAGATTGTCGCCTTATTGAGTACTTGGGTAGACTCATTTTATGCACTCGGCCTTCGCGCACATCTCGCCCCAACACGTGGACACCATTGCACGCTCCATCGTTGTCACGCCCAATGAACGCCTCGCTCGAGAATACACCGCAGCATTCGACGAGGCTCAGATTGCCCGAGGAGCCCAAGCTTGGCCGAGTTTACCGTGTAAGAGCCTGGCAAGCTTTTGGCTTTCACAACATGCAGCGCTTCGACAAAGGGGCACGATTGCAACGCAAATACTCTCCCCGCACGATATCAATCTACGGTTTCAGCAGACAGCCCCCCATGGGTTTAGACATCAATGTCAGGCGGTTATTCAGGCGTGGCTGTTAACACGGCGCTACAGCGTTGCTCTGGATCACCCGTTGATGCAAACCTCGCGCAGCACTTACTTCAGTGACTGGTGCCGTCGTGCAGCGCCGCCACCGAACAGCGATTTCATTGTGGCAGAAGACCTGCCGCTGCAACTCATCAACCATGTGGATGAAATTGCGCAAAACCTTGGCCAGCCCATTGTTCTTGTCGACGTGGAGCATCTGTCGCCGGCGGAACGTGATTTCTTTTCGCTGTTGAATCAAACGCGAGACGGCCGGGTGAGCTTGCTTCAGCAAAATACGTGGCTCCCTGATTTTCAGGACGACCTCGGGCTTGATGCCTCCGCGATGCGTGACACGGTGGCAGAAAGCCAGTTGCTGCCACGGGGATATGGGACCTTTGGTGAAGAACTGATGGCTGCGGCGCGATGGTGCGCGGAGGTGCATCAGGCACATCCAGGCGCACGAATTGGCGTCGTCGTTCCCGATCTCAGCACCCATTACGATCGGGTACTGCGCCAGTTCGCGGCGACATTGAGCCCCAATCGAGACAGCCGAGATCCAATATTTGATTTATCCGGCGGTAAGAGTCTGGTGGGACAGCCCGTTTGGCGGCACGCAAAAATTCTGCTCAACTGGATCAAACAGCCCGCCGATCAGGCCACGCTATCACCATTGCTCAACTCTCCTTATCTCTCACTCCCTTGGTGTGAGGACCTACGCAAGGAGTGGCCGAACTGGGCGCGGCGAACCGTGTCGCCCAGCGCCTTTGCTCGGCATGAAGACGCGCAGTCCTTGCTCGGCTTAATCCAAAACCTGCCATCCAAGGCTCGCCTGGATATTTGGATCGCGTCTGTGGCGGCTTTGCTAAACAGCGTCCGATGGCCGGCCACAAGCGATTTGGGCTCGGTCCAATTTCAGGCCACAGTCAAAATTCAGGAAATCCTTGCCGCTCTTGCCGCTGAAGCCGACGACACTCTGCTGAACTATGACGACGCGTTGGAACTGATGGATTGGGCGTTAGATCAAACCTTTGCCCCCCAGCGTCAATCCGCCAACATCCAAGTGCTGGGCATGCTGGAGACCACGGGACTGAGCTTTAGCCATCTTTGGGTCTGCGGGATGAGCGCGGAACAATTCCCGGGCAAATCGACGCTTTCAGCCTTTATTCCGAGACAAGTTGCGCTGAGTCATGGGATACCACGCTGCACTCAACCCCAAGAACTGGCATTCGCAGAACGCACCTTGGCCTCGTGGATCAATCGGACTCAGACATTGCAGTTAAGTTTCACGAATACACAGAACGGTGCTCTCGTGCGCCCAACGCCACTGGCAGCCCAAGAATATACACAGGCACAGACGACAGCCTTGAGCGAGATCGCGCCCACTATCTTCAACCTAACTCAGCGCCACCCTTTCATGCAGCCCACCAACATCGTACTGACGTTGAGTCAAGATGCTCACGGCTCCGCCATCCCAACTGGACCGGTGAGCGGCGGCAGTGGCCGACTGGAAAACCACGCCAAATGTGCTTTTATGGGATTCGCCTTACATCGCTTAGGACTGAAAAGCCCGGTCCCGGCCAGAGATTTTCTCAACGCCATGGAACGAGGCAGCGCCCTGCATTGGGTAATGGAGCAATATTTTCAGCGCTACCCTGACTCTTCAACAGCCCTTTCCCAACCGACAACGGTCATCGAAGAACTGTGCCAACAGGCGATCGCGCGCTACAAGCATTTGCCCGAACCCTTTGTTGGTGCCGAACAAACGCGTTTAACACAACTGGTAACTGACTGGCTGGCTATCGAAGCCGAACGAACCCCCTTTCGGGTCGCGGAAACCGAACAACGATACGCACTGGAACTTGGCGACCTAGCGTTCAGTCTTCGAATTGATCGATTGGACGACGTCGACGGTGCCATGGTGCTCATCGACTACAAAACAGGACGCGTCTCGACCGGTCCTGCCTTGGGAGAGTCCCCTACCGCGCCGCAACTACCCAGTTACAGCTTGATTCGGGACGACATTGCCGGTGTGTACTACGCGCAGGTTCGATCCACAGAACAGAAACTCATTGGGTTGGCCGGTGAAGCGGAACAGCTGACGGAAACCCCCAACGCCCGAGTAAAAACCACCCCAACAGAATCCGGCTGGGTACAACAGCAAGCGCTGTGGCGGCAACAATTGATCGGTCTTGCCACCGAGATTGCGGCCGGAGACGCCAGGGTTAATCCACTGCCCAACGCTTGCCGACACTGCGACTTGAAACCCCTTTGCCGGGTCGATGAAAAAAGGCGTGACCCGGAGCAGTCCGCGTGAAGGTTCGGCAGGCCCCACCGGATCAAGGTGAGCGCGAACGCGCCCTGGCACCCGATCAATCGTTCATCGTTCAAGCTCCCGCTGGTTCGGGTAAAACGTCCCTGCTGGTTCAACGCTACCTGCATCTCTTAGCGCACGTAAAACGCCCGGAAGAGATTTTGGCGATTACGTTCACCCGAGCAGCTGCCATGGAGATGAAGCAACGCGTACTGGACGCATTGCAGGAGGACAATGCGCTCATCCGCACGATTCGAACACAAGATCAAATCAATAACTGGCAGCTCGGTCGAAACCCGCATTTATTGAAGATTCAAACCATTGACAGTTTCGCTACCGAACTGGCGACCCAAATTCCCGGCGAGCAAAGCGCCGAGGGTATGCGCATTGAGGACAAGCCCGAGACCCTATACCAGCGAGCCGCACGCGACGTACTCGGCCAATTGTTCTCCGAGGAATCCAGCCACATTTACGTCGGCGAGTTCTTGGCAGCCCTGGACAACAACGCCGATTCAGCAGAACGCTTGCTGACCATCATGCTGGGCAAACGAGACCAGTGGCTTGATGTGGCTCGACTGATTACCTCACTCGCCCTTCAGGACTCCAGCGCACTTGAAGACACCCTTGATCGCGCAATACAGGACCTACGGACCGTTCTTCTGACCCCATTAGCGCAAAAACTGTCCCATTCGGATCACACTATGATCCAGCGCCTTGCAGAAGCCACCGAACACGAACCCGATATTGAAAGTCTCTTACCGATGATTCTGACCCAGAAAGGCACGGTCAGAAAAACGGTAGACCGCCGGCAGCATATCGCCTTCACCGACAAACCCCTCAAAACCGATACCGTTGCCTGGCTTAAGGACCTCGACGACCGAAACCTAGCAGGCGCACTCCACGCCTGCTCGCTGCTACCTAGGGAATTGGATAACCCGAGCACTCTGATCGCTACCGGCGTCACCCTAGCCTTAGCGGCAGCAGAGTTGGAAAACTTGCTGCAAAACCGACGCTGTCTCGATTTCACCGGTATGCTGATCCGAGCCACTCAAGGGCTGCGGGATGATCAGGGGCCAACTGATCTGGCGCTATACTGGGACTACCGGATCAAGCATCTCCTGATCGACGAATTCCAGGATACGTCACGCAGCCAGTACGACTTTTTTGCACTGCTCACGGAAGGCTGGACGCCAAACGATGGCAATACGTTTTTTGCCGTCGGCGACCCGATGCAATCCATTTATCGCTTCCGCGACGCGGATGTTTCGATCTTCAGTCGATGTTGGGAGCACGGCTTTCCCAATGTGCCGTTGGAGCCCCTTCAACTGAGCGCTAATTTTCGCTCGGTCAAACCCCTCGTTGACTGGAACAACACATTGTTTTCCAACCTGTTCCCGAAGAGTTCACTACCGGAATTGGGAGCAATCCGTTTTTCACCAGCCGTCGCCCAGCGTGACGAAGCGACCGACACTGCACCCGATAGGGGATTACACGTTACCGCCGTAGTCCTCAAAAGCTTCATTGACGAGCAACATGAAGCCGCGGCCATTGCTCAGCATATTGTCGAACTGACCGCAGACCTGGCCGAGGACGATGACACATCAATTGGCATTTTATGTCGCGCTCGGGGTCACCTTCCCGTGCTGCTGCAGGCATTGAAACGGGCAGGCATTGCGTTTACCAGTACCGACATTGACTCCTTAGCCGAAGAACCCATCGTACGCGACCTCCTCAGCCTGCATCGATCCCTGCTCCACCCATCGGAACCCCTGTCATGGTTCAGCGTCCTGCGCAGTCCGATGGTGGGCCTAACGCTTGAGCAACTGGAAGCCTTTGCGGGAAGCCCGGATATTTTTCAGATTGCCGAGCAACACGCGCAGTCCGAGCCGGCCCTAGCCCGTCTCACTCAGGCCTATGCCTGGGCACAGCAACGCTTGTACGAACTGCCCATTTGCGAAGTCATCGAAGGATGCTGGATGCGCTTGGGTGGAGCGGACGCCTACCCTGAAGCTTCCTTATCGCACGCCCAACGCTGGTTTGACCTACTGGAATCCATGGCGGAAAACGCCTTGGATCCTGATGCATTATTGAGCAAAACCGCAGACCTCTATGCTCAAGACGCCAGCCATTCTCGGGTTCAGGTCATGACCATTCACAAATCCAAGGGCCTGGAATTTAGTCATGTGATTTT
Organism: Gammaproteobacteria bacterium; assembly: GCA_002704225.1. Taxonomy (GTDB): domain Bacteria; phylum Pseudomonadota; class Gammaproteobacteria; order Pseudomonadales; family Azotimanducaceae; genus UBA4421. Next base: position 35,575 of record PAFU01000047.1, on the reverse strand, counting down.
ACCCAACATGGGTAGGCGGCCGCGCACGCAAGAGACTGACTTACTGCTTTGGCGACCAACAGAAAACGGTTTGCTGATTGGTATTAAGCAAGACCCAGTCCATCAGTGGCTGGCATTTGAAGAGAAGAGCCGAAACGAAAATGAAATTAAACGCTTACTTTACGTCGCCTGCACCCGAGCGGAACTCAGCCTTTGGCTAAGCAGTGCGACGCAAGACGAGCGGCCGGCTGGCTTAGCCAAATACCTGCCGCCTATGGACGCGGTAGGACCCTCTGAACACATCGAGCCCGCCACGACCTCCCCACACAAAAACACGGTTGCGGTGGATCGCCAAGGCCAGTTAATCCACCTCCCCCGAGAATACCGCTGGGAGCACCCCGCAATGACAGCTGCAGCGGGTGGCGCAGATACAGGGTTGAAAGGTGCCGACACCGCCAATGAGGCCGTAGCGGACACACCGGAGGCGGACGACCGCTCCAACCGTTTCAATTTATCTCTGGGAAACCTCGTGCATCTGGCCCTTGCCCAAATCGGAGACGGCTTACGATTGCAAAAGCCTTTTGAGCAACACCTGCTAGAAGGCGCGATGCAGCAGTGGCTGCCGACACTGGATGCGGCCCCGGACCAGTGGCCAGAGGTCATGACCACCGCGTTGGCGCATGTGGCAAGAGCGCTGGATGACCCCGACGGTTCTTGGCTGCTAGAACCTCACCGCCATGGACGCTTTGAATGGCCCGTGACCACCGTGATCAACTCAACGCCCAAACGCTTTGTGATCGACCGCCTTTTCGTGAGCGATGACTCTTGGTGGATCGTTGATTTCAAAACCAGCGCACCCGCCACTGGCATCACGACAGAGCACTTTGTCGCGGAGGAAACCCAGCGCTACCGGGGCCAGTTGGTTCAGTACAAAACGGTTTTGGAGGCCCTCATAAGAGAGCAACCTGAGTATCTTGGCGGGGCCTCAATCCCCAACTTGCCAATCAAAACGGCATTATATTTCACTGCACTGCCCAAACTTGAACTGATCAATTAGTCCCCACCGATTGCTTTTCCGAGACGGGGGTTTACCATGCGCGGCCTAATCAAACACCCTCGGAGGAAAAACGTGACCGAGGGTAAAGGAGAGATTTGTGCAACTCGAAAACCTGAACGTCGAGCAACAAGAAGTTTTAATTACGCCGGAACAGCTGAAAGCTAGGCTACCGGTCAGCGAGGATGTACGCGAGGCCGTTAACGGCTATCGGGAAACCGTTCGCAACATTGTCCACCGCAAAGATCCGCGACTACTCGTCGTTGTGGGACCCTGCTCAATCCATGATGTTGAAGCGGCCAAAGAATACGCCCAGCGATTAAAACGTCTGTCCGACGACATCGCAGATCAAGTATTTGTCGTGATGCGCGCTTATTTCGAGAAACCTCGAAGTACCGTTGGCTGGAAAGGATTGATCAACGACCCGCACCTAGACGATAGCTTCAAAGTGGCTGAGGGTCTGCACATTGGTCGCAAGCTACTCCTTGAGCTGTCGCAAATGGGCTTGCCACTGGCGACTGAAGCACTGGATCCCATCACCCCTCAATACATGCAGGATCTGATTTCCTGGTCTGCGATTGGCGCGCGCACCACCGAATCTCAGACTCACCGAGAGATGGCGTCCGGCTTGAGCTGCCCCGTCGGTTTCAAGAACGGCACCGATGGATCGCTCGGAGTCGCCATCAATGCCCTGGAATCTGTGGCCAGCCCGCATCGCTTTTTGGGTATCAGCCCGACCGGACAGGTCAGCGTTATTCAAACAAAGGGGAATGCACACGGCCATGTGGTTCTGCGAGGCGGTAGCAGCGGCCCCAACTATTCCCCAGAGCATATTCAGGCCTGTGAGGCCGCTTTGGAAAAATTGGGCCTCACCCAATCGATCATGGTGGATTGCTCCCATGCAAACTCCAACAAAGATCACCGACAGCAACGCAATGTCGTGAATTCAGTCAGCCAGCAGATCGCTGCGGGCAACCGTTCGATTACGGGCTTGATGATTGAAAGTCATCTGCATGAGGGCAACCAAAGCATCAGCAACCCAGATGGCCTGAGCTATGGCGTATCCATTACCGACGCGTGCATCAACTGGGATGAGACGGATTCTCTGCTGCGCCAGCTGGCAGAACAACTGGCGTCACGGCCGAGCTGAACGCTCGCCGCAGGGGGTGTTGCGCGACGGCTTCTCCGCTCGCGCAGAGCCTCGATGCCAGCCTCGTCAGCGGCTGGTTTAGATCAGGAATAGTAGGCGTTTTCCGTTACGCTGTGATCGGTCATATCTTTCACCGCACTGAGTTCTGGCACCCGTTCCAACAACGTGGTTTCCACACTGCCCTTCAGGGTTAAGTCCACTGCTGAGCACCCTTGGCAGCCACCGCCGAATTGCAGAACCGCCTCGGACTCTGCCGTTACTTCGACCAACGATACCACGCCGCCGTGGGCGGCAAGACCGGGGTTAATTTCATTGTACAAAACATAATTGATGCGATCTTCAATTGGCGCATCCGGACCCACTTTCGGCACCCTGGCGTTGGGGGCCTTGATGGTCAGCTGCCCACCCATCTGGTCTTCTTGATAATCCACTTCCGCGTCTTCCAGATAGGGTTCGCTGCGGCCTTCGAACCACGCTCGAAACCCTTCGTACTCCACAGCTATGTCCCCTTCTTGTTCCTCACCAGGTCGACAGTAAGCGATGCATGTTTCAGCCTGAGGCGTACCCGGTTGTGCAACAAAAATACGAATGCTGACGCCTTCGTCTTCCTGCTTGTCCAGCAGTCCATGCAGATAGGTTTGTGCACTGGCGGAAATCTCGATCATCTTCAACCCTTAGAACAACTTTCGGTGTGACGTGGCGCATTGTACATCGCAGTGGCCATCATGACAGAACATCTGCAGCTATCGATGTAACAGATCATCATGAACAAAACTCAAGGGCTTTGAGCAGCGGATGATTTGTTCTAGCGGCCGGTCACTCATAAAATCCCCGATCTTTGAACTCTGCGAGCTTCAAGCAACTCGCCCAAACCAGCAAGCCCAAACCAGCAAGAAAGGTATTCATGCCCAAAGCCCCCGCCAATACCCCAGAGCATCACCATCGACCCTCGCGACAGGCTCTCGAAGATCTGATGCGCCAACGTATTTTGGTGCTCGATGGCGCCTATGGCAGCGCGTTCCAAGGGTATGGTCTGTCCGAGGAGGCGTTTCGCGGCCAACAGTACGCAGAACATGACCATCCTCTGCAGGGTAATCATGACATCCTGAACATCACCCAGCCCGCTATTGTGGCGGAAGTGCACGACGGCTATCTGGCCGCGGGGTGCGACATCATCAGCACCAATACGTTTAACGCCACCGCCATCGCTCAAGAAGACTTTGGCACCCAAGGCATTTGCTTTGAAATAAACAAACAGGCCGCAGCGATCGCCCGACACTGTGCTGACGGCTACACAACACAGAGCAAGCCCAGATTCGTTGCCGGTAGCATCGGTCCGACAAACCGTACCGCTAGCATATCGCCTGACGTCAATCGCCCGGAGTTTCGTAACGTTGATTTCGACCAATTGTGCGACGCCTACGTGGAAGCTGCACAGGGTCTGATCGCCGGTGGCGTAGACTTATTCCTCATTGAAACGGTATTCGACACCCTCAATGCCAAAGCTGCGATAGCGGCCTTACACAGGATTAACGACCCTCTCGACGAGCCCTACCCGTTAATCATATCTGGCACCATTACGGACGCCAGTGGCCGAACACTATCCGGGCAAACCTGCGAGGCTTTTCTTTATTCTGTTGAACACGCTGAACCCATCGCTGTGGGCCTGAATTGTGCCCTGGGAGCAGAACAGCTCAGGCCCTATATCGAGGAACTCTCGCGCCTGAATCCCGGTGGAATCAGTGCACATCCTAATGCGGGACTACCGGATGCCTTCGGTGAATACACCCAAACCGCCGAGCAAATGGCGTCGCTTATCTCAGAGTTTGCCCGAGCCGGATGGCTCAATATCGTCGGCGGTTGCTGTGGCACCACTCCAGAGCACATCAAGGCAATCGCTGAAGCGGTGACCGGTCTACCGCCGCGCGCATGGTCACCCGCGCTTGTAACCGACAAACCAGGCACGAACAAAGCCCCCTTTAAGGCCGACTTAACACTGGCAGGACTGGAACCGCTGAAACTCTCGGCGGACTCGTTGTTTATCAACGTAGGCGAACGCACAAACGTCACCGGCTCGGCAAAATTCGCTCGTTTAATCCGAGAGAATCAATTCGCGGAAGCCCTCGATGTTGCGCGTCAGCAAGTGGAGAACGGCGCACAAATCATCGATATCAACATGGATGAAGGCATGTTGGATGGCGTCGACGCCATGCAACACTTCCTCAACCTCATCGCAACCGAGCCGGACATCTCCCGGGTTCCCATCATGATCGACTCCAGCAAGTGGGAAATTATCGAAGCGGGGTTAAAGTGCGTTCAGGGTAAGGCCATCGTCAACTCGATCAGTCTGAAAGAGGGTGAGGAGGCGTTCGTCGAGGTAGCGAAACGCTGTAAATCCTATGGCGCGGCCATGGTGGTCATGGCATTTGATGAAGACGGTCAGGCGGATACCTACCAGCGTAAAATCGAGATCTGTAAACGCAGCTATGACGTACTGACTTCCCAAGTAGGCATCAAGCCAAGCGACATCATTTTCGACCCCAATATTTTTGCCATTGGTACCGGTATTGAAGAGCACAGCAACTACGCCGTCGACTTCATCGAAGCGGTTTCTTGGATCCACACCCACCTGCCTGGGGTAAGTACGTCGGGTGGACTGAGCAATGTCTCCTTCGCCTTTCGCGGCAACAACCTCGTTCGAGAAGCGATCCATACGGTTTTCCTTTATCACGCCATTCGCGCAGGACTGACCATGGCCATCGTGAACGCAGGCCAGTTGGGTATTTACGACGATTTACCGGAAGAGCTGCGTGTGGCAGCCGAAGATCTCGTACTGAACCGTCGAGAAGACGCCACCGAGCGGCTGCTTGACTTAGCTCAGACATACAGTGGCAACTCCCAAACCAAGGCAGTTCAAACCGAGGCTTGGCGCGAGCTTCCGGTTCAACAGCGACTCACTCATGCCTTGGTTCAGGGCATCAACAACCATGTCGTCGAAGACACCGAAGAAGCACGTCAGTCAGCCAACCATCCCCTAGACGTGATTGAAGGCCCGCTGATGGACGGCATGGGTGTGGTCGGTGACCTTTTCTCCACGGGCAAAATGTTTCTGCCTCAGGTCGTGAAAAGTGCACGGGTGATGAAACAGGCGGTAGCCCACCTCGTGCCCTTTATCGAAGCGGAAAAAGCCAACCAACCCGATGCGGTGCAAAGCAATAAGGGCAAAATTGTTCTTGCAACGGTTAAGGGTGATGTTCACGACATTGGCAAGAACATTGTCGGCGTCGTGCTGCAATGCAACAACTACGAGATCATCGATCTGGGCGTGATGGTGCCGTCAGAGAAAATTCTACAAACCGCCATTGCTGAGGAAGCGGATGCCATTGGTTTATCGGGTTTGATCACACCGTCTCTGGATGAAATGGTGAACGTCGCTCGCGAGATGCAGCGGCTGGACCTCAAAGTTCCCCTACTGATCGGTGGGGCAACGACCAGTAAAGCCCACACCGCAGCAAAAATTGCACCGGCATACAGTAATCGAGCCACGGTATACGTCAGCGATGCATCCAGAGCGGTGGGCGTTGCGGCCAAACTGTTGGCACCGGAAAAAATCTATCAGGACTACGCGTCAGATATCTCTGCAGAATACGCACTGATCAAAAATCGGGTAGAAGCGCGCCGAGAAAAGCGCGCCTTTTTGACATTGGACGCAGCGCGAGCCAACCCTCTCGACTTCGCTTGGGAGACTTACAGCCCGCCGAAACCCAAAAAACCCGAGGTTCACGTTGTTGAACCCAGTCTTGCCGACCTCGTGCCCTACATCGATTGGTCGCCTTACTTCATGACTTGGGAATTGGCAGGAAAGTTCCCTCAAATTCTGGAGGATGAGGTGGTGGGCGAAGCGGCAACCTCGTTGTGGCAGGACACTCAAGAACGGCTTGCTTGGTTGATCGAGGACGGTCGCCTGCAGGCCAAGGGCGTTGTTGGAATCTGGCCAGCGAACCGGCTCGAAACCGACGATATCCGCTTATACACGTCAGAGAGCCGAGATACGCCGCTTGCGGACCTACATCACCTGCGTCAGCAAGCCCCCAAACCCGACGACTTAAGTCCCAATCTATGCCTCGCCGATTACGTGGCACCAGCCGGTATCGAGGACTATGTCGGCGGATTTGCGGTCACCAGCGGACTCAACCTCGAAGCGATTCTTGAGGACTTCCCCAACGATGATTTCAACCAAATCATGATCAAGGCCCTAGCAGACCGTTTTGCTGAAGCCTTCGCCGAGTTCCTACACGAAAGGGTGCGCCAGGAATTGTGGGGCTATGCTGCAGACGAAGCGCTGGATAAGGACGCGTTGATTAAAGAGCGCTATCAGGGCATCCGACCGGCACCAGGATACCCGGCGTGCCCAGAACACAGTGAGAAAGAGACATTGTTTCATCTGCTAGACGCGACCACCAATACGGGTATTTCTTTAACGGAGAGCTACGCGATGAGCCCTGCTGCGGCCGTGAGCGGTTGGTATTTTTCCCACCCGGAAGCGCGATACTTTGGTGTTGGGAAGATCGATGACGATCAAGTGCGCGATTACGCCGCGCGGAAGGCCCTGCCTCTGGATCAGGCTAAGGGCCGTTTGCAGCCCCTACTATCGGACTGAGAACCAACGGGTTCAGTCTGGGCTCCATCCACAGCGAACGGTTTAGAGGCCAAAGCCGACTCGGACAGGCTTAGAGATCGAAAGACCATCCCGAAATATAGAACACGCAAAATGCGACCGCGGCAGTAAACACCACTAGGATCGCCTTCATATCTGCTGCTGAATCGTTGTCGGACGATGTGACCGCTGCGACCTCAGTCTCTTCTGCTGCTGGCTGATGTTCATCACTCATATAACCCTGCTCCCACCGCTTTTCTTCAATGCTTGTTTAGGCCGTCAATACTCGGCTCGATGCCGCCGCAATTATAGGCACACGCGCTATCAGTACAAGCATGTTCGTTGTCTCTTAGGCACTAGACCTCATCTTTTGTTGGTCTTGCAGGCGTTGCCCCCTAGCACAACGAAAAATTATTTCCTTAGATCGAAAAGGACTGACAAAGCCCTCACTCCCATACGCTACAATGCCGCGCGCAGCGATCGCAGGCACCCTGCCATCACTTTTGTTCTTTTCTTGAGGAGTCATTCGCAAATGTATCAATACAGCGAATTTGATCGTAGCTTTGTTAACCAGCGAGTCGCCCATTACCGCGATCAGACCCAGCGCTATCTCGACGGCAAGTTATCCGATGATGAGTTCCTGCAATTACGCCTGCGCAACGGCCTCTACATACAGCGACTCGCGCCCATGTTGCGGGTCGCAGTGCCCTATGGAACCCTTTCGAGCAAACAACTCAGGGCGTTGGCGGCGATCTCACGAGATTACGACCGTGGCTATGGTCACCTGAGCACTCGGCAGAACATGCAGTTCAACTGGCCCGCCCTGGAAGACGTGCCGGATATTCTGCAAGCACTAGCCGATGTGGATATGCATGCCATTCAGACCAGTGGGAGTTGCATTCGCAACGTGACCACCGATCAATTTGCCGGTGCAGCAGCGGACGAAACCATTGATCCCCGCCCTTTTTGCGAGCTGTTACGTCAGTGGTCAACCTCTCACCCAGAATTCGAGTGGTTACCCCGCAAGTTCAAAATTGCCGTCACCGGCGCAGCTCAGGACAGAGCCGCCATTGGTGTTCACGACATTGGCATGCGAATACATGGCAATGACGACCACCCCGAAGACGCGCTGATCGACGTCTACGCTGGCGGCGGCTTAGGTCGCACCCCGGTATTGGGCGCACTGATCCGAGAAAAGCTGCCGGCTAAAGACCTGCTGACCTATACCGAGGCGCTGATGCGGGTGTACAACCGCTACGGTCGCCGTGACAACAAATACAAAGCGCGCATTAAAATTCTGGTTCGAGCAATGACCCCTGAAGGTTTCAAAGCTCAAGTCGATGCCGAGTGGGAGCAGATCAAGGACAGCCCCAGTACCGTGCCCGCCACCGAACTGCGCCGACTCCGGGACTTTTTTCGACCACCCGCATTTAGCCAACAAGCCGATGCCAACACGATGCTCGCTGATCAGCGTTTGACCCACAGAGACTTCGACCGATGGGTCAAACACAACGTGACCCCACATCGAGCCGATGGCTATGCAGTGGTAACCCTCTCAACCAAGAGCATTGGAGTGCCTCCTGGCGATGTGAGCTCAGATCAAATCGACGCGGTGGCGAATTGGGCTGATCAATACAGCTTCAGCGAAATACGTATCAGTCATGAACAGAACTTTGTGCTGCCTCATGTTCCCAAGGTCGCGTTGTTCGAGCTCTGGCAGCAGGCCACGGACATCGGTCTGGGCAGCTTCAACATGGGCTTGCTCAGCGACATGATTTGTTGCCCGGGCGGCGACTACTGCTCCTTAGCCAACGCCAAATCTTTGCCGGTGGCGGAAGCCATTCAGCGTCGTTTTGCCGACTACGACTTTCAGTTTGATCTGGGCGAGATCGACTTGAACATTTCCGGCTGCATGAACGCCTGTGGCCACCATCATGTGGGACATATCGGTATTTTGGGCGTGGATAAGAAAGGCCAAGAGTTCTATCAAATTTCCTTGGGCGGCCATGCGGGTCATTCCGGAGAGGCACCCAAACTGGGCCAAATTGTTGGCCCATCCGTTGCCCGAGCAGAAGTATGCGATGTGATCGAGAAAATTTTGCATGTGTATCTTGCAAGGCGTTTTGACGAGGAGTCGTTCCTGAGCTGCTTCGACCGCATTGGTATCGACCCATTCAAGGAGAGTGTTTATGCCTCAGCTGCTTAGGAACATCGACCAAAACTGGCGGATCGTTGACGATGGCGACATCCATTGGCGCGCCGAAGAGGATTGGCAGCCAGGAGAACCACTTCAGGTTGGTGTGGACAGCGAACCCGATTCCACATGGCTCGAGGCCTCCGCAATTGCCGTCGACTTTCCCGCCCTGACAGATGGCCGCGGCCTCTCGCTAGCCGTACTGCTGCGAACACGGCTGCATTACACCGGAGATCTGGTGGCGCGTGGCAACGTACACGAAGACATCGTTCACTTTCTCGCCAGAAGCGGATTCAACGTGATTGAATTACCTCAGGGGAAAGACTTACAAACGGCGCTGACCTGGGTCGATCCACACTCGGGTTACTACCAGCCATCCGTTGCCAACCCTCAAACGGTGTTTGCATCAAAAAACTGAGGCGGGCCGCCAGTACCAGAGCGGTCGCCGCCTTTGCTAAGCTTCGCGGATGACTGGCCAAGACATTCTTCACTCATTTTTCCTGATTTTCAGCGGCGCAGCCGTGATCGCCACTGCCGCTTTGTACACACGCCAGCCCATGCTCGTCGCCTACATCGTCTTGGGAGCGCTGGCGGGACCCTATGGCATGGCCTTTGTGGACGATACGGCCCTTCTGTCTGGTATCGCCGAAATCGGCATCATCTTTCTGCTCTTTTTGGTGGGTTTGGATCTGCCCACCCAGAAACTCAAAAACATGCTTGGCGAATCGTTGCTGACCGCATTGGGCACCACGGCGGTGTTTTTTTCTGCTGGGGGGCTCGTGATGCTGAGCTTTGGTTTTTCGATGACAGAGGCCGTCATCGTGGGTATTGGGGTGACGTTTTCCAGCACGATTTTGGGCGTCAAACTTCTGCCCACAACAGTCCTACACCATCGCCATGTGGGTGAAATTGTCATTAGCCTTCTACTGGTGCAGGACCTTCTCGCCATCGTCGCTCTGATACTGATCGGCTACCTCGGCGGCAGCGCCGAACAAGACGGTACGGCTTTACTCACATTGACTCTTGGACTACCCGCCTTGATCGCAGGCGCTCTGGCGACGGTAAAGTTTGCGATCTTGCCCCTGCTGCAGCGATTCGATGACTTTCACGAGTACATCTTCTTGCTGGCCATTGGATGGTGCCTAGCCATTGCCCAGGTCGCGCACATGTGCGGTCTTTCCTACGAGGTGGGTGGATTTATCGCTGGCGTCAGTCTCGCGACCAGTCCTATCGCCCAGTACATAGCGAACCATTTGAAGCCTCTCCGCGACTTTTTCTTGGTGATGTTCTTTTTCACTGTTGGTGCGTCAATCAACCTTCAGGTGCTGTCCAGCGTCTGGATGCCGATCGCGGCATTGGCCTTCGTCATCCTATTGATCAAGCCGTGGACCTTTACACGGTTACTGACCATGCAAGGTGAAACAATGAGCAGCGCGAAGGAAGTCGGCCTGCGCCTAGGCCAGGCCTCGGAGTTTTCGCTGTTGGTGAGCTACATGGCGTTAAATGCGTCGCTACTGGGCGCAAAAAGCGCGGCTGTACTGCAGGCAGCCACAGTCTTGACGCTGTTGATCAACAGCTACTTGGTGGTTTCAAAATACCCCAACCCGATCGCCGCAGATCCAGCGCTGCGGCGGGACTGATGAGCTGCGGCGGGACTGATAAGCTGCGGCGGGATTAACAGGCTGCGTTAGAGGTGTAGTACTCCTCGACCCACCATTTGACCGGCCAAAATGCGATCAATCGCATCGGAAAGTGTGTCTAGGGTCAGCACTTCTTCCAGATCCGACAAGTCCATAAGCCAGTCTGTCGCCAGACGCTGCCAGATGGCGGCTTTTTGATCGATAGGCAACTGCACGGAATCGATGCCCAACAGGTTCACATGACGCAAAATAAAGGGCAGTACAGAAGCGCCAAAGGTGGGCGCGGCAACCAAGCCACAGGCCGCCAAACTGCAACCGTAGCGCAAACTTTTCACTCCGTTGAACAGTATGTCGCCACCTACCGTATCCACAACACCGCCCCAAGTTTCCGCTAGCATCGGCTTATCCGCGCCTGCAGCTGCTTCTTCACGACTGATTACGCTGCTCGCGCCCAAGGATTTAAGCCAGGCGGTTTTTTCCGCCTTGCCGGTGACAGCCGTCACTTCATAACCCAACTGGGCCAATAATTTAACGGCTACAGAGCCTACGCCACCTGTTGCGCCGGTGACCAGCACTGGCCCGGAAGCAGGTGTCATCCCCGATTGCTCCAGCTTTTGAACGCACTCCGCGGCGGTAAATCCTGCCGTACCGATGATCATGCTGGAGTGCAGAGTCAGACCGGACGGACATTTAACCGCCCAATCTGCGGGAATACGAATCCGTTCGGCATAGCCGCCGGGGGTTCCCATGCCAAGATCAAACCCAATGGCAATGACTTCATCGCCGACCGCAAAATCACCGTGGCTGGATTCCAGCACAACCCCTGCCGCATCAATGCCCGGAGTATGCGGGAAGTTGCGCGTCACGCCAGGATTGCCTGTGGCTGACAAACCATCTTTGAAATTCAACGAGGAGAATTTCACCTCGATCAGCAGTTCGCCCGCTGGCAGGTCGCTTTCCTCACGACTCACAATACTGCGGCTGAATCCCGCTTCGCCTTTTTCTACTCGAAACGCTTTAAAACTCATGACCTCTCCTACTACTTTCTAACAAATTCCAACATATGATTTACGCGGTCCAAGGCACCATTGGCTTTATCAAGCAACCGATCCAAGGGCTTCTTCACTTCAACCCAGGCAACGCTGTAGACATCGCGCTCTTGGCATTGATCACTCACATACTCGTCACTGGTGGCCAATGCATCCACTAGGCGCAAATCCAGCGCCCGTGAGCCATACCACGCTTCACCAGTCGCTACAGCCTCGATGTCGAGTTCCGGCCGGTTATCCACCACGAATTCCTGGAACAGGGTGTGCACCTCTTCAAGCTCTTCTCGAAATTTTTCTCTCCCCTCGTCAGTATTTTCGCCCAGCAAGGTCAAGGTTCGCTTATATTTGCCCGCGGTCAGCACCTCGACGTCCACATCGTTTTTCTTGAGCAAGCGATGCACATTGGGCACCTGCGCCACAACGCCAATACTGCCAATGACGGCAAAGGGTGCAGCAACGATCTTATTCGCCACCGCGGCCATCAGGTATCCGCCACTGGCCGCAACGCGATCCACCAAAGCGGTTAGAGGAATGCCCTTGGACCGTATGCGCATCATTTGCGAGGCCGCCAAACCGTAGCTGTGCACCATGCCTCCGGGGCTTTCAATGCACACTACCACTTCATCCTGGGGCTGGGCCATGGTCAGTACCGCGGTCACTTCAATGCGCAAATGCTCGACCGCGGAAGCGGCGACGTCGCCGTCAAAGTGGATGACGAAGGTGCGAGGCTTGCTGCCGTCGGGAATCGACGCGATTCCGTCGCCAGCCGAATCAGCCTCGGGAGCGTCATCTGTGCTGGACTGCTCAACCGCTTTGACGGGTTCCTTTTGGCTCTGCTTTTTGGCGTCCCGTTTAGCCGCTTTCTTTTGTTCTGCCTTTTCAGCCTTCAGTTCGGATTTGTGCTGCTTTTTGGCCTGATCCGATGTCAGCAGATGGCTTTCCATAGAAAAGCGTAGATCGCGAATTTGCTCGTTGAGCTTCTGAACCTGTAGGTGCCCTTGACTGCCGGATTGGGCCCGGCTGCCCAGCGAGGCCAAAAAAGACGCCACCACGATAAAGCCGATCACAAGCGTTACGACCTGGCCTAGAAACATCAGGTATTCGTACAAAAAGGTCATTCGGTTTCAGCCTTATCAGAGGGGGTGCTACTTTAGCGACAGGTCACGGTTATCGTCTACAGCGGATCCACCCGGATCGGCGACCAGGTCATTCGAAAAAATCGTCTTGAATACTGCCAGCGAGCTTTGCTAGTTTCTCCGCCGCGATCAGGTACTGGTTTGGGCCTGATGCAGTTTCACACGGAGGCGTTAGTGCGGGATTTTTTGCTGGACAATTTTTTAGACTCTGCGGCAACTGAGCTGGAAATGGATGTCGAACTACGTTTTCCTAACGAAAGCGTGTTCTTCGACATACGCAACGGCACCCTCACCTTCCCTGATATCAAAGAAGCGGAACTCATCCTGTACTTCGAATCATCGGCCCAAGCCCAGCGTTTGTTCGCTGGGCGAGAGGATATGGTCACCGCCTTTATGCGCGGCCAAATACGCTCGAACGGCCATCTCATTTGGGTATTTCAGACGTTCGCGGCATTTGGCAAGCACGCGGCATCGGCATAGCACCCTCGCTAAAGCTGCCCCAAAAACTCCTCGATCAACCAGCCGGAAATTGCTGTCTTGGGTGGTGTCTGCGGCATGCTGTCCTTAGTAAACCACTGAGCATCGGCAATCTCTTCAGGCTGGCATACAATGTCCCCGCCGGCGTATTCCGCGTGAAACCCCAGCATCAGTGAATTGGGAAATGGCCAGCTTTGTGAGCCAAAGTACTTCAGATTCTGCACCTTCAAGCCTACTTCTTCGAACACCTCTCGATGCACCGTTTGCTCTATGGACTCACCGGGCTCAACGAATCCTGCCAGCGTGCTGTACATCTTAGCCGGCCAGTTGGCGTTTCGTGCCAACAGCATCTCTTCCCCCTTCGTCACCAGCACGATGATACTTGGAGACAGCCGTGGGTAATTGATGTGGCCACAGCTTTCGCAATGCATCGCGCGATCCTGACTGTGAAGCTGCATTGGCGACCCGCAGCGCCCGCAAAACTGGTGCGTGTCATGCCACTCAATGATCTGTTGAGCGCGTCCTGCAAGATAAAACAACGACTGCGATGTTCGACCCAACAATCCTCGCAAGGGCATCAATGCATATCCCTCGGGCACTGCGCCGGCGGCACGCACCGCAAAACAGGGCATACTACCGTGGTGACCTAGGAAGTGTTTGCTTTTGACCTCCGCATCAAACCATCGAAAATCGTCTGCGGTAATCGGTTCCGGTGCGCCCTGCACAGTCTTGCAGACCAGTTCTCCCCGGATAAAGACGAAATACCAAGCATCACTGCTGTCTGCGCCGTCTGGCATGATGTGATTTGCAACAAACTCGTCTTGATCTTTGGGCCACATAGGCAATGTACCTTTCTGTAATTTCGCTCGAAGCGCGTAAATGTAATTTTTTAGTAGCCGCAGAGCATAGCGACACCAAGGCAATTACGCACGAGATCATACGCTTTGCAATTTAAGCCACTTGCCCCTCTTACCCAGAGCAAGCTATCTTCCTCTTTTGGATATCGCGCGAATCGTTCTGCAATGATCGGTCGGGCGTTGAAAAAGAATAAAAGATTCCCGTTCATCAAAGACACATCAAGGACTTTCAATGCAAACAACGATGAATGCGTTCACCCAGAATTTTTTGGGGCATGCACCGGATTGGTATAAACAAACGATTGTCGGATTTCTGGTTCTGAACCCTATCCTTCTTTACATCGCGGGCCCCTACATCACAGGTTGGGTACTGGTACTGGAATTTATCTTCACCCTAGCAATGGCGTTGAAGTGTTACCCGCTTCAGCCAGGCGGGCTGCTCGCCATTGAAGGGGTGGTCATGGGTATGACGTCTCCGGGCACGGTCTACCACGAAGTTGTCGCCGCTTTTCCGGTGATTCTTTTGCTGGTCTTTATGGTGGCTGGCATCTATTTCATGAAGGAACTGCTGCTTTTTACCTTCACGAAGGTCCTGCTCTCCATTCGCTCGAAGACCCTGATCTCGTTCCTGTTCTGCTTTATTTCAGCATTTCTGTCGGCATTTCTCGACGCCTTAACCGTGACCGCTGTCGTGATCAGTGTCGCAGTCGGCTTCTACACGGTATACAAGAACGTTGCTGACCAACAGACCGGCGCAGAGGACCCTGACTTCGAAAAGTTTCGCGCTTTCTTGCGAAATCTTCTGATGCATGCTGCCGTGGGTACCGCCTTGGGCGGCGTCTGCACAACGGTAGGCGAGCCGCAGAACCTGTTGATCGCCAGCTACACCGAATGGAATTTCGTCGAGTTCTTTCTGCGTATGGCTCCGGTGACCATGCCAGTACTCGTCGTTGGTTTGATCACCTGCATCTTGCTGGAAAAAACCAAAATATTCGGCTACGGGGCTCTGATGCCGGAACGTGTCCGAGAGATTCTCGTGGAATACGATCAAGCAGAAGCGGCCAAGCGCACCGATCGCGACAACGCCCGTTTGGTTATTCAGGCGGTCTCGGCGGTCATTTTGATCCTTGCCTTGGGCTTTCACGTGGCCGAAGTTGGTCTCATCGGCTTGACCATTATTGTACTGCAGACCGCTTTTAATGGCGTGGTTGAAGAGCACGATTTGGGCAAAGCCTTTGAGGAGGCCCTGCCCTTCACGGCACTGTTGGTCGTGTTCTTTGGCATCGTTGGCGTGATCCATGATCAACACTTGTTCTCGCCTGTGATCGCCTACGTGCTTTCACTGCCCGAAGAGGCGCAACCCGGCATGTTCTACATTGCTAATGGCCTGCTATCAGCGATCAGCGATAACGTCTTCGTCGCAACGGTTTACATCGGCGAGGTCAAGCAAGCGTTTACCAATGGCGTGATTAGTCGTGAGCAATTTGATGCGCTGGCGGTGGCGATCAACACCGGCACCAACATACCCAGTGTGGCTACGCCGAATGGTCAGGCTGCCTTTTTGTTCCTGCTAACGTCTTCCATCGCGCCACTGATCAACCTCAGCTACATGCGCATGGTAACGATGGCACTCCCCTACACGATCACTATGGGAATCACGGGTTACATCGCGGTGATCTATATGATTTGACGATTTTAGGTCGCCAAAAGCAGAAGCGCTGTTGATCCGAACGGGTTACAGCGCTTTTTTTGCGTCTGATTCAGCGTCGCCAAAGCGTTTGCCCGTCGCTGTGTTGATCCATCAATTCAAGCATGGCCTCATGAGCGGCCAGTTCTTCTGGCCTAGCCTGCACTACCCGTAATTTCTCGGTCTCCAAATGTATCGACTGCTGGTTGGATTCCGACTGACTTTTTTGCTCTTGATCCACGCCACTGGAAAACATTTGTGCCTGCCCGCCCGTCATGAGCAAATAGACATCCGCCAGAATTTCAGCATCCAATAGCGCGCCGTGGAGGTCACGCTGGGAGTTGTCCACCATGTAGCGTCGGCATAAGGCATCCAGACTGTTTTTCTGTCCCGGATGCTTTTGCCGCGCTAGGACTAAGGAGTCCGTGATATCGCAAACCGCATCCACACGCTCGGGAGAGTCAGCTCCCTGACCGCCCAGCCGATCTACCTCTGCGTTCAAAAATGCGATGTCAAAAGGCGCGTTGTGAATCACCAGCTCGGCGCCTCGGAGAAACGTATCCAGTTCCGGCCAGACGTCAGCAAACCGAGGCTTATCGGCCAGAAAGGCTTCGGTGATGCCATGCACTTCTTTCGCGCCGTCATCAATCGCACGATCTGGGTTGATGTACTTATGGAAGGTCCGCCCTGTGAGGCGACGGTTAACTACCTCAACCGCTCCAATTTCAATAATTCGATGGCCATTGAGAACCTCGAGGCCCGTGGTTTCTGTATCCAGTACCACCTGCCTCATCGGGCGGCCTGCATAGCATCGATCGCGACATTGGCTGCTTCGTCGACCAACTCATTTTCGCGATGTCCGCTGTGGCCCTTGACCCAATGCCACTCAACATCATGATCTGCCACGGCCGCGTCCAGACGCTGCCAAAGCTCCTGATTCTTTACCGGCTGGCGTTGAGACGTTTTCCACCCATTGCGCTTCCAACCATGAATCCACTGGGTGATGCCCTGCCGGACGTATTGGGAATCGGTAGTCAAACTGACCGTCGAGTGCGATGCGAGTTGCTCCAAGCCCTGAATTGCCGCCATCAGTTCCATTTGGTTATTCGTCGTCTGAGGCTCTGCACCAGCGTACATCTGCTCGACTCCGTCCTGCCGCACCAAGGCCGCCCAACCACCAGGTCCAGGATTGCCTCGGCATGCGCCGTCGGTGAATACTTCTATCGTCAATGTCATGCTCCGATTAATGCTCAGTTCGTTTCAGGTTGACTCGGGCCGTCGGCGCAAGCACCAGCTTACCCCGACCCGGTTTCGTTCTCGTACTTTCCCGCCCAACCAGTGTGCCACCTTGCCGAGTCTTGCAGGCGGAGACGATCACAATACCTCCTATCGGCAGTCGTTTAATGACCTGATCAATTAGCCGCTTTGCACTCGCTAGCGTCGGCGCGAGCAGCTCAAAACCCCACAGGGGTTTAGCGCTGGCTTTCAGTGAATTAACCACAGACCATTGAGCCATGCGCTGCCCCAGCGTGGCAAGAGACGGCCCTATAAGTGGCGCGGTAATTGAACGATATTCAGGCTTTTGCACCTGCTTGAGATTCAACAAGGCAAGCCAATCCAACAAACGTGTCGGGCTGATGAATTTCTGCCCCCAAAGCGGATTTGCGCTTGATCGCGCACTCCACGCGCGAAGCCCTGACAGACTGATCGGATTGAACGCACAAATCACCAGTCGTCCTCCCGGCTTGAGGACTCGTTCAACCTCTCGAATACACGCCCGTGCATCAGGAGCGCTTTCAAGGGCATGATGTAGCACCACGCCATCAAGAGATGCGCTCGCGAATGGCAGGCTGCCACTGCATACCTGCAGACGCGTAATGTCTCGCATCTCCGGACGTCCTTTGGGACTGTTTAGGCAAGAAGCGTGAATTGGTAAGCGAACCATACATCGGCCAAGACTCTGGGACATACTCGTTTGTTCACCAATCCAAAGAACGGACTCACCGTAAAGCCCCCGCAGCACAGGATGCAGCAGAGATGACTCTTGTTCGATCAAGCGCTGGCCGAGTCTGCTGTCCCACAGTGCGTTCTGCTCGCTACCACCAAGGTCATTGCGACTCTGGTTACTGCCATTGGGATTCGCTGCGCTCATACCCTTTACCCGATAGCGCCGGAACCTGATAATATCGCCGGCTTGTCCATTCTCATCCTTTCTAGGCTACATCAACATCAAGTTCCTTAGCTACACTTTTACCCGCAGGCTGATCCTTAGGGCAGCCATCCTTTGGTCAATCGCCTTGGTTGGCGGCTGCGTTGCGGCGGGCGATCCCCCAGTGACGCCTCCAACGACAAGTGATCTTGAAGCAAATCGCGTTCAACGTGGCGACCAACCCACTCAAAATCCAGTGGTCACCAATGACGCTGCGCCGCTTACCGCCAACACCCAGCGCTTGAGCGAAGCACCCGAATCCGACGAGAGCCCTAGCTCTGAGCAAGAGACCATCCCTGAGCCCAGTCTTTGGCAGGTCATGCGCCCGCAAATGACTCTCGACCACCAAACCGATGAGAAACGCGTAGGTCAGCAGCTGCGCTGGCTGCAAAACCACCCGGAATACTGGGAACGGCTGGCGCCACGCATGCAGCGCTACCTCCCATACATTTTGCATGAGGTTTCTGAGCGAAATCTGCCGGCAGAGTTAGCGCTACTACCGGTGATCGAGAGCGCCTTAGACCCGTACGCTTTTTCACCCTACGGTGCCAGCGGACTGTGGCAATTCATGCGACCGACGGCGAAGCAGTACGGCCTACAAATGAACAGTCACTACGACGGACGTCGTGATGTCATCGCTTCGACCCACGCTGCGCTCGACTTTCTGGAGGATCTACATCTGCGTTTTGACGATTGGTCTTTGGCACTGGCCGCATACAATGCCGGCGGCGGAACGGTTTCTAAAGCCGTCAGAAGCGGAAAGACCAAAGACTTTTTCGCCCTGCGCCTGCCTAGAGAGACTCAAGCCTATGTCCCTCGGCTACTGGCAATTTCCGCCGTTGTCGCAAACCCCCAAGCATTCGGTATCCAGTTGCCCCCGGTTGAAAACGTCGACCCTTTGAGAGAGGTTGTGTTGCCATCCCCTTTCGACGTTGCCGTCGTGGCTAAGGTCTTGGCTTTAGAGGTTGCTGAGATCTACGACTTCAACCCCGCTCTGCGCAGCTCACAGTGGTCGAGCCAGAGTCCGTTAAGGCTAATGCTACCCAGTGACTGGGACGGCGGAACAGATCCTATAGCCGAAGCGACACGGCGTCTGATGGATATCGCCCCAGATGAGCGAGTCGCTTGGCGAGAGGTGATCGTGCAAAGCGGCGACACGATAAGCGAAATAGCGGAGACCTACGGTGTCACCAGCCAGACACTCAAAGTCTTCAACAACTTGGAAAGCGATCTGCTTCAGATCGGCCAGACACTTCGGGTGCCCGGCCCCAGCGCGATCAATCAACCGAGCAAAGCGGGCAAGACACTCTATGTCGTGCGCACCGGCGATTCGCTTTGGAAAATCGCTAAGCAAGCCGACGTCAGCGTTGCCTCCTTGGTCAAACTGAATCAGATCGGGCCTAGAGATATTCTACGAGTCGGCCAGAAAGTCTTGATTCCCGGCGCGACAACAGCCTCTTCCAACGCGCCGGCATCAAGCATAGAACCTGTGCCCTCCAAGGTGCGGAAGATTCAGTACCGAGTGCGGCGCGGCGATTCGTTAAGCCGAATCGCTCAACGCTTTCGTATTCGAGTGAGCGACATCGTGTCGTGGAACAACATGAATCCAGAGCGTTACTTGCAGCCAGGCGAAGGCCTGACCCTCTTTGTCGACGTTATTGGTGGTTAGCCGGGTCGGTTGAGCGCGGTATTACTCAGCTCTGGCAACACCAACAGAAGCCTCTGCTGCAGCGAAAAACGCGCCAAACTCCAGTTGTTGATTTCTCGCTGTCACCTGTTGCTCCAACTGCTGCAGCAGCGTCTCCTCAGTGGCGCCAACATCGCCGGCGAGCACTCGAGTCACAACGACCAGAGCGCTGCCATCGGTGGTCGTCGCAGCACCAATACTTTTTCCGCCGTCGCTGGGTCGTGGCAGCGAAAACGCCTCGGTTAGAACACTTTCCGGCACATTGGCCAGTCCCCTTAGGGAAGCGCCTCTGCGGGTAATCAATTCGCGAGTTTCCCAGCGCTTGCCAAGTTCGTTGGCGACCTCAGACACGGGCACACCCGCGTCCAATTGCGCCAGAGCGTTGGCCTTATCCGATTCAATTTCACCACGAGCGGCTTCCTGTTTAAGCTCGTCAACAATGACTTGCTGCACATCTGCCAGAGCCAGCTGCTCAGAGGCATAGTATTGCGCCACCCGCACCACAGCTGCTCTGCCATCACCCAAAGAAATTACCGCGCTATTTTCCCCTTCAAGCCCCTCGGTTGAGAACAGGCTTTCGATCACGTCTAGGTCACCCGCTAGCGCCCATTGATTCGTGTCTGCCCCGTTAAACTCCGTAACACCCTCAGCGCGCAGAATGGTTAAACCAAGAGCACTGGCTGTTTCGGTCAGTTCGTACCGTTCTTCAAATGCCCGCTGTTCAAGCTCCTCCACCGCCGAATCAAACGCTTCCGCAGCGGCCTCCGAGCGCAGGCGGTCGAGAATCCCGTCTTTTTCGTCTGCGAAGGTTGGCACGTCGACAGCGCCGATTTCGTTCAAGCGAATCAGATGGTAGCCAAATTCGCTACGAACGGGTTCCGATACATCTCCGGGGGCTTCCAATGCCCACAGTGCTTCTTCAAACACCGGGTCAAAGGACCCTTTTGACATCATTCCCAAGCTGCCACCGATGTCCGAGGAGCCCGGGTCGTCCGAAAGTTCCTTGGCTAAGGCAGAAAAATTCTCTCCTGTGGCAAGACGATCGGCCGCACGTCGAATTTTTGCAAGCGCGGCGGCTTCATCCGTTCCCTCATCCANAACAACAAGGATATGAGCGGAATCGCGCTGAGCTTGATCGCCCATCGCGCCGATATCATCTTCATAAATCGCTCTTAGGGCGTCGTCGCTGTCATCGACTTCGACGGTTGACCGCAGCCCGTCCAAGGACAATTCAAGCCATTCAACGTCAACACGTGCCTCAGTCACGTAGGATGAGCGATCTTCTTCGTAGCGCGTCGCCACGTCTTCATCTGCAACCTCAATGTTTTCGAGGTAGTCCTGTAAATTCAAACTGAGATAGGCGACGTCCCGACGCTGATTCAAAAGCGCCGCTGCCTGACCAACTTCCCAGTCTTCGGAGAATGAGGTGTCGGCGATGCTTGCCCGCAGCAGCTCAGAGCCAAGCCCCTGCTGCACCTCTTGAATAAACTGTACTGGCGCAAACCCCATGAGCTGCAGCTGTTGGCGATACACCGCCTCGCTGAATTCGCCAGCGATCTGATANGCAGGGCTTTCCACTAGGCGCTGATTGACTTCAGCATCGGAAAAACCAATACCCAATTGTGCGGCGGTTTGGTACAAGACCTGCCGGTTCACCAGTTGTTCGAGGGCATAATTCTGCAACTGCACGCGGTCAATATCCGCCGGGTCAAACTCCGGGCCCATCTGCGAGAGCAGTCTGCGTCGTTCCCGTTCAGTTTCAACCGACAGCACGCCTTCGGTAACATCAAAATCACCAACTGTGGCAATACTTGGGACGTTCCCCATGAAAATATTGGTTGCGCCAAAACCGAACAGGGTCAGTACTAAAATAATGGCGACCACAAGAATTTTGAATCCCGTGGACTGGGTTTGATCTCTAAGCTGTTGCAGCATTTTTCTTAATCTTTCTCAATCGTTCATTTTGATCTTGGGTATGCGTTCCCGTTCGTAAGGCTTTGAACGGTCACACTCTTTGAGCAAGGACAATGCCTTGCCCTGTCATCACACACTCGGTGCTCAGGAACACACAACCTAAAAAAAAGGGCGCAAGTACTGCGCCCTCCGACAGCGACTGAAGCCGCTGCAAACGCTGCTTAGTTCAAAGCATCCTTTAATGCTTTGCCTGCTTTGAATGCAGGCACCTTAGCAGCGGCAATTTGAATTGCTTCTCCGGTTTTTGGGTTACGCCCAGCACGCGCAGCGCGCTCGCGAACCAAAAATGTACCAAAACCAACCAAGGCTACAGACTCACCGTTGCTCAAAGAGCCAGTGATGCCCTCAATCGCAGCATCGACAGCGCGAGCCGCAGTTGCCTTAGGAATGTCTGCCGATTCGGCTACGTGGTCTACCAATTCACTTTTATTCAATGTCTTACCCCTCGCTTGTCGCGTTAGAAGATTTGCAGATTAGTCATACCCAGGCGTTTGGCTTTACGCAAAACACCGGGCACTTCGCCCTAACGCGATGATTTAGAAACATCCTCGCGGACAAGACATCATATAACAACCCTCGTGTGCTATGGCAACCAATTCTCTCTATCCGACAACAAACCCTGCAATGCGTCGCCTATCACACCTTCTAGTGAGGACTGATACTCGATGCGCCTTCGTCATCACCCTTTCGTTCCACTCTCTCTGACTGAGCATCACCTTGTGGATCTGCGATACGAGGTACTGGCATGCGATCCAATGCCACCTGTAGAACCTCGTCCATCCACTTAACACTGTGGATCTGCAGATCGTTCTTTATATTTTCCGGTATTTCAGCTAAGTCCTTTTCGTTTTCATGCGGTATCACAACCTGCTTCACGCCCCCTCGATGGGCGGCCAAAAGCTTCTCTTTCAGACCGCCAATGGGTAACACCTGACCACGCAAGGTGATCTCTCCTGTCATAGCGACATCGGCTTTCACTGGAATCCCGGTTATCACAGACACCATGGCGGTACACATCCCGATACCAGCGCTCGGACCATCCTTGGGTGTTGCACCCTCTGGCACGTGGATATGCAGGTCCGTTTTCTCATGAAAATCTTCTGGTAATCCGAGCACGCTGGAGCGACTGCGCACGAATGTCAGAGCTGCCTGAATGGACTCTTGCATCACATCCCCTAACGAGCCGGTCTTGGTCTGACGCCCCTTACCCGGCATCGATACCGCTTCAATATTCAACAGCTCGCCACCCACCTGAGTCCACGCCAGCCCGGTCACAATACCGACCTGATCCTTTTCCTCAGCCCGTCCATAACTGAATTTGCGGACACCGCTGTAATGACTCAGTTGATCCGGTTCAACAACCGTTTTTGCAAATTTCTTTGCGGCTTTCTTCCGCTTTCCCTTGGCCTGGAGATCGGCGCTCAAGGATTGTTCCTTCACAACCTTTCTCGCGACCTTCGCTATTTCACGTTCTAAACCGCGGACGCCTGCCTCCTTGGTGTAGTAGCGAATTAGGTCAATCAGCGCCAGATCTGTTATCTCCAGTTCGTCGGCCTTCAACCCATTATTTTTTATCTGCTTTGGCACCAGGTAGCGCTGAGCGATGTTAAGTTTTTCATCCTCGGTGTACCCCGGCAGACGAATCACTTCCATTCGATCCAGCAGCGGCCCTGGAATGTTCATAGAGTTTGAGGTGCAAACAAAAAAGACGTTCGACAGATCGTAGTCGACTTCCAAATAATGGTCATTGAACGTGTCGTTTTGCTCTGGGTCCAAAACCTCAAGCAATGCGCTGGAGGGATCCCCCCGCATATCCATCCCCATCTTGTCGATTTCGTCGAGTAAGAACAGAGGATTCACAACGCCGGCTTTTGACATCTTCTGGATAATCTTGCCGGGCAACGACCCTATATAGGTACGGCGGTGTCCACGAATCTCAGCTTCATCGCGCACCCCGCCCAGGGCCATACGAACAAAGTTGCGATTGGTTGCCTTGGCAATGCTTTCACCTAGGCTGGTCTTGCCAACCCCAGGAGGCCCAACCAAACACAACACCGGGCTTTTGGACTTCGACACCCGATTTTGCACGGCCAAATACTCGATGATTCGTTCTTTTACCTCGGTCAAACCGTAGTGATCCGCATCAAGAATTTCCTGTGCGGCGGCCAAATCCTTACGAACCCGACTGCGCTTGCTCCATGGAATATTCAGCATCCAATCGACAAAGCTTCGTACCACAGTGGCCTCTGCTGACATGGGCGCCATGTTTTTGAGTTTGTTTAATTCAGTTTGCGCTTTGTTCTTGGCCTCGGCGGGCATCCCCGCCTCATCGATCTTGGCCTGCAGTTCATCTACTTCCGAAGCAGAATCGTCCCCCATCTCTTTTTGGATGGCCTTCATTTGCTCGTTTAGGTAATAGTCGCGCTGGCTTTGCTCCATCTGCTTTTTCACGCGACCGCGCACTTGCTTTTCAACTTGCTGCACGGCGAGACCGTTATCCATTAAGCCCAGCAGACGCTCCATACGGGCCTTGATTTCAACGGTTTCCAAGATCGACTGACGCTCCTTCATTTCCAAGGACATCTGGGCGGCCATGGTGTCCATGAGTCTGGAGGGATCATCCAACCCTGATAACGAGGCGAGGACTTCCTGAGGGATTTTCTTGTTGCCTTGAGCAAATTGTTCGAAATGCGATAGCAACGAACGAACCACAGCGTCCGCTTCCCGAGCCTCCATTTCCAGTTCTTGCTGCACTTCGACCTCAGCACGGATGAACTCGCCGCTGACGTCCACTTCCTTAACAACGGCCCTGCTACCTCCTTCGACAAGCACTTTTACCGTGCCATCCGGGAGTTTCAGCAACTGCAGAATGGTCGCAACGGTGCCCATCGCGTAAAGGTCTTCTGGGCCAACTTCCGCTTTCTCGGATTCTCTTTTTGCCACTAGGAAAATCTGTTTGTCGTCGGCCATCGCCGAATCTAAGGCAACAATTGAACTCTTCGTTCCAACAAACAAAGGGTGGACGCCGTGCGGAAATACGACCATGTCACGCAGTGGCAACACGGGTAACAGTTCTCGAGAGGAATCAGACATAAAGATGACTCAGGCAATTACTAGATTGCAGACACTGTATACCGAGTACCGTGTCCTTCACATCCTGTTGTCTGAGTCGCGTAGAAGTATCAGCGCTTAAGACGAGCTACTTTGAGCGTTCTCACGCCTGTGGAAGCGCCTTAAGAGCTACCTTCTTTGGGTGCGGCTTGATCAATGTTCTCGTAAATCAGCATCGGCGAACTCTCGCCAGTGATGACACTCTCATCGATAACCACCTTACTGACAGACTCAGACCCAGGTAAATCGTACATGGTGTCTAACAACACAGATTCAAGTATGGATCGCAAACCGCGAGCGCCCGTCTTTCGCTCGGTGGCTTTCGCTGCCACGGCTTGAAGAGCGTCTTCACGGAAGTCCACTTCAACCCCCTCCATCTCGAACAGTTTGGAGTATTGACGCGTCAACGAGTTCTTGGGTTCGGTCAGGATTCTGACCAACGCATCGTTATCGAGTTCACCCAGCGTTGCTACCACAGGCAATCGGCCAACAAATTCCGGGATCAGGCCATAGCGCACCAAGTCCTCTGGCTCAAGATTCTGCAGCGTTTCCCCGATGCTGTCTTTGTCCGACTCGCCCTTGACCTGAGCGCCGAATCCAATACCCGAGCGATCGGAACGATCAGTGATCACTTTGTCCAATCCGGCAAAGGCCCCACCACAGATGAACAAGATCTTGGAGGTATCCACCTGCAAAAATTCTTGCTGGGGATGCTTACGACCGCCTTGAGGCGGCACTGACGCCACAGTGCCTTCGATGAGTTTCAGCAGGGCTTGCTGCACCCCTTCCCCGGAAACGTCACGGGTGATCGAAGGATTATCCGATTTACGGGAAATTTTGTCGATTTCATCAATATAAACGATACCGACCTGAGCGCGCTCCACATCGTAGTCACACTTTTGAAGCAACTTCTGAATGATGTTTTCGACGTCCTCGCCTACGTAGCCAGCCTCGGTCAGCGTCGTTGCATCGGCAATGGTGAAAGGCACATCAAGCAATCGCGCCAGCGTCTCCGCCAGCAGGGTCTTGCCGCAACCAGTTGGCCCAATCAGTAAGATATTTGACTTAGACAGTTCTACATCGTCTTTCTTGGCGCTGTAATTCAGACGCTTATAGTGGTTGTACACAGCCACCGAAAGCACTTTTTTGGCCTGATCCTGACCAATGACGTACTCGTCTAAAATTTCTTTGATTTCCGTAGGAACCGGGAGCTTCGCGGACTCGCCGCTTTGAGCTGCCTCGGATACTTCCTCGCGGATAATGTCATTGCATAGCTCGACGCACTCATCGCAGATAAAAACCGACGGCCCTGCGATCAATTTGCGGACTTCATGCTGGCTCTTGCCACAGAAAGAGCAGTACAGCAGCTTACCTGAATCGTCCCCTTTGCTACCTTCTTCTGACATAACTTCCTCTTAACATATGCCACCCTCTCTGCGAGTTGGTGCGCGAAAAATCACTGTCTTTTACATTGCTTCGTGGCTGCACGATTTGCAACCCCGAAAAGACGTTTACTGTGCGACGCAACAAACACCGTTTAGTGGTTCGATCGCGCCGACTGCGATGTTTTGTTTACGCTTCTGCCTTGGTCGTGCGGCTTGACTGCACTGCATCTACCAAGCCGTATTCCTGAGCTTCCTCGGGACTCATCCAGAAATCTCGGTCGGTATCCTTGGCGACGCGTTCGATGTCCTGCCCTGTATGCTCGGCAATGATTTTGTTCAGCCGCTCTCGCGCTAACAGAATCTCTTGGGCTTGAATCTCTATGTCGGCAGCAACGCCACGAGACCCGCCCGCTGGCTGATGAAGCATCATGCGAGAATTGGGCAGCGCAAATCGCTTGCCAGACTCGCCGGCAGCGAGGAGGAATGCGCCCATACTCGCCGCTTGTCCCACACAGAGGGTGCTGACCTGAGGCCTGATAAATTGCATGGTGTCATAGATTGCGAGCCCTGCCGTGACGGAACCTCCGGGCGAGTTGATGTAGAGGTTTATGTCTTTATCGGGGTTTTCAGACTCCAAAAACAACATTTGGGCAACGATCAGATTCGCCATGTGATCTTCCACCGGGCCAACCATGAAAATTATCCGCTCTTTCAAGAGCCGGGAATAGATATCGTACGAGCGTTCACCACGGGCCGTCTGCTCTACCACCATGGGCACCATGCCCAGTCCTGTCATCGGCGTCATACTCGATTCTCCTGCTGTACTCATATCACCTTCACTTTTTCGTGTCATGTCACTGGACCGCGTACCTAGGCCAACCATCTTGTCACGACTTCCGCCGCGCAACCGATTAGGGACCCTCTATTTTTCGTCAGCGGATTCGCCAACCGTCTCCGCAACGGCTTCAACGTCTGCAGAATCGCCTTCCTCCGCAGGCGGTGCGATGGCCGCTCCGCTGATGACGTCGGCATAGTTGGACACGACCTCTTCAATTTCCGCCGAAGCCATAATGTGGTCAACCACCTGATCTTCAAGCACCGCCATCTCGATGTTACCCATTTGTTCAGGATTGCTTCGATACCATTCGATCACCTGCTCGGGCTCACCATACGGNTCAGCCATCTCCTGAAGCTTCGCNTCTACCTTGGCCTCGTCAGCCACCAANTCGCCNGAACTGATGACTTCATTAACGATTAGACCNACCTTCACGCGCTTTTCCGCTTGATCGTGGAACAAGGCATCCGGCAGGTCCAAGCTCTGAGCTTGCCCCGGCGGCATTTGAAATTGGCTCATCATCTGCTCTTTGAGCACCTGTATCTCTCTTTGNACGATATCGCCGGGAATTGGAAACTCATGTATTTCCGCTAAACCATCCATAACCTGTTGTTTAATCTGGTTTTTAACCGCCGAATCGAGCTCTCTCTGCATATTACTGCGCACTTCCGCGTGGAACGCCTCTTCGCCGCCTTCTTCGATCCCGAATTTTTGGAAAAACTCCTCATCGAGTTCGGGAAGCTGACGCTCGTTTACCTCTGAGACTTTGACGGAAAACTGGACCGTCTTGCCTTGCAGTTCCTCTGCCCGGTAATCGTCGGGGAAGACCGCATCAAAAGTGGACTCTTCTCCAGCCCCAAGGCCGACAACGCCCTTATCAAAGTCCTCGATCATTTGGCCTTGGCCGATCGTAAAGGTCATGCCTTCGCCACACGCCTCTTCCACGCGCTCGCCATCTAGCTCACCGGTAAAGTCCACAATGACCTGGTCACCGTCTTGCGCTGGTCGAACCGCAGGCTCTTGGGTTGCGTGCTGCTCACGCAATCGCGCGATCATGGTCTCAAGATCGGCATCTTCAATTTCTGCTGAAGGCCGCTTAACGTTGACCCGGTCAAAGTTGGCTAACTCAACGGTTGGAAACACGTCAAAAGTCGCTGTGAATTCAAAGTCGATACCCGGATCCATTTTCACCACATCAAGCTTGGGCGAACTGGCTGGATTCATGTCTTCCTGCTGAACGGCTGTCATGAAGCTGCTCTGCATCATTTCGCCGGCAACTTCTGACCGTACGGCATCGCCATAGCGACGCCGGACCTCTTTCATCGGCACTTTGCCAGCTCGGAATCCTGGGATTTTCACCTGGCCGCGGGCGGATTGCAGTCGGGCGGTAATTTGTTCTTCAAAGGCATCGCTGTCGATGGCAATGGTCAAGCGACGTTCCAAACCCGTTAGAGTTTCAATAGATACATTCATACTTTTGGTGTTCAGCTAAAGGTAAAACAGTTGCGCATTCCCGATGCATGAAAGACAGACTTTGATCACCGTTTTTTCAAAAAGTTATGCAAAATCAGCCAGCCGCCGGCGCTACGCGGTTAATGGCGCGAGATTATGCCCTATTTGTTGTGAAAATGGTGGCCATTTACGCCCAACCAGCGCGCCCTTTTGATAAAGAATCGCGCTGGATCTTGGCTGATCGACAANCCGCCGTATCGGCGGTCAAGACGAGGACACGTTGTGCTAAAGAACTGCAGCGGTCAGTTCGATGTCCGCGAACTGCCATGCTTTGTCAAAGTGCTGGCGTATCTTGCCCGCTTCATCGTTTTTGCCCTGATTCTCCAGACTTTGGATTAAACCGAACATCGACCAGCCGTTGTGGGGGTATTGCTCTAAATCGCGGCGAAAGACCGACTCGGCTTGGGGCGCGTCACCACCCGCCAGAAGCGCCGCGCCCAAGGACTGGCGCGTGGGGTAGTACCAGAAAGGTGGCTCGGTGTAGGGAAGCGAGTCTTGTTTTGCCACAGCGTCCTCAAAGCTGGCCGCGGCCGCGGTGAAATCCCCTGCTCGATAGGCGATTTCACCCTGCAACAGGTCAATTGCGATTGCCACTAAGGTAGAACCCGGATAGTCACGGCTGTCCAGAAAACGAACCGAAACATCGTCTTTTAGCGGCAACAACAACGCCAGTTCGTCTGCCGCAAGAACCGCCTCACCGGTGGCTGCATAGGCAACACCACGCGCATAGTGCCAAATCGACTTGGCAAACATGAACCCTTCATGTGGATGGGGTTCCGCTAGGATTTCATCCCACTTGCCAAATCGGACAAGAGACAACAGCGGTACGGTTCGGAAAAATTCCACTGTCGGAAAGGCTTGCACCTGCTCCACCCGCACATTGGCCACCACCCGGCGTGCACTCTCGATGCTCACTGCGCTCTGGCCCTGCATGGTTGACGCGGCCCAAAGAAAATGGATGTTGTGGGGGTAGTAAAGTGCTGGATAGAAACCCTGAGCATTGCAGGCCGCAATATACGCCTCGTCCACGTCCGCGGCTCGTTGATTGGCGATGGCTGCGTCGTTATATCGGCCGACTCGATAAAAGATATGAGATGGCATGTGCACCAGGTGACCGGCACCGGGAACCAAGTTGGCCAAACGGTCTGCCGCGGGTTCAGCACGACCTGGATCATTGGATGCCTCAAGCGCATGGATATACAGGTGTAAGGCCAAGGGGTGGTTAGGCTCAACATCGAGGACACGATCCAAGGAGGCAATAACCGCAGAGGTTTCGGGCTTCGCGATGCCGTCATCGGACCAATAGTTCCATGGCATCGTATTCATCAGGGCTTCTGCGTATATCGATGCCGCTGTCATATCCTCAGGATACTGAGCAGCAAGCTCGCCCATGGCATCCGCCCAAGCGAGATCTAGGGGTGCCCGATCGCTGTTCACGTCGCCGTTGTATCGGTTGGCCAGGGCATTAATGTAGCCTTGCTCTCTGGGCGTCACGTTGTCTTGAAGCGCTATCGCCTTCTGCAGCGCTGCATACGCGGCGATACGCTCTGCCGGCGCCATAATTACCTTGCCCTTACTGGTGACATTGATGTTTGGCCCGGTGGCCAACGCCTCGCCCCAAAAACACATGGCGCAGGTCGGATCCAAGCTTTGTGCAGCACGAAAACTGCGAATGGATTCCGCGTGATTAAAGGCAAAGGCCAGCACCATGCCTTGATTGAAATAGCGCTGAGCATCGGCGTCTTGGGTGGTAATCGGCATTTCGTATTGCCCCATGCCCTCAAACAACGGCGCTCCTGCCCGTTCAGCCAAAGCCAGATCTGACGACCGAGTGCCGACTTCCGTTTTTGCGTTGGGGGCTTGAGTCTCTGGCGAACTGCAGCCCGTCAGCAGCACTGCGCCGATCAGCAGCGTGCTCACAAAATGTAGGGTTTTCATGGTGCCTCCTTGTTCTTGTTTTCCTCAAAAACCATACCGCAAAGACCGGCTCAATCCATCTTGCATTTTTGCAAATCCGCCAAACGCCTCCGTGCCCCATAGTTGCACCAAAACAGTAAATCACGATACTCGGACTGTCAGGCGATCAGCCAAATCAACGGCAAGGGGAGAACATACATGCAGACAATCAGAAGGATTGGGACGGCCGCCGCCCTATTCGCGGTAGCCATACTTTTCAGTGGGTGCGATCGAACCGTCGTTGTGGAGACAAACAAAGGTCCCATTGAAGGTTTAGACCTCGGCGACGCAAAGGTCTTCCGTGGCATTCCTTACGCAACGCCTCCCTTGGGCGAGTTAAGGTGGCGCGCACCGGCCCCCATACCAGCCTGGCAAGAGACACTCGACGCCACGGAATTTGGACCGGCCTGCTGGCAGGATAACTCAGCTGGCAACTCTGTTTTCCTGTCCAACATGCTTCAGGGTTCGGGCATGCCCGCCCACGGCCAATGGCTTATCACCCAATTCAGCGGATTCGCAGAAACCACCATGTCTGAAGACTGCCTGACCTTAAACGTCACGGTACCCACCGACACCACACGCTCAGACCAACCACTACCTGTAATGTTCTGGATCCACGGTGGCGGCCATCAATACGGCTCAGGTGGAGGCATCTACGAATCCCCTAGCTTGGCCAATCAAGGGGTCATCTTGGTCAGCATCAACTATCGACTTGGTCTGTACGGCTTCCTAGCGCACCCGGAACTGGCAAATGAGGACCCCAATGGCAGCACTGGCAACTACGGCACTCTTGATCAAATCGCGGCCCTACAGTGGGTACGCGACAATATTGAACGCTTCGGCGGAGACCCAGACAACGTCACCATCTTCGGAGAGTCCGCTGGCGGCCATTCGGTTGGCCAGCTTATGGCTTCGCCCCTGACCCGGGGCTTGTTCCACAGAGCCATCGCGCAAAGTGGAAGCGGATTCCAACAATTTCAAACGACCGACCAATCCTTGGAAACCATCAGTGGTTTTCAGGCAGGACGACGGCTGGCCGAAATGATGGGGGTCAGCGGTGAGCAAGAAATTCTCGCACTGCGTCAATTGGATACAGACGCCCTCAGACCTGCCGCTGTATCGCCGGAACTGAATGCCACCTTCCATCCCCAAGTGGACGGTTACGTACTGCCCGAGCCCACGGCGCTGACCTTTGCACGGGGTAAACAAGCGGGCGTTCCTCTGATGGTGGGCAGCAACGCAGACGAGGGCAGCCTGCTTTATTACTTTGGGCTCAGCCCCGTCGACGGCGGCCCGTTCATTCAGCCATCGGATATGAACGATTGGCAACAGTTACTGCAGACAAACTTTCTTGATCAAGCGGAGAACGTGGCGCTGCAGTACCCGGTGGACGACGCTGGAGACGTTGTCACTAACGCGTCGACAATGATGGGGGACACTTGGTTTGGCCGCCATGCCTATTACATGGCCGAGCGCCAACGGGCGATTGGAGCGCCCGCCTATCTCTATTTCTTCGAGCGAACCCCGCCGTCCGCAGAGCAAACCATCGGTGCCGGTCATGCCCAAGAACTGTTCCCGCTTTTCCAAAGCTGGCTGCCGTTTTGGCCAAGGGATCAGAGAGATGACGATCTTGAACAAGAAATGCAGCGCTACTGGACTCGCTTCGCTCGAAGCGGAAACCCAAATCAAGCTGACTTACCTCAGTGGCCAGTTTTCGACCCAATGAAGGCGGAAGAGATGGCGTTTGCGAACGAACGTTCCTATGCCAGAAATGTGCTAAGAAAAGCCCGCTATGAAGCGATGCGCGACCAACAAAGCAGACGGGAATTCGCTGCCGGATCAATCCTTGACGCCGGCGCGCCCGAGTAACATATCCCGCGCCCGCGATGGGAGCGATCTGGCCGCTCCCATCTCAAGACAAGCTCATCGACTAAGCTCATCGACTAGGGACGCCACTGCATGCTCAATCGCGCATTGATGGACTCACCAACGGTCGCTTGATGCGTGCTGTGCGCATTCGGGAAGTAGAGTTCATCGGCCAAGTTGTCGATGTTTAACTGCAGACTCAGACGTTCAGACACATCGAAATACACAGCTGCGTCGACTCGGGTATAGCTTGGTAGCGTCGCCGTATTTGACTGGTTGATGAAACTGTCATCCTGGTACGTCAACCCGAGGCCCAAACCGATTCGAGGCGTGACTTGATACGTGCTCCAGACCGAAAACGTGTTTTCTGGCAGCTCGCGAAGCCGTCGCCCTGTCGAGCCAAATTCATCGACGAGTTCGCCATCCAAGTAGCTGTAACCAACGGCTACGCCCCACGCATCGGTGAGCTGTCCGTTGACCTGCGCCTCAAACCCTTCGATGGTCGAGTCGATGACATCAAGAGTCGATGGATCACTGTCCGCAACCTGAGGAGAGCTGCTCTCAATTTCAAAGATCGCCGCTGACACATTTAACCGTCCTGTGACATCCCACTTGAGACCCAGTTCAAGGTTGGAGTAGGTATCAGGATCCAGTTGGTTTTTGTCACCGTTAATGTTCGCAAACTGCTCGCCGCTGCGGGGCAGGAAGGATTCGCTATAGCTTGCATAGATCGAAACATTCTCTTGGGGTTTGTAGATCAAACCCGCTCGTGGCGAGACTTCACTGTCTTTTCGACTGCGCCTTTCCCCAGCATTTTTCACATTCACTACGGTTATGTCGAATTCATCGAACCGAGCACCCAGCACCATCTTGACGCTTTCTGACAGCGTGACTTCATCCTGCACGTAGACCGACGTGGCTTCCACATCAACGTGGGTGTCATCGTTTAGTTGGCTGGTGAAATCATTACGGGTCGCGTTACCACTGACATTCACGCCAACACCCCGGGACAACGCCAGCGGACGGTTTACCGCAAAGACCTCGTTATCGTCTGAAGTCGTGTCCCAAAAAGCGTTATACCGATCCTGATTGGAGGTGGTGTCAATAAACTCCGCGCCAAACAGCAGCGTATGCTGCAGCGAGCCGGCGGTAAATTGCGCGACGACATTACCGGACAGAACCAAATTTTCTCGCTGCGTCGTGTCCAGATAACCGTCCAGGGTTACCTGATCCGGTGTGGCCACTTGATCGTAGCCTGAAGCATAAAAATTCTGGTACAGCTTGTCATAATCGCCGTAGAAAGCGCTGAAATTGCCCTTGATGTCGTCGGAAAATCGGTGCTGCAACATCGCCTTAAGCAAATGCGCCTCTAGCGTGGTGGTATTGAGTTGAGGGTCGCCAAACACAATGTCTTCGAACGCTTCAACGGGACGGCCATCAGATCCTGTTGGGATACCACGGTCAATAAATCGCTCGTGATCGAGGTACTCATAGGACAGGTCAACTGTTGTGGCCTCGGACAGCTTGAGCTTGAGCGTCGGGTTCAGGCCCAATCGATCGCCGTCGAAGAAATCCCGATGATTTTCCAGGCTTTCATAGGAGGCATTCACACGAAACGCTGCGGTTTCGCTGACGTCCACGTTGCGATCCACCTGCACGGAAGCGCCTCCAAAGGTGTCGATTGACGCGCCAATTTGGGTGAAGGCTTCACCTAAAACCCCTTTCTTGGTCACGCGATTTAGTACTCCGCCGGTACCGCCTCGACCAAAGAGCAATGCGTTAGGCCCTTTCAACACTTCCACTTGTTCTACATTGTAAAGTGGACGGTAGTACTGCACATCATCGCGAACCCCATCGACAAAAAAGTCAGCAGTGGATCGAACGCCGCGAAATACAACAGAATCTCGATGCCCTTCGCCCTGCGAGGAGTTCAAACCCGGAACGTAGTTCACAATATCAGTAATGCTGGTATAGCCCCTACTTTCAATCTGTTCACTCGAGATCACCACAACGCTTTGGGGAACATCGATGATCGGAGTCGGTGTCTTAAGCGCGTTGAGTTGATCGCGGTACAGCACTTGTCCGGTTACAACAACTTCTTCGATGCTACTGTCGTCCGCGACAACAGCCGTTGGAAGGGAACTTGCCATGCCGAGCATGACCAGCGGGAGCGAATACTTTATCTTCACAGGTGACTCCTTTAATGAATATGCAAATGATAATTATTATCATTTGCATATTCAAGGGCTAGTCACATGTTTTTTTCTGAACCGCTGCAGCGGTCACCTACCTACCCGGCTCCGCTGGTGTCTTGCAGATCAATCAAACCCAGTTGGAAGTAGGAATCCACCGTGTCCCGCACAGTCGTCTCGATATCCGCTGTCTCAATTCCCAGTTCTTGCCGAGCCAAAAGACAATACGCTCTCGGGGCATCATAGGTTGCCTTGACCGGCTTTTCGTTGTGCATTTCTTCGCCTCCCACCTGCGAGACAAAGGGAAACATTGAAGAGAGCAACGCCTGAAGTTGCCACGTGAAGAGCTCTCCGTTTCGATCCGACGCCGCTAGAATGTATCGGCTACCGTTGCTGCCCACGGTGGTTTCAATGCACAGGCGGTGTGCCCTGGCGACATCCCGAACATCGACACAGTTCCACAACATGCGGCCATCGCGACCGCCCTTGTAGGGCTTGCCCTGCATCATGCGCTTGATGTGGTTCTGCCAGCTCCATGACTGATCATGATTACTCGACATCAACGGACCAATGACGTGCAGCGGCAGAATCGCAAGGGCTTCAAAGCCGCCATCGGCTTCGGCTTCGGCATAGACCAGTTTTTCGGTATTCGCCTTCGCCATGGCGTAGGCGATATCCCGGTCTAAAGGAATCTGCTCTTCGCTCCAACGCCCTTTGTAGGCTTCCACGTTATCGCCGCACCAATCCTTTTCGGTAAACACATAGCCGGGATCGCGTGGGTGCCCCACCGCAGCAAAAGACGAGGTAAAGACGAAACGTTTGACACTGCCTGAGCGTCTGACTGACTCAATCACATGAGCATTTTCTTTGAAACAGCCGTCATAAACCTCTTGTGGCGTTTCTCGATTGAAGCCCACGGTCGCACCCGAATGAATAACCGCAGCGGCTCCAGCAAAGGCTTCGTCATA
>PAFU01000046.1 GCA_002704225.1 Gammaproteobacteria bacterium | reverse complement strand
ACAGAAGAGCCTTCAGCGACAGAAGAGGATTCAGCGACAGAAGAGGATTCAGCAGCAGAAACCCCAGTATCTGTGGTTCCAGAGGCAAAAGTTGGGGTAGCACCTGCCAAACCGAGCAGACCCGATAGAGCATCGAACGACCCTCGCGAAGTGAAGCGTCGAGAACGAGAAACCGCTCTACGCGCTCAAGGAGTATCCATAGCCAGCGGTTCCGACCGTCAGGATAAAACGGATGGCTCAGGTTCCAGTTCTACCTGAAACGTATCGGATACACTGCGCTGAATGTCGTTAGCAAAGTCCAACACATTCTGCGCGGTGGCTTGACCGTAATTGATAAGAACCAGCGGCTGCTGAGGCCAGCAGCCCACATCGCCTCGCCGAACGCCCTTCCAGCCGGCCAAGTCAATTAACTGTGCAGCCGACACTTTAAACCCACCGTTGAACGCGTATGGCGTCGCCCCCAGTTCACCTAGACGGGCTGCAGCACCTTCGTCCACCACCGGATTTTTGAAAAAGCTTCCCACATTGGGGTGCTCGCCCGGATCTGGCAACTTGGCACGACGGATCGATATAACGGCTTCTGCGACCTGTTGGGGTGACGGTAAGACCGAAGTTTTCGTTTCGCTGAGACCCAATGCTTTACCCAGATCACGATACGAAAGATTCACGACCGGCCGTTTACTCAGCCGCAGCGTGATCGCCAAAATCAGTAGAGGCTGAGAACCGTCAGCAACCCGCCGCTTAAAAATACTGTCCCGATAACCGAATTCGCAATCTGCAGCGCTCATTTTATGCACCGAGCCATCGCCTCGAACAACGTCCACTGACACCAAGCGCTCTGCAACTTCTACCCCATACGCGCCAATGTTTTGCACTGGCGCAGCACCGACAGAACCCGGTATTAACGCCAGATTTTCCAATCCGTACCAATTTTGGGCGAGAGTCTCTTGCACCAGCTCATGCCAGTTTTTCCCCGCACCTACGCTTACGGTCACGCTCTCAGCGTCGGTATTCACAAGGGTGATATCGGCCTGAGTCACACGACAAATGAGACCCGACACGCGCGGCATCAAGACCACATTAGAGCCTTCTCCCAGACAGCGCAGTTCAGCGTCGTTTCTTCGGCCAAATTCGATAGCATCTTGAGCGTCGGCAACCGAGTCCACAGCAGCAACATGGTCTGCCGATGACGTCAGGGCCAACGTGTTTTTTAAGGAAATTTCTGAACGAATCATCAGCTGATCAGACGAAAGGTCAGGTTGATCCTGACACCGCAGGGCTTCTTAGTCGCTCTCAGACAATGTCGTTGACGACCGTCAAACACCAGCAAGGAACCATTGCCCAAAGCAAGCGTTTGTCGACGGGCTTGCTGTTGGGAAATCGACTGATCAATGCTAAAGCGCCGAGGCGCACCGAGGCTGAGCGAAGCGATATCGCCGCGACACCCATGTTCATCATCACGATGCCAACCCATGTATTCAGACCCATCAACGTATCGATTGAGCAAGAGAAAATTGAACACCTGCCCCGCTGCCTGTTCCACCCGAGTTTTTAAGCGCTGTAGCGGCTCCGGCCAACCAACAGCGCGGTGGTCGATGCCTGTATAGCGATAATTCAGGCCTGCGTCACCAAACCAAGACAGGGTGCGAGGTGCATCGACCTGACGCCCGAAAATCCTGAAGGTTTCGCGCTGCCATTCAATCCAGTCGGAATCTTCCAGTTGAGCCAACAAGTCGTGGGCCTGACCCGGCGACAAAAAACCCTCGATGAAACGCATTCGTAAATCCAAATCTGTTCAGGGGCTAGGGTATACTAGGGAGGTTTTCACAACCAACAAAAGGAAAGCCTGTGAACATTGAGGGAAAAGTAGCAGTCATTACCGGTGGCGCTTCCGGTCTCGGCCGAGCCACTGCAGAGATGATTATCGCCAATGGCGGCAAAGTCGCCATTTTGGACTTGAATGAAGACTTGGCCAACGCCACTGCCAACGAACTTGGCGATGCCCGTGCTTATCAGGTAAACGTTACCGACGACGAATCCGTCAGCAATGCAGTGAATCAGATCGCCGAAGACTTTGGCGCGATCCACGTCAACGTAAACTGCGCCGGCATCGGTGCTGCCTCTCGCACAGTTGGACGCGAAGGCGCTCTCGACATCGCCAAATTCAATTTCATTGTGCAGGTGAACTTGATCGGTACGTTCTCAGTGCTCAGCAAGTGCGCGGCGATCATGCAAGTCAACGAACCAGAAGGCGAAGCACTGGAGCGTGGAGTGGTGATCAATACCGCATCTGTTGCTGCATTTGACGGCCAGATTGGTCAGGCAGCCTACTCAGCCAGTAAGGCCGGCGTATCAGGCATGACCCTGCCAATCGCCCGCGACCTGTCTCGCCAGGGCGTACGTATCTGCACCATCGCCCCTGGCATTTTCAACACACCGATGATGGAAGGCGCGCCAGACCAGGTACGCGATCCGCTGATCGACATGGTTCAGTACCCGAAGCGATTGGGCCTGCCTCACGAGTTTGCCTCCCTGAGCAAGCAGATTGTTGAGAACGCCTATCTCAACGGTGAGCCCATTCGTTTGGACGGTGCTATCCGTATGGCACCTAAGTAGTCACGTCGCCGAACACGACGTTGATGGAGTCAGGCGCTAAACAGCGCCTGCACTCTTGCCAGATCGTCCGGTGTATCGACACCACCGGGCACACGTACTTCAGCCTGAAGGACCAGCAACGGTAGCGAGGCCTGCAGCCAACGCAGCTGCTCTAGTTTTTCAATACCCTCCAAAGAAGATTCGCCCAGCGCGATAAAGCGACGCAGTGCGCTGACGCGAAACCCGTAGATCCCCACATGTCGAGCCGCACCATCTGGCACGTCGCGGCCTTCGGCATCCCGAGGATAGGGTACGGGTGAACGCGAAAATGTCATCGCCAAACCCGCATCATCGGCGACAACCTTGACCACATTGGGATTCAGAAAATCATCGATATCGCTGATGGGCTCCGACAAGGTCGCCATAGCCACCTCTGGTTGAGCCAACATCCCTTGGCAAAGCTGGTCTATGACTTGAGGTGGCACCAAGGGTTCGTCACCCTGCACATTAATCACGATATCATCATCAGACCAACCGCGTCGTGATGCGACCTCCATCACCCGGTCCGAGCCAGACGCATGGTCTTCTCGGGTCATTTCTGCCTGCCAGCCCGCGGCGATCACGACATCCGCTACTCGCTGATCGTCAACGGCGACCACCACATCATTGGCCATGCTGCGGGCGGCTTGTGCGGCCACTCTGACGATCATGGGCTCACCGGCGATATCCGCCAAGGGCTTACCCGGCAAACGTGTGGACGCAAACCGAGCGGGAATCACAATGTGTATGTTCATCAGAGGGCGCCCTCGTTCGCGCCGGGTTTAATGCGCCGTTCTTGGAGCAGCGACGTTAACGCTTGAGCAAAGTCTTCGGGGAGGTCTATGGCGATTTCAAGTGCCCAGACATGACTTAAATCGATATCCAGCTCGCTCAATTTGATGGCGTCCTTGTCGGTACAGACAATGGGTGAACCATCAGTAAAGTCGAGCTCATCGCCACTAAAGCCATGGTGATCAGGATACACATGCGGCTCAACGGACACCCCGATTTGAGCAAGGGTATGTAAAAACCGGTCTGGATTGCCAATACCGCACAGTGCTCGAACCCAAGGGTGCTGCTCCTGAAAAGCCTCGACAGAAGCCTGCACGCCATCACTCAAACGTCGAAAACGCACAGGTTCAGTGGTCATCGTGTATTCACCCGCGTGCAAGCCGGATGCTCCGCCGTGGCTGACCACAAAGTCCACTTCACGCAGCCGCTCCACAGGCTCTCGCAGTGGTCCAGCAGGCAACAGCAAACCATTACCTAGGCCGCGAGTCGCGTCGACCAAGGCAATTTCTACGTCACGCGCCATGGCATAATGTTGCAAGCCATCGTCAGCTACCACCACATCACAGCCGGACTGACGTAGCAGTTCAACACCCCGAGTCCGATCCGCCGCGATGGCGATCGGACAATGCAGTTTGTGTTTTAGCATCACCCCTTCGTCCGAATACAAGCCCGGCGACGCTCCAGCAGGTATGAGCGCACCTTGACGACTGAGCTTGCCCTTGTAGCCACGTGACACAACGCCCGGTGCAAACCCGCCAGACGTTAAAAAGTTTACTAGCGCCACCACCATCGGTGTTTTGCCCGTACCGCCAACAGTAATGTTGCCAATAACGATGATTGGCAGGCGCGCGAAATTTTCAGCAGCACGCTGCTGACCGAGCGCCTTCTGCCTCACGGCACGACGCCGGCTGATCCACCCGTAAAGCCATGCCAATGGCATAAGCGTTTTTACCCACAACGCGTCGCTGTACCACGCCCTAGTAACCGCATTGGCAGATTGCCCCAGCAGTGCCCCGGATCGAGACTGTGCCGCTGAGACTGCCGCGACCGGTGTCGCGGACCTCGCCGGTGCAGACGGCGGCTCTTCATCATCCTGAAACTGCGCGTTGTAGAGATCGGCATACAAACCTTCTTGGCTAAGCAGTTCTTTGTGGCTGCCCCGCTGCACGATCCTGCCTTGATCCATCACCACGATCACGTCCGCTGACTCTACGGTGGACAAGCGATGGGCGATCACTAATGTTGTGCGACCGACCATGACCTCTTGTAAGGCGGCCTGAATGTACTTTTCTGATTCGTTGTCGAGCGCCGACGTGGCCTCATCCATGATCAGCACCGGGGCATCCTTCAGAAGCGCTCGGGCAATAGCGATTCGCTGCCGTTGCCCGCCAGACAGCAACACGCCATCATCGCCAACCAAGGTTTCCAGCCCGTCGGGTAGGTTGCGAACAAACTCATCGGCATAGGAGCGCTGCAAGGCTTGATTGATCTCTTCGTCCGTAGCCTCTGCCATGTCGCCATAAGCAATGTTATTGCGCAGCGTATCGTTGAATAAGGTGACCTGTTGACTCACGAAGGAGATATGTTTGCGCAGATTACCGAGTTCAAAGGATTCGATCGGGGTGCCGTCCAGCGACA
The DNA here is from genome assembly GCA_002704225.1 of Gammaproteobacteria bacterium. Taxonomy (GTDB): domain Bacteria; phylum Pseudomonadota; class Gammaproteobacteria; order Pseudomonadales; family Azotimanducaceae; genus UBA4421. The sequence continues at coordinate 65,174 of PAFU01000046.1, read as the reverse complement.
GACTACCGCGCCCCACATCATAGAATCGGGGCAACAAGCTGGCCAAGGTAGATTTACCACTACCGGACCGACCAACCAGCGCTACGGTCTGACCAGGGGCGATATTCAGGCTAACACCGTGGAGAACGTCTGGACCTTCCGGCGTGTAACGAAAACTGACACCGTCAATCGCCACGTCACCGCGAGCGCGTTCAAGCTCAAAAACGCCTGTGTTTTGTTCGATCCCGGAATCTAACTGCTTAAAAATATCTTCTGCCGCCGCAAAGCCGCGCTGCAGCTTCGCATTAATTTCCGAGAGCTTGCGAATCGGACGACCCAGCATGCCTGCCAATACCAAGAATTCCACGGCCTTACCGCTGGACAGCTGCACACCAAAGTCAGGGCTGTACAACACCAAGATCAACCCGCAGAGCCCTAGAGCAATGATGGTTTCGTTGGTTTGGGAACTGAACACCTTGGTCACCACCATTTTCATGTTCTGCTGGCGGTTGACCTTACTCGCCGAGAGAAAGCGGCTTTCTTCCTGTTCTTGTCCGCCAAAAATCTTGACCTCTCGATAGCCACTGGCAACCTCTGAGACCACATGGGTCACATCGCCCATGGAATGCTGAATACGGCGACTGATCCGACGAAAGCGATTACTGGCGAAAGCCACGACCAAACCCAGAACCGGAGCCATGGCGATGAACAACATCGTCAGTCGCCAATCGATCAGCAACATAAAGGTTAAGTAGGCCAACACCTTCAAGCCGTCTTGAATCAACGCTCTGAGGGCATCGGTGCCCGTATCCCTCAGTTGGGTCACCGTAAAGGTGATCTGCGAAACAATATGACCCTGGGTTGCACTATCAAAATAGCTGCTGGGAGATTTTAGAATGTGGCCAAACAGCTGTTCACGCAGATCGTAGACCACGCCAAAGGACACCCGAGACATCGCGGCTTCGCCGAGGATCGCCCCCAAGGCTCGCATCATGGTCACCACGGCCATCATGATGGGTATGGTCGCCGCCGCGCGGACTTGAGCATCGTCCCAACCGTCGATCAAATTACCGAACAAGCTGACAAAGTACCCTTCCGCTGCCGCCGCAGTAACAAACCCAATAAGAGCGAAGATCAGCAGCAGCCAATAGTGCCCTACATATCCCAGCAGCCGACGATAGATCGACCAGTCTGATTTGCGTTTCGCGTCTTCAGCCATGACCGGCTCCGGTTATTGGTTGGGATCAGAGTTTTGCGATGGCGCGAACTCAGACGTCTGCGCGGACATGGCAGTGGCTAGGCTCACCTGAACAAATCCGGCAGAGGCGCAAGCGTCGAACACGCGTATCACCGACTGATGCGTTGCATTTGCATCCGCTCGAATTTCTACCGACTGCGCGGCAAGCTGATCCACCGTCAGCACCCGCGCGTAGTCATCAACCGCCACCACCAGAGATTCGATATCACGGCCAAGGTCTTGTCCGGCGACCCAGTAGTCGCCAGCGGCGGTAACGGTTATCTGCAATATCTCACCACTGCCAGCCAACGCACTATCGGATTCCGGCAGTGACACATGGATGACTCGGTTTTGCACAAAGTTCGAAGACACCATAAAAAAAATCAGTAGTAAGAACACCACGTCAATCAGTGGCGTTATTTCGATTCCGGGTTCGCGGCGCGCGGCTCTCACCCGTGCCACTTAAGCGTCCTTTCTCATTTGATCAAAAAACCGATCACTCACCGCCTCAATCTCGAGCAAGAGTGCATCGACATGGCGCAGCAGCGCGCGATGACAAACCAAGGCTGGAATGGCTACCGACAGTCCCGCTGCCGTGGTAATCAGCGCGGTGGAAATACCTCCCGCCAGCAATTGCGAGTCGGTCTGCCCGGCGGCGAACAGTTGATCAAACACCTCAATCAGCCCCACCACGGTACCGAGAATACCCAGCAGCGGACAAATCGACGCAACAACACCGAGCCCCGTCAAATGACGCTCTAAGCTGTGTGCCGTAATGTCCAACGCAGTTTGCCTTGCTTTTTGGAATTCGTCCTTGGGCTGTGAAACGTTGGCCAGCCCCACTGCTACTACATAGCCCAATTGCGAGGTTTCACCCAACTCGTTCAGCGCCGTGCTGCTGCTAGGCCAGCCGGAAGTATCATGCATTCGCGCCATAAGCGGCTCAGGCAACACCTGTGCCCGGCGCAGCGACCACCAACGCTCGAGGCAAATCGCCATGGCGATGACGCTGCAAAACGCGATGGGCAGCATCAGGAAGCCACCGTCTTGAAAAATTTCTAGCATTCAACAAGCCCTGCGAATTCTTCCGTTACCACGAGCAGCCGCGGGCCGATATGGGCCAAAGGCTGTGAATCATGCCGTCGGCTTCGCGGATCCAGTATTGATCATGCAAATTGACCGTCGGGTCGCAATGAGGAACCGCAAATTCCAGCACCTGACCAAGCCGCACCGCAGAAATTTCATTATCACCGGGATTTTCAGAAGGCAGAATCAGCACGCCGTGCTCATCCCCAGCAAATCGAAACTGCAGATCCGGAAGCGCATCGCATACGGGATTAACGCTGTCTGAAGCAAATGCTTTGTAGCCGCCGTCAACGGTGATGGTCGCATTTTGCGGCTGACTGATCGCCGTACAGGCCACGGTCAACGCCAGATCGAATCCCTGAAAACGGTCTGAGGTGGGCCCAGCAACCTGACGATACTCTTCGTCCATGAAGATGTAGCTACCCACCTGAATGTCTGTCAGCGGATCAAGAGTCACGTCAATATCAAAAGTCCCAGTGCCGCCACCGGTTACGATATCCGGCGTTACACCCTGCTGTTCCAGCAAATCGAACTTGCTCGCCAGCCGCTCCCAAGATCGGAGAGACTTTTCGCGGCGTTTCTCAAACTCTGGAATGTGCATGATATGACCCGCGTAATGCTGAATGCCGGCAAAGTAAAAGCGGTCATCGCTGTGCACTGCTTCTAACAACCGCAAAAAGAGCGCGTCGTCGCGTATGCCTGTTCTGCCCATCGACACGTCAAGATCCAGCAAGATGCCGACACGCTTGTCGTCATCAATCGCTGATGCCAGCGCTGCGAACCCTTCCATGGAATCAACCACCAACAACAGGGTGACCCGTGAGCCAAGGATCGCATTCACGGCACTGGCCTTGTCGGGCGTCGAAACCGGCGACGTAATCAACACGCATTCGATGCCGGCATGCACCATCACAGCTGCTTCGCTGACTTTTGCGGTACAAATCCCCACCGCGCCTGCCTCCATTTGCAGTCGGGCGATGGTTGGGCATTTGTGCGTCTTGGCGTGAGGACGAAACCCCTTGCCGTACTTGCCCAGATGTTGGGACATGGTCTGAATGTTGGCGGTCATGATCTCTCGGTCAAGCACCAAGGCCGGCGTTGGCAATTGATCAACGCTCAGAGGGGTGTCCAGCATCACGGGTTCGGTCGGGCGACCGATCACCGCATTCAAAGCCAATTCTACCGCTGATGACATACTATCCCCTAGGCGCGCCTGCTTAATGACGCATCATAACGGTGTTAGGGCTCGAATAGCAGTGTTGGCTTGCGACTACCTCGCGCTTTTCTGAGGCTTTAAGCGGCGCTTTTCGCAGTGCTTTTGCCGACGCATTCAGTGACCGTCGTGCTTAGGCCGATCGCTGAGCTTCCGAGGCGTTAGACGCTTCTCGCTCGGAAAGCTCCTGTTGGTGTTGCAGCCGAAGCGCAGCCACCAGATGTCGACACACCTGCAACCCCACTTCTCTCCGGTCCTGTTTTTGACCATTGGCTTCGCTAGGCAGCCACAGGCTCTTTTGGCTTGTCGCCTTGTAGGTTATGCGCCGAGACACTCTGCCCCGCTTGCGCAAGGCCTTGGTCAACTTGTTCACCTCACGCCAATGGCTTTCGACATCGCTGACTGCCGGCACATCATACGTTCCGTCGGAGTTCTCGGGCTGAGAGACCGGCGCTGTATCGACTGTCAAAGCCAGCTGAAGCGGCTGCTGGGCGTCGGCTTGTTCTGTATCGTGCTTTTCCATACTGTATAAATACCAACTACTGTATGTTTATACAACTACTTTTCAACAACAGACACGACCAGCCGATCCCCCTGCCAATCGCCGTAAAGCGCCGTTCCGGGCTCGAAACCTTCCCCCAACAAGGCCTGAGCGAGGGGGTTTTCCACCAAGCGTTGCAGCGCGCGCTTCAGCGGCCGGGCACCGTAAACCGGATCATAGCCAGCCTCGCATACTGCCCGAATGGCTTGCTCGCTGAGCGTCAGGCTCAACGCTTGTTCGGCTAGGCGTTGGTTCAACAGGCCAAGCTGCAGCTGCGCAATGCGCTGGATGTGTTCAGAACTCAGGGGTTTGAACACCACCACATCGTCAACACGGTTGATAAACTCAGGCCGAAAATGTTGTGCCACGATGCCCATGACCATGTCGTTGAGCCGCTGATTAAACGCCTCTGTGTCATCGCTATCCGTACTGTCTTGGGTAAAGGCTTGAATCGCCTCTGAACCGAGATTGGAGGTCATCACCAGCACACAATTGCTGAAGTCTACGGTTCGGCCATGACCGTCGGTCAAACGGCCGTCGTCGAGGACCTGCAGCAAAATGTTAAAGACATCGTTGTGAGCCTTCTCTACTTCGTCCAGCAAAATCAGCGAATAGGGCTTGCGGCGCACGGCTTCGGTCAAATAGCCCCCTTCTTCATAGCCCACATAGCCCGGGGGCGCACCAATCAGGCGTGCTACCGAATGTTTTTCCATAAACTCGGACATATCCACGCGGATCATCGCGTCAGCACTGTCGAAGAGCACCTCCGCTAAGGCCTTACAAAGTTCGGTCTTACCAACGCCGGTAGGCCCGAGAAACATAAAGGACCCGTTCGGTTTGCTGGGATCAGATAACCCGGCGCGCGCACGACGGACCGCCTGACTCACGGCGGTAATAGGCTCGGACTGGCCGATGACTTTTTCACCCAGTGCCTGTTCCAAGTGCAACAAGCGCTCTTTCTCTTGGGACAGCAGGCGAGCGACAGGAATGCCCGTCCATTTGCCCACCACCTCGGCAATCTCTTCCGCCGTCACCTTGTTACGCAGCAGCCGGGTTTGACTACCCTCTTCAGGCGCGCCAGCGTCCGAACTCGCGGTCTGCTGCTCCAAACGTTTCTCTAAATCTGGGATGACGCCGTACTGCAGCTCGGACATGCGGGTCAAATCGCTTTCACGTTTGGCCGCTTCGAACTGCAGGCGGGCCGCTTCCAACTCTTCCTTGGTGTCTTGCGACCCTTTCAGCGTCTGTTTTTCAGCCTCCCAGATTTTATCCAGCGCGGCATATTCTTTTTCAATATCGGCTATTTCGCCGCGCAGGTCATCGAGGCGTTTTTTGCTGGCGTCATCGCTTTCTTTTTTGAGTGCTTCAACCTCCATCTTCAACTGCATCAGTCGGCGGTCTAGCACATCCATGCTTTCCGGCTTCGAGTCCATTTCCAAGCGAATTCGGCTTGCGGCCTCGTCAATGAGGTCAATGGCCTTGTCAGGCAATTGCCGGTCAGTTATGTATCGATGAGATAAATTGGCGGCAGCAACAATGGCCGGATCCGTAATATCCACACCATGGTGCACCTCATAGCGCTCTTTCAGACCACGCAGTATGGCGACCGTGTCTTGTAAATCCGGTTGATCGACCTGCACTTTCTGGAACCGTCGCTCCAGCGCCGCATCTTTTTCGATGTACTGCCGATACTCATCCAAGGTGGTTGCTCCGACACAGTGCAGCTCACCGCGAGCAAGCGCAGGCTTGAGCATGTTGCCCGCATCCATCGCACCATCCGCCTTGCCGGCACCCACCATGGTGTGCAACTCATCGATGAAGAGAATGATGTTGCCCTCTTGTTTGGCTAAATCGTTCAGCACAGCCTTGAGTCGCTCCTCGAATTCGCCCCGGTACTTGGCACCGGCAATCAACGCCCCCAAATCCAGCGACAGCACGCGCTTGTCTTTCAAACTGTCCGCCACTTCGCCATTGATGATACGTTGTGCCAACCCTTCCACGATGGCGGTCTTACCCACACCGGGTTCTCCGATAAGCACCGGATTGTTCTTGGTACGTCGCTGCAGAACCTGCACGGTACGGCGTATTTCTTCGTCCCGACCGATCACCGGGTCCAGCTTCCCTTGTTCTGCCAGATCCGTGAGATCTTGGGTGTATTTTTCCAGCGCATTGCGCATTTCTTCGTCGTTTTTTTGTTCCACTGTTCTACCCTGTCTTTGCAACTCAATGAATGCCGAGGCCGCCCGCTGATTGATACCTACTGCCGCGAGACTTTCGGCAACTTTTGGATCCTGAAAAAACGCCAGCACGACCCAGTCTTCGGCAATGAACTCGTCGCCGGCTTGTTCCGCCAGTTTCTGAGCTTGGGTCAGTAACGATTGCAAGCTCGGACTGCCCGACAACTGACCGCCCGGTGATCCCAACGTCGGAAGATCATTCACAACGGTGGTCAAGGCGTTACGCAGCGGCGTGATATCACCGCTCGCTGATTGGGCCAATTGGCTGAGTAAAGACTGATCAGCATTCGCCATCGCCAAGGCGACATGGGCCGGCTCCAGACTTGCATTACCCAGGGAGACCGCCTGGCCATGGGCCACCGACAGAGCCTCCTCCACCCGCTGGGTCAACTGCGTCGATGTCATGAGACCACCTCCCAAAAGCTAGCCAAAAGCTCACTGCCGGTTACGATTGACAAGTCTTTCACCTGCCTCCTGTTGCAATCAGTGGCGACTGATTTAAGATTTTTCAAGCATCGGATTGGCCATTGACCTGCAATGCCCAGAAACCGAACCCAGGTTCAGAACCGAGGAAACGACCAATCGATGATCCGCTGCGAGTATTTTGACAAGGCCGACAGCAAGAACGAGACAGACCTAAACCAAACCGTTGGTCAGATTGTTCTACAGCCCAATCATTCCTTGAGCTGGCGCGCGCTCAAATACTTTCTCGCCTTCATGATGTTGGTTTCCTTTGGCATCGCAATCACCTTCGTCTTCTTCGGCTACTGGCTGGTCCTACCATTTACCGGCCTGGAAATGGCATTCCTCAGCTACTGCCTCTGGCGGTGTCTGAGGCGAACCAGCCTGCAGGAAGTCATCGTCTTCAGCGCCGATGAGATTCGTCTGGAAACCGGCATTGACGGACCCGATAGAACCGAGGTTTGGGAGCGTTTCTTCACCAAAATCCACATCAATCAGGCCATACACCCCTGGTACCGTAAGAGTGTGGCCCTCGTACATCGGGGCGATCGTTTTGAGATCGGCTCATTTCTGACCACCGTTGAACAAGACGAGTTGATCGAATCGCTCCACCGTATGGTACGTCACGCAGACGCCGCCATGGTTCCGGGCAGGTAGCACGTCTGGGCGAGCCAATAGCCTGCCCCATCACAGCCTGTCGCGCTGTGTACGAACACTTGCCATCGGCGCAGAGCACCACTGAATGGCTCCGTGATCGGCGGTGCTCAACTGGCGTGTTTCCTCCCATGTGTAGCGCCGCACCACGCGCGGGTGCGGGTGACCATAGCGATTTGTCCTTCCTGCACTGTAAACCAATACCTCAGGCGCAAGCTGGCGCACGAAGGGCATAGAGGACGAACTGGCACTGCCATGATGAGGCGCAAGCAGAAAAGCAACATTGCTTGGCAGATGGGCTAGTAGCGCTTGTTCGGCCCGCCTAGAAATATCGCCGCTCAAGTAGGCGGCATGATGTTCCGTCTCCATCAGCAACGTACACGAACGGTCGTTATCCGAGGTCAATCCAACCGCCTGCAAGGTCGTAAATCTGACCCCATCCCACAACCACATGCGTCCATGAACGCAATCGTCCGGACCGATAACCGGCACTGCATCAAAGTAAGACCGGAAAAAGGCCATGCCTCCCGCATGATCCAAGTCGGTGTGGCTGAGTAAGACTAAGTCCAAATTATGAGACCCAGTCGACCGGAGTAAGGGCAAGATATGCGATCGACCCATATCGCCGGAACCAAAACGGGGCCCGGTATCCACCAGCAAACGATGCCCAGCAGTGTCGATCACTGCCGCGCTGCCCTGCCCGACATCAACAACCCGCACACAGGCCTCGCCGAAGCGAGGGACCTGAGACTCCTGCAGTCCGAGCGGGACAATCACAAACAGCAACCCAACTCGCGCATGAATCGACAGTGGCATCAATACAGCGATCCCACCAACTAAGGCTGCAATCGCTGTGCAGACGCCGACATAGCCGACGCTGGCACTGTGTTGCGGCACACTGTGAAGCAACGCAGTAAGTAACACGTCAACCAGCGCCAAGCTGAAGTCGGCCACCTGCAACGTCAGTGTCGACAGGCTCTGTATGGCAGAAGACGCTGGCAACCAGTGCGGCAGCAAGCCAAGGGCCAGACCCGAAAACAGCATCGGTACGGTCACTAGGGTGACGATGGGCACGGTCAAAAAATTAGCGGGCATGGACAGCAAGGATGCCTCGCCCAGCAGCAGTACCAGCAAGGGCGATAGCCCAAGCGACAGCACGATTTGCGCCTGCACCAGAGCAGACACGGTGCCGCAGACAGGATGCCTCGCGGAGAAAAAACCTACCAAGGCGGCCACGGCACCGTAGGACAACCAAAACCCCGCGTGAAAGACCTGCAGCGGCAAGATCAGCGTCGATGCTACGAGGGTAACGATCAACACTCGCCACAGAGACACCAGGTGTCCCACCAATCGCAAGGCCAGCAAGCAAACCAACATGCCCGCCACACGCGTCACGGGCGAACCCGCGCCAGTGAACCACGCAAACCATACGGCGCATAGGCAAACGACCAAGGCGCTGACCAATTGCGCATAAGCCCTCGCCTTGCCAACGCTAATTAAGCGCAACGGATAGCCAACGCAGGCGAACAGTAGAACGGCCAGCGCCGATACGTGCAGGCCAGAAACCACCAACAAATGGATTGCTCCGGTCCGCCGGTAGCGATCCCATGTGCCGGCACCCACCGCACTGCCATTGCCAGTCACCAGAGCCCGCAGGGTGTTTGCGTGTACCAGCGCCTGGCGCTCGAGCGAACCACGGATGTGGGCTACCCAGCGCGGCCTGAACGGCACAGCATTCGGTATCAGCAACTTCTTACCTTTCTTGATGTAGCCCGTTGCGGAGTAGCCACTGGCCAGCAGCCAACGCCGGTAATCAAAGCCGCCCGGATTCGCTGCCCCCCAAGGCACCCGCAATTTCAGAGTAAACAACCACTGCTCACCCGCCTGAATCCGTTCTTGTGCACGCCATCGAACCAACAGCCGCTTACCGACCAAGTTCTGGCACTGCGGCATTGAGGGACGCTTGAGCGTCTGCCCCTCGTCATATCCCATCACCCGCACATCTAACGACCATTCACCGGTAGGTTTACGATCAGCAGCCAACACCTGCCCCCTAACCTCTAAATCAACACCCGCCGCACATTCCGGTATGATCTGTGAGTGAGCCCGATGCCAAGCCAGCCCCACGCCCAAACCGGCGAAGAGCGCTAACGTGCACCACCACACGCCACGAACAGAGCGCCGCATTGGACGAGATAGAATCAATATTTCCGCTCAGACAGCTCGGCTGTGAGGCACGCTGGTGGAAAAACGGACAAACGCGTGACGTACAACATTTGAAGCGAACGACGGCAATCATTAAAACAACATCATGAAAGACCGATGGCGTAAATTAATCCCAAGTCGCGACAGTTTGCGTGAGATAAGCGCCCTGCGGCCTGTGGCTCGTTGGCTCAATCGCTCGGAGCTTTGGCACTTCAACCGGCGCTCGGTTTCTGGCGCGGCCTTTGTCGGTCTTTTCTCCGCCTTTATCCCGGTACCGTCCCAAATGCTGCTGGCTGCCCTAATTGCCATCGTCACGCGGGTGAATCTACCCCTATCCGTGGCACTGGTTTGGATCACTAACCCCATCACCATTCCACCCATGTTTTATGCCTCTTACCGTCTGGGTGCCTGGATACTGGGTATTGACGCTGCGGATCTGGACGTAGAAATCACATTTGACTGGCTGTTTGCGAACTTTTTCACGATCAGTAAACCCCTCGTGGTCGGAGCCTTCTTTTGCGGGCTGATCAGTGGCAGCGTCGGGTTCACCGCCACCTATTTCATTTGGCGCAATCGTGTTGTTCGGCGATGGCGTAAACGCCGTCGAGAAAGGGCAAACAGAGCAACTACATCAGACCGTTGATGCGGTCCCAGAGTCTCACCCGATCAGTGCAAATATCGCGCGGGATTGAGCTGACTGGCCCGCCGGGCTGGCAGCCAGGACGACAGCAGCGCAATACCTGAACTGAGCAGCGCAATGATCAGAACATCTGACGACACAATCTGGGTGGGTACCGACACGAAATAGGATCCGTCCAGCAGATGCTGACCACTGATGGCACCGAGAACATTCACCACGTCGTTCACGTATACCGTCAGCAGCATGCCCAGACCCAAGCCAGTGGCTGTTCCAAATACCGCCACCACCGCGCCTTGGGACAAGAACAGTGACAGCACAAACCGACGGTCAGCCCCAAGTGTTCGCAGCATGGCGATCTGGGCTCGTTTGTCATGCACCATCATTGATTGCCCGGCGATGATATTGAAACCTGCGATCGCCACGACCAACAACAACAAAACAAACATCATGGTCTTTTCCATGCGCACGGCCTGAAACAGTTCGCCATACACGTCTTCCCAAGTGTCCACAGGAACAGCCGGTTCCAACTCACGAAGCCGCCGCCCAAAGCCACCCGCCTGCATCGGATTGTCCAGCATCACCCGCGTGCCTACCTGCCCTAACTCACCCCAGTAGGTATCGGTATGACCATCAAGATTCACCAGCACCATGCTGTAGTCCGTTTCCGCGCCCATTTCGAACGTGCCGACCAGATTTAGCCTGAGCCAGCGCAAGGTGACGCTGTCGCCCCGACTCACCGTCACCCCAATCATGACCGGATCACCCAAGGAAAGGCCTTGGTACCGGGCTAAGGGTTCGCCCATGACGAGCGCATCAGTCGTCGTCTGCAGGTTAGACAGTTCACCCCGCTGCATCACTGAGGCGATGGCATTCATGCTGGCCAGTTCCTCACCGGCAAAGCCAATAACGCGCACCGGCTGGGTTTTCGCCCCAGCGGCAACCACGCCGAAGCCTTGATAATACTTGCCCAAGCTTTGTACCTGAGGGTCGGACTCTAGCGCTGCCTGAAGCGCCGGCGACAGCGGGGTCTGGGCGATGGATACATGAGGAATACTGCCCAGCAAACGTTGGCGCAGTTCGTGATCGAAACCGTTCATCACGTTGACCACCAAGGTCAGTATGGCTACGCCGAGCACCAAACCAATCAACGACACCCAAGTCACAAAGCGAGCAAAACCATTCGCGCCATGAAGCAGCATGCGACCAGCCATTCGAGCGATCAGCCCGAGACTCGTGCCGTTAACCGCAGCAGCAGGAATCGGGCTATCCGTCGTCATCTGCGGAAACCGCCTGCAGCTTGCCATCGACCAACGTCAGCACCCGATCAAATTGATGCAGCATGGAGGGGTCGTGAGTCACTACCAAAAAGGCCACACCGCTGGACTCGCTCAGTTCCACCATCAGCGCCATCAATTCAGCCGCGCTGGTGGTATCAAGATTGCCCGTAGGTTCGTCTGCCATCACAAGTTTAGGCTGATGGATTAGAGCCCGGGCCACGGCCACCCGCTGGCGCTCACCGCCAGACAACTCACCCGGCAGATGCTGTACGCGGGCTCCCAAACCAATCCGATCTAATAATTTACGGCTTTGTTGTTCCGCGATCGTTTGCGACAAACCGTTAAGACGCAGCGGCAAAGCGACATTTTCCAGCGCCGAAAATTCCGGTAGCAGGTGATGCTGCTGATAGACAAAGCCCATGTATTTTCGCCTGAGTGCGGTTCTGGCGTCGTTACTGGCAGCAGCCATCGGTTCGCCGGCTACAAATATTTGGCCTTGATTCACGTCGTCCAGCCCCGCTAACACATGCAGCAAGCTGCTCTTGCCGGAGCCCGAGCGACCGACAATGGCAACGCGTTCCCCTGCCGCCAACGACAGATCCACACCGCCGAGCACCTCAATGGATGCATCGCCTTGCGCAAAGCGTTTTTCGATGCCTTTGGCGTTCAATATGATCGTGGATTCATTCATTGGCGAGTACTCGACTAGGCATCAGACCCATGGCGCGCCATGCAGGATACAGGCTAGCCAACAGCGCAGCGCCAATGGACAAGGCACTGATGATCAGCAGGTCCTCAGGCAATACCTGCACGGGCAAATAAGAAATAAAATACTGAGACATCAGATCATACTGAAACAGTGCCGAGCCACCGTTTACCAGTGCTGGCAACAACCATCCGAGGCCCAATCCCGTAGCCACGCCGGCGAGTGTTCCCACCACGCCGAGCAATGTACCCAGCATGCAGAACAAGGCCAGCACTTGAAGGCGACTGGCCCCCATGCTGCGCAAAATCGCGATATCACCGCGTCGCTGCTCGACAATCATGATCAAGCCGGAGACGAGGTTAAACGCCGCAACGGCGATGAGCAGTGAAAAGAGCAAAAACAACGTGGCTTTTTGCACGGAGATGGCTTGGTAAAGCGTCCCAAACTCGACCATCCATGAGCGCACCCGTAGATCGTTCGCGGCAAAGCGTTGGTAGAGATACTGACTGGCGCTGCCACTGCCAAACAAATCGTGCAGACGCCCCTGAACCCCATGCACCCGTCCTGGCAGGCGGAGCAAACGTTGGGCATCAGCTAGGCCGATAAAGATACCACTGCTGTCGAGTTGCGACTGACTGCGAAAAATCCCAACGACAGAAAAACGCTTTTGGCGCGGCAGTGCACCGGCGATGCTGACCCTCTGATCCGGCAGCAGCAGCACCGCATCGTCACCCACCTGCAGACTCAATTGATCCGCCAGTCGACCGCCCAAGACCACCCCAAATCGGGAGTGATGGAGATCAGCGAGCTGTCCAGACACCATGAAGTCACCCAGCGCACTGACACTGCCGTAGGCAGCGTCGATGCCGGTGATTTGCGTCGCACGCACTTCACCGTTGGCCGCGATCAACCCACTGCTGCGCACCATGGGAGCCAACGCCACCAGACCGCTGTTGTTGGGCAGCACCGTTAAATCCCCTAATGCTGTTGTGGGCATACCTCGCTGAGACGTAGCGGTCATGTGTGGCAAGACGTTCAACAATCGCTCACGCAACTCGCGCTCAAACCCATTCACCACCGACATCACGAAGACCAGAACGGCAATGCTGATGATCAGGCCCGCCAGCGCCAATGAACCCACCGAGGTTGCACCCGTCGCACCGTTCCGCTGCGCGCCGCCAAAACGGCCCAGCGCGTAGCGCAGAGCCATAAACGTGGTGAGATTAGCCCGCATGTTTCAGCGGTCTGCGTCGGCTACTTGCCGACGCGTTGAGCCAGATCATCCTGAGATTGACTGGCGGCTGGCGAGGAAACGAAGGGCGATTTTTCGCAGTACTCCGGGTCACCGCCGCAGACCTCGCAATCCATCTCCATGCCAAGAGCCTTCATGCCGCCACAGCTGCCCGCGATGGGTTTGCGACCAAAGATTACGCCAACGGCCATGGCAGTAACCAAGCCCAGCATGACGAAAAACGCGACGATTAAGGTATCCATAGTTTACTCCGAAGGCGCAACAAAGAAGGTCCGCATGGGCGTAGTATAGCGCTCAACAAATGTGTCATCAGCGCTTTTCTCGATAATCAGCACCGCAAGTTTTAACCGTTTGGCCAGAGCCATGCCATCGTCAACCCCCAGCACCATGATGGTCGTGGCGTAGGCGTCAGCGAATTGGGCCTGGGGATGAATCACGGTCACCGACGCCACGCGGTTGTCCGCCGGCCGCCCACTGCGGGGATCAATCACATGATCGACCCGAACACCGTCTACCTGACGGAAATTTCGGTAATCGCCAGAGGTCGCAATACCCTGACCCGATACCGCTAACACCTTCTGTATCAATCCCCGCTGACCCGGCACCGGCCGCTCAACCCCAATACGCCACAGTCTCCCCGAGGGACTCTGGCCCAAGGTTCGCATCTCACCGCCGATATCCACCATAAAGTCAGCGCAGTTCGAGGCCACCAGATAATCCGCTACTTCGTCCACACCCAAGCCCTTGGCCAGAGCAGATAAGTCCACATACACCTCGTCGATGTTTTTTCGGGCGGCGCTGTTGCCCCAATCAAACTGCAGTTGCTGCATACCAACCCAACGCGCAGCTTGACGTAGACTCTCGTCAGAGGGCAGTTCCACCACCTCCGTAGGCCCAAAACCCCACAGGTTTACCAAGGGGCCAATGGTGACATCAAAAGCCCCCTCGCTTTCGCGCCAAATCTGCAGCGCCGCCTGCAGCACACCGCTGAAGCGCGGTGTCAGGGACACCCAGGTCTCAGCCCGCGCCTGATTGAACCCACTGATTTCAGAGCTTGGGATGTAGGTTGACAAGCTCTGGTTGAACGACACCAGCAGGCGATCCACTTCGTTCGTCGCCACAGCACACTGTTCGGTTTGGCGATACTGCACCCGGTAGTAGGTGCCCATGGTTGACCCTTCGAGCAGCCGATAGTTTTCGATTGCGCCCGCGGCGCCCGCACCGTTCGCCTGCTCCGTGGTTTGCGAGTCGGAACCACAGCCAACCAACACAACCAACCCGAGGGACAACACAGATAACCGCAGCAATTTTTTGTTCACGTTCGCGTTCTTTCCACTCAAACAATTCGCCCATCTTACCCTGCCCGCAACGACCAGAAGACCCCATAGCAGAACAGAAACTGCGCTTTTGCTAATTCACGCCTCACGAGGCAACATTCTCGGTTTGCGGCGATCTAACGACTGCCGGATTGAAGACTTAGGAACCCTCGAATGAATTCACGCTGGTTTGCACCGTTGATCTTTGCCTCCGCCGTTTTGGGATGGCTGACCGCTGTCACCCTGCCCGACATCGTCTGGTTGGATCAGTTCACCCAGTTGCTGCGCACGGCCTTCTTCTCCGCACTGAAAATGGTCATCGCCCCGCTGATTTTCTTTTCACTGATCGCCGGCGTGATGCAACTGCGCGCGTCCCGACAAATGGGCCGACTGGGCTCGGTGACCATCGCCTACTACCTCACCACCACCGGGATCGCCGTGTGCATCGGTCTGGTGGTCGTCTTGTTCTATCATCCGTGGACAGCATTCCCGCCACTGATCGAGGACGCCAGCGCACTCGGCGACGTCACCGCTCAATCCGCTCGGCTGATCGACCCCGGTGACGGCTCCACATTCAGTCTGTTGAATAATCTGCTGCAGCGCATGCTAATCAACCCGTTCAATGCGCTCAGCGAAATGAATGTGCTAGGCATCTTGGTTGGCGCAATCTTCATTGGCCTAGCCGCCGCCATGACAGTGCCGGAAGACTCAGCGATACCCAAAATCTTTGACGAACTCGCCCAAGTCACCTACAAGCTGGCGGGCTGGGTACTCACCACACTGCCCATCGGCCTGTTTGCCATCACCTTCCAGTTGGCACAAAAGATCGACTTTTCCACCCTGGCGGCTCTGGGCCAATTGGCCGGCGTCGTGTTCGCCGCCACCCTGTTCCACGGTCTGATCGTACTGCCAGCCATTGCCTGGCTGGTGTCCGGCATGAATCCGCTGCAGTTTTTACGGGCGGTCAGCCAGCCCATGATCACCGCCCTGTTTACCTCGTCCAGCGCCGCCACCCTACCGCTGTCCATGAACACGGCCCAAACCAAACTTGGCGTTGACTCTGCACGCAGCGCCTTTGTGCTGCCCTTGGGGGCCACCGCCAATATGGACGGTACCGCGCTGTTTGAGGGCATCGCCGCCGTGTTTTTGGCCTATATGTTCGGCATTGAACTGGGCACCACGGGGATCGTCGCCATTTTCCTTGTCGCCATGCTGTCATCCGTCGGCGCGCCGGGCATTCCCTCAGGCTCCATGGCCGGTATGCAAATGGTGCTACTCGCCGTTGGCATACCGCTGGAAGCCATTGGACTGCTGCTGCTGATCGAACGGCCACTGGACACCTTCCGAACAGCGGTAAACGTTGAAGGCGACTTGGTCGGATGTTTGGTGGCCAAACGGTTTACGACTTAGTTTCCACAGGCAACCCTATTTCCCAGCGTTCATAGGACTCATCATGGCACCAAGACTTCTTCTTCTCAGGCACGGCCAAATCTCCGCGAACAAACTTGGGCGCTGGCACGGCTCCACCGATACGCCCCTCACCCTACGCGGACGCTGGCAGGCCTATTTGACCGGTCGCCACCTGAGCCAAAAAGAGAACCTTGCGGCGGTATATACCAGCCCCCTCGACCGTTGCCGACACACCGGAGCGTTGGCGGCTCCGTCCTCAAAGGCGAGCCACCAAGTGGTGGATGGCCTAGCGGAAATGTCCATTGGCGACTGGGAGGACATGCGCTTTACCGACTTGAACAGCGAACACAACCTGATCCAACGATTAAACGAAGACACCAGCTGGGCACCACCCAATGGCGAAGCGATTTCAACGGTTGGCCAACGCATGCGGCAAAGTCTGGAAGACATCAGCGCCGCCCACAGCGAAGACGAAACGGTGCTCGTGGTCAGCCATGGTGCAGCCATGGCCATCGCCCTTGGTGAGCTGATGCACGACACCCCTACCGAATGGGGACGCTACCACTTCGAAAACTGCAGCCTGACCCAAATACGCATACGAGGCTCCAGCGACACCAACGAGCTGATCGATTTCAACAACTGTGCACACCGCAAGCCCTTCAGTTAAAGTCGATGACCTAATTGATTCACAGCAGAGTATTTGAGGAGAGAGATTATGGGTGAATATTCCATTGTAGAGAAAGCCGATCACATCATGACCGTGCGCATCAATCGACCGGATCGGTTGAACGCCCTGCATCCCCTAGCAAACGCCGAGTTGGGTGAGGTATTTGATGATTTTGCTGCCGACGATGACTTGTGGGTCGCCATCATCACCGGCGAAGGCCGAGGTTTCAGCGCCGGTAACGATTTGCGCTACCAAGCCGAAGGCGGCGAGCGTGTACCTACCCCACGCGGTTTTGGTGGCCTGACCTCACGCTTCGATATGAACAAGCCCGTTATCGCCGCGGTAAACGGCGTGGCCATGGGCGGTGGTTTTGAGATCGCTCTGGCCTGCGACCTGATCATTGCATCTGAAAACGCAAAATTCGCGCTGCCCGAGCCCAAAGTCGGTTTGGCCGCACTGGCCGGCGGACTGAACAGGCTGCCACGCCAGATCGGACCCAAGCGCGCTCTGGGCATGATTTTGACCGGACGCCATGTCAGCCCGGAAGAAGGCAAGGAACTCGGCTTCGTCAACGACGTGGTACCCCATGACCAGTTAATGGACGCCGCGATGGACTGGGCCAAACAAATCTGTGCCTGCGCACCGTTGTCCATACGCGCCAGCAAAGACGTGGTCTACAAGAGTTTAGACAGTGCATCGCTGCAAGACGCCATGGAAGGCAAATACGATTCAGTGAAAGCCATGGTTGGTAGCGAAGACTTTATCGAAGGCCCCAAGGCCTTTGCCGAGAAGCGCGCGCCAAACTGGCAGGGCAAGTAGTCCGCCCGCCAAATCCAATACGGAGTTCATTATGTTGAAAGTAACCCACAGAGACTTAATTGACCGCGCGCTGGCGGAAGTTGAGACACTGGACATTGAAGAAGCCGAAGCACTGTTGGAAGACGATGACGCAGTGTTCGTGGACCTACGCGACCCACGGGAATTGGAGCGCGAAGGCAAAGTACCCAACGCCTTTCATGCCCCACGCGGCATGCTGGAGTTTTGGGTAGATCCGTCCTCGCCCTATCACAAAGACGTGTTCGCCTCGGGCAAGAAACTGGTCTTTTACTGCCAAAGCGGCTGGCGTTCTGCGCTGGCCACCAAGGCCGTGCAAGACATGGGACTGGAACGTGTTTGCCACATCGGCGATGGATACCGCGGCTGGAAAGACAGCGGCGCGGCCACCGAAGACGTGGAACCCAAGCGCCGATAGACCGAGCCTAGGACACTCAACGCAGCTTCGGCGTCGAAGCTGCGCACCCCCACCCAATTCGGAAAACACATGGTACCGCTGATCCACATACTCGCCTTCTGCGGCGGCTTCGTCATCATGTCGATGGAACTGCTGGGCGGACGCATACTCGCCCCCTACTTCGGCAGCGGCGTTTACGTGTGGGGAAGCATCATCACCGTGTTCATGCTCTCGCTGTCACTCGGTTACCTCCTCGGCGGCAGGCTTTCGGTGCATAACCCGTCACTCAATCGTTTTGCCGGCATCTTCGCGCTCGGCGCGATTCTGCTGTACCCGTTGATACTGTTCGCCGAGCCCGTGATGGAGTTCATCTTTTTGCGCATAGAAGACCCGCGATACGGGTCGCTGGTGGCGTCTGCGTTCTTGTTTATCTTGCCTACCGTGATTTTGGGCATGATCTCGCCCTATTCCGTGCGGCTGCTGGTGACCAAGGTTGAGGAAAGCGGCAAAGTGGCGGGCACGCTGTATTTTGTTTCAACGCTGGGCAGTGCGATTGGCACGCTGATGACGTCGTTCTATTTTATTTTGTGGTTTGAGGTGAATACCGTGCTGACGTTGCTGACCGTTGTGCTGTTGGTGGTTGCGGGGGTGGCTGTGTTGGCAGCTCGAAAGTGAAAGACATTACCTAGGAATAGCACAAGGCGTTTTTCATTTAACCCCTAATTCCCCAGCACCGGCAATTTCGAGTCGCTATCCAAACTACCGCGCAGATATGTCGTATGGCGTTTCGCCGTTCGCTTGATACAAATGCCGCGGAAGCTCACGCAGCTCTGATATGTCGCCACCATGCAACTTTATGGTTTCGAGTTGAATGTTACGTAATGAAGGTCTTAACGTTCGATTTACCTTCGCAATATGGGGCTCAATCGCAGCGTCCCAATCAGCGTTTTTTGCTTTCTTATCTGCGATGATTTTTCCCCGTAACTCCACCTCAGTTTTCACAAGTTCCGCGGCGGTTCTAAGCCTTTCCAAGTGGTTGCTTCGCTCTTTTATCTCGTTTCCTTGCCGAATTTCCATACGTTGCAAATGCAACTGCCAAGCGGCAATGAACAATGCAACTGCTGCAAATATCAAACCCATCACCTTATCTCCTATTTTTATGAGATTCGTCCCAGCCCAGAGCCATCTGTTGCGTCACTCCACCAAATAATTTTCAGCTATGAAACGATCCAAATTTCACGATTCATTCTAAAACATCGATTCGCGGCCATAGGGTCAGCTCTCTGCATCTGTGCAGTCCGCTCACAACATGAGCAGAGTTCAAGGGCCAACTCCGGGAATCCGCCACGCTGCGGCGAAAAGTGATTCTCAACCTGCTCTTTGTGTTGCTTCTTGGTTGGTAATCAGCGAACCGTCGAATACAGTAGCCGCTGGATCTGACTTACATTGAGAACCCGATGAACCGAACCGCTCCCGCCCTTGGACTGTGCCTTACCCTCACTTTTGGCCTACTGCTTTCGGGCTTAACCGGCCCTACCCACGCCAAAGTCCTGCATGAAGAGCGCTCGGTCTACACCCGTATCATTGTGGAAGACAGCAACCGTCTGCGCTGTCTCAAATTCACGCTGAAACGCGAAGACAGCACTCAAACCTGCGTCAACCTGAATTACCCCAAAAGAATGGTGTTTTCTTATACGCAAATGTCCATGGCCAGCCTGCTGCTGAACCCAAACCCCGCCAGCGTGCTTATTGTCGGCTTGGGTGGCGGCACATTGCCCATGGCCCTGCGCGACCTACTCCCCAATGCTCGCATTGATACGGTGGAGATTGACGAGGCGGTGGTTCGTGTGGCCAAGGAGTACTTTGGTTATCGGGAAGACGAATACAATCGCGCCATCATTCAAGACGCTCGGGTCTACGGCAAACGCTCTGCCCTGCGGGGTCTGACCTATGACCTGATCATATTGGACGCCTTTAACGGCGAGTACATTCCCGAGCATTTGATGACCGTGGAATTTTTGGAAGAGATGCGAGCACTGCTCAGCGATGACGGGGTATTGGTCGCCAACACCTTTGCCAGCAGTCAGCTCTACGACTTTGAGTCTGCGACCTATGCCGCCGTATTTGGCGACTTTCTGAATTTTCGCGGATCCTCCACCGGCAACCGCGTGATTTTGGTGCCTCAGGCGAAATTGCCAGCGGATCAGCGCGATGCCTTAGACACCCGAACCCTGCGTGCCCGCGCAGCGGCTTTGCAAGACGGGCTTAAGCCCTACGGCGTACCCATTACGAGGTACGCTGGAACGCTGGCGGCTTTGAGCAAGAAAAAACCCGACTGGGATGCAGACACACGCCCGCTGACCGACCAGTTTTCGCCAGCGAACGTCCTCAGCCAATAGCCCCTCGGCTACCGCCTACTGGTTTGCCCAGTATTCGTCTTTGAGCAAACGCTTATAAAGCTTGCCCGTGGGGTGTCGCGGCAGTTCATCGCGGAAGTCGATACTGCGCGGGCACTTGATACTGGACAGTTGAGAGCGACAATAATCGAGCAGCTCGACCTCCATCTCCGGTGTCGCCATGGACGCATCGCGCAACTGCACCACCCCTTTCACTTCTTCGCCGAAGTCTGGGTTCGGCACACCGAACACGGCCACATCCACCACGGCGTCGTGGGTGATCAGGGCGTTCTCGGCTTCTTGCGGGTAAATGTTTACGCCGCCGGAAATGATCATGAAGTGTTTGCGGTCGGTCAGGTACAGATAACCGTCTTCGTCCAAGTAGCCCACATCGCCCAAGGTTGACCAGCCCTGGGGGTGGCGCGAGTCGTTGGTTTTGCCTTCGTCTTTGTAATATTCGAAGGTGCCGCCGCCGTCCATGTAAATGGTACCTGACTCGCCTACGGGCACTTCTTCGCCGTGTTCGTCGCAAATATGCAGCTCACAGGTCAGCGGCTTGCCAACGGATCCTTTGTGCGCCAGCCATTCTTCGGAATTAAGCTGCACGAAGCCGTTGCCTTCGGTGCCTGCGTAATACTCGTAAATCACCGGCCCCCACCAGTCGATCATTTGCTCCTTGATGGGAATCGGACACGGTGCTGCGGCGTGAATGGCGCAGCGTAAGGAGCTGACATCGTATTTCAGGCGCGTTTCTTCCGGCAACTTGAGCATGCGCACGAACATCGTGGGCACCCACTGGCTGTGCGTGATCTTGTAACGCTCGATGCACTCGAGAGCGAATTCGGCTTCGAAGTGCTCCATCACCACCACGGGTACCCCAGTACGAATGCAGTTCATAGTGAAGGCCAGCGGTGCGGCGTGATACAGCGGTGCTGGCGACAAATAGATGGATTCGTCCGTCGCGCCATAAAGCACTTTCAACAGATCAATGCCCTCTTCAACACCGTAATCCTGTTCCGGCAACGGTCGCTTCACGCCCTTGGGATAGCCTGTCGTACCGGAGGAATACAGCATGGCTGCGCCTTCACTTTGATCGGCAATGGGCTGATCAGGCATGGCGGCGATGGCGTCTTCCCAGCTAGCAAAACCGTCGATGGTACCGTCGAGCATGTAGCATTGTTCTACCAAGGGCATTTTGCCCAACAGCGGCTCAACCACCTCCTTGCGCGCATGGGAGGTAATAAATACTCGGGCTTCGCAGTTGTTCACAATGTAGTCCACTTCCTGCTGCTGGAGACGCCAGCTGATGGCAGTGAAATAAATGCCCGAGCGTTGGGCTGCCCAGCAGATTTGAAAAAATCGTGGATGGTTCTCTAACAAAATGGCGATGTGATCGCCGCGCTGCAGACCCAGCGAGCGAAACAGCTGTGCTCCTTGGTTGGCAGTGGCTTCAAGTTCGGCAAAGGTCACTACGTCGCCGGTGTCTGCCATGATGTAGGCAGCCTTATCCGGCTGTGTGGCTGCGATATCCGCTGGACTCATGTATTTCTCCCCAGAATAGTTCGTCGGTTGTTGCTGATGTCGTGACGCTCGGTTGTGCAACAAAACACCGGGCGTACTTCAATTTTTCTAGTTGGAATCGGCATCCAGAGTTAAGGATACGGAGTTCATGCAGTAGCGCAGCCCGGTGGGCGCAGGCCCATCAGGAAACACATGCCCCAAGTGCGCGTCACAGCGGGCGCACAGCACTTCGATGCGGCGCATGCCCAAGGAATTGTCTTCACGGTTAATGACGGCGTCGGATTTCAGTGGTGCGTAGAAGCTTGGCCAACCGCAACCGGCGTCGAATTTGGTGCCGGCATCGAACAGTGGACTGTCGCAGCACTTGCACAAGTAGGTGCCCGGACGATTTTCATCCCAATACACCCCCGTAAACGGCCGCTCGGTGCCCGCCTGGCGAGCAACCGCGTATTCTTCCGGTGACAGTTGATTTCGCCATTCTTCGTCGCTTTTCACGACCTTTTCGATTTCTGTGCTCACATTGCCCCCTTTTTCTCCACTTAGTTGATGCTAAGCCAAAGGCGGCACCTTAGACTAGTGCTCTCGATCATTCTTCTGCCATCGACGATTGATGCCGAAGCGTGAAACAGCCTTTAGGAAAGCACATGAACCAGGTACAGCCGCTCCCATCGCCCACGGGCACGATTCGCAAGTCGGATAAACTCGCCGATGTCTGTTATGACATCCGCGGACCGGTGCTGACCGCAGCCAATCAACTGGAGGCGGAAGGCCATCAGATTTTAAAGCTGAACATTGGCAACCCAGCGCCCTGGGGTTTTAGCGCGCCGGAGGAAATCCTCCGCGACGTGGTTCGCAACATTCCCAACTCTCAGGGTTACTGCGACTCCAAGGGGTTATTCGCTGCGCGCAAGGCCGTGATGCAGTACTGCCAACAAATCAACATTCGTGACGTAGACGTCGAAGATATTTACATCGGCAACGGCGTATCCGAACTGGTGGTGATGTCCATGCAGGCGCTGGTCAACGACGGCGACGAAGTGCTGGTGCCCTGCCCGGATTTTCCGCTGTGGAGCGCCGCGGTGAACTTGTGCGGTGGCAGACCGGTTCATTACCTATGTGATGAGGAAGACGACTGGCAGCCAGACCTTGCTGACATACGCAGCAAAATCACGCCCAACACGCGCGGCATCGTGGTGATCAACCCGAACAATCCCACCGGCGCGGTGTATTCACCGGAGATGCAGAAGGCGCTAATCGAAATCGCTCGGGAACATGATCTGGTGGTATTTGCCGACGAAATTTACGACAAAATTTTATTCGAAGATCAGGAATACATTCCGCTGGCGTCTTACGCAGACGATCTGCTGTTCATGACGTTCAGCGGTTTATCCAAGTCGTATCGGGTGGCGGGTTTCCGAACCGGCTGGATGATCGTGAGCGGTGCACGGGAACGTGCAGCAGACTTTATTGAGGGACTGAACATTCTCGCGTCTATGCGGCTGTGTTCTAACGTGCCGTCACAGCATGCCATTCAAACCGCCTTGGGCGGTCACCAAAGCATCTTTGAGCTCACCGCGCCCGGC
This sequence comes from Gammaproteobacteria bacterium, assembly GCA_002704225.1. GTDB lineage: Bacteria > Pseudomonadota > Gammaproteobacteria > Pseudomonadales > Azotimanducaceae > UBA4421. The sequence continues at coordinate 41,561 of PAFU01000046.1, read as the reverse complement.
GGACGTTTGTTTGAGCAGCGCAATGTGGCCTGGGAACTGCTGAACGAAATCGACGGTGTGTCCTGCGTAAAGCCCAAGGGTGCGCTGTATCTGTTTCCAAAAATCGACGCGGCACAATTCAACATTGAGGACGACGAGCGTTTTATTTTGGATTTTCTGCTGGCGGAAAAAGTACTAATGGTTCAGGGCTCGGGCTTTCACTGGCCAACCCCAGACCACTTTCGCGTGGTGTTTCTTCCCCACACAGAGCAGCTGCACGAATCCATCGGCCGGTTGAAACGCTTCCTGTCGACATATCGGCAGTAACCGCGTCGGCCTAAGACGGATCGGGCAATGGCGTGTCAGGCAACAACGTGTTGCTCACGCGATAAAGCAGGTAATCGTCGTAGCCAGCAAGCACACTGACCAGTCCAGACAACGTGGCGTCCAAGGACGCATCACCGGTATCCACCAGCATGGGGCGTTGAGCCAACGTATCCAGCTTGCTGCGTGACCCCAGCACCGTGACATCCTGTTTCCAGTTAAGGCCTTGCATGACCTCTGGGCTGAGTTGCTGATTGCCACGCCCAAGCAAAAAACCCTGATGACGTGTGAAGCTGATCACCACATGCAGTGGGTAATCGGCGCTCAGCGTCAACAACTGCTCCTGGGTGGCGTTTTCTAAGGTACGCCCGTTGGGCATCAGCACATCGCATCCCAGCAGGGTGCCGTTTAAACCCAGCGCCTGCTTGATGGCCATGTTTGTGCTGCCGGGACCCAACACCAAGGCTTTGTCCTGATAGCGGTCCGGATGATCGACGAAATAGCTGGCGATTTCCTGCACCACCAGCCCTTCGTCTTCCTTGCCGCCTACTTTCATTTGCTGCAAGTAACCGACCGCTTCCGGCACCCACAATTCACCGTAGCGTTTGGTCACCACCGCGGCGCGGCTATCCATCGCCGGGCTTCTGGTGTTTGGCACATAGTCTCGAACGTCTCGAGCCATACGACCGATCAGTTGACCCTGTACCAAGCCAACAACAATCTCCGCCGCCGCGACCGGACTGATGGCGAAAACACCGCTGTGCATTTTGACCCCAGCCGGCAATCCCAGCACGCAGGTCTGCTCCGAAACCGAGGCAAGCACGTCTCTGGCGGTACCGTCGCCGCCGACAAAGACCAGCAAATCGATGCCGCTGGCACACAGTATCTCAATGGCCTGGCGCGTATCCGTCGCTGTCGAGTGTGGGTCGGGTGTGCCAAACACTTGGCCCGATAAACCGGCAGCATTCAGAGCGTCAGCGCCCATGGCACCGCCCCAAGTCAGCCAAGTAATCGCCGACGACTGCGCCGGCAGTCGCTGGGCTAAGGCGCGAAAAAAAACGGTCAGGCGCTCTGAGCCTCGCGGCACCCCGTGACGCTTTAACGCCTCGCGTTGCAGCGCTGACCCATCACTGCCCTGCAGACCCACCGCGCCGCCAATACCAGCCATGGGGTTCACGACCAAGCCTATTTTTAGCGCGGAAGCTGCCAAGCCGGAATCACTCAACGTCTACCACCTCGCGTACCGCTTCGGCGATGGCCAATGATGCCGTAAGCCCCGGCGACTCAATACCCAGTAAATCAATGCGGCCAGATACACCGTGATCCTTGGGACCGCGAATCAGAAAATCGGCTGCAGCGCCCGGGCCATCAATTTTGGGTCGAATGCCCGTGTAGCCGGGCTGCAGTCGATCTTCATCCAGTCCCGGATAGTAAGCGCGTATGGCGTCGACAAAGTCCGCCCGCTTGCTGTCGTCAAAGGTGTAGTCCAGCGAATCAATCCAGCGTATGTCCGGGCCGAACTTTACTTGCCCACCCAGATCGAGGGTTACATGAACCCCTAGACCGCCCTGTTCTGCCGTTGGGTAAACAAGCCGTCCAAAGGGCTGCGCTCCGGAATAGGTGTAGTAATGACCAATGGCGTAATGCGCCTTGGGTGACCCCGGGACGTTTTGAGCCAACTCTGGCGCATGCAGACCGCCGGCGTTGATCACCCAGTCTGCCGCCAGCGTCATTTGGTTGGTGCGCACCAAGAGATCGTTGGCATGGTCAATGCCCTGCACGGTGTTCTGAAAGGCGATGAAGCCGCCATTGGCTTCGAGAATGCCTTGCAGGCTGATCATGTAGGCATGGGAATCAACAATTCCCGTAGACGGCGACAAAGCGGCGCCAACGCCCATCACCTCGGGTTCCAAGGCGTTCAGTTCCGCCTGTCCAATCCAGCGTAAATCCGTCACGCCATTGGCGCTGGCTTGTGCAATGTACCCGTCCACCACCTGACGTTGTGCATCACTGGTGGCAACAATCACCTTGCCGCATCGTTTGTAGGGCACCGCGTAGGCATCGCAGTGTTCGTACAGCAGGGTTTTGCCGCGCACACAAAGCTCGGCCTTGCGACTGCCTCTGGGATAATAAATACCCGCATGAATGACTTCGGAGTTGCGCGAACTGGTCTCAGTACCAATGGCCGAATGCTGTTCCAGCACAATCACCTCACGCCCGGCCGCAGCAAGCTGTGCCGCAACGGCCAAACCCACTACCCCAGCACCGATCACAACGCACTCGACTTTGTCTGTCATTGAACGGCTCCGATCTGGTCATCGGGAGCGTTGCTCGCTTTTGCCGAACCCTCGGCCAAAGACATCTTGAGTAAGCTCAGACGCTGCAGAAACCGTTGAGCCCGTTCGCCCGAGGCGCTGGTCAGCCAGGCCTGCAACGAAACGTCGTAGGCATCCAGCGCAGCGGAGAACGCCTCGACATCGGCCTCCAAGTTATCGGCGCTGGGTCGAAACTCAAGCCCCACCGCCGCTGCAAAGGCACGCTCGAGACTTTGAGTTTTCAGCTCTGCAGAAAAAAAGGCATCCTGCTGTTCTGCACTGCGCGGGCCGCAAATGTACTCGTAGCCAAAGTCTTCTTGCTGCCGACGCCGTGGGCCGGCGATACACCAGTGGGCAATCTCATGCAGGGCCGATGCGGGAAAGTCTTCTCGAAACACCAGCTTGGCAGGTTCGTCACCTTGAGATGGCCGGTAAAGGGGTTCCTCGGCACCACCCACCAAAACCGTGTCAAAGGACGCGAAACAGTCCTCAAACGCGCTGGCGATAGACCCCGCCAATGCCTCATCAGTGATGGTCGTCTGGGCATCCACAGTCGCTAACCGTTCTTCCGAATCCAGATCTGCAGAACGCTGCTGTCGTCCTGCCAGCCCTCTCGATCAATCTTGAGGTAGTCGTGCTTCATGAACTGGCAAAAGTGCTCCAAATCCCGCTCGGTGGTCGGATCCGTTGCCAGCACATGCAGCACATTGCCTTGGCTAAGACCGCGAATCGTATTCTTAACCAGCATCAAAGGTTCAGGGCAGCGCAGTCCGCGCGCGTCGAGTTGTGTGTCGTATTCCACCAAGCATCCCCTGTTAATCAGCGTAAGATGTTAGGCCACTTGGGGCGGGATTCACACCAAGTCCCAAATACAAAACCTGACTGTCCCTGCGACGAATGGGTGCATTCCGCGCAAAGTTTCTGCAGCATTCCAACCATGAGTGATACTTTGCATCGCCCCAGCCCCGGCTACCGTCCGCGCACGACGCACGCGCTGCTGGTTGGCTTGGTGTCTTGGTGCCTCGCAGCACATGCCTCAGACCCATCACCGACCCCAATGGATACGCCGCCATCAGGGTCGATGGATCAAGGGCTGCTGGAAAGCTGTGCGTCTGCCGATGCGCCTAAACAACCCATGACCGGTGAAGCGCCAGACAACGTCGCCACCCAGTTGCTGCTGACCATTGAGCGTACGGAAGCGCCGGCGTTACGGGGAAAATTGATCGCTGCCTATCGGCGCTATCTGGGCTGTCCGGCGGACCGGGAGCCCCCCAAAACACCAGCCGCGCCCTAACGCCGCGGGCGAATCTCGACCACCTCACCGACAACGCGGTCGGGTTCAATGGCATACCATTCTTGCAGCGACACTCGGTGGCTTTTCGACAATTGGTCGCACAGTTCGTAAAACGGCGGGCGGCCAGGATCGGTGATGACGATGCGTTTGGTGCCGTTTTTGAACGCTCGATTAACCAGTAGCTTCAGGGGTTTCACGAGGTTGTCCCAAAAACAAATATCACTGCCGATGATGACTTGGTGTTGCCCCAACAAAGGCCCGGTCAACCGAGTAAAGTCCGAGCATTTGTTCGTGAGTTTCACCGAGTTGATTTCAGCAAAGACATCAACATAAGGAAACACCGCTGGATCGAGATCTACCGCTGTGACCTTGGACCCGTAGTGATGGGCACAGAAAACCGAGCTAGCCCCCCACCCGCAGCCCAGTTCCATGACTTTACGTCCCTTGGCCGGCGGATTTTCCTGCAGGTAGTCCATCAGCAGAAAGGCCGAACCCCAGGTTCGTGTGCCGTGAACGTTCGGTTGATACCGGCGCTTCAGCGCTTTGATCAACCGGTGGGAGTCTTGCAAAAGAAAAATGCCGTAGGCGAAATCTATGTGTTCTTCCGGGAGCCGTTGAAGCTTGGGCATGAATTGAACCTTTGCCGCGTGATGGTTGAAAAGCAAGCACTTGGGGGAGACTGCTACCGCACCTTCATCCCAACCCTCGCCGATGTCAGTATGAATCAGCCAACAAGAGATTGTTGCCGTTTTATCGACATATTTTCACCATCAATGGCCTAAGCGAAGGAATTTCACTCGCGCCAGACATTGTCTAGCTTTTACTGCGCAGACCGCTCGACTGGGACGGCCATCTCTCTTGCAGCAACAGGATTTGCCCCCACTCTTAGTTGATAGCAAAGGCGGTGGTTTTTGCTTGCACGCAAAGCTGCCTGTAAACTTCGCCGCCCTAAATACTGAGACAGCGGCCTTTGATCCGCACTCAATTCGCACCCACAACAGGAGACTCTGTGAGCAATTCCAGTGTTGATGACCTAGTCGAAGCCGGCAGCGAGTATCACGCCGGATTCGTCACTGACGTGGAGTCAGAAACGCTTCCACCGGGGCTGGATGAATCTGTGGTGCGCTACATTTCCGCGCAGAAAAAAGAACCCGAATGGCTGACCGAATGGCGACTCAAAGCCTTCGCTCAGTGGCAGGAAATGCGCGAGCCAAAATGGGCCCATGTGCACTACCCGCCCATCAACTTTCAAGATATTTCCTACTATTCAGCTCCCAAGAGCCAGACAGATGGTCCTCGGTCCTTGGATGAGGTCGACCCTGAATTGCTGCGCACCTATGAAAAGTTGGGGATACCTCTGCACGAACAGGCGGCCCTAGCCGGCGTTGTGCCGGATCCTGCCGCGATTGGCACACCTGCTGGCGCCAATGTCGCCGTGGATGTGGTCTTTGACAGCGTGTCCATCGCGACTACGTTCAAAGAAACCTTGGCCGAAGCCGGCGTGATTTTCTGCCCAATCTCCGAGGCGGTGCACAGTCATCCCGAACTGGTGCAAAAATACCTTGGCTCGGTCATTCCTCAACGCGACAACTATTACGCTGCGTTGAACTCTGCGGTCTTCAGCGACGGTTCTTTTGTCTATATTCCCAAGGGCGTGCGCTGTCCTATGGAACTGTCCACGTACTTCCGAATCAACGAAAGAAATACGGGTCAATTTGAGCGCACCCTGATCATCGCCGACGAAGGCTCCCATGTGAGCTACTTGGAGGGCTGCACTGCCCCAATGCGCGACGAAAATCAGCTGCACGCGGCCGTCGTGGAACTGGTTGCCTTGGGCGATGCCCAAATCAAATACTCCACGGTGCAAAATTGGTACCCAGGCGATGAAAATGGCAAGGGTGGCATCTACAACTTCGTGACGAAGCGGGGGCTGTGCGCCGGACCAAGAGCGAAAATTTCTTGGACTCAGGTCGAAACCGGTTCAGCCATCACCTGGAAATACCCCAGTGTTGTACTGCGGGGCGACGAGTCTGTGGGCGAATTTTATTCCGTCGCCTTGACCAACAATCGTCAGCAGGCGGATACCGGCACTAAAATGATCCACATGGGCAAGAACACCAAGAGCACCATCGTATCCAAGGGCATCAGTGCTGGCGGTAGCGAAAACTGCTACCGGGGCTTGGTGCGCATCTCACCCACCGCTCACAACGCACGTAACTTTACTCAGTGCGACTCGCTGCTCATTGGCGATCAGTGCGGAGCGCATACGTTCCCCTACATCGAGAACAAAAATAACTCCGCCACGATCGAACACGAGGCGAGTACATCGAAGGTCAGCGACGATCAGCTGTTTGCTTGTCAGCAACGCGGCATCGAAACCGAACAAGCGGTCAGCATGATCGTGAACGGTTTCTGCAAAGAGGTGTTTCGCGAGTTGCCCATGGAATTTGCCGTCGAGGCAGGAAAATTACTAGAAGTCAGCTTGGAAGGTGCTGTTGGATGAGCCTACTCAATGTATCAGACCTGCACGCAAGCGTTGTTACCGACGAAGGTGCCCAACCCATTCTCAAAGGGCTGACCCTCGAGGTGAAACCCGGTGAGGTGCACGCCATTATGGGGCCCAACGGATCCGGCAAGTCTACCTTGGCCAATGTGTTGTCCGGACGCCCCGGATATACCGTGGACAGCGGCTCCGCCACACTCGACGGGCAAGGTCTTCTGGAACTGGAACCCTTTGAGCGCGCCCAACTCGGCCTGTTTTTGGCATTCCAATATCCGGTAGAAATCCCTGGCGTCAGCAATATGGAGTTCCTCAAGGCGAGCATCGACTCCCTTGCCCGTGCCCGGGGAAACGAACAGCCCAATACCGCGACCTTTATGAAACAGGTACGTGAATTGGCCGGCTCGTTAGATCTGGACCCTGCCTTTCTCAAGCGGGGAGTGAACGAAGGCTTCAGCGGCGGAGAAAAGAAACGCAACGAGATCATGCAGTTACTGTTATTGCAGCCTAAGCTTGCTCTGCTGGATGAGACCGACTCGGGATTGGACATCGACGCACTCAAAGTCGTTGCCGAGGGTGTTAATCGCTACCGTCGCGCGGACAACGGTGTGGTGTTGATTACCCACTATCAGCGGCTACTCGACTACATCGTGCCAGACTTCGTACACGTACTGTCCAACGGTAAGATCATCGAATCCGGTGACAAATCTCTGGCCCTGGAACTGGAAGCCAAAGGGTACGCATGGCTGACCTAACGCTGCCCGAAACATTGGCGACCCCGGAATGGCTCGCCGGTCTACCTGACGTGGGGTCTCTGCCCGAGCGGTTGGCGCAGGCGCTTAACTGCCCTGCCCACCGGGAACGCTGGAAGTACACCAAGCCTGCGCCGTTCGTGGCCGCAACACAGCGTCCGATGATCGACCCGAACATCAGCGGTGAAACCCAAAACGGCGTTGCGCTCAACCAACCGATTGACGGTCCCCTCGTCGGCTTCGACGTGGATCAGGCCCCGGAAGCCATCGCTCGCCTGTGTTATGCCGACCGCGTCATAACAGTGGATGTTTCCGCATCAACCGATGAGCCCATCGTCATCAACCACACAGGCAACACGCGACCCATGTTGATTCGCGTCGCTGCTGGCGTCAGCCTCACGCTGTTGGAGAGCGCGGACGCCAGTGACGATGCCCAGCAGTCGATCTGGATTGATCTGGCGCCTAATGCCCACGTGCAGCATTCCCGCAATGCGCTGGACAACGCGCCCTCACACTGGCAGTACCTGAATGTTCGCCTACAAGCCGGCGCTCAGTATCAGTTAAACAATCATGTGGCTGGGTGCGGCTCGCGCCGACAAGACATCCACATCATCATGGACGGCCAAGGCGCTGAAGCCACACTGGTTTCTGCGGGCAAAGTCGATGGCAAAATGGCACTGGACCAACAGGTAACCCTAGAACACCGGCAACCACGCGGCCAAAGCAAACAAACAGTCCACAACATCGTTGCCAATGGTGGCAAGTGCACGTTTAACGGACGCATCCACATTCACGAGGGCGCTGCGGGCACCGACGCCCAACTGTCGAACAAGAACTTGGGCATGGGCGAACACGCAACCATCAACACCAAGCCTGAATTGGAAATTTATACAGACGATGTCAGTTGCTCCCATGGCGCAACCGTCGGCACCATTTCGCAGGACGCGCTGTTTTATCTGACCAGTCGCGGCATCGATCGAACAGCCGCGGAAGCTTTGCTCAGCCAAGGATTCCTGCGACAGTGCATCGATGGCCCATTAGCCGATCAAGCGCTGACCGCTCTTGTGGGCGGAGCCAGAGAACAATCATGAACATTCGTGACGACTTCCCCATCCTGACACGCAGCAGTCGCGGCAAGCCACTGGTCTATCTGGATAATGGGGCGACCACGCAAAAACCTGAGTCCGTGATTACTGCCATCAGTAACTACTATCGCCAGCATAACGCTAACGTGCACAGGGCTGCCCACGAGCTAGCTGAGGAGGCCACTGCACTGCTGGAAGACTGTCGCAATAAGGCTCAAGCCTTCGTCAACGCAGCCCATCGCGAAGAGATGATCTTTACCCGAGGCACCACTGAGGGCATCAACTTGGTCGCCCAAGTGATCGGGGAGCGGGTAAAACCCGGCCAAGACATCGTGATCAGTCAACTGGAACACCACTCGAACATTGTGCCTTGGCAGCTCTTAGCTCAGCGCACCGGCGCGAACATCAAAGCCATCGACATTACCGATGGCGGAGATCTTGACCTCGCCCATGCGACGGACCTCATCACAGACAACACGGCGCTGGTGGCCATTACCCACATCAGCAATGGCCTCGGATCTATCAACCCGGTTGCCAAGCTTATCGAGCAAGGCAAACAGGTAGGGGCCCTGACGTTGGTGGACGGGGCCCAAGCCGTGCTGCACGCAACCATCGACGTGCAGGCGCTGGACTGCGATTTCTACGTATTCTCAGGTCACAAAATGTTCGCCCCAACCGGTATCGGCATTCTGTACGGTCGATTGGCCCTGCTGAACGACCTGCCACCATGGCAGGGAGGCGGAGAAATGATTGACCACGTCAGCATTGAGTCCAGCACCTATCAACCGGCGCCCTTCCGCTTCGAGGCTGGCACACCCAACATTGCAGGCTGTGCTGGACTGGGCGCTGCCTTTGATTACATCGCTAAACTGCCCTTGAATGCGCTGATTGAACAAGAAGCGGCACTGGTACGTAAGGCGTTGTCAGGGTTAAGACAAATTCCCGGGGTGCGCCTCATTGGCGAACCGGCTGAGCGGGCATCGGTAATCTCGTTTTTGCTGGACGGCAGTCATCCGAACGACATCGGCACGCTACTCGACCAGCAAGGCATTGCCGTGCGGACAGGTCACCACTGCAACATGCCGTTAATGACTCGGCTAGGTATCCCCGGCACGGTGCGAGCATCCTTTAGCCTGTACAACAACGAAGACGACGTGGATGCACTGATAAATGGTGTAGCAAAAGCCGCGACTTTTCTTTAAACAAAGCCCATACCATTGAGATATCGATTATGAGCACACCGCAAATTACCGTTTCTAAACGCGCTCAAGAGCATATTCGCGTTCAGGTGCAACAAACGCACACTAACTTTCTACGCTTAGGGGTTAAAGAGAGTGGCTGCAATGGCTTTATGTACACGCTGGATTTTCTCGAGTCTGCCGAATCCGACGATCATTTACTCGTAGTAAACGATGGCGTCACCGTTTGCATCAAGGATCAGGATCTTCCCTTGGTAGATGGCACAGAAATCGACATGGTGACCCAAGGCCTGAACTCGGCCTTGGTATTTAAAAACTCGAATGCCACCAGCTACTGCGGTTGCGGTGAAAGCTTCGCCTTAATTGACGAGACTGAAGACTCGGATGGCGGCGCGGCAGCTGCGTCCGACCTCTCCACTGACGCCACTCGGTCGTCTTAGACCATGGAAAGACGCATTGTCACCACGACTCGGGACTGTCCCGGCCGGTTAGTCCCTACAGGCGACCCTGTTACGATTCCGGCTGGAGCCTTTATCACCCTGACCCAAACGTTGGGTGGCAGTTTTACCGTCATCGTTAACGGCAACATGGCCCGCATCGCTGGCGCCGACGCCGACGCCATTGGCTTGACCGTGGAACCCTTGATCTTCGAGCCTAGCGACAAGCCTTGTGAAGTTGATGTCGACCACATTTGGCACGCTCTGCGTTCCGTTTACGACCCCGAAATTCCGGTCAACATCGCGGATCTGGGCCTGATCTATGACGTCAAAATCGATGCTGCACGAGCTGAAATCGATATGACGCTGACCGCACCGGGTTGCGGCATGGGTCCAGTGTTGATCGAAGAGGTGAAGGATCGAGTGCGACAAGTACCAAACTTGAACGACGTGGACGTTGAATTGGTATTCGATCCTCCTTGGTCCCGCGACATGATGAGTGAAGAAGCGCAGCTCGAACTGGGAGTGTTTTGAGGGTGACCCTAGATGAGCTGCTGGACACCTTTGAGTTTTTCGACGATTGGGAAGACAAATACCGTTTCATTATCGACCTCGGGAAGGAACTGCCCGGCTTGCCGGATGTGGACAAAACTGAAGACCATCTGATTCGCGGCTGCCAAAGCCAAGTCTGGCTAACTTACGAATCCACCGACGAGCAGCTTAGGTTCAACATGGACAGTGATGCCCACATCGTTCGTGGCCTGATTGCCGTTGTACTGATCGCGATTCAAAACCGGAGCGCGGCTGACATCCAGCGGCTGGATATTGAGGAGATCTTCAGCCAGTTGGACCTGCTGGCCCACCTATCCGTCACTCGAGGCAATGGACTGCGCGCCATGGTGAGCCGCGTCAAAGAAGTCGCCCGCGGCTACGCTACCTAGCCTGAGCCAACCGAATCAATCGTCATGCGCTGAAACCGCGCCCAGTCTTCCGGACGGTCCACGTCCCACAATGTTGCTAGCAGGGTCACCGACAGCTCCAATTGTTCCGCCTGCTCTAGCGTTCGCGCGAGGACTNTGTCGCTACCCCANGGAATGTTCGCAAACAATTCCGCATGAACCTGTTTACAGCCGATGAGCACATAGCCGCCATCTTCCGCAGGACCAAGCACCAGATCCGACGCCCGCAGGGCCGCACACGCCTGACGGATATATTCTGCGGTCATGGCAGGGCAGTCCGAGCCAATCAAAACAGCCTGATCGGCACCAGCATCCAGAGCCGATGCGAATCCATGCAACATCTTTTGCCCTAAGTCTCCGGCTGCTTGCAAATGCAGGGGCAGCGCGAACTGATCTGACCAAAGATCCAGGGCGGGATGCGGGACCGCTCCCCACAGGGAGACCTGATAATCCTCCCCCGCAACACCGAGGTCTCTCGTCATGTCCAGTGTCCGCAGGACAAGCACTTCATGTGCGGCTGCAGCCTCGTCGGCACCCAGAGCAGGGATCAAACGGGTTTTGCTCGCCCCAGGCTGTGGGGCCTTGGTGAATACCAACACCGCCGTGCTCATAATCGCTCCCGTGATGGATTCCCATAATATTCATCGTAGAGTTGGTCTGCCGAGGCACCCAAAAAATAGCGCAACCGCCACAGCCACATGTGGGCTACCGTCCGCCAAAACCCGTCTCGCTCCCAACGCATGCCGCTGGTGCTGATGGGGATGTTCGGTGCCAAGAACCGTCCCCGACGGCGCAGCTTTTTGCTGACTTCGATGTCTTCCATCAACCGCTGGGACGGATAACCACCCACCTGCTGAAGCACACTGCGATGAAAAAACATCCCTTGATCGCCGGTACATATTTGCGTCAAACGCGACCGCCAGTTCATCGCTCGAGCCACCCACACCAAACCTGCGTGATGACCAAGGAGTTGAATATCGAAGCGGCCCCACACCGGCTGGCCCAAAGACGCCAATGTCTTGAGATAGCCTTTGGCATGATCAACCCCTGTACTGTCCGCGTGCAGTACCCAAATCAAATCACCCCGGGCGTGTTTAACTCCCGCAGCGATTTGGCCACCGCGAGACGGTGGCGCGAATATCCATTTTACGTTAACGGCTAGATGCTGCGGCTCNCTGCCAACCGGCATTGAGTCCTGGGCCTGAACCACGATCACCTCGCAATCGCTATCCTCCAGCGCTCCCAATAGATTCGCAAAATTTGGTGACACGGCCTTNACTGGCACGACGACGGACAACAATAGGGGTCTTGAATCGGGACGCGTTTTGGTGGGGGTGTTTTGCATGACATCGCAAGTGTGACTCGGCCCCGCCCCAGCGGCAATGAGCACTGACAAGATCTTCAGCCNTCGTTGATTAATCGGGCCGCCGACAACATCACGGCAAAGATCAAGTCGCATTTGCCTTCGCAAACTCACAACGACCCTGTAAAGTNTCGGGTTTTTCGGGAGAGAACTATGTACCAAGAATACAAGGCTGTTTGGGCGCAGCTAACCGCCCCAGGTGCCGATTTTGAAGTCGTGACAACCAATGTTCGCGGCAATGACATCCGCACCTATGCCACGGCTCCCGCCAGCCTGCGTGACGTTTGGCTGAGCACCGCCGCTTTCGCAGATCGNGACTATTTGGTTTACAACGACGAGCGCCTCACNTACGGCNAAACCCACNAGCGGGTTGCCTCTCTCGCGAATTGGCTGATCGAACAAGGCGTGCAGCCCGGCGATCGCGTGGCCATCGCCATGCGTAACTATCCCGAGTGGATGCAAGCGTACTGGGCGACCATGTCCGTAGGCGCTGCCGTCGTCGGCATGAACGCATGGTGGATTGGCCCGGAAATGCTGTATGCCTTGGAGGACTCCACACCGAAAGTGATGATTCTCGACAAAGAACGACTGGAGCAATTGGGNGAGCATCGTGCCCAGGTCAGCGACATCAAGCTGGTTGGGGTACGTTTTCCAGAGCCTCATGCGGATGTAACGCCTTGGAGTGAGGTCGTTGCCGGTGATGGTGCGCTACCCATGCTCGACATTGATACCGACAGCGACGCCTGCATTTTTTACACCTCAGGCACGACGGGGCGACCCAAAGGTGCCCAACTCACCCACCGAGGCTGCGTCAGCAACATTTGGAGCATGCTCTTTTCTGCAGGACTGCAGCGTACCTTGGCCATTCAGAAAGGCTTGGTGAATGCTGACGACGAGCCNCCTATCGGCTGCAGCTTAGTGACCACGCCTCTATTCCACGTCACGGCGAACAATTGTGCGGCTCAAGGAACGACCCTGGGCGGTGGCAAGCTGGTACATATGTANAAGTGGGATGCAGGTGAGGCATTGAAACTGATCGAGCGCGAGCGCATTACCGCCGTGAGTGGCGTACCGGTCATGGCTAGAGAGATCATTTCCCATCCGGACTTTGCGTCGACGGATACATCCAGCTTGATGACCCTCGGCGGTGGCGGCGCTCAACTGCAGCCAGACTTGGTTGGCAAAATTGACGCGCAAGTCGCAACCGCCCGCCCCAATACCGGCTACGGCATGACGGAAACCTGCGGCATCATTACATCCATCAGCGGCGATCACTTTGTCGACAAGCCGGCCAGCTGCGGCCCGGCCATGCCTGCCTTTGAAAGCAAAATCGTCAATCCCGATTCCCACGAAGAAATGCCCACCGGAGAACCCGGCGAACTGTGGGTGCGTGGCGCACATGTCATCCGAGGCTATCTGAACCGGGAAGAAGCCACCGCAGAAACCATCATCAACGGATGGTTGCGCACCGGCGACATGGCACGCAAAGACGAAGACGATTTCATCTACATTGTGGATCGGATCAAGGACATGGTGCTGCGCGGCGGCGAGAACATTTATTGTGCTGAAGTCGAGAGCGCTATCTTCGACCACGTCGACGTCGCAGAGTGCACGGTATTTGGTGTCGCCGATGACCGGCTAGGCGAGGAAGTGGGCATCGCCGTCTTCCTGAAACCCGGAGCAACCGCGTCGGCCGATACCCTGCGTGAACACTGCGCCACTCAACTGGCCAAGTTCAAGGTGCCGCGTTACTTTTGGTTTGTTGAAGAAGCCCTGCCTCGCAACGCATCAGGTAAGTTTCTGAAGCGTGAGCTACGCGACTCTCTGGACGTCAAGGACGCGCACTAGACCCTAAGTCATACGACGACGCGAATAAGGCTGCCNAGGCAGCCTTTTGTCGAGNCAGAGACACTAGTGATCAAACAGACCGCTGTGCAATTCGCGCAGTTTGTTCTTTTGCACCTTACCCATGGTGTTACGAGGCAGCTCCGACACATTCACCACCTGCTTGGGTTGTTTGAATCGGGCCAGACGGGAACCCAGGGCCAGCTCAATGTCCTGAAGCGTGACCTCCGGTCCCGAGGCAACTACCACCGCCACCACCGCTTCACCAAAATCACGATGTGGCACACCGATTACCGCGGACTCGGCCACCTCGGGCATTTCGTCCAGCACGGCTTCTACTTCCTTGGGATACACGTTATAGCCGCCGGAAATGACCAGATCTTTTGACCGACCAACGATGCTGAGCCGACCATCGGCATCCAGTGCACCCAAATCGCCGGTGATGAAGAACCCATCCTCGCGCAACTCTTCGGCAGTTTTTTCCGGCATACGCCAGTAACCCTGAAACACATTGGGACCCGACACTTCGATCATGCCCACCTCGCCCGCGGGCAAGGGTACGCCGGCCTCATCCGCAACCCGCACCTGTTGCCCCGGCAAGGCATAGCCAACGGTTCCGGCTACTCGCTCGCCCTCTAACGGGTTGCTGGTGTTTATGATGGTCTCGCTCATTCCGTAACGCTCTAAAATACGATGGCCTGTTCGCTGCTCCCATTCGCCAAAGGTTTGCTCGGTGAGCGGAGCAGAACCGCAGATAAATACCCGCATGTGGGCGACAAACTCTTGGTTCAAATCCTGCTGGTCTAATAGTCGGGTATAGAACGTGGGTACACCCATCATGACAGTCGCGTCTGGCAACCGAGCCATGACCTGAGTCGCCTCAAATTTCTCCATAAAAATCATGGGCGTACCGTTGAGCAAAGCACAGTGGCTGGCGATAAACAGACCATGCACATGGAAAATAGGNAGCGCATTCAGCAAAACGTCTGAGGCTTGCCAGCCCCACTCATCGCTCAACGAGCGCGCATTAGACGACAGATTGCCATGACTGAGCATTGCGCCCTTGGAGCGGCCGGTGGTTCCCGAGGTGTATAAAATCGCCGCCAGATCACTGCTTTCTCTGGGTCGGGTCGCAACGGACGGCTGGACTTCCTCCCGGGCATCGCCGGGTCCAAATACCAACAGCTGCCGAGCATTACCCGTTTGCAACTTGGCACAAGCCACATCAGTACGAGCCTGATCGCCCACATAGAGTACGGGTTCGGCGTCACTGACAAAGTAATCNAGCTCGGCGTGGGTATAGGCCGTATTCAAAGGNACGTAGACCAAGCCCAACTTNAGGCACGCCAGATACAGGGCCAAATTTTCCGCCGACTTCTGTACCTGCACAAACACACGATCACCGGGCTGCACCCCAAAAGCCTGCAGCTCANATGCAGCACGATCGATGTGGCGAATCAGATCCCGATAGGTCCAATCNTCCCGATCAACCAGTATCAGCGCGGTCTGANCAGCATTNGCCTCAAACACTCGCTCAAGCTCTGCAAAAAAATTACCCACGCATTGCTCCCCTAACCTGTGGCACTCCAAATCCGAACGCAGCAGTCAATCGTGTTCGCCAAACACTAAAATAGCGAGCGCGATTATCAAAGTGACTGGGGCTGAGTTAAAGTACCCCGAATCCAAAACTCTGAAGCACCATGATACCCGAGCCCACTTTTACTATCCCTAAGTTGTCGCCGGGGTTTGACGCCAACATTACATTACCAGGCAGCAAATCTATTGCCCTGCGTCAGTTGGCCATAAGCGCATTGGTTTCGGGCACCAGTCGAATCACAGGCATTCCCGAATGCGACGATACCGACGCGATGATCGACTGCCTGAAAGCACTNGGCGTGACTATTGAAACGCAAGGNGCGTCTCTCCTTGTCACTGGCCCGATGGACTTTGGCTCTCAGCCCGTGGAACTCAATGCCCGAATGAGCGGCGCGTCTACCCGTCTCCTGATTGGCCTTGCAGCGCTACGCACCGGTAGCACTCTAATCGACGGCCACGATTCGCTGCGCGTTCGAACGAACGCACCGCTATTTGACGTGCTGCGCGAGCACGGCTGCCAAATCGACAGCGACGAAGGCCGTCTGCCAGCCACGATCAGCGGTCCAATTCGTGTGCAAGACGCGCTATGCATTGACGGCTCACTGTCCAGCCAATACATCACCGCCTTGATGGTCATTGCTCCCGTGCTCGCATACCGCCAGGGCATCGACCAACAGGTCATACACATCGACGGCGACCTTGTCTCTCGCCCCTACATCGACATCACACTGAACGAGATGAGCAAACGATCGGTCGTTGGCCACTGGGCCAACCCGGAGACCCTAANCATTCCCGCCGCTGACTATTCCGCCGGCAGTTACGTCGTTGAGGGAGACGCTTCTGCTGCGAGCTACTTTTCAGCCTTGGCCACACTGCACCACGGCACCGTGACGCTGAGCAATCTGGACGCGACCAGCGTTCAGGGTGATTACGGTTTTTGCCATATAATGGAGTTGCTCGGCGCCACCGTTGACCGGCAAGGTATGACACGCATCAGCGGCCCAGAGCAGCTCTGTCCGCTTTCGCAAATCGACATGCAGGAAATGCCCGACGTCGCACTNACGCTGATCGCCATGGCTCCGCTATTACCCGCACCGATTGAAATTACCGGCCTGCAGTCCTTNCACCACAAAGAGTGTGACCGACTGGAGTGTCCGGCGGCAGAACTTAAAGCGATGGGCGTATCACTGACTACCACTCACACCAGTATCGCGATCGAGCCACTGCTGCANAGATTGCCCTNTANACACCGCCTGACCACGTACCACGATCATCGCATGGCCATGGCCTTCTCAACGCTGGGAAGCGCCTACGGTACCTTGAGCGTCGATGACAAGAGCGTTGTAAACAAAACCTACCCAAATTTTTGGGAAGACTACATCAGCCTACAAACGTAGGGTCGAATACTTGAACTCACTGGGGAGACTATTGTTCATGTCAGAATCAACCAACCAAATGGGCCTTTTCGATACCATGTATAACTGCCGCGCCATGCGTCGATTAGACACTCGTGAAGTACCCGAGACCTTGCTGCGGGATTTGATCAGCGCGGCCAACCAAGCACCCTCCGGCTCCAATACCCAAGGCGCACGCTGGATCGTCGTACGCGACCCAGAGACGAAGGAACAGCTAGCCGACTTGAATAGGCAAGGCGTCGATACCTACCTAGCACCACTGATCGACAACCCCGGAAGCCTCTCTCATCAGAGCGGAGACAAGCGCAAACGGATGGTCGACGCGGTGGTATGGCAAAGAGATCATATGCACGAGATTCCCGCCTTGATCATCGCCTGCATGGATTTCGGCGCTCCGGCGACCAACGACATGATTGCGCGAGGCAATGGCTCGATCTGGCCAGGCATACAAAACCTGCTGCTTGCCGCACGCGCANTAGANCTCGGTGCNGCACCCACCACACTGGCNCTAACCGANCGGGAGGCAGTCGCCAAGACTCTGAACNTGCCAGATTCCATGGCGGCCTACGCTCTCATACCGGTCGGCTACCCACTCGGCAAATTTGGCCCGGTCTCGCGCAAGCCCTTGGAGGAGATTNTNCGTTTTGACAAGTGGTCGGATTAGAACCNCCTGCTTCCNCCGTTTGNTGGCTATGGTGATCGGNGACATCTTGTTACCATGGCCCAANGGCTCCGTAGTTCAATGGATAGAACGATCGCCTCCTAAAAAATTGGGTCATCAGACGGGAAACCACTGGTGAGAAGCATTCAAATTCGGGGAAACCTGCACTTAGCAGTGACACTGGTCAATCCTAAGCATGGCAATCCCGAGCCAAGCCAAGCGCGTCCCACGCGCTTGGAAGGTGTAGAGACTTGACGGATGCAGCCTAACGCGCATTTCGCGCCACGGTTATGAGAAAGTCCAGACCACAAACGCCGAAAGGCGGCTGCAAAAGCAGTAGCGGGGACGAAGCGATAGATACAGGTTCGACTCCTGTCGGGGCTACCAACCCACATTGACGGCAAATGTACTCGCTAGAGAGCAACCGGGGAAGGCTCTCCTTCCAACAACGGTTTTGCGAACTTTTGGTGCTCACCTACGCATACCCAGTCCATCCCGCCCGAATCCTCCTCAGCGCCTTCAAACTCAGGGAGTTGCCAACTTGATTCCTTCGTTGTTTCACGAATCCAAACAAATGTTATCCGTCGAATAATTAATACTGTTTGTCGGTAGGTAAGCGTCAAACACTCCCACCCGTGCTACCGTTTCGAGCATGGCAGGAGCATTCGATAACAGACACGCGAACTTCATAAAAGCGCTGGACGGATACGCTTCGCTGGTCGACGTTTCCTCGGCCACGGGCGTTTCCGCTAACTATTTGTCCGAGTTAAAGGGCGGGAAGAGAATCGACCATGTGATGGCACGACGGCTCGAGCAAGGTATGGGGCTTCAATCTGGCTGGTTAGACCTCGATCACTCACAGGAAACCATTACAACTTTAAGTGAACACGAGGTTGGGCATCAGTCGTTACACCTTTCGACAGAAGCTAGAGTTCGGTTGATTCAACAGCTCGCTGCTTCTCTGACCGAACAAAACTCGAAGTGACATTGTATGGATTCAGAAACTCGCGTCCCTAGGGCGTTGTGGTCAGTCTTCAACAGTAAGACCGGTGAAATTGTGGAGCGCTTCGGCCGCCATGGCTCAGAAGCCTCAGCTCAAATGATGCTAGAAGAATTCTTGGACTCGTTCGATGCGGACGTGCGCGACGGTTTTGAAGTCAGGCAACAGATACGACCAGAGGAGAACGAGTGACGCTCACTCGACCGTTGTCTCAAGAGGCAGACTCCACCTCAACCAAGCAGGTATGCGCACTGGGTCCTTGCGCCAAACTCGAGGTTCCCTTGTCTCGCGTCAATACGTTGGGGTTACCATTTTGTTCTAAACCGCCTTCCGGACTCGGCTTGAACCACGCACCGGTGGGCAGGGTAACGGTATCTTTCCTCTGACTGGCGTCGAGGGATAGCCCGGCCAAACAGGCACCACGCTCGTTAAACACTCGTACCAGGGCACCCGCTTTCAGTTGCCGATCTGCCGCTGCCTCTGGGTGCATGGTCAAGACTTCCCGACCGGCGATTTTTCCATCTTGGCTGAACTTGCTTTGATCGTACTGACTGTGCAGTCGCCGTTTTGGCTGGGGGGATAACAGGTGCAGCGGGTATCGAGAGCGATCTGTCTCTTGCCATTCTAGAGGCTCAAGCCAACTCGCTTGTCCGGGGCAATCGTCATACCCAAACTCGGCTATCGTTGCGGAATACAGCTCTAACTTTCCCGATGGCGTCTGTAGCTGTGAACGCTCTGGATTCTCGCGAAAGTTTGCCATCCAGTCTCTGACTCGAGGCTCTTCGGGCAATCGATACATGCCGTTGGATTCAAATTCCTCAAATGTCGGCAGATGAAAGCCTTGCTGTGCAGCCAAGGTTTGCGAACGCTCCCACATGTCTTTCAGCCACTCGCGTTCACTTTTGTTTTCCGTGAAAGCCTCTGCAAAGCCCAACACACCAGCCAGGCCGGCGAATATTTCGTGGTCTGATCGCGCGTCGTGTTGCGGCGGCAGCGCTTGCTGCATGTAATGAGCGTAAGGGTCATGACTGGAGGCGCAAATATCCGTCCGCTCCAACGAAGTCGTCGCTGGAAAGACAATATCTGCCCATTGAGCGACCGGGGTCCACCAAGGTTCGTTGACGATCACCGTATCCGGCTTACGCCACGCCTTGACCAATCGGTTTAAGTCCTGATGATGATGAAATGGATTGCCCCCAGCCCAGTAGATGAGCTTGGTATCCGGATAGACAATTTCACGACCATCATAGTCCACGGTAGCCCCGGGGTTGAGCAACATATCTGCAATACGGGCTACTGGAATAGAAAACCCCGTTGGATTCCTTCCCTTGGGCAGCGTTGCCCAATTGAAACGCTTGTAATTCGTGCCAACAAAGGCCTCTGCGCTGTAGCCGAACCCGAACCCGCCTCCCGGCGTTCCGATCTGCCCAAGCATGGCGGCCAGCGTGCACAGCATCCAGTAAGGTTGCTCACCGTGATCTCCGCGCTGCAAGGACCACGCTGCTGTTAAAAACGTGCGCTTACGCGCCATCTTCCGTGCCAACGCCTCGATATCCGTCGCATCTATGCCACAGATGGAGGCAGCCCAATCAGGCGATTTGGCCACTCCGTCGCTTGTTCCCAGGACATAGTCTTTTACTTTGGGATACCCAACGCAGTGGCTCTGCAGAAAATCGCTAGCCGCCAAGCCCTCGGTTTCCAGCACGTAGGCCATACCCAGCATGAGCGCCACGTCCGTGCCCGGTATGGGTGCTAACCACGTTGGCTGCAATTGAGAATCGATGTCTCCGGCAATCGGAGAAATATTGACGAATTCGGCGCCAGCCTGACGTGCACGAGCCAGATCTAAACCGGTACGATGTTCTGTAACGCCGCCGTAAGCCACTTGTGCATTTTTAGAGGGCAGACCACCGAAAGCCACGAACAGCTCGGTATGCGTCACCACACTTTCAAGCGTCGTTTGCTGTAGCTCCATCTGCGGCCAGGGCGCAATGATATGTGGCAGGATGACCTGAGCAGCAGCGGTACTGTAGGAATTCATCGCACGGGTACAGCCGCCCATCAAATTGATAAAACGGTGCAACTGAGATTGGGCATGATGAAAACGGCCGGCACTGGCCCAACCGTAGGAACCCCCGAAAATCGCCGTATTGCCGTGTTCGTTCGCAACGCGCTTGAGTTCATTGGCCGCTATTTCCAGCGCTTCATCCCAGGGCACATCGTAAAATTCATCCGCCCCGCGACGGTCACGCCCCCGATCTGATTTCTCAAGCCAGGCCTTGCGAATGGCCGGACGCTGGATACGCGAGCTATGCTGGACACCATCTAGCAAGACCTGCCCGATATCCGATACTTCAGGGTCTTCGTCGATACCCTTTACGTCAACAACGCGGCCGTTTTCGACGCCAACGTCGTAGACCCCCCACTGAGTGGCATTTCTAAAACGCTTCACGAGCCAAACCGATAACGCAATTTCACCGCAAACTGTTCAGCGAAGGGGTGATCAAATGTTGAGGACAGAAGGTCATCAAACGCCTCGCGCGGCACTTCGCGATTACCGTTGCGCGTGTAAACTACGAACAAATCAGACAGAGGTGCAATCTCCCAGCGATAGCGCGCCTGCAGAGAGACATTGGAAATCGCAAAATCGTCGCTGCGAGCAACGCTATCATCTACCGGGGTGAGCTCGGCGCCATCCACCTGCAGTTGGTAATTCCGCTGCCGGCTCGCCCGAATGCCGACCCATTGAGCCAACAACTTAAATTGGTGTTTCGCACTTGCGAAATACTCCATTCGCACCTCCGGACGCCACTCCTCAGCATCAAAGGTCGCGAAATCAATGTTGTCGCGCCACAACAGCCAGCCGTTCCGATGCACGTACTTCAACGTTGCAGCGAAACTCAGACTGTCCCGAGGACGCCAAGTCACCCCCAAGGTTGGAGACANATTCGCGCCCCCCAATTTTTCCGTTTCATGGCGNAGCTTCACCTCATAGCTGAACGCCTTGGCTCGATCCGTCCGATAGCGGACTTCGAATCGANTGCGGTCACCGAACCGATAGGTGCCGTTATCTCGACTGTCCAAGTCTTCGTCCCGACCGGGAAAGAAGGCAGCGCCAATACGAATCTGCTGACGATTCAGCAAATCGACCTCGGCATCTAGACCAAGACCTTTGCGCACGTACGCACCGGCAGCGTTCCGTTCCCAACGAAACCAGTAAGACATGTAACTTTTTCGGTAACGCGATGCATCCGAACGGGTCACTTCATACCGTCCATTGGCCCCTCGTAAATCGTTTCGCTTCAAAAACCCCAAATCATTGATGTCGAGATGTTCGTCGTAATGCGAGTAGCCCAAATGCAAACGACGGCCTTGGCCAAAATTTCTTCGGATATCAGCGAAACCACCAAAACCGTCATCTTGATCATCCGCACTGGAAAACAAAAATTGTCCATCGATTTTCCACTCACCCTGAGCGGTCAGGTAGTGATAGTCCACACCGTGTGCTTGGGTGTCTTGCTCGGCGTGACTGGTCAAAGCGGACAAGAAGCCTAGCGCTTGATAATTGCCCGTCTCGCTCTTGCTTTCATAAAGCACGCGGGCCACCCCGTAATCTGTGCCCGACTGAGCGTACCGAGCACCCTCAGCTTCGTAGACTGTCTCGTCCTCTGATGCACCAAGTAGCCCATAGCGAAAGCCGCCGATCGAGCCCACAGTTTTCAGCGCGCCAATCAGTTCCACAGGCTTTTGCCGCTCCAAGTCACTTAGCTCGACATCGTCTGGTAAATCAGGCGCCCGGCCTATACCGCCAATACGTCGAGTATTCAGCAGGGTCGTCGGATCACCGCCCTCAGCTCGAGGGGTCGCGGTGAACACCTCAATACCTTCTTGGAAAAACAACCGTTTTTCGGGAAAGAACGTTTCAAACGCGCCGAGATTCACCACCACATCATCGCTTTCCACCGCGCCAAAATCGGGTTTTATCGCAGCCGTCGCCTGAAAATTCGTGGACGGCCGCCAAAACACATCCGCCCCAACATTTTGCTTGGTGTTACTTTCCAGCAAGTCCATTACAGAAGCTACGTAGGGGAAAAAGCTCCACTGCTGTTGCGGCGAAACCCCTTCCAGTTGCCAAGGTTGCATCACCGACATAT
This sequence comes from Gammaproteobacteria bacterium, assembly GCA_002704225.1. GTDB lineage: Bacteria > Pseudomonadota > Gammaproteobacteria > Pseudomonadales > Azotimanducaceae > UBA4421. The sequence continues at coordinate 18,683 of PAFU01000046.1, read as the reverse complement.
ACAAAGGTTGACTGCGCGGTAAGGCAGGCAGGCCCCAACTTTCGTCCAGCGAAGCCACAGTACGTGAAAAAGCCACGTTGATCGTGCGCTGACGACCGCTCTGGGGCATGGCAACTTGGGACCACGGCAGAAAAATTTCCGCACTCCAGCCCTTGTCGGTGATCGCAGTACCCGAATACCAGGCACCATCCCAATCGCTGCTAAATTGACGTTCCGGCAATACCGTGCCATCGGACTGACTACCGCCCAAGGCAACATTCATCCAATAGCCATAGCGGCCCTCACCCGATGTATCCACAGTCACGCCCACCGCGTCACGATTTACTCGCCGCCCATCTCGGCCAGACAAGCGCCGCACCAGCGTAGCGGGAGGCTGTTCCATATCCACTGCAACATACAACCCACGGTCGGTATAAAACGCTTTAACCATCGTCTCATACGCGGGCTTAGCCAACGTTTCGGGGTCTGACACCAAAAAACGATTAGCACCCGCAAGCTCATGCCAAATGCCTTCGTCTAGGCGGCCATCGATCTCAATATCATCCAGCGCTTGATCCCTGCGGGTAAGGGTGACGGGCGCATCTCTCGAAAAGGAAACGACGTTGAGTGAGTTTGACCCGGTTTGAATCGTGTCGTTGGGAGTCGTGTCGGTTGAGAGAGTGGCTGAAGAAGGGGGTATGGAGGGGCGCGTCTGACTTAAAGAAAAAACGAAGTTGATCGGTTCCAACGGAGGCGCCCTTGCTTCTCGCTGAAGCTTGTTCAATTGATAACCCTTTGGCGCAGTATCGGGAATCTCCGGCAGCGATTTTTGAGCAGGTTCTACCGCCTCCGGCAGCTGAGAATCCTCGGGGCCAAAATCGAGATCTTGCTGGTAATTGAGATCCGTGCCCCAATCAGCATCAAACTCAAGGGACTCGAATTCGGGTATGTCGTTTACACCTTGAGCCGCTCGGGCCGTTTCCCTTGCGCCCTGGGCCTGCCAAATCCAACCTTGGTTGAGACCTGCCATACCCAGTAAAGACTGAGCGCCCTTGGCCTGGTTTTGCGTCTCATAAGGCCCAGCGACGACCCTAAAGAAATAGCCTTTATCGGTGGGGGCACCCAGCACTTTCAACGACTCTTCAATTTGCTTTTGAGCGTTGACCAAGGCCGATTCAGCGCTGTCGCGGTTTTTAAAGCTGGCGATCGACACCCAATACTCAGCCATAGCGACCACTGGCGCAAAGGCACTGAGCAAAGAGAGGATGAGACCCGAGAATTTCATAAATTGGCGCCAAAAACGGAAGCCAGATAGTACCAGCGGTCGGGTCAAAGCGCTAATCAGCCGCCCACAAGCATGATCATCAAACCGGCGGCTACGGCTGAGCCAATAACCCCAGCCACGTTCGGCCCCATTGCATGCATCAACAAGTAATTCTGTGGATTGGACTCCAACCCAACTTTGTTAACCACTCGCGCAGCCATAGGCACAGCGCTGACGCCTGCCGCGCCAATCAGCGGATTAATGGGCGTTGAGGACAAGCGATTCATCAGTTTCGCCATCAGCACACCGCTGGCAGTACCAATGGCAAACGCGAGCATACCGAGCACCAAGATACCGAGCGTTTCGGTTGTCAGAAAATTCTCAGCCTGCAACTTGGAACCCACGCCCAAGCCCAACATGATCGTGACGATATTAATCAGCGAGTTACGCGTTGTGTCTGCAAGCCGTTCCACCACGCCGCACTCTCGCATGAGATTTCCAAAACAAAACATGCCCAGCAACGGCGCAGCTGAGGGCAACAAAAAGGCCACCAATATCAGCAACAGCAGTGGAAAAATGATGCGTTCGAGCTGACTCACGTCACGCAATTGGACCATGACGATGCTGCGCTCTCGTTCATTGGTTAACGCTCGCATAATGGGTGGTTGGATAATCGGCACTAACGCCATATAGGAGTACGCGGCAATGGCGATGGCGCCAAGCAGCTCTGGCGCGAGTTTTCCCGCCACGAAAATTGCGGTCGGCCCATCCGCGCCACCAATGATACCGATGGCCGCCGCCTGACTCAGGCTGAAGTCCATCCAGCCCATACTCGTCATTCCCAATGCCCCGAGCAGCGTGGCGAAAATACCGAATTGAGCCGCCGCACCAAGCAGGAACGTTTTGGGGTTCGCCAGCACCGGACCGAAATCGGTCATGGCACCCACACCCATAAAAATCAGTAAGGGGAATGCGCCGGTCTCGATTCCAACCACGTAGATCAGATGCAGTAATCCGTCGCCAGTCGCGATCTCGACCCCGGGAATGTTGCTGAGTAATCCACCAAAGCCAATGGTCACCAACAACAGTGGCTCGAATTTTTTGGCAATCGCCAAATACAACAGAATCAGGCTGACCAAGATCATCGTGGCTTGGCCGGAGCTGATCTGTGCGAGACCCGACCCAGCCCATAGTTGATCAATCAATTCCAACGACGCTCTCCATTATCTCGCTTCTTCTCGAGGGTTTGTGTGCCCATGATATCGGGGATCGGTCCGTTAACTCAGACTCATCAAACTCTGGCCGACAGTCACGCTGTCGCCAACGCTGATGCCGATGCGGCTTACTGTTCCTGCGGAGACGGCACGCACCTCGGTTTCCATCTTCATGGCTTCCAAAATACACACCACCTGCCCCTCGTTAACCACATCGCCCACATTGACCAGTACTTGATGGATCGTGCCCGCCAGACCCGCGGTGATATCCGCTGCCGGTGAAGTGTTTGATACGGAAGCTGGTGGAGAGGGCTTCGGGGCCGCACCTGTCACCGGCGGCACTAGCGTTACATCACCCTCAGCAACAACCACTTGATAGGTATGACCATCCACCGAAATTGTGTAGTGGGCTGCGTCTTGGGATGCAACAGGCGCTTCCACAGCTGCGGTCATCGGCGCGAGACCCGGCACAGGTTCGAATGCGTCTGGGTTGCCCCGGTTTGCCAGAAACTTCGCCGCTACTTGAGGAAACAGCGCATAGGTCAAAACATCATCGACTTCTTCACCGCCGTTCGATCCCGCCAGATCAAACCTCTCCTGCTGAGCAAGTTCTCGCAAAGCCGTCGTTTGGGTATCCAACTCTGGGACCAGATGATCCGCGGGGCGATCGGTGATGAGTTCATCACCGTCCAAGGCACGCTCTTGCAACGCCGCATTCATGGGCGCCGGGGTAGAACCATACTCCCCGCGCAGAACCCCTGCCGACTCCCGAGTAATCGAGCTGTAACGACTGCCACTCAGCACGTTAATAACCGCCTGAGTACCAACAATCTGAGACGTCGGCGTCACCAAGGGAATCATGCCCAGGTCTTCTCGCACGTTTGGAATCTCTGCCAAGACCTCATCCAGTCGGTCACTGGCATTTTGTTCTTTTAACTGCCCTTCAAGATTGGTGAGCATGCCACCGGGCACCTGAGCCACCAAAATTCGAGAATCGACGCCTCGCAGACTGCCCTCGAACTGGGCGTATTTTTTCCGTACCTCACGGAAGTAGGCAGAGATTTCTTCGAGCAACTCGATGTTCAGGCCGGTATCACGCGGTTGATCCTGAAGTATCGCCACCAGGGACTCTGTTGCCGAATGCCCGTAGGTCATGCTCATTGACGAAATCGCTGTATCGACATTGTCGATTCCGGCTTCAATTGCTTTGAGGTAGGTCGTCGTCGACATACCGGTGGTGGCATGACATTGCATGTGAATGGGAATATCGAGACTGCGTTTCAAACCACTCACCAATTCAAACGCCGTATAGGGTTTCAACAGGCCGGCCATGTCTTTAATGCACAGGCTGTCGGCACCCATATCTTCAATCTGCTTACCCAGATCCAGCCATAAATCCAGCGTATGCACTGGACTTACCGTGTAGGAGATCGTGCCCTGAGCATGCTTGCCATTCGCCCGCGTTGCCTTGATAGCCGTTTGCAGGTTGCGCATGTCATTCATCGCATCAAAAATTCGAAAGACATCGACACCATTCACGGCCGCGCGTTCGACGAATTTTTCGACCAGATCGTCCGCGTAGTGCCGGTAGCCTAAAATGTTTTGGCCCCGCAACAGCATCTGCTGAGGGGTATTCGGCATGGCCTGCTTGAGCAGACGAATACGCTCCCAAGGGTCCTCGCCGAGGTAGCGAATACACGCATCAAAGGTTGCGCCGCCCCACGACTCCAGCGACCAAAACCCCACCTGATCCAATTTTTCGGCAATGGGCAACATGTCATCTATACGCATGCGCGTGGCCAGCAGACTTTGATGCGCATCGCGCAACACGACATCGGTAATCCCCAAGGCAGGCTGATTCACAATCCTCTCCAATCTCTATGAATTCCTAGCCAGACGTATTTTACGCTGGCATGAGCAAACGTTACGTTAGCGGTTCCTGTGTTGATCGATTGCCGCGGCTATCACAGCGACATGAGCGGCGGGTATCCCGACCGCCCCAGTGTTTTGAGAGACAGACGCTGCAGCGGGATCCTTTGTCGTGACAAAACGAGCCACCATCGCGCTCATCAATTTCACCACGAACACTAAGAGCGTTAGAAACACAAAAACGGTTCCCATGCCCACGAGCATCAATTCAACCCCTGCAAGCACCAGCGGGTCCAGCCCATCACTCATATCAACAACCTCCTTTCACACGCCTTAGAGTATCCTGATTCTTTTGCTCTTGGCGATGGGTTCTGACGAGCCAATTCAAAAGGAAACGAGGAAACACCTTGAGAACTCGCGCATTCTTCCAGATAATGCCCGCCGCAGAATGATCTGACCAATGCACCCGTGGCCAAACTGGATAAGGCACCGGTCTACGAAACCGGGGATTACAGGTTCGAATCCTGTCGGGTGCGCCACCTTCTTCTCGTCCTTTTGAGATTCGCTCCTTACTTGCCTGTTTCAAAGCGGATGCAACGTTTCAGGGGGACATCATGCTCATAGAACACACTTCATTGACCCGGACGGCCAGCGCCATTCTTGAAGGAGCAGGCGCTCCTAGGCCACACGCTGACGCTGTCGCCCAACATCTGGTCGAAGCAAACCTCAAAGGCCACGACTCTCATGGCGTTGGCATGATCCCCGCCTACGTAAAGGGCATGATCGACAAACAAGTAGACCCCAATCGGCACGCTGAAATCATCAAAGACAACAATGCCATCGTCTCCGTCGATGGTGGCACCGGCCTCGGGCGCATTGTGGGCTTCGAGGCCATGGATATTGGTATCGAGCGAACCAAGAATTTTGGGATTGGTTGCATCGCCTTAGGCAATGCTGCCCATTTGGGACGTATTGGCGCGTTTGCTGAATACTGTGCCGACCAAGGATTGGTATCCATGCACTACGTGAATGTCGTAGGTCACGACCCCATGGTGGTCGCCTTCGGCGGCCGTGACCGCCGATTTATTACCAACCCTTACTGCTGTGCTGTCCCTCGACCGAATGGCGAGCATGTCGTACTCGATATGGCGACAACTACCGTAGCAGCAGGCAAAGTACGAGTGGCTCATATGAAGGGCACGGCGGTACCCAGCCAGTCCCTCGTGGATGAACACGGAGTAGAGACCACAGACCCCGGCGTTATTTTTGGCAGCAACCCGACCGGGGCAATGCAGCCCTTTGGCGGACACAAGGGTTACGGTCTGATGGTGATTTGTGAGTTGCTTGGGGGAGCACTTGGCGGTTTGTTCACGATGCAGCCTGAACATCCGCGGCGAGGCGCGACCCTCAACAACATGCTATCCATCATGATTGACCCAGAGGCGGTGGGCGATCTGGCCTCCTTCGATCAAGAGGTCGGCGCAATGATGGATTACATTTATGCCAGCACCCCTGCTGAGGGGGTTGATCACGTGCGACTGCCTGGCGACCCTGAAAAGGAGAGCGCCGCCACACGAATGGCCAACGGTATCGAAATTGATCCCAACAGCTGGAATTCAGTACTAAACTCGGCAGAGCATGCGGGTTTAGACAGGGACCGTACCGCAGCCTTAGCGAACATCTTGGGCGACTGAAGCACAACCAACCGCTAGCAGATCATTAACCCAAACCAAGGAAGGCAATGCATCCGGACGAACAACCACCCGCACCAGAAAAAGAAGAGAAATTCCACGTTTGGCGCTTGCTTGGTGTGATCTTTCTCGTTTGTGTCACCCTCGCCGTCGCGGCAGCCCTCGTTGACTGGATCATCATCGGTCCACTGGAGGGCCGGGCATACTAACCCGAGCGCGCGACAGCCGACCTATACCGCAAACGTCACGCATACCCGATCCGCTTTACGTTGATCAGGCCGCGTCTCGGGCAGCTACTTTCTCTCGAATCTGAGGAATCAACTCGTTGCCATATTCGATGGCGTCGTTGAACGGATCAAAGCCGCGAATCAACACGCCACTTACGCCCATGTCGTAGTATTTCGCGATCGCTTCAGCAACTTGCTCCGCGGTACCCACCAGAGCTGTGGAATTGCCACTGCCCTGCGCAGCAGCAGCAATGGGTACCCAGAGCCGTTCATCCTGTACTTCGCCGCCCTGAATCAGGCTCATCAACCGGCGCGCGGTTTCTGCTTCAGGTATTCGGGACTTTCCGCCGCCTCCAGCGGCCTCAACGCCGGCTAAGATGTCCTTAGCCTTACGCCACGCCTCTTGTTCTGTCGCGCCAATAATCGGCCGGAAGGATAAATTGTAGGTAGGCTTGCGCTGGTGTAGGGCGGCTTCGGCGTTGATTCGACTCATTAGTTCCTGTACCTGTGCCCGGGGCTCACCAAACAGCGCGTAGGTATCGCAATGCTTCGCACCCACAGGTATCGCAGCATCGGAAACGCCGCCAAACCAAAGCGGCACATGGGGTTTTTGATGTCCCTGCACATCACTAGAGGCCCGGCTGACTCGATAAAATGCCCCCTCGAAGTCGAACGGTTCCGTGGCGTTCCAAACCATTCGCATCACTTCTAAGTATTCGTCAGTGCGGCGATAGCGCTCGTCGTGGGGGGTGTAATCCCCATCTCTGCGCTGATCGGCATCCACCCCACCGGTGATGATGTGCAGCATCAAACGGCCCTCAATCAGATTGTCCAAGGTCGCGACGCGTCGTGCGGCTTGTGTCGGGGAGGAGAAGCCCGGCCGGTGAGCCAACAAAATGTTGATGCGCTCAGAGTGGGTCGCCGCGTATTGCGCGATACCAAACCCATCAGCAGAACTGGACGAGTGACCAATCAAAATGGCGTCAAAGCCCGACTGCTCATGCGCTTGGGTGAAGGCTTTAATGTAGTCGCGATCTACTCCGCCACCAACAATGTGTACCGTGGCGGCGTCCGGCGGTGGCGTCACCCCAATCATTCCCAACACGTTTATCGGCATAGCGCCCTCTCTCCATGACCCGCTCACTGGGGAAGTGAACTACAAGTGAGAGCCCAACACAATGCGACCGCGGCCCGCTTGGTGTTGCTGCTATTGGTCAGACGTCGCCCACACTACTGTGCTGATCAAAGGCCTCCAACAATGCGCTGACGGCACGAAGCTGCGGCTCGTCGCACTTTTCGAGTTGTGAAACCAGGTCCGTCGGCTTTAATCGATTGCGCCGCGCCCCGATGCCCCAAGCTAGCCAGGCCGGCTCCACACCAAAGTAGCGAGACAGCTCCAACATCTTGCTTCGGGTGGGCGTGACCTCGTCTTTTTCCCAGCGCAGTACCGCATTAGCCGTCACGCCGACTTCTCTTCCCAGCTTACGCAAAGACAGACCCTCTGCGCGCCTCAACTCGCGTAATCGAGCAGAAAAGGAATGGCCCAGATCACCAGAATCCCCTGACGTTTCTTCCTTGGCGCGAATTGCATCTGCATTCAAGCTTGCTCGATCGTCCTTTGGCCGCCCTCTTGGATTGCGGGCCTTGGTAACCGACGCCTGAGGGTTCGTTACTTTGTTAGGCGCAATAGTATTCGGAGCAGCAATGCTCCCTGCTTCGTTATTTTGTTTGTCATCCTTTGGCGTTGCCGTAGTCATAGATTCGTCCTTTCGCAGATCAGTTCCCGCACGCGGGATCACTGACAGGGTTAACGAGGGTTTGCATAAGACGCATACCGCTGGCTCGCGCAGTGCAGAGGCAATCAGCGGCCTAGCAATGCATGTGACGGAGTCTCGCTCGCCCTACGCCTAGAAGCAGGATTTTCGGAGGAGTGGTAACAAAAAGTGGATGAACGCGCATTTTCGGTGCGAAACATGTTTGGTTCGACAGGGGATGCGCGCAACTACGTCAGCGTACAAGATCCAATCGCCGGGGCATTACGCAGCGTTTCTGCGAGAATCACAGGCATGGCACAGGAGTCGTCGAGGGTATTCGGACTGGCAATCGTGCTATCCAAAAATCGATCAAAACGGCGGGCCGTGGCCACTGCTTCAGCCGACAAATCTCGCGGCACACACCGCACGTAGATCTCATCCCACATTGATAGACTGAGATACACCATGCCGCCGAATCGAGTGACCGCCCAGCCGGCCCCCTGCAAACCGCTCTGCGTATGATGAAAAATACGATTCATTGAGGCGAAGCGTTCAGGCTCGTCTTCCATAATCTGGCGAAAAAATGCCATGGTCACAGCCGGAGCATCGACCACGTATATTTTTGCCAAGCTGGATTGCCCAGCACAGACAAAATCAGGCGCGCGGCTTTCGGGTTGGGTCAGGAATTCACTGGCCGCGCGTTGAAAGAAATCCGAGAGTCCCGGGTCGAAAGTGTCATGGGGCGCGTTAAACATCAGGGCTGTTCCTCTGAATTAGACATACCGATTATCTAGAAAACACTACCGTTCGTCTTAATTCTTTCGCCGTTTACACCAGTCGGCGCTCGTTTCGTGACCTCTATCACAGTTTGTGGGACTAACTCTTCACCAGTTCTTCGACCGAGACGCCAACCGATTTTCTCTTCACACATCTTGGATCTTCCGGCTTTTACGCTTCGAAGCTCTGAAAGGGAATTTCTCATGATATTGAACGAGCTCAAAGACCTAGTCGCCCAGAACACGGCCCCCACCCTCGAAGTACATGGCGTCGACCCAAGCATTTACCTTATTTATCGCTGCACGGCTAACACCAGAGCCCCCATCAAGGACGGCCGCGGCAACAATCTGACGTTTCGCAGCCGAAGCAAAGCCTTCGACGCACTAAGAGATATTGGCGTGAAACGCGCAGACTTTGTTCACAAGTCAGCCTTCGATGAAATGGTCGGTGTTGGCGACGGCACGCCGACCGAGCACAGGGAAACGGTCAACCTGCAGGGCACTGCGGAATGCTGAGGCCGACGTCCAGCATTCGACCGCTCGTTGTTTGTCGTTCAAACCAAGCACGTTGATATGCATTCCATCGGAGAACGAGTACACCTGCTCAGGCTGGATATTGGATGGTCTATCGAAGAGTGCGCCTATCGGATCACCATTGAGGCCAATAACCATACGACCCCAGAGACTTGGCAACGTTGGGAGCGCAGCTCGGATCAACAAGCCACCAGCAATGGCCTCATTCAGCATTTAGACGCCATTGCCACGCTGCTCGCGGTCGACAACGTTTGGCTAAGAGATGGAGACCACATCGATTCTGGCGAGACCAAGGGAGAGCCTCAACAGGCAGACGTGCTAACGTTTCCAACACTTGACGATTGACGTAAACGACACGCTGCCTAGACCCAATCGCAATTTGGAATATCTTTATTCTTTTATGTTATTTAGGATAACCCCTGTCGAATAGCTTTCGGGGGAGAGTCCTTTTTGAACCACGTGCGCACTAAACTGACCATCGCTGCAGTCTTGGTCTTCTTAGTCTATTTCGGTAATCCTGCATTCGCCCTAGTCCTCGGAATGACCCTATCGCTTGCGCTGAACCGCTTGCCGATTGCCGATGGCAGTCGTTATGGCAAGTATCTGTTGCAAACGGCCATCGTTCTGCTGGGCTTCAAGCTCAACACCGACCAACTGCTGGACATCAGCGGTACCTACACACTGCCTATTGCGGCCTATGTCTGCCTAACCGCTTGTGCGGGGCTGGTGCTAGGAAAGTTGTTGCGCACCGAAAATGAAACCAATGCACTCATTGCCTCGGGCACGGCGATCTGCGGCGGCACAACCATCGCCACGCTATCGCCAATCATCGGGGCGCGCGCCGAACAGACTGGCGCGGCACTCTGCATCGTCTTTCTGCTGAATGCGGTTGCACTTTTGACGTTCCCAACCATCGGACGCTGGCTGGATCTTTCCCAAGAACAATTCGGCGTTTGGGCAGCGCTGGCCATTCATGACACCAGCTCTGTCGTGGCGACCGCCCAGCTCTATGGAGATCAGGCGGCGGAGATAGCAACGACAATCAAAATTGGCCGAACACTATGGCTCATCCCACTGATCATCGCTGCAAGTCTTTACCTGGGCGCACAGCAGTCCAAAATCCGCATTCCAAACTTCGTTTTTGCTTTCCTGGCAGCATCCCTGCTGGGTTCTTGGCTCGAGCTTTCCAGCGCTGTTGTCGTTTCGGTGGGGCAAATCAGCAGCGCGCTGCTGGTCATGGCTTTATTTTTTGTTGGCACGGAAATCACCAGAGAAACCCTCAAAAACTTGCGCCTTACCAGTGTCGTACAAGGCATTGCACTCTGGCTACTCGTTATTCCTGGAGTGCTTTTGGGCGTTCTGAGTTGGGTAGGCTAACTCGGCTACCGCATCGGCAAGCATCGACAGACCCTAACCACTTCGCATAAGCATAGCTAAAACAAGTATTTCACCCGACCGCCGCAGATCCGTATCGTGCCTCCCATGAATTTCAGCAACCTCAAAATCGATTTCCTTGGTCTCATCACCGTGGCTGTATTTATGGGATATCTCTCGCTAGGCTTTATTGCCTGAAGCCAGCCGTCACGTCTTTATCTGCCAAAAGAACAGTCCTACGGCCTGTTGACCCCTGAGCATATCAAGATGTCTCGCATACTCGGCATACGTCAACGTCCCATCCGCTAATCGGTGCAACAGCGAGACGCGAGCCGCTAAATGCGATGTGTGGACATCGCCCAACACTTCCAGGCTCTCAGAGTGGCGTTCTTCCACACAGTTTTGGTAGATCGGCGTTAATTGGGCAACAGATTGACGCGCAGCGGCACTCGGAATGCGGTCGTCGCTCAGGCTTTGTGCACTGGCATAGCCTGCCACTGGAAACACTTGTTTTTGCAGCACCGCCAAATCTCCCGGAATCTGAGCGGCCTCAGCATAATCAAGGACTTCGCCGAAGCAGCTGTTAATCGGCTCTCCTTGGGCGATTGTCGGGTTTCCAATTGCTGCCAAAGCAACGACTCCTGGAACCATCGCCCATCGCAAAATATCTCGAAAAGAAAAAACAGCGATCCGTTTCATTTCTACTCAACGCTTTACCAATTGGCTCGTCGCAGGCTGGATTGGGCAAGCTAGAGACAACAGAGGTCTCTGACGATCGGTGGTTCGTTCGAGATGAGCGGTGCAAATTTGACGAAAGCACAAGCCATATGTGCCCCGCACATGCAGCCAATTCAAACCGTCACATGCGCCCTTTGTATCAACCCGTCAAAATGCAGCACGCGACTGTGGGCTCACCAGACATCCCTATCCAACTCGACACAAACCGACTCCCTTCAGTGGAATATTTTCATCTGTACGGGCGGTTGCCTTGCCCGCCAACTTAGCGGTGTTGCGGCCCTTTCCATACCGCGCCACCGCATTTCGGTGCGACTTCCGACAGCAGGGCGATCTGGTACAGGACACGTGTTCGTCGCCGCTTTGACTATTATTACAATATTTATATAATAATGGCGTCTTACTACAGAGAGGAAACGACATGACGCATCAAACAGGCCGAATCATTCACGACGCCGACAGCCACATCATAGAAGGCCGAGGCTGGCTTGAAAGTTATGCATCCGATTACGTGCGAGAAAATCTGGACACCGGCGTGTTCGACCTAGAGATGCCCGCGTTAGATCCCATCATAGCCGCAGCGGACAAACGGCTTGCCGGTGATGACCCTGAACTCACCGCTGCTCTCAAAGCTGATATTTTTGCGCACCCCGGCAAACGCAATATGTGGAGCGCCTACGGTGCTGTGGAGAAAAAAGAGCGCAGTGATGCTCTCAAGATCATGGGTGTGACCTCGCAATTGGTCTTCCCATCCGTCGGTGCAGGACGCTTTGCGCGCTCAAAGGATATGGACGTGGTCTACGGCGGCTGCGATGCCTTGAACCGTGGGATGGCCGATTTTTGCTCCGATGATCCAAATTTGAAATCCGTTGGGTATCTGTCCCTGCGCGATCCCGAGCAAGCACAAACATCGCTCAAACTCGCCCTCGATTTGGGAATCAGCGCAATTTGGATCGCCTCTGACGCTGTTGAGGGCAGAGCGCCATCACATATTGCCTACGACCCTCTATGGGCAATGCTGCAGGATGCTGGCGTACCCGTTACGCTGCACATCGGTAGCGGTCAGAACATGCCCTCTGTCTATATGAACACCGGTGTGGAGCGCGTTCTTGAAGGTAACATTGGCAATATCGAAACCACCAAACCCAAGGATTTGCCAGTCGTGCACCATTCGATCGAGCGGTGGTTGACCTGCATGATCTACGACGGCGTTCTGGAACGATTCCCCAAACTCAAAGTGGGGATTATCGAACTTGGAGCCAACTGGGTACCCGCTTCACTGATGAATCTCGATATGGGTGTATCACTGCTCGGGAAATTTGATCAAAATCTGAAGAAACTCTCACTGAAGCCGTCCGAGTATTTCCAGCGACAGATTCGAGTCGCACCGCTGCATACCGAAAACACTGGATGGATTTTGAGGAATGTTGGCAAGGACATTCTCATGTTTAACACCGACTACCCTCACCCCGAAGGCGGTAAGGACCCCTTTGGCGCGTACGAGCGCAGCTTGGATGCCGTCAGTGCGTCCCCCGAAGAGTTGGACAACTTCTACAGCAAGAACTATGAGGATTATCTGGGGCTGTAAGCTGCAGCCGAGATGAGGTCGTCCGACGCTCAGTAACCGCAGCGATGCTGCGTGTTGCTAGCGCCGGCGGCGCCCTCCTCGAGCGACAAGCGTGAAAGCGCGCATCACTCCGACGGTCGAGCCTTCAGAATCTGCTGGATACCGCCGAAAATAAACGCGACCGTTTGATCAATCTGGGCCTCTCTGTCTCCGCCAACTCGGCTGTAATGCTCTGCAGCCGCTAATGATGCCCCTGAGGACAAAACCAGAATTTTCTCCGCAAGACTTTTAGCAATATTGAATTCATGCGCCAGTTCATTGATCAAGAATGGTGCGTGCCGAGCGCGCTCCCGATCCTTGAGGACCTGACTCACATCAGCTTGCCCCAGCAAAATACCCAAGACATCACCACCGGCAAACTGTCGAAAGTTGATATCGACATAGCCTCGCAGGACGTCACGATAACTACCAACACGCGGCTCGGACTCGGTAAACGACTGTTGAAAGGCTTTGTACTCTCGAATCAAAAGCTCTTGCAGCAGTTGCAGTCGTGTATCGAAATATTTGTAAATCAGAGGATTACTGACGCCTGCCTCACTAGCCAACCGTTCCATAGTCAACGTCGACAGCCCCTGATCCAAGACGATCTGCCGGGCGCAATCAAGGAGGTGGTTACGCCGTTCTTCCGGTGCTAGGCGACGCCTTACAGACTGTGTCATATCGAAAACTCGTTAGTCGCTACACACCCCAAACCAATAGGGCCTTTAGAAAATTGCGGGTTCGCCGCGGCACCGTCGAGATCACTCGTCGATGACGCCTAATCTTAACGTCGTCTGTCGTAGCGAGCGACCCTGTCACCGTGTGCAGATCCGAACCAGATACTCTCCTTAAGCGGCGTGGCGACGGTACCAAAACCAAAAACGGCACTGTCGAAACGCCACGCGTTTTTCTCACTCAAATCATCCGGGTCGAGTTCATGAACGGAAAACGGCAGGAAGCAATTCGTCGCGTCAGCCGGGCACCCGTCGACGTACTCCATAATAGTCATGTCGTGTTTCGCCGCCCACACCGAACCCTCGGCAAAGGTCAGATTATCGGCTCTACCGCCTTGATGGGTGGCCAGCACCTCGCCAGACGCGAGATCCAGTTTCGTCGTTTCACCAGAAAACCAGTAATTCACAAAAAGCGTGTCCTCGGCAGGATTCATCACGATGCCATTGGGAAAACTCCCTTGGGAACCCGCTACCACCTGAAAGCCATCATCCGCAGACCAAGACCAAACCACCCCGGTGTTCTCCCCGGCCACGCCTGCGGCGATCAATTCATTGAAAGGCATCATACGGTTGTACATCTCCGTCACGTAAAACGCGCCATCAGAAGTCAACGCGACGTCATTGAACATGGGCAGGCGCGCACCGGATTCAATAACAGGAGACTTAACGCAACCGCGCCAAACAAGCTGCCAGCTTGCGCCAGTCGACACAAGCTCAAACAGCTCAACCGTCTCATCTGGCAAATGGTTAGTCACAGCGACCATATATCTGCCATCGGTGCGTTGCTTAACGTCCAGCCCATGAGTAGAGAAGTCCAATGTGCTGCGTTGGCAACTGGCGTCACCCCAAGCGTTTTCCGCTAACACGACGTCAACCGCGCCATGCTGCATGGTCGAAAGTTCGATCATCGACATCTCATTCAACGTCGATTCAGGGATGCCTCCAAAACCGGTGGCCAGAAGGAATTTATTGTCCGGGGTTGGCGCCAAATCCTCAGGATTTTTGAAACCACACCAGACCGTAAACGTACCATCCGCCGCACAGGGCTCGGTTACGGCCAGCGCCGGACGTTGGCTCACCTCTTGTGCCACTTGTGCATCTGAATCCGAACCGCATCCCCAAAGCACACCTACCGAAGCCATTGCCGCCAACAGGGTCCCCCGCATCACATCCTCCTTGGTAACTGCGTCGATCGTGTCCCGAAACACGCCTTAGCCGTTCATATTGTTAGCCTATCAGCGCACAGTTTGGGTCGATCGCATGCATATCGCTCAGCGCTTCGCTATCGTTGGATTCGCGCTAACCCCTTCCACCATATCGCAATCCAAGCGCGTTATCTGCGGCGGTTTTACTCATGCCATCGCAGCGACACAGCGAAGTATCTCTTCTTGGTACGACTTGCCGCGCTCATTGAACACGTCGATTGGATTCAGCGCCGTCGGCACATAGGCAAATCCGATACGGTGCTCTGGATGCCACTGAAAAACTGATCCACCGAGCCCAAGCCAGCCATAAAACCCGCCGCGCCCCGCGCTCATGCCAGCCTCTAAGGGGCCTATTGCTGCATCAGACTCCTTGAACTGCGCCAAACCGCCTTGGGTGAATCTATTCTCCATAATCGTCATCGAGCGCTCTACCGGCTCTGCGTGCAGCGCATTCAAGGCCAACTGGCCCAACACCCTATGCCCCTGAGTCTCCCCCCCACCAGCCATCGCTGCCGCGAGCTTGGCCAACCCTCGCGCCGAGCACTTGGCACCGGCGGAAGAAATCTGTGCCTGCAAGTACTCGGGCGAGTCGAACACTCCAAAACCCTCTGTCTTGATCCCTTTCACCGGTACGGCCAACGCGGGGCGCCGATTGCCAGACGCTGCCGCCAGAACTCGCCGCGCTCGCTTAAACAATTCGACAGGCGTAAGGCCGATCCTGCGCGCCTGTGAACCCGGCGAAAAACTGTCCAATAACTGAGACATCAGACCACGAGGCTGCACCCGGCTGAGTCTGTCCGCTTCGTCCGCGTTGATATCGAAATAGACGTCAATGCCCAATGGCTCGCTGATCTGTTCACGCAAAAACTCGCCCATGGTTCTCTGACCAGGTTCTATACGGCGAAAAATTTCGTTCACAATCCAACCACGAGTCACCGCATGGTATTCCCGAGGCGAACTGCCCTCAGGAAAATTCAGCGGATGTTTTTCTAAAATGTGACCAACGCTGTTTTGTTTGAGTGCAGACGTTTCCAGTTGGGTCGCCGACAAGGACACTTCGAGCTGCGCCAAGCCTGCTTCGTGACGCATCACATCGGCAACTGTCATGGCATCTTTGCCGTCACCCACAAATTCCGGCCAATAGGTCGATACCGGTTGAGTGAAGTCCAACAGACCCTGATCGACCAACGCACCCATCAGGATCGACTCAATACTTTTGCCGCTACTGAAGACATTGACTAAGGAATCGGCAGAAAACCTGTCGTCGCCAGAGCTGGCCCAGAGGTCGACCGCCCGCTCTTCACCCACATAGACGCAGAGCTGTACGTTTTTATCCCTTGCCGGGGACAGACTCCGCTGAAACAAATCACGAACCGACTCGAACCCCGGTTTTACCTCGCCACTAATTCGCATATTGAATGCTCCCCTATGTGATCACTCCGCACAGTCGCTAGCAAATCATCTCTACCACAACGGCGTAAGGCCCCGCTTTATTGCTGGAACCCAAAAAATGCGTTTCGCCCTGCTGCAAAGACTGTGATGTAACAAAGTCGGCAAGCACCTGCTGCCAATTCGTTGCAAAAGGCAAGCTGAAATCTAAAGTCTCGCTGGTCATTTCTAACACCCGCTCATTGAGGTTCGCTTTGCCCAACGTGCGCACCAATCGGTCAGCGTAAAGATCAGCCACCAGCACGCTGCCAGACTGAGCTCGCTGTTTCACCATCGCCAGGGTCGCTGCGACTTGTTCAGCGGATAAGTAAAGCGACACACCCTCCCACAAAAACAGGGTTTTGCGCGATGCGTCGAAGCCTGACGCCGCCAGTTTGCTGAAAAGATTGTCGACGCTAAAGTCAACGGATACAAAGGTAACGTTCTCGCAGCGGATGCCGGCGGCGGCGATCATCGACCGTTTATGCTCTTGAACAATGGCTTGATCGACCTCAAACACTGTCACCCCGCTGGCAGCCAAATCGCCATAGGCGCGGGTATCATAGCCCGCACCCATTAGGACAAACTGATCAACGTGTTCAATGGCACGAGCAATGACGGAATCGAAATGTACCGTGCGCGCAGCCACCATGTCCGCAATGTTTTCGTCGCCTGCTGTGGGTATTCGCGGATACAACTTAACTTGCCCGGCAATTCGCGCTTGGACCCACAGCGGCCACAACACCAGCCACAGCCCTACTTTCGACGTATTCGGTAGAACAGACATCAGCGCCGCAGTCGCATCGTCTTGGCGTAACCCGAATATATGCATGGTCCAACGACCATTGATAATTTCGATAGCGGTCTGCGAAACACCAAGGCGTTTGCTCACGACAATTTGCTTGTAGGCGGTAAGCAAAAGACCGACAAACGCCACGGGAAGAAAGACAATCTGAAGAGGAATGAAAACAGCGTAACTCAGATACTTCATGCGTTTTTGCTCTTATTGATCCTTCTTCAGCTTAGCACCACGCTTTTTTCCGCGTCAGACATTTTTTGCGGTCAGGGTATATGACAAGGTCTGCCGCTAAGCCCTAACCATTACGCAGTGGCGCGCGCAGACACGCTCGGAATATTGTGCCTACTGCCCCTGCATGAAGCGTTGGTCCTTAGTCAGAGGCATATGGGTGCTGCAATTGAGCCCGAGACAAACAAACAGGCCTGCCAAATCAAGAAACAATGGCAGCGTCTCGATTTGATCATCGTTATTGATGACAAGCGAAAATCTCATAAGCGCGCTCTTCCGCAAGCTCATGTGATTAGCTCTTGCCATCGCTCAGCCAGACTCTGTCTTGAGTATGTGATCGATCAGTTGATCCTGCCGCTCATCAGGACGGTAGCCGGCTGCCAATCGTTCGCGGGCGAGACGAGCGGCACCATCCAATCCATCACTGAGACCGATTTGACACTGCCATCCATCCGTGACGGATCGGATCTTGCTGTTGTCGAATACCATGGACTTCGCCTTGTCGCCGAGCAATGGGCCTTCTAAGGCCGCCATATGCGAGACTAAACGGCTCGATTCGACGCATCGAACATCTGCTTCGCATTTTAGGGCAGCCGCCACCCGTTGCAGTATTTCAAGCCAGCTAAGCGAATCATCGCTGGTGATATGGAAGGCCTGATCGAATGCAGCCTCGTTGCCATGCAGTTGAACAAACGCCCGGGCAAAATCTTCAGAATGCGTCAGCGTCCAAAGAGACCGGCCATCGTCATGGACAATCACAGGTTTACCGCGCAACAGGCGCCAAGCGAGGTGGTTACCATCGACCACAGTACTTGGGAGACGAGCGTCGTAGGTGTGGCTGGGCCTTACAATCGTTGAGGCGATTGGCGCCTGCTGTAGCAGGCGTTCGCAGTCGGCTTTTGCACGACTGTATGCCAAGTGCGGATTGTTGAGCGGTCGTGATTCCGTGATCAGACGGCCGGTTTCTTCTTGTTGATAAGCCGAAGCACTGGAGATGAATACATATTGACCGCACCGTTTTGAGAAAAACTCAATATCGCGAGCCATCGCTTCTGGAGTAAAGACAAGGAACTGGCA
The DNA here is from genome assembly GCA_002704225.1 of Gammaproteobacteria bacterium. Lineage (GTDB taxonomy): Bacteria > Pseudomonadota > Gammaproteobacteria > Pseudomonadales > Azotimanducaceae > UBA4421. Next base: position 189 of record PAFU01000046.1, on the reverse strand, counting down.
AACGACATCAAAATACTGATTTGCCAACGGCGCGTAGGGCTCTGGCTCAGTCAGGTCACCGGTCACGTGAACGGTACCAGCGGGCAAGCGTTGCTTCGTATTGCCTCGATTAAAGACGGTGACATGATGGCCACAGAGGACGGAAGCCTTGACGCAGGACATCGAAATCTCGCCTGTCCCACCGACATA
>PAFU01000017.1 GCA_002704225.1 Gammaproteobacteria bacterium | reverse complement strand
TTGAGAATTCTATTTCTAGCTTCTGAGGTCCAATCTCTGGTCAGTGGAAACATGCGCTTATGTTCCACAAGAGTAATGCCCCTTTTGTTAAATTCCTTAGTGAGTCGCTTAGTTATGATCTTGGTTGCTTCGAATCCACTCTCCACTACCAGCATAACCTTTTTGAACTGATAGCCCTCAAAGTCTGGATCCGTGTACGCCTCGAATTCGGTGGATCTTAGCGACCAGCTTTGACCAGCAAAGAAACACAAGAAAAAAATTAAAGAAAGCCTTCTTGTTAACTTCGCCACTTTGTCTACCGCCTGAGTTCACGTTGATGAAAACGTGAGAAATTTCAGGAGCTTGTGAAGGCCTTAAAAGTGAAAGTGGTACCCGGGGCCGGACTCGAACCGGCACAGTGTTTCCACCGGGGGATTTTGAATCCCCTGCGTCTACCAATTTCGCCACCCGGGCAGGGACAAAAAAACTTGGTTTCTTTTGAGGAACGCGATTCTGCCCAAGGACCAGAGCAGATACAATAGGTTTCGTCCTTGTGGTCAGTAAAGCCATTGCAACTCTCCGATTTCGACTATCACCTTCCCGAGCATTTGATCGCTCAACGGCCGCTGCCTGAGCGCACGGGATCCCGTCTTCTGCAATTGAATCAGCAGCGACTGACTCATGGCTCCTTTGACGATTTGGCGAAACAAGTGCGGGCGGGCGATCTGCTGATTTTAAACGACACTCGGGTCGTGAAAGCCCGTTTACAGGCCGTAAAAGATTCGGGTGGTACGGCGGAAATCCTGCTGGAGCGCGTTTTGCTGCCCAGCGACGGGCATGTGAGCGCCTCAAGTTCAGAAGCCTTATGCCAGGTGCGGGTGAGCAAGCCGCTCAAGGCCGGTCGATTTCTGGTGGTGGATGGTGCTCAGATTGACTGCGTGGGCCGCCAAGGCGAGTTCTATCACCTGCGCTTCCCAGAACCTGTCTTTGATTTTTTGCAGCGTTACGGTGAGTTGCCCTTGCCGCCCTACATTCAACGTGACGGTGAATCTGAGCCTGACGACCGTGAGTTTGATGAAGAGCGCTACCAGACGGTGTTTGCGCGCAATCTTGGCGCCGTAGCTGCGCCGACAGCGGGCCTGCACTTTTCTGAGGCGTTTCTGGAAGAGTTGCAGACGCAAGGGGTCGAGATAGGGCATGTCACCTTGCACGTAGGGGCAGGGACGTTTCAGCCGGTTCGCCGGGAGGACCTGTCAACTCATGTGATGCACGAAGAGCATTACGAGATTCAACCCGGTGTTGTGGCACAAATTCAAAAAACCCGCGCCGCTGGNGGGCGAGTGATTGCCGTTGGCACTACGGTTATTCGCACCCTAGAGGCCGCTGCAGCTGATGGAGACTTAACCGCAGGTACCGGATCGACCCGTTTGTTTATTACGCCCGGCTATTCGTTTCAGGTGGTTGACGCACTGGTAACAAACTTTCATTTGCCCAAGTCGACTCTGATGATGTTGGTCTGTGCCTTCGGTGGTTTTGAGCCGGTAATGCNGGCCTATGCNGAGGCAGTGAAGGAAGGTTACCGATTTTTCAGTTATGGCGACGCCATGTTTATCGAGAGAGTACATGTTTGAAGTATTGACCCAAGACGGNGCGGCGCGGCGCGGCGAACTGACGCTGCCACACGGCAAAGTGCAAACCCCGGTTTTTCAGGCCGTTGGCACCTACGGCACGGTGAAAGCCATGACCCCCAAGGACTTGCGCGACGTGGGTACGCAAATGCTGCTGGGCAATACGTTTCACCTCATGCTCCGGCCCGGTGACGAGCGCATTCGCGATTTGGGTGGGTTGCACGAGTTTATGCACTGGGATGGACCGATTCTGACGGACAGTGGTGGTTTTCAGGTGTTCAGTCTGGGTGACCTGCGCAAGATGACCGAGCACAGCGTGGTGTTTCGTTCCCCGGTGAACGGAGATCGCGTCGAGCTGACGCCGGAATCGTCGATCCGGGTTCAGGGAAATTTGGGATCCGACGTGGTCATGGTCCTGGATGAATGCACCGCACATCCCGCGACCCATGACGAGGCTAAGGCGTCTATGGAACTGTCGATGCGCTGGGCGGCGCGATGCAAAACCACATTTGAAAAAGAACGCGACCGCAGTATGAATCCGGGCTCCAGACTGTTTGGCATTGTTCAGGGCGGTATGTTCGAAGATTTGCGCAGCGANAGTTTACGTGGTTTGCAGAATATCGAATTCGACGGATACGCCATTGGTGGCCTTTCCGTGGGTGAGAGTAAGGAAGATATGAAGCGCGTGCTGACCCATATCACCCCTGAAATGCCGGAAAACAAACCTCGCTATCTGATGGGAGTGGGTACGCCTCAAGATTTAGTGTTGGCAGTGAGTCGCGGAGTGGATATGTTCGACTGCGTGATGCCGACTCGCAATGGACGTAATGGGTATCTGTTTACGTCCACGGGCGTCATAAAAATCCGCAACGCCCAGCACAAAGACTCAGATATCCCTCTAGACGAACACTGCAGCTGCTATACCTGCCAGAATTTTTCCAGGGCCTACCTGCATCATTTGGATCGTTGCGGCGAGATGCTTGGGGCCATGTTGATGACCCACCATAATTTGCATTTTTACCATAATTTGATGGCTCAATTGCGCGGTTCTATCGAAACCGGTACATTTCGCAGCCTCGCTACATCCCTGCAAAACCAATGGAATTGTGAACATGAACTTGTTTGAAACAACCGCTCACGCTGCGGAAGCTGCNGGTGCTGGCCCTGATGCCGGATTGATCAATTTGATTATGCTTGGCGGCTTTGTCGTCATTTTTTATTTTTTGCTGATTCGCCCGCAAAACAAGCGCCGCAAAGAGCACGAAACCTTGGTNGGAGGCCTCAGCAAGGGTGACGAAATCGTGACCGCTGGCGGCATCGTCGGTCAAATCACCAAGGTCGAAGACGAGTTCGTCAAAGTGCAGGTTGGCGACAGCGTCGAAATGCGCATCCAGAAAACGTCAGTGGGTGCAACACTGCCCAAGGGTACGATCAAGTCACTGGATTAGGCTGGAGTGCCGAGGCTGCTCCCCTGAGTTGCCTTGTCAGACATTGGCCCCACATAGTCTTTGGCCCTAACCCTAAGACCGCGCAAAGACGGCACAACACATAACTCGAGTTCGGCAGGTTTGCTGGACGGTAAGAGGATCGGATGACAAACGACGACGAGACGAGATCGCAGAACGATGGTGAGGCGGGGGGGACCCTGCTCGGCGCGCCGTCGCGCCGTGGTCCGATGAACGTGTTTCCTTTTTGGAAGTACATGCTGATCGGCGTGATCTGCCTGCTCGGCACGATCTACGCTGCGCCCAACGTATTCCAGCCCGATCCTGCGGTTCAGATCAGAGCGCTAGACAGCGACGATTCGGTTGGTGTGGCCCAGCGAGCCCAAGTGACAGCGGCCTTGAGTGACGCCAATATCGGCGTTATCGCGATAGAGGAAGACGGCAGCTCATTGCTGGTGCGTCTCGCCGACGAAAGCACCCAATTAGGTGCTCGGGCGCTGATCGCTGACACGCTCAATGCCAGTTCCGTGAATTTTGTTGTGGCGCTGGCTCAGGCCCCAAGGACGCCCCAATGGTTGCAAGACTTAGGCGGTAAACCCATGTCCTTGGGGTTGGATTTGTTCGGTGGCGCGCACTTTTTGCTGCAGGTAAATATGGACGACTACATCGCTGGTGTGGTCGATAACAGCGCGGAAGGTATGCGCGATGCGTTGATCGATCAGCGGATTCGATTTCTTCCGAATCGCAACTGGATCGATGGCCGAACGATCACCATTAGCTTTCGTGACGATGAAACGCGATCTGCCGCAAGGGAAGCCTTGGTCGAGTACCAAGACTTTTTGGTGCAAGAGCGCGAGGTTGGGGGGAACCCAATCCTCCGTTTCACGCTGACCGATGAAAAAATCAGCGCCTTAGAAGACCGCGCCATCAGTCAAAACTTGACCAGTCTGCGTAATCGAGTCAATGAACTCGGCGTGTCTGAGCCGCAGGTTCAGCGGTTGGGTCGGTCTCGGATCGTTGTCGATCTGCCGGGTATTCAAGACAGTGCTCGAGCCAAGGAAATTCTCAACAAATTTGCCAATTTGGAATTTCGCTTGGAAGCGTTACCAAGGGCGCGCAAGTCACAAATAGAAACCTACGACTACCAAGGCCGCGTGCAAGACATCATGCGTCGCAACATCGTAACGGGCAACAATGTGCAGGATGCGCAGCAATCTTACGATCCCGAAACCAGTCAGCCTCAAGTCAGCATCTAGCTGGACAATGAGGGCGGCCGAAAAATGCACGCGGCGACCAAGGACAATATCGGTCGCTCCATGGCGATTTTGTTTATTGAGCAGAAACCGCGAGTGCGGAAAACTGTCAAGGACGGGGAGACCGTCGAAGAATATTACACCGTAGAAGAGCGCCGCCTGATCAGCGTGGCGACGATTCAGGCCGCGCTTGGGTTCAACTTCCGTATTACCGGTCTCGACCTCAGAGAAGCCCAGGACTTGGCCTTGCTCTTGCGGGCTGGTGCCTTGGCTGCTCCCATGTACATTGTCGAAGAGCGCACCGTGGGCGCCCAGTTGGGTGATGAGAATATCCGACGAGGTTGGCAGTCGGTGGGCATTGGCTTTGCTCTCGTTCTCGCATTCATGATTTTCTATTACCGAGGCTTTGGNTTGGCGGCGAACGTGGCGCTGACCGCGAATCTCACGTTGCTGGTCGCCATCATGTCGATTCTTGGTGCGACGCTTACCCTGCCGGGTATCGCCGGTATCGTGTTAACGGTGGGTATGGCGGTAGACGCCAACGTACTGATTTTTTCGCGTATTCGAGAAGAGTTGAAAAATCATCCGCCGCAAATGGCAATACAGGCCGGGTTCGATCGTGCACTGTTGACCATTACCGACGCCAACGTCACCACGTTTTTTGTCGCTATCATTTTGCTCTCGATCGGCAGCGGTCCGGTCCGAGGCTTCGCGGTCACGCTGGCTGTGGGCATCGTGACCTCGATGTTTACGGCNATTTTAGTTACACGGGCCTTGGTGAATTTGATGTACGGCGGCCGCAAGTTGGAATCCATTAAAATATGAGTGCGCTAAAAATCGACTTTATGGGCAAGCGCCTGATGGCGACATTCCTGTCCGGCGCACTGCTGCTGGTCGCGCTGGGATCACTATTGTTTCAGGGTCTCAATCTGGGGCTGGATTTCACCGGCGGGTCGCTGGTTGAAGTAAAACTCGCGGAAAAAGTTGCGCCCCAAACGGTACGTGGTTTTTTGGTTAACGCTGGATTTACCAATGGCACAGTACAGACCTTTGGGTCTGACGAGGATCTGTTAATCCGAGTGCCGCCGCAGCAAGGTGTGGAAGGGACGAGCCAGGCGAACCTAGGTGATGAAATTTTTACCGCGTTGTCTGCCCAATATCCCGGCATCGTGCTTCAACAGTCCAATTATGTTGGCCCTGCGGTGGGGGATGAGCTGGCGGAAGATGGTGGTCTTGCCCTGTTAACTGCCTTGCTGGTGGTGATGGTGTATATTTTATTTCGGTTCACCAAGCAGTTTTCTGTCGGTGCCGTAGTCGCGTTGGCGCATGATGTAGCCATCGTGCTTGGGTGTTTTTCGGTGTTTCGCTGGACCTTTGATCTCACGGTTCTGGCGGCGTTACTGGCGGTGATCGGTTATTCCCTGAACGACACCATTGTCGTCAGCGATCGAATTCGTGAGAACTTTCGACGCGCCAGACGAGGCGCACCGGTAGAAATCATCAATGAAGCGTTGAACCAAACCTTGGGACGTACCTTGGTGACATCCTTAACCACATTGTTCGTGCTTCTNGCGCTTCTGTTTGCGGGTGGTGAGGTGATTCGGGGTTTTGCGACGGCCCTGTCGATTGGTGTGGTGATCGGTACCTATTCATCAATTTACGTGGCAGCCAATGTATTGCTCGCGATGAATATCTCTAGAGAAGATTTGCTCGTGCCTGAACCCGAGCAAGACAGTAATGAAGACGGTAGCTACCCCTAGCTACCGCATCGTTTCCGTCGATTAGGCTCGAAGGTTCTGGATTAAGCTTTTGAAGCANTTGGGGTTGGCGGCCACGATGTCGCCGCTGTCCCAGAACGTTTCCCCGCCGCTTAGGTCACTGACGAAGCCTCCGGCCTCTCTTACCAGCACAATGCCCGCCGCGATATCCCACTTGCTTAAACCCATTTCCCAAAAACCGTCCATTCGTCCAGCGGCAACATAGGCTAGGTCTAAGGATGCGCTGCCAGCGCGGCGGATGCCCCGGCAGGTGCCGGTGAGTGTTTCCAGTGACTTGCTGTACTCGGCAAGGCGCGACATGCTGCCAGGAGGAATGCCGGTGCCAAGGACGCAGTCCTCCAGCTTGGGTCGGGTGGTCACGCGTATGCGCTTACCGTTGAGTTGCGCGCCAGAGCCACGGCTCGCGACGAATTCTTCGCCTCGCACCGGATCAACGATGACCCCATGTTCGTGGTGCAACCCTTTCATGATGCCGATGGACACCGCAAAGTGCGGGATACCCTGCAAATAGTTCAAGGTGCCGTCCAATGGGTCTATGATCCACGTGAATTCGGCATCGCCGGGCTGTTCGCCGGATTCCTCTGCCAAAATTCGGTGATTTGGGTAGGTTTCACGTATTTGTTCGATGATAATCGCTTCGGCGTTACGATCGATGTTAGAGACAAAATCGTTGCGCCGCTTTTCTTGGATTTCGAATTGGTCAGGTCTATCCATGCTACGTGCTAAATAGTCGGCAGCTTTCCTGGCAGCGCGTAATGCGATGTTGGCCATGGGTTGCATAGCAAATTGTCCGAGCGAAGAGGCAGCGCATGCTAAAGGTTGAGGCCAGCGAAGCCAAGCATTGGTATTGATCTGTCATCTCAGGCTCGTAACAGACATAAGGTAATGAAACGTTTGAGTAGTCTTTTTCAGCGCATTCGCATCGTGCTNGTGGAGCCGAGCCACCCCGGCAATATTGGCGGAACGGCTCGAGCGATGAAAACCATGGGCTTGCATCAATTGGTGTTGGTTAATCCGGCGCGATTTCCTGATCCTCAGGCAGATTGGCGGGCTGCTGGTGCTATGGACGTTTTGGATGGGGCTCAGGTGGTAAATGATGTATCCGCTGCGGTTGCCGGCTGTCACTACGTGGTCGGCACGAGTACAAGAGCGCGAGCCATTCCTTGGCCCGCGATGCTGGCAAAGGACCTTGGCAAGGTGCTAACGGAGCAAGCGGAGGATGCTGAAGTTGCCATTCTGTTTGGCCGCGAAGACAGCGGATTGACGAACGAAGAACTGCAGCGTTGTCACACGCACTTGCAGATACCGTCCTCAAAAGAATACGGGTCGCTGAATTTGGCGATGGCTGTGCAGGTGGTTTGCTACGAAATTTTCCAGTATCTGGAAAAGACGAGCATTCAGGTATCCGCAGAAGGCAAGCAAGATCANAGTGAAATACAGGGCCTNGGCAACCGTATTTGGGACAAAGAGCCCGCTTCCGGCCAGCAGATTGATGGTTTGATGGCTCACTTGGAAAGCCTGATGGTGCAGAGTGAATTTATCGGGGCGGACAACCCCGGGCAAACCGTGACGCGGCTGCGTCGCCTGTTCATGCGACAGCAGTTGGACGAAACAGAAGTGCAGATACTTCGGGGTTTGCTCAAGGCAATTCAAGGTAAAATGAGCGAAGATTGTTGAACCGGCAATCCTTTGCCGGGGACTTGCAAAAAAAGACATCTCGGGGTCAACTGTCGCTATGAGNAAGATTGTTGTAATTAATAGTAAGGGCGGATCCGGAAAAACAACGGTCAGCGTGAATTTGGCGGCGTCATTGGCGGCATCCGGCGAGCGCACGGCGCTGCTGGATCTGGATCCTCAAGGCTCNTCCATGCGCTGGTTAAAACAGCGGTCGAAAGATTTGCCGCCCATTGCGGGAATAGCAGGTTTTCGCAGCGATTCAAACCTAACCCGCAGCTTTCAGCTTACTCCACCTGCCGATACGACTGCCCTTGTCCTAGACACTCCGGCGGGGTTGGATCGACGTGGACTGGAGGCAGCAACCCGCGGGGCTGATGCCATTTTAATGCCGGTGATGTCTTCGGATATTGATATTCATGCTGCAACGCACTGCATCGCCGATTTGCTTTTGGGGTCGAAAACCCAGTCGCGGTCAAGGAACTTCGGTATAATCGCGAATCGCGTGAAGCCGAATACCCGGGGCGGAAGGCGGCTGGGGCGCTTCTTAGAAAATTTTGATATTCCCGTTGTCGCAACCCTACGTGATTCGGTCAATTACACGCGATCGGCAGAGACCGGTCAGGGTCTCATCGACTTGCCTCGATGGCAGGTTCAGAAAGATCTCCGAGTGTGGGATGGAATCTTGGAGTGGATGAATGCTCTAGAGCAATCATCGCGCGAGTCCTCTAAGAAACCATTACGCGTTGGCGTAGGCGGCACTGTTCGATTAGCCTTCAGTCGTAGTTCAGCATCATCCTGATTCCTGAAATTTTCCCTGCATGAACAGTCCGATTTTCTTGGATTACGCGGCCTCCACGCCGACGGACCCGGTGGTTGCCGAGGTGATGCAACAGCATCTGTGTCTGGGTGGTGTCTTTGCCAACCCCGCGTCACGCGGCCACGTTTATGGGTGGCAGGCAGACGAAGCGGTGGAAACCGCACGCGCGGAACTGGCCTCCATCCTCAACGCGGATCCGCGAGAAATCGTCTGGACGTCGGGGGCAACAGAATCCGATAACTTAGCCATCAAGGGGCTGATTTCCAGAGGCCTGCGGTTGGGCCGTAAGCATATTGTGACCAGTGCTATTGAGCATAAGGCCGTGCTGGATACCTGCGCATGGATGGAAACTCAGGGGTTTGCGATTACCTATCTCATGCCCGATGAACAGGGCGTGATCACGCCTGAACAGGTGGCATCGGCCATTCGCGGCGACACCCTAGTCGTCTCCTTGATGCAGGTGAACAACGAACTGGGCAGTATCAGTGACTTAGGCCGTATTGCCAGCATTTGTCGTGAGCAGGGCGTGCTCAGCCATACCGACGCCGCCCAGAGTTTTGGCAAGGTGCCATTGGATGTTCAGGTGCTTGGGGTCGACATGCTGTCGCTGTCGGGTCACAAAATATACGGGCCCAAGGGGATCGGTGCGCTCTATGTACGACGCCAAGACGGTCTAGCACTTGACGCGCAGATCCATGGGGGCNGTCATGAAATGGGTATGCGCTCTGGCACGTTGCCAACCCATCAAATAGTCGGGTTAGCGGCTGCAGCGAAACTGATGCAGGCACAAATGAGTGGTGAGACGCAGAGAATTGGCATGCTGCGTGATCGCTTTGTCAGTCATTTGCAGCAGATACCCGAGGTGCATCTCAACTCGCCAATAACCCAGAGTATTCCGCATATTGTCAATGTGGCCTTTGGAGGAGTTGATGGCGAAACGCTGTTGCTGGCGTTGAACAATATCGCCATTTCCACGGGCTCAGCTTGCAATTCGGCAAGTGTCGAGCCGTCTCATGTGCTTACGGGCATAGGGATGCCTCGGGAACTCGCTGATGCGTCGTTACGATTCAGTTTTGGTCGATATACTCAGGTCCCTGATATCGACGCCGCAGCCACTCATGTAGCCGATGTGTTAGGCCGATTGCGTCAGTAGTCGTGCTGCGTATAATACGCGCCCTCAAAGCTCGATCATGCCGAGTTTTTTATTAAAAATTAGATACATAGCGTTCTTTTTCGAAACCAGAAGAATCCATGAAGTAAGGCTCCAGCCAAAAGCGTGTGGGGCCCAGAACAAAGGGTCGANNCTGGGTGGATTTGGGCGTTAGCGTATCCCCAACGGAGATGGTCATGGGAATGGAGCGAACTTTTTCAATTGTTAAGCCGGATGCGGTTGCCCGAAACTTGATTGGTGAGATTTACTCGCGTTTCGAAAAGGGCGGACTGAGGATTGTGGCTTCAAAGATGCTTCAGCTCAGCGACGAGCAAGCGGCTGGTTTCTATGCCGAACACGACGGTCGCCCTTTTTTCGCCGATCTGTGTGCCTACATGCGCTCAGGGCCTGTCATGGTGCAGGTGCTAGAAGGTGAAGATGCAATCGCCACAAACCGCCGATTGATGGGCGCGACGAATCCAAAGGAAGCCGATCCAGGTACAATTCGTGCGGACTTTGCGGAGTCCATTGACGCGAACGCTGTCCACGGTTCAGACAGCCCTGAATCTGCAGCGCGTGAGATTGCTTTCTTTTTCACCGCCTCAGAAATCATTGATCGAGCCTAAGTTTTAGGGATCCGGAGAAGCAACCTGTGACCACCCGACGTAATCTCTACGGATTGGACAGAGGTCAGCTGGAAGCGTTGTTTCAGGAGATGGGTCTGCAAGCCTTTCGGGGACGGCAGATCATGAAGTGGGTCTATCATCAAGGCATAACCGATTTTGCTGCGATGACGGACNTGCCGCTTAAAGCNCGGCAGTGGCTCGCGGAGCATTGCAGCCTGGAACTGCCCAAGATCCATGAGCGCTTCCTATCCAAGGACGGAACCGTGAAGTGGTTGCTGCATGTGGCGGCAGGGGATCTNGTTGAAATGGTCCTGATCCCCGACAAGGGAAGAAACACGCTGTGCGTGTCCTCTCAGGTGGGTTGCATCCTGGACTGCAGTTTTTGCTCAACGGGAAAGCAGGGCTTCAACGGCAACCTCGCATCCGCTGAAATCGTCGGGCAAATGGCCATCGCGAATGCCTATCTGGCCGAAAAATCCGAGACCGTAACCAACGTCGTCCTCATGGGCATGGGCGAGCCATTGTTGAATTTTGACGCGGTATTACCGGCGACCAATGTGATGATGGACGACCACGCCTTTGGTTTGTCGAAGCGCAGGGTGACGGTGAGCACNGCGGGCGTGGTGCCGGGTATCAAAAAACTGCAAGAACACACAGACGTGTCATTAGCCATCTCGCTGCACGCTCCGAGCGATGAGTTACGCAACGAATTGGTGCCCATTAACAAGAAATATCCGATCGCAGAACTGATGAAGACGTGCCGCGACTACGTTGAGCATTTGGGCCCTGCACGCAAGCTGGTGATCGAGTACACCTTAATGCGCGGGGTCAATGATCAGGCGGTGCACGCCAAGGCGTTGGCGACACTGCTCCAATCCTTGCGCTGCAAAGTCAATCTGATTCCCTTTAACCCCTTTCCCGGGTCTGGCTATGAGCGTCCTCGAGATGAGGATATCTACGCTTTTCAAACAACCTTGATGAAAGCGGGGTTCATCACCATGGTGCGTACGACGCGCGGTGACGATATCAACGCGGCGTGCGGTCAATTGGTGGGAATGGTTGAAGACCGTNCCCGCCGTCAGAGTCGATACCGTGAACGATTGGCTCAACAGATTCCTGCGGTGGAAGTGATCTGATGAAAACACNTCAACCGCCTGTTAGAACGTTCCGTTATTCCTCGATGTCGCGTGGATGGTTCACGGTATGAATGATAAGCGTGACAGCGAATCTCTGTTTGGTCCCGGCAAGGTGTTTGCTGAAGGGCGAGAGGCTATTGATATGTCTCGCGAGCAAATGGCCGATGTCCTGAATTTGCCGGTTCGAACAATTTTGGCGATAGAGGAAAATAACCCNAGCGTTCTGCCAGATGCCGTGTATGTGAATGGCTACATGCGCTCGTACGCCAAGCTGCTCGGGCTCGCGTCTCAGCCCCTCATTGATGCTTGGTGGGCACAACATGTTGAGAACCAGGAGCAGGTATCGATTGAAGGGCACAATGACGAAATGGTGGAAAAGACCGTCAATGTCAGGCCCTTTAAGATGGGGCGCTGGGCGGTTGCTGGACTGGTGCTTTCTGCGGGCTTCGTGTATTTCGTCTCGAATAACAATCAGCAAGCTGCCAACAACGTTTCAGATGTTCAAGCNAATGTGGAAGCGCTGGAGAAGGAACCGCTGTTGGAGCCACAGTCGACTACCGAGACTGCGCAAGAAATGATGCGCGAGGCGAATTCGGAGCCGGTCAAAGAAACGCTCAAAGAAACCGTTACAGAAGCCGGGGCGCACGAATCGATAGCGCAAACATTGACGTCACTGCCAAGGGCAGACGACCAAGATGTTTTGGTGGTTGCCGAGCCGGAGATGGTCGAACCCGAGGTGGTTGAGGGCGATACCGACGCTCGCGCAGTGCAACGTGAAATTTTCGAGCCGATGAACGACGATCTATCGATGGCCGATCTGGCGACTGACGACTCAGTAGCATCCAGTGAGGCCAAGACCGAACGCGAGAGCCCGCTGGCGTTTGCCTTACCTCGGCTGACAGAATTTGGCGACAATACAATCACCTTGTCCTTTTCTGCGGACTGTTGGTTTGAGATTCGCAATGAAAGTGGTGACCTGCTTTACGCCGATCTGGGCCGAGACACGCAAACACGACGCTATGTTGGCGATGGGCCGTTTCGGATCAAACTTGGATTCAGTCCGGGCGTAACGCTGATGTTNAACGACGGGNTCGTAGACTTAGCACCCTACACGCGCAGAGANGTCGCGAACGTNATTGTAGGNGCGTCGGTAGATGATGCGGAGCNTGCGCCGCAAACGAATGCAACACAGGCGACATTATTGTGGTGAAAGCAGTGAGAGGCATGCGAGATATCTTGCCGGAGCAAGCCCGCCGGTGGGATTTGGTTGAGCAAACGATAACGGAGGTTATTCGTGGCCATGCCTACGAGGCCATACGTTTGCCGCTGCTTGAGTTTACCGAGTTGTTTGCACGAGGTGTGGGTGAAGCCACGGATATCGTGGAAAAAGAAATGTACACGCTGGCGGACCGTGATGGTGATTCGCTGTCATTGCGCCCAGAAGGTACCGCGAGTAGCGTTCGCATGCTGCAAGAGCATGGTTTTTTGTACAACCAAACTCAGCGGGTTTTTTATGCCGGGCCTATGTTTCGGTACGAGAAACCACAAAAAGGCCGGTACCGTCAGTTTTATCAGATCGGTGCTGAAGCGTATGGTCTGGCCGGTCCAGACATCGATGCGGAACTGATCGGGCTGGGTTGGGCGTGCTGGCAGGCGTTGGGGATTGAGTCGATGGTACGGCTGGAAATCAATACGCTTGGCTCCGGGGATGCTCGCGAACAATACCGCAGTGCCTTGGTGTCTTATCTGACGCCGCTGGTGGATCAGCTAGACGAGGACAGCCGCCGGCGGTTGAATACAAACCCCATGCGGATACTGGACAGCAAAAATCCCGAGACCCAGCGGTTGCTCGAAAATGCACCTAAGCTGCCGGATTTTGTTGATGCTCAGAGCCTTGAGCATTTCGACGGCCTCAAGGGCCTGCTCCAAGATCTGGGCATACCGTTTCGAGAAAATCCCAACTTGGTGAGAGGGTTGGATTACTACACGCATACNGTNTTTGAGTGGATTACCGATGACTTGGGCGCACAAGGAGCGATCTGTGCTGGTGGCCGTTATGACGGTCTTGTCGAGCGGTTGGGCGGCAGAGCGACACCGGGCGTTGGTTTTGCCATTGGTTTGGATCGCGCAGTGTTGCTGCACGAATTGGCCCATGCGCAAGGGTTGGAAAACGCGGCAGATGTGTACGTGTGTGTGCCGGACCAGCAACTGCTGGGAGCCGCCATGCAAACGACTCAAGCCCTACGGGCCGCTCTGCCAAATCAGCGCATTCGGTTGCACATGGGCGGTGGAAATTTAAAGAAACAATTGAAAAAAGCAGACGCCAGTGGGGCGCAGGTNGCGGTGCTNGTTGATCAACAAACGGCNGATGCCGGTGGCTTAACGCTGAAGCATTTGCGTGATGCGGCTCTGGGCCAGGAAAGTNTGTCNTTTGATGCTGGGGTGGGCCGGTTACAGCAAGGTTTCGTTNTCTGAGGGTAACTCAGCTCGCAGATAATCTGTTTTTTGCAAATTCTCGATCATCTCAGATGTCATGATGGGTATATGTGATAACGATCTGTGCCAGAATAGCGCGTCGAAAATACAAGCATTNGCATCACCTGTGCGATGCAAGCTGAAAACAAGTTTGGTGGGAGCCTGTAGTGTCTGAATACATAAGCGATGAAGAGCAAATGAACCGCTTCAACGAGTGGTGGAAAGAGCATGGCACGTCGCTCTTGATCGCTGTCGGAGTCAGCATTGCCGCCATCGTTGGCTGGACTGTGTATTCCGACCAGCGACAACAAACCATTGAGGCCGGTACCGCCGTGTACGCGGAGTATGTTGATGCGACCGAGAAAGAGGAAAAGCAGGCGCTAGCCCAGCGCATTAGAGCAGAATTTTCAGGGTCCAGTTTTGAGGTGCTGGTGGCCTTTTCTGAAGCCAAGGAAGCGGCTGGTGCTGGCGATCTAACCGCTGCTGCTACTGCGCTCCAACAAGCGCGTGAAGCGGCACCTCATGCCTTGCTTGCGGATTTGGCCAGTCTGCGCCTTGCGAAAATTCAATACGCCCTAGGCGAAGCAGATGCCGCACTGCAGTCTCTCCAACGTATTCGTAGCGAGGGCTACCAAGCTTGGGCCCTAGAACTGACTGGNGATATTTACTTGGCTGACGGCAACACAGAACAAGCNTATGCGGCCTACACCAGCGCACTGGAACGTTTGGGTGAGCAAACGAGACCGCTGCTGGAAATTAAACGCGATAACGCGGCGCCGTCGGACGGCCAATTCAGCGTGTTCGCCCAGCCTCTGGAGCAGGCACTGCAGGATGCTCGTAAAACCTTAGCCACAGACGAGGCTTCTGACTCGACTTCCGACGACTGAAAGGCGCATTGATGACACACACACAAGACTTGAGCGTTACCAACAAACGGAACGCGTTTCGTAGCGCGCTTCTGCTTGCNTGGGTANTGCTGTTGAGCGGATGCGCTGCGTTTTCNTGGATTCCAGGGNTTGGTGATGACGAAGACGATGAAGAAAAGACCGAGCCGGCAGAGCTGGTTGATTTTGACGCGGAAGTCAGACTCGAGCGTCAGTGGAAANACAAGGTCGGAAAGGGCTTGGGCAGCAAATACATTCGATTGCAGCCCTTAGTGGTCGCTGACCGCGTGGTCGCTGCGGACGCCTACGGCGTCGTGGCGGCATTTGACCGTTTCTCGGGCGAAAAAATCTGGCAGCAGCAAGTGGGCGAAGTGGANCGGCGCGCTTCGGGNCTGGACCGATTCTTGGACCGTAGCGATTCAGGCTTTGTCAGCGGCGGTGTCGGTGGTGGCGAGGGTCTTGTGCTGTTGGGAACGACCCGCGGTAACGTGATTGCTCTGGCACTGAGCGATGGTACGGAACAGTGGCGGACCTACGTAGGATCCGAAATTGGCGCGCAACCTGTCGCAGCTCAGGGCAGAGTGTTTGCGCACACTATTGACGGCGAGCTCATCGCTTTTGACGCTGAAACCGGCGATAAGCTTTGGTCCTATTCCAGTCAGGTGCCATTGCTCACACTGCGTGGCACCAGTACGCCTGTAACNGGTCGAGANGTGGTCTATACAGGTTTCGCCAGCGGTAAGGTAGTCGCGCTTCGGGCGAACAACGGCGAGCCGATTTGGGAGCAACGGATCATGCTGCCCGAAGGCCGTTCGGAGCTGGAGCGGATCGTCGATGTCGATGCCGCGCCCTTGGTGACGGGCAACTCTGTATACGCACAGGCGTATCAGGGGCGCATGATGCGCATCCTAGCGCGCGACGGCAGACCCCGTTGGGAAGCCGATGTTTCCAGCTTTTTGAATCTTGCGGAAGGCTACGGTCAAGTGTACGCCGTGGAAGAAAAAGACACGGTAACCGCTCTTGACCAAGAACGCGGCGAGGTGACCTGGCAGCACGATTTGCTGGCTCGTCGAGCGCTTACGGCGCCGCTGGCCTATTCCAACTACTTAGTGGTTGGCGATGCGCAAGGCTATATGCACGTGATGGCCCAGCGAGATGGTCGCATGATGGGTCGCGAAAAGGTGAACGGCAAAGGCCTTCGTACACCCTTCGTATTGGCCGACGGAACGTTTTTCGTATTGGATAACGCCGGCGGCTTACACGCCTACAAGATCACGACGAGATAGCCTTGCTGCCTACCGTTGCCCTTGTGGGTCGACCCAATGTTGGAAAGTCGACCCTATTTAACAAACTGACCAATTCCCGTGATGCCTTGGTGGCGGANGTGCCCGGNCTTACCCGTGACCGTCGTTACGGGCGTATGGACGTGNAGGAAGGGCAGGCTACTCTCATTGATACAGGGGGCTTGTTTGGTGAGCATGTGTTGGCTAACGAGCTTACCGGACAAACCCAGCTAGCCGTTGATGAGGCCGACTTGGTTCTGCTGCTGCTTGATGGTCGCGAGGGCGTTACGGCGGCAGACGAAGATGTTGTGACCTATTTGCGCAAGAGCAACGTCGCCTTTCTGCCTGTGATCAATAAAATCGATGGCCTGAACGAAGACCAGATCACAGCGGACTTCGTCCGCTTCGGCTTCCCCGANTACGCCATGATTTCAGCCAGCCACAATCGAGGCCTGAAACAGCTACGCGAATCCATAGCCGAGCAGTTGACAGCACTGGACTTGCTTGAGGGGACCGAGTGGGAAGAGGAGGCGGATGGTATCCGCGTGGCCGTGGTCGGACGCCCGAATGTGGGCAAGTCGACCTTGGTTAACCGACTGATCGGTGAAGATCGGCAGGNCGTGTTTGATATGCCCGGCACCACGAAAGATGCCATCGACATTCCGTTTCACAAAGACGGCACCGACTATGTACTGATCGATACCGCTGGTGTGCGACGCAAGGGGAAGGTGTCTGAAGTCACCGAGAAGTTTTCTGTGGTCAAAGCGTTGCAGGCCATGGAACGTGCCCATGTCGTGATCCTAGTCATCGATGCCTCAGAAGGGTTAGTGGAGCAAGATCTACACGTGCTGGACTACGCGCTCGAGGCCGGAGCCGGCATGGTGATTGCCGTCAACAAATGGGACGGCTTGGAGCAAGCGCAGCGCGACAAAGTAAAAAAGGCCTTGGACCGCCGTTTGAATTTCGTGCCCTGGGTACCGTTAGCGACGATCTCGGCACTGCACGGCAGTGGTGTGGGTAAGTTATTGGGCCGCGTGGAGCAGGTTTACAAAGTAGGTCTGTTCGATGTGTCGACTTCTCTGCTAACACGANTGGTGCGCAACATGACTGCGGCGCATCCAACGCCGTCGGTACGAGGGCGTGCGATCAAGATCAAGGTAGCGACGAGAGCGGGTTCGCACCCACCACGTATCGTCGTGCATGGTAATCAGCTTGGCTCCCTGCCAGCCAGCTATCGACGCTTTCTGGAAAACGGATTCCGTGAAGCACTGAATTTGGTGGGTAACCCGGTGAAGCTCGAGCTGCGCGATTCAGACAATCCCTTTGCCGGTAAGCGCAATGTCCTGACACAGCGNCAGGTCGATCGGCGCAAGCGCAGCATCAAACACCGCAAAAAGTCTAAGAACAAGAAATAGATTCAGTCTGCGGCGTCCGGAGCGAGCAGGCGCATCATGCTTTGCGGGTCGACTCGGTAGCCGTTTAAGCTTACCGACCAGTGCAGGTGGGGACCGGTGACTCGACCGGTAGCGCCGACCAGTCCAATCACCTGTCCCTGTTGCACCATCTCGCCCTCGTTGACTAAGGGCTCACTGAGATGGCAGTACATGGTGATCAACCCTTGGCCGTGATCCAAAAAAATGGTCTTGCCGTTGTAGTACAGGTGATCAACAAGCGTCACCGCAGCATCGGCGGGCGCACGAATTTCGGCACCGGTAGGTGCAGCGATGTCCAANCCGCTGTGCGGATTGCGNGGTTGGCCATTGAAGAACCTCCGATGACCGAACAGGCTGCTCACAGGGCCTTCTAGCGGACGGAGAAAGCCATTCTGAGGCGGTGTTCTGTCTGTGAAAGCCAAGTAGAGGGCTCGCTGCCGACTGCTNTCTCGCCTGATACGTGCAAGCTGCTCTGGGTTTGGGTTCACCATCTCGCGATTCTGCAAGGTGATGTGTTGTTCTGTGTAGGCCTTATCACTGACTTCGAATACATGGGCGCGGGTCTGGTTACCAAGTCGATAGGTGATCTCCGCGGTTCCCAGAGGCTGGCTTAAGGGTAGGCCCACCCAGGCTTCTGCCCCTCGGGTCAGCACCGGGCGCGCATTGAACCGCAGATCGGTTGCGCCTTCGGGGAGAGCCCAACGATAGATGCCGCCGGGAACGGCGTCGGGTGAGGGTTTGGCGGCGGCTTCGTCGGCCCCCACGGGGCTGGAGGCGAATAGCAGTACGCCAATGAGAAGACCAATGATCGGATACTGATGGACAGGCGTGAGCATATGGATCATTTCTGTTCCGTGGGCAGTGATTGGGTGTCGTTCAATCGTTTCCCGGGCTCCGTGTCGAGGATCTTGGCCGTGAAGCGTCCATCCTGCATNTGGCCGTAGACTTCTTGGCCGACAGCCAACTCCGCAGTTTGTGATATGACGGGACCGGAGGGGTCTCTCAACACCGTATAGCCACGGGCTAGGGTTGGCAGCGGGCTGAGACTTTCCAACATCCGAGNGGATGCAACCATGCGCTGCTCGCGTTGTGNCANCACCTGCACCATGACCTGCTGCAAGCGTTTTTGCGCAACNGCGACCTTTTCGCCAAGACCCTTCAGCAGTCTATCCGGTCGCTGCAGATCCAATCTGTTGGCAATTCCACGCTGACGCACTTGGCGCTGCTCAACGCTTGCGGTCGCTGCTCGGGCCAGTCGCGTGTTGAGTTCGTCAAGGCGTTGGGATGCCTGTTCGCAATAGCGTGCGGGGTTAATCAAACCCAAGGCCAAATTCTGCACCGACAGACGCTTTTCGCGTAGGCGCGCCCCGAGCACCATCTGCAACCGGTGCAACTGGCTCAGCAACACGTGTTCCAATTCTTCACCATCCGGGGCAATCAGCTCCGCCGCAGCCGACGGGGTAGGCGCCCTCAGGTCGGCAACAAAATCGCTGATCGATACATCAATTTCATGCCCGATGGCCGACACGACGGGGATCTCAATGTCCGCTATTGCTCGGGCAATGGATTCCGCGTTGAAGACCCAAAGGTCTTCCATGGATCCGCCGCCCCGGGTGAGCAGAATGAGGTCCGGTTGCAAGGCCGCCGCGCGGTCGAGGGCAGACAGGATCTCTTGTTCCGCCTCGTTGCCCTGTACCGACGTGGGTACCACGGTGACTGCGAGGGCGGGAAATCGACGACGCCAAACCGACAGAACGTCCTTGAGTGCAGCGCCGGTAGGGGATGTGACGACGGCAACATGCTGAGGCATCTCAGGCATGGGACGCTTGCGGTCTGCGTCGAACAAGCCTTCGGTATTCAGTTGGCGTTTCAGAGCGTCAAACGCCGCTCGCAGCGCGCCNTCTCCTGCGGGTTCCATATGTTCAACGATGATTTGAAACTCGCCCCGGCCCTCGTAGAGGCTGACGCGACCGCGCAGCAGAANCTGCTGCCCGTTGGCCGGCTGCATGCGCGCGCGGCGGTTGGCGTTTGCGAACATAGCGCAACGAACCTGGGCATCGTTGTCCTTCAGTGTGAAATACCAGTGCCCCGATCCGGGTCTGGCAAAACTCGAGAGTTCTCCACTGACCCAGATCTGGTNAAAGCGCTGCTCGATGGTCATGCGCGCCTGACGATTGAGCTGGCTAACAGACAGCACTTGGCGTTCGGCTGTGGTGTCTGGGCGGATGGGGAAACGATTAGACATAACGTCGCTGGCCAGATTTTCTGAGAGACTGAGAGTCAAATCATTCCGCGTTTAGGCTGACAAGACAATAGCTGGGGCGGTGACGAGCTCAGAGATAAGCGCAGATTTACTTCTGGGGTGGCCGCCGTTAGTATATGGCTTTTGCGGGGCAACTAATGCTGAGAATTGCCAACGAAGCACTGACATTCGATGACGTGCTACTCCTGCCTGCTTTCTCCAACACGCTTCCTTCCCAAGTAACGCTCAAATCCCAGCTGACAAAGAACATTGCGCTGAACATTCCGCTGCTGTCTTCCGCCATGGACACGGTAACGGAGGCTCGCTTGGCCATCGCCATCGCCCAAGAGGGTGGCATGGGCATCGTGCACAAAAATATGACCATAGAGCAGCAGGCCCGAGAAGTGCGGGCGGTAAAAAAATACGAGTCCGGCATTATTCGGGACCCGGTAACCATTCACCCTGAAGCGTCCCTCAAAGAGCTGTATGCGCTGACTCAGGAACACGGTATTTCAGGCGTCCCCGTGGTCTCTAACGGTAAGCTGGCGGGCATTATCACGAGCCGTGATTTGCGCTTTGAGAGTCGAACCGATGCCTTGGTGAAAGATGTGATGACACCGCGGGAACGCTTGGTAACCGCGCTGGAAGGAACCGACTTCGAACAGATCACGACGTTGTTGCACGATCACAAATTGGAAAAAGTGCTGTTGATTAACCAAGCCGATGAGCTAACCGGCATGATCACGGTAAAAGACATCGTCAAAGCGCAGGCTTACCCAATGGCGTGTAAAGACGGACAAGGTCAGCTGCGGGTAGGTGCAAGCGTTGGCACCAGTGAAGACACAGAAGCACGAATATCTGCGCTGGTGGAAGCCGGCGTAGACGTGGTGGTAGTGGATACGGCCCCCGGGCATAGCCAAGGGGGGTTGGATCGGGGGACCTGGATCAAGCAGCATTACCCAAGCTTGGATGTGATAGGCGGCAATGTGGCCACTAAGAGCGGTGCACAAGCCCTCATTGAGGCCGGCGCAGATGCGGTAAAAGTGGGTATTGGCCCCGGATCCATTTGTACCACGCGGATCGTTGCTGGTGTGGGTGTGCCGCAAATCACCGCCATCTCTGAAGCGGCAGAGGTCGCCACCGCTGCTGGCGTACCGGTAATTGCCGACGGTGGTATTCGTTATTCAGGTGATATTGCCAAGGCCATCGTTGCCGGGGCGAGTGCGATTATGGTGGGCAGTTTGCTGGCCGGCACCGATGAATCGCCCGGTGAGGTGGAGTTGTATCAGGGTCGAACCTACAAGTCGTATCGCGGGATGGGATCCCTCGGTGCCATGGATCAGCAGCACGGTTCCAGTGACCGCTACTTCCAAGAAGTGGAAGGCGATGGCCGCAAGCTTGTTCCCGAAGGCGTTGAAGGTCGCGTCGCATACAAAGGCGCGATGGGTCCTATCGTGCATCAGTTGATGGGCGGGCTACGCGCCTCCATGGGTTACACGGGCAGTGTGGATATTGACACCATGCGCACTCAGCCGGAATTCGTTCGGGTGAGTAGTGCAGCGATGGTGGAGTCCCATGTGCACGACATAACGATTACCCGAGAGGCGCCCAATTATCCGGTCAGCTGAGTGCTCTCAGCGGTTATCCAACGATCATCGATAAGGCAGTCGGCTCCAAAGGGCAGGCCGCAATGACACGCAATAAACGGATTTAGAAGGAAGGCAGTGCATGCAGAGCACGCTTAGAGACATTCACGCCCAGCGGCTACTGATTCTGGACTTCGGTTCCCAATACACCCAACTCATCGCTCGACGCGTACGTGAATGCGGGGTGTACTGTGAAATTTATCCTTTCGATATCACAGACGCTGAAATTGCCGAATTTTCTCCAGCAGGAGTGATTTTGTCTGGCGGTCCCGAAACGGTCACCGAAGGCGCGACGCCACGCATTCCAGCAGGTGTGTTTGAGCTAGGCGTGCCGGTGTTGGGCATTTGTTATGGCCTGCAGGCCATGGCCGCGCAGCTTGGTGGTGAAGTGGTGGCGTCGAACTTGAGAGAGTTTGGGCATGCCCAAATCGGGGCCGAGCACCCCAGCCTCCTGTTGGATTCAATGTTCAGCGAGTCAGATCAGGTCAGTGTGTGGATGAGTCACGGTGATAAAGTCGCGGCGCTGCCTGAAGGCTTTGTGTGCACGGCCAGTTCCGCAAATGCACCATTTGCCGCCATTGAAAACCCGGCGCGACGGTTTTTTGGTGTGCAGTTTCACCCAGAAGTCACCCATACCGACAACGGCGAGGCGCTGATTAACCGCTTCACCAGAGACATTTGTGGCTGCCAAGGCGACTGGACGTCTGCCAATATCGTTGACGATGCCATCGCAGCGATACGCGCTCAGGTAGGCAGTGACAAGGTGGTGTTGGGACTCTCCGGGGGTGTTGATTCCTCAGTGGTCGCAGCGCTGCTGGCCAAGGCGATCGGTAGTCAACTTACCTGTATTTTCGTAGATAACGGTCTGCTTCGAAAAAACGAAAGCGAAGAGGTGAGGGCGGCTTTTTCTGGCGCGATGGGTGAAGGCACCCTGGCTGAACTGAACATCAAGACCATTGATGCCCAGAGTGAGTTTCTCGATAAGCTGGCGGGCGTAGACGATCCTGAGGCCAAACGAAAAATCATCGGCGCGACCTTTATCGATGTCTTTGACCGTGAGGCTACAGCGTTACAAGACGTGAATTGGTTGGCTCAGGGCACCATTTATCCTGACGTGATTGAGTCTGCGGCCTCCAAGTATGGCAAGGCCCATGTGATTAAATCGCATCATAACGTCGGTGGCCTGCCAGAGCGGATGACCCTAAAGCTGGTGGAGCCGTTGCGGGAATTGTTTAAAGACGAAGTCCGTAAAATTGGCCTGCATCTCGGGTTGCCGCCGTCGCTGATCTACCGACACCCGTTTCCCGGGCCCGGTCTGGGCGTACGGATCTTGGGGGAAATCAAGCCAAGCTATGCGGATGTGTTGCGCGAAGCCGATGCGATCTTCATTCAAGAGCTTCGAGCGGCGGATTTGTACGACCAGGTGTCTCAAGCCTTTGCCGTCTATTTGCCGGTGAAATCTGTGGGCGTAGTAGGTGACGCCCGGCGCTACGAACATGTGATTGCGCTGCGTGCAGTAGAAACCATTGATTTCATGACGGCTCGCTGGGCCCATTTGCCCTACGAGTTTATCGAGCAAGTATCAAACCGCATCATTAATGAAATTGCAGGTGTCTCGCGAGTCGTTTATGACGTGTCCAGTAAACCGCCCGCGACGATTGAGTGGGAGTAATGGACGAGAACTCTTCGATGACTTTGGGAATATCTTCCAGTACGAGGGTGGTGAAGGCTTCTGGCGCTGGTGGAATGAG
>PAFU01000022.1 GCA_002704225.1 Gammaproteobacteria bacterium | reverse complement strand
TTGAATATCAGCGACGACCATCGAGATTGGCACGGTGACTTTGCGAGTTACGAGCAGGCAAAAAAACGGATTTACGCGGCCACCGAATACAGCGTGGGCTCATTGGACAGCGAACTCGATGTGGATGTCCGAGTCGCGGTCGCGCCGCCGCAAGAGCATCAGTGGGGCATCGCAGCACCGGATGCTGTGTCGTGGGTTTATCATGGGCAGACGCCGCTGATGCCAGTCTCTGAGTTGCCCTTGGCTGGCCATCACAATATCGAAAATTGTCTGTGGGCCATGGCCTTGGTCGAACCGTGGATAGCACCGCCGGTAGCGGCTCCGCTCCCCCCCCGGGTTGCGGGGTTTGCCCCTTCGGTCCCCGGCCGCCCCAAGCCCGCCGCAGATTCAATGTATTAATGATTCGAAGGCGACAAATGTCGGCGCGACTTTGGCTGCCTTGGCAGGGTTTGAGCGTCAGCAAAAATTAATTTTGATTGCGGGTGGTGATAGCAAGGGCGCGGATTTGGCGCCCTTGGGTCCCGCCATGCAGGGCCGCGTGCGTCAGCTGTTGACCCTTGGGAAAAACGCCGCGGAGCTCAATGACGTAGCCACGCGGTATGGCGTCGACTGGCGGCATCTCGATACCATGGATCAAGCCGTAGCAGCCGCAATGGATCAGGCTGAGTCCGGGGACACGGTCCTGTTGTCGCCTGCGTGCTCGAGCCTGGATATGTATGCCAATTTTTCCACTCGTGGCGAGCACTTCACCCAGTTGGTGGCTCAGTATCAAGCCATTAAAACCCCTAGGGCTGATGCATGACCGCTCGAGTATTCAACATACCCAGATACAGCCTCTACCTGCTTGTCACTTGGACGGTATTGCTCGCCTTCGGGACGA
Organism: Gammaproteobacteria bacterium; assembly: GCA_002704225.1. Taxonomy (GTDB): domain Bacteria; phylum Pseudomonadota; class Gammaproteobacteria; order Pseudomonadales; family Azotimanducaceae; genus UBA4421. The sequence goes on along the minus strand of PAFU01000022.1, from coordinate 20,134 downwards.
TTATGGTGGGGTCGGCATCTGTTGCGATGCCAGGCGACTACATCATCAAGCAATTGGTGAATCTGTGCATTTCGCTCTTTCTTGCAGTGGTGGTGCTTACCATTCCGCTGACAACGTGGACGAGGTTTTACTGGTTAGGCTGGGTTATTTCGCTGTTTCTGGTGGTTTTGGTACTGGTGCCGGGAGTGGGATATGAAGTCAAAGGCGCGACGCGGTGGGTTCGTATTGGCGGTTTCAGTTTGCAGGCAGTAGAAGTTGCAAAGTTTGGGCTGATGATTTTCTTGGCCGGATATTTAACCCATTACCATGAGATGTTGCAGCAGTCGCCGAACCGGATTCTCGTGCCATTGGCCATGGTCTTTATCGTGTGTGCGCTGGTTGTCGCTGAGCCGGACTTAGGTTCGGCCGCGGTTGTGTTAGCCGCCACGCTTTCGGTGCTGTTTATGGCGGGCGCCAAGCTTCGATTTGTACTGTTGATGGTCGGCGGCGGTGCTCTTCTGTTTGCGCTGATGGTTTGGCTGGAGCCATTTCGGATGCGGCGTATGGCTGCGTTTACCGACCCGTGGGCAGTACCCTTTGATACCGGCTATCAGTTGGTGCAGGCCTTGATTGCTTTTGGTCGCGGAGAATTGCTGGGGCTGGGCCTAGGCGAAGGTATTCAAAAACTCTCCTATCTGCCGGAAGCGCACAACGACTTTATCTTTGCGGTTATTGCTGAAGAACTCGGTAGCATTGGCGCCATCGCGTTGATCGTTCTCTACACTTTTTTTGTCGCCTTGGTTTTATCCGTTGCCAAGCGAAGTTTGCAGACCGGCGATCTGTTTGCAGGTTATTGTTGTTACTTCGTGGGTTTCATTTTTGCTTATCAGTTTTTGGTGAATGTGGGTGTGAATGTGGGTGTTTTACCAACCAAGGGATTGACGCTGCCGTTCATCAGCTATGGAGGGAACAGCCTAATGGTTTCCTGTGCACTTTTCGCTTTCGTGCTGCGATGCAGTTGGGTCGAAGACACGGCTCCGGCCAGATCACGTAAATCGTCGGTTGGGCGTTGAGGGAGTATCCAATGAGTCAGCTGAGTGAATACCAAGTGCCGGAGATGGGCCGCATACGAACCATCCACTTCGTGGGTATTGGTGGCGCGGGTATGTGCGGTATTGCTGAGGTATTGCTTAATCAGGGATATTCGGTCACCGGTTCTGACATGAAGGAGTCAGCCAATACCCTCCGGCTGCGCAGCAAGGGCGCCACGGTGTATTTGGGCCACGATGCTGAATGGATTCAAGGCGCCGATGTACTGGTGATTTCATCGGCGATCGATCCAACCAATCCGGAGCTGGTTGCGGCCAAGGAGCAGCGGCTGCCTGTCGTGCCTCGAGCGCAGATGCTGGGCGAATTGATGCGATATCGGCATGGCATCGCTGTCGCCGGTACTCATGGAAAAACCACAACCACCAGTTTGATTACGGAAATTTTTCGCTGCGCGGAATTGTCGCCAACCTTTGTGATTGGTGGCCTTTTGAACAGTGCTGGCACGAATGCAGAGCTCGGGGCGGGCCGCTATCTCATTGCCGAGGCCGATGAAAGCGATGCGTCTTTTCTGCATTTGCAGCCGATGACCGCGGTGATCACCAATATCGATGAAGATCATATGGCGACCTACGATCACGACTTTGCCAAAATGAAATCGGCCTACGTAGAATTCACCAATCGTCTGCCTTTTTACGGCAGTGTGATCGTCTGTGCTGACGATGCGGAAGCCCTTGCACTGAGTAGCCAATTTTCTCGGTCGGTGATTACCTACGGTTGCTCAGAGCAGGCTCAATTTCGAGCAACCGATATTCAAAATACCGGACAACAGTGGACGTTCACGGTGACCCGTGGTGATTTAGGGCCGCCCTTGGCCGTGCGCACCAGTTTGCCGGGCCATCATAATGTGATGAACGCCTTGGCCGCGATCGCCGTTGCTACCGAGGAAAGTATCCCCGACGAAGCGATATTAAATGGCCTCGATGCGTTCGGCGGAGTTGGGCGACGCTTTCAGGTCTGTGACGTCGTCGACGTAGCAGATGCGTCGGTGACCCTAGTTGATGATTATGGCCATCATCCGACAGAGGTTGAGGCAGTGATCAGAACTGCTCGTGACGTTTGGCCAGATCGCCGCTTGGTTATGGTCTATCAGCCCCATCGTTACAGTCGTACCAAGGATCTGTTTGATCGCTTTGTTCGCGTGCTATCCGGTGTAGACGCGCTGATATTGCTCGATGTTTATGCTGCTGGTGAAGACCGAATTGATGGCGCTGACAGTAAGGCCTTAGCCCAGGCGATTCGACAACGTGGCCAACTGAATCCGATATACGCCGTTGATACCGATGAAGCGCTCGAGTTGTTGCCGACCCTTGTCGCATCTGAAGACGTGTTGGTCGTTCAGGGGGCCGGTAACGTCAATACGATATCTAACCGGTTGACCGGTCATGATCGTTAAACGGCTGATCTTCGCCCTATTGGCCATCGGTGGATTGGTTTTGGTTTACGCTGCGTGGGCTGCGTTAGACCGACCGATCCAGACCATTGTGGTGTCTGGAGAACCAACGGAAGCGGAGCGTCGTCGAGTGGAAGAGTCGATGGCTTCGGCTGAATTGGCAGGTATTTTGTCAACAAACCTTGATGCGATCGAAGAGCGGCTGAGGAAGATGGGGTGGACGCGTAATGTAACGGTCCGTCGTCACTGGCCCGATCGGCTGGAAATTCGCCTGCACAAAGTCGTGCCAGTGGCCAGGTGGGGAGACCACGACTATCTTGCCGCCAATGGTGAGCCTTTGCAGTTGCCGGATCACTACGCGGATCTACCTTCTTTGAGTGCGTCCATCAGTACCCCGCAGCAGACCATGGAGGTTTATCGGTTATTGCAGCTTTTTGCTTCGCGTCAGTCGTTACGCATTACCCGATTGGCCGAGTCTCCTCAGGGAGAATGGCAGGTGGGGTTCGCTGGGGGAATGAATTTGCGCTTGGGCGCCCGCGATGTAAATGAGCGTATGAGTCGCTTTTTGCGTGCTTATGCGGTTGCGCTCAAAGATCAGCCCCGGAGAATCGACTACGTTGATGCGCGCTATACCAGTGGCATTGCAGTACGATTTAAACTGCAACGTGAGAATGAGGAGTCGCTCGCTGGACAGATGGGTTTGGCGGCGGGATTGTTGGGTGTTCAACCAAAGAATAATGGATCATAGATATGGCTGCTGATAAACAAATGCAGAGAATCGTCGCGCTGGACATCGGTACAAATAAGATTGCGGCGATCGTTGCGAACGTGAATGCTCAGGGCGAGCTTGAGATCATTGGCATTGGTACCCATCAGTCTCGCGGACTGAAGAAGGGTGTCGTGGTGAACATTGACTCTACCGTTCAATCCATTCAGCGAGCAGTTGAAGAAGCCGAGCTGATGTCGGGCTGCGAAATTGACTCGGTTTATGCCGGTATCGCCGGGAGCCATATTCGCAGCCTGAACTCGCATGGCATCGTGGCGATTCGTGATCGTGAAGTGTTTGCTTTGGATATTGATCGGGTGATTGATGCGGCCAAGGCCATGGCGATCCCTGCCGATCAAAAAATTCTCCATGTNTTGCCTCAGGAATACATCATTGATGCCCAAGAAGGAGTGAAAGAACCCTTGGGCATGTCTGGCGTGCGGCTTGAAGCCAAGGTTCATATGGTGACCTGTGCGGTGAATGCGGCGCAAAATATTGAAAAATGTATTGAACGCTGCGGGCTTGCCGTAAACGATGTGATTTTGGAGCAACTGGCTTCCAGCTACTCGGTACTCAGTGACGATGAGCGTAATCTGGGCGTATGCTTGGTCGATATCGGAGGCGGCACGACTGACATTGCGGTGTTCACCGAAGGCGCGATCAGGCACACCGCGGTCATACCTATTGCTGGCGATCAGGTCACCAATGACATCGCAATGGCGCTGCGTACGCCGACCCAGAATGCTGAGGACATAAAAATACGCTACGCGTGTGCATTAACACAGTTGGCTAAACCCGACGAAGTGATTAAAGTACAGGGTGTAGGCGATAAGCCAGAAAAAGAAATGTCGCGCCAAACGCTNGCGGAAGTGGTAGAACCACGGTACGACGAATTGTTTAGACTGATTCAAGCGGAGCTGCGTCGAAGCGGCTTCGAGAACATCATCGCTTCCGGCATCGTTTTAACAGGCGGCGGCGCGAAGATGGAAGGTTTGATTGAGCTTGCGGAAGAAATATTCCACATGCCAGTCAGTTTGGGGGCGCCACGACTCGTGGCGGGNTTGAAGGACATCGTAAGGAATCCCGTATATGCAACCAGCGTCGGCTTGTTGCAGTACGGGCTAGAGCGAGAACAGGAACGCACTGAAAAACAAANCAGCCGTAAGAGCAGTACGTTTGACAGTATAAGGAACTGGTTTCGCGAAAACTTCTAGCACCAGCAGGAGAAGGCGATGTTTGAGATAGTGGATAGTGCACCGCAGAACGCTGTGATCAAAGTCATTGGCGTTGGCGGCGGCGGCGGTAACGCCGTACAACATATGGTCAGCAACGACGTTAAAGGCGTTGATTTCATTGCTGTCAACACAGACGCTCAGGCCCTCGATGGTCTGGGAGCAGAAAGAACCCTGCAAATTGGTAGCAGTATCACCAAGGGANTAGGCGCGGGCGCCAATCCTGAAACGGGTCGGGCCGCCGCGGTAGAAGATCGAGAGCGCTTGGCAGAGTTGCTGAGCGGGGCCGACATGGTATTTATCACCGCCGGCATGGGTGGTGGAACGGGTACGGGTGCCGCGCCGGTNGTTGCTGAAGTNGCCAAAGAACTCGGCATCTTGACCGTNGCTGTTGTGACCAAGCCTTTCAAATTTGAGCGTCGCTCAAAAGTAGCGGATAAAGGGCTAGCGGAATTAGTCGAACATGTCGANTCGCTGATTACGATTCCGAATCAAAAGCTGCACGATGTNCTCGGTGACGGCACGTCGATGAAGGACGCATTCGCTGCGGCAAATAACGTGCTGCTCGGTGCGGTCAAAGGGATTGCCGATCTCATTATTTTGCCGGGTCTCATTAACGTGGACTTTGCAGACGTGCGCACAGTGATGTCTGAGATGGGCTCTGCCATGATGGGGACAGGTCGCGCCAGCGGTGCTAACCGCGCTCGCGACGCCGCCGAAGCGGCGATACGCTCACCCTTGCTGGATGACATTGATATCAACGGTGCCAGGGGCATTCTGGTCAACGTGGCTGCTGCAGATTTGACGATGGGCGAGTTCATGGAAGTGGGCGACATGGTCGAAGAGTTTGCTTCAGACAATGCAACGGTTGTAGTCGGCACAGTTATTGACGAATCGCTGGGCGATGATTTGATGGTCACCATTGTGGCGACAGGANTGGATAAGGCCANTAAGCCGAGCATTGTAGTGAGCAACGACCCNACATTGGACAACGCAGCGGCAGAGGGCAACTACGCGAATTTCGATGAGCCGCCTCATCTGCGTAACCCAGTTCGTTACGGCAGCGGAGTGGAAAGTGTCGATATTCAAAGTAAAGACATGGACTACCTCGACGTGCCAGCGTTTCTCCGAAGACAGGCGGATTAAACAGTAATCGGCTGACTATTCCTCTTAGCGCGATAGCGAACTAAAGAGGCGTTATGACATGACAAGGAATAGGCATTGACCACTGCAAATCTGCAACAGACCCTGAGAAACAGTATCAGAGCGACAGGGGTCGCTCTGCATACCGGGCGCAAAGTAAACCTCAGCTTGCACCCTGCCGAGGTGGATTCNGGAATTGTCTTTAAGCGCACGGACTTACCCGGCGGGGTGAATTTCCCTGCCTGCGCGTCAGGCGTAGGCAATACCCAAATGGCAACATCACTGTGCTCAGGCGAAGACCAGCTCTCAACAATAGAGCATTTGATGTCCGCGTTGTCCGGATTGGGTATTGATAACGTCGTGGTCGAGGTTGATGGCGGCGAACTGCCGATAATGGACGGAAGCGCAGCGCCCTTTGTTTTTTTACTTCAATCAGCCGGGGTCTTGGCTCAGAACGCGCCAAAGAAGTTTTTGCGNGTTCTGCGGCCCGTTAGCGTCAGCGATGGCGACGCCAGTGCTTCGCTGTCGCCCTACGAAGGGTTTCAGCTGAGCTACACGCTAGAATACGATCACCCGGTGTTTGCGGCACACGCCCATACGGCAACGGTTGAATTTTCGACCACCAGCTTTGTCAAAGAGGTGAGTAGAGCGCGCACGTTTGGCTTCTTAGCAGATTTTGAAAAGCTCAGAGATCTGAATCTCGCCCAAGGGGGCAGCTTGGACAATGCTGTGGTGGTGGATGATTCCAAAATTTTGAATGAGCATGGTCTGAGGGCGCGGGACGAATTCGTAAAGCACAAGATTTTGGATGCCATTGGTGACCTCTACCTGTTGGGTTTCAGCATGTTAGGTGGTTTCCATGGCCACAAATCCGGACACGGACTGAACAATCAGCTGGTTCGCAAGCTCCTCAGCGAGCCGGATAGCTACGAAATTGTCACCTTCGATCAGGGCGATCAGGTGCCCGAGGCCTATGCCAGNCAGTCCACCGAGGCCGCATAGCCATCTGCGTCAACNGTCTANGATNTGTCGTTAGCGCTCAACACTTTGAGGACAAGCTTCTCGATACGCGAAAATGCGGAGAGTGCGTTAAGTTTTGGGATTAGGTCTGGAGCCAAAAAGCGCATTTTCGTTGCGACGCCCGCGCTGCGGCAGTTGATGATCAAATGTGAACCTTTGATGTCGCTGACTTCAATCTGGTGTCGCAGTTGAAGATCGACGGCTGCCCGCAGTTGGTCGGTCCAGGACCTTTGATTTGCTGCATGNCGCAGTAATTTTTGCAAAGGGCTGTAGCCGCTCCCTTCACGCAGAAGATCTTCAACATTTTTGGTCGCCATGTTTNAACCCGCCGTCACACGCCCATTCCGACCATCATAGCGTTTTGTGCAGCATGCTGCTCCGACCATGCCAAGAGGGTCGCTTTGCACATGGGTGGCATTTTGCTATGTTGTGCGCTGCTCAAGCGACCAGTCAGAAACTTTTATGCACCTCATCTTGATCAAAGACAGTGGAGAGCCGACACAGTTAGCGCTGCCTCTGTGGAAAATCAAGGCGCTGTCGGTGGTCGTGNTCGTGATCTGCCTCGGGCTGATTGGATCAGGGTTTATGCTGAAACAATCGGACTTTGTGGACGCGGCGGTAATAGAAAACTGGCGTNCAAAGCTCAGCGAACAAGATGCTGTGGTCGAAGANTTGCAGTCACAGTCAATTGCTCGGCGGTTGGCGGTGGGTCGTCAGATTGCGGAGATGCAAGCTAGGCTCTGGCGCATGGAGGCACTGGCCTCTTACATGCACGAATCATCGGGGCTGCCACAAGACGAGTTCGATTTTGACGCGCCAGTTTCGCAAGGCGGACCGCTGAGCGAGAACGCAGAAGCACTGGGCGTTGAAAATCTCGATGACCAGTTGCTTAACTTGTCCGAGCGCCTGAAGCAGCGAGAGGCTGAGCTAAGTATCTTGGATCAAGTGCTAGTCGGCGTTTATACCGAACAAGGTGCGACGCCTGCGGGAGCGCCGATTGTGAAAGGCTGGATGTCGTCACCCTTTGGCGAGCGAGTAGACCCCATATCTGGAAAAAAGGCTTGGCACGAGGGCATGGACTTCGCTGGTGCTAATGGCTCCGATGTGGTGGCTGTTGCAAANGGTGTCGTCATNTTCGCTGGCGAAAGGTCAGGATACGGCAAAATGATCGAGATCAGTCACGGATCAGACCTGCGAACGCGGTATGGCCATCATCAGGAGGTTCTGGTGCATGCGGGTCAAAGCGTTAAGCGAGGGGACGTGATTGGCTTAATGGGCAGCAGTGGCCGGTCTACTGGGCCTCATGTGCATTTTGAAGTGCTGAAATCGGGGAAACCCGTTAACCCTGCCAAATACGTTAGCGCCCGCTAACGCCGGGAGAGAAAGACGCTCCGGGTTCCATGTACGCTCGATGCGGCGGCCTTCTTTTTTAAATTCAGTCGATAGGTTGGTATAGATCTGGCGGCGCTATCGCTACAATGGNTTTTTTTGTAAATCGCAGACTATGGCAAACTTTCTCGCCCGACTTTTCGGCACGAAAAATACTCGCGAATTGAAACGCATGGGTCGGTTGGTGCAGCGCATCAACGAGCTTGAGCAACAATTTGATCCCGAGACTGATTTGATCGCCCACACGGCGGCGCTCAGAGAGCGCTTGGCTGCGGGAGAAACTCTGGATGAGTTGCTACCGGAAGCGTTTGCGGCTGTGCGGGAGGCAGCAAAACGNACCAAGGACATGCGTCACTTTGATGTTCAGCTGATCGGTGGCATCACGCTTCACGAAGGCCGGATAGCCGAGATGCGGACTGGCGAGGGTAAAACCTTAATGGCTACGTTGCCGGCCTACCTAAATGCCCTGCCCAGCAAGGGTGTCCATGTGGTGACGGTAAACGATTACCTAGCAAAGCGAGACGCGCAGTGGATGGCGCCCATATACGAAACCCTTGGGCTGAGCGTGGGGATCATACAGTCTGGTCAGCCGGCCGCAGAAAAAATGGAAGCGTATCGAGCCGATATCATCTATGGCACGAACAACGAATTTGGCTTCGATTACCTGCGATCCAATATGGCGTTTACCGCTGAGGACAGACTTCAGGGCGAACTCTTTTTCGCCATCATCGACGAGGTTGACTCCATATTGATTGATGAGGCGCGAACACCGCTCATTATTTCGGGAGCCTCTGAAGAAAATACGTCGTTGTATCAAACGATCAATCAAATCCCGCCNCAGTTGGAAGAGCAGCCATTTGACGACACCCCAAGGGTGTTTGGTGAGCCGGATGTCGAGGCTACNGGCGATTACATGGTGGATGAAAAAAATCGACAGGTTGAACTGACCGAACTCGGCCACCAGAAAGTCGAAGACGCGCTGATTAATTTGAATCTTCTGCAGCCAGGCGACAGTCTTTACTCCTCCGCTAACTTGGGTCTGCTGCATCATGTTCATGCGGCCTTAAAAGCGCACAAACTGTACAAGCGTGACGATCAATACATGATCACTGCCGGTGAGGTGGTGATCGTGGATGAACATACGGGTCGTGCGATGCCGGGCCGCCGTTGGTCCGACGGTATTCACCAAGCCGTGGAAGCGAAAGAGGGNCTGGCGATCCAAAACGAAAGCCAAACGCTGGCATCGACGACCTTCCAGAACTACTTTCGACTGTATAACAAACTTTCAGGCATGACCGGGACAGCCGATACCGAAGCATTTGAATTCAAGCAGATTTATGGGTTGGATGTGGTGGTGGTGCCCACGCACCGACCGATGATTCGAGATGATCGAAATGACCTGATGTACCTGACACTGGCNGAAAAATACGATGCCATTGTGGAAGACATTGTTGACTGCATAAAACGTGGCCAGCCGGTACTCGTGGGTACCGCATCCATTGAAAGTTCCGAGTTACTTTCTGCCGAGTTGAATCGCCGTAACATCAGTCACAACGTGCTGAACGCTAAACAGCACGAGCGTGAGGCTGATGTGGTTGCCGATGCCGGTCGTCCCGGNACGGTGACCATTGCAACAAACATGGCGGGTCGAGGCACCGACATTGTGTTGGGTGGCAGCCTNGAAGCCGAGTTGGCCAAAACTCCGGATGCGTCTGNTGCGATCATTGAAAACGTCACAGCGAACTGGCAGCAGCGTCACGACGCGGTACTCGAGGCTGGTGGGTTGCACATCATTGGCACAGAGCGTCACGAATCTCGTCGCATCGATAATCAGCTTCGTGGACGTTCAGGTAGGCAAGGAGATCCAGGTTCCAGTCGNTTTTATCTGTCGTTGGACGACAATCTGATGCGCATCTTCGTATCGGAATCGATCCGCAACATGATGCANAAACTGAATTCGGAAAGTGGTGAGGCGATTGAGCATAAGATGATCAATCGCTCTATCGAAAATGCTCAGCGTAAAGTGGAAGGGCACAATTTCGATATTCGAAAAAATTTGTTGGAATACGACGATGTGTCCAACGATCAGCGTCAGGTGATTTACCAGCAGCGACGCGAATTGATGGATTCGCAAGACATTTCCGAAACCATCGAAGGCTTACGAGAAGAAGTGGTTTATGACCTAGTAGCCCAGCACATACCGCCTCAAAGTTTGATCGAGCAGTGGGATATTGGTGGGCTCGAATTGTCATTGCAGAACGAATTTGCCAGCGTCCAAACCCTTGGGCGATGGTTGGAAGCAGATGAAGGCTTAGACGAAGAAGGCCTGGCTGCGCGAGTACTCGCCCAGATTGAGGAAGAGTATGGGGCGAAGGAAGGCCGTTGGCGGGAAGCCGGNATNGACATGCGGTTGGTCGAAAAGCAAATCATGCTGCAAATATTGGATCAGCGATGGAAAGAGCACCTTGCGTCGATGGATCAGCTGCGACAAGGCATACATCTAAGGGCCTATGCGCAGAAGCAGCCAAAACAAGAGTTTAAGCGCGAGTCCTTTGANCTCTTCCAAGATTTGCTGCAAAACATCAAGTTCGACGTCGTTCGCATGTTGTCGCGTATGCAAATTGAAAACCCNGAAGAGATTGAGGCACAGGAGCGACTGCGTCGNGCTGAGGCTGCACAGAAAATGAATTTTCAGCACAGCCAAGCAAGCGCAGGGTCGGATCAGGATGTCCCGCAGCCCAAGGGAGCAGCAAAGGCGGAAACCTTTGTGCGCGAGGAGCGCAAAGTGGGGCGCAACGAACCGTGCCCATGCGGTTCGGGAAAAAAATACAAACAGTGTCACGGTCAGCTCTGACCGTGATTCGATGCCCAACGACCGACGACAGGAGGGGCGCCAGTGGCGGTGAACTTAGTCGAGCCTAATGCCCTGACGCCGGTGCCAGGCGTACGGTTGGCTGCCGTACGTACGGGCATAAAGGATGCTCCGCGCGACGATCTCGCCTTGGCAGTGTTTGACGAAGGCACGGTGATTGCAGGCGTGTATACGCAGTCAGCGTTCGCTGCACCACCGGTAGATCTTGCGAAAGAGCGCGTTACGCCTCGCGCTTGGATTGTGAACAGCGGCAATGCCAATGCGGCCACTGGGCAGCCTGGCCGCGCCGACGCGATAGCCGTTTGCGAAGTTGTAGCCCAAGAGCTGGGTTTGCAGGGCGATGACATACAGCCATTTTCTACTGGGGTCATCGGTGAGCGCCTNGACNTGGCCAGAATCAATGCCGCGGTTCCTGCACTGGTTCAGGGCCTGAGTTCAGATCATTGGCTCGCCTATGGCAGAGCCATAATGACAACCGATACCGTAACGAAAGCGGTGAGCAAACGGGTCAGGGTTGACGGATCTGACATCATTGTGACCGGTGTGGCCAAGGGCTCGGGGATGATGAAGCCCAACATGGCGACGATGTTGGCCTACATCGCCTCGAATGCCACTGTGGTGCCTGAGGTACTGGACAGGATGGTGCAAGAAGTGGCGAACGAGAGCTTCAACCGAATCACNGTAGACGGTGATACCTCAACCAACGATTGTTTTATGCTCGCGGCGACGGGTAAGAGTGAGATGGCCGCTATCAACAGTGTGGCGGATGANCGTTACCCAAGACTNAAACAAGTNGTGCTNGAGGTGGCGCAGACCCTAGCCCAAGCGATNGTGCGAGACGGCGAGGGAGCGACGAAGTTTGTAACGGTTACGGTGGCCGGTGGTCAACATCCACAAGAATGTCTCGAGGTCGCCTATACCGTAGCGGAATCACCCTTGGTCAAAACGGCGCTTTTTGCCGGAGACGCAAATTGGGGCCGTTTCTGCATGGCGATAGGCAGAGCCGAAGTTGCTGAGTTGGACCCGAGTCGTGTCAGCTTGTGGCTGGATGAGGTTCAAGTAGCCTCTGGCGGCNTAATGTCCGATGACTACACCGAGGANGCGGGTGCCTCCGTGTTAGCTCAAGACGAATTCCGAGTGTTGATCGACCTCGGCCGAGGCGATGCCTCCCAGACCGTCTGGACCACTGATTTATCCTATGAATACGTGCGGATTAACGCCGAGTATCGAAGCTAGTTTTCCTGCCCAGGCGGCGATCGCCCTATAGATCGCGCTCGGGGTCGGCATTCTCAAAGTCCGGTGCGGTCTCGACAGGTATCCGATGATCTTCCGCCGCCCAGCTTCCTAAGTCGATCAGCTTNCAGCGATCAGAACAAAAGGGACGGTTGGTGTTCGTGGCTGTCCATTTCACGCCTTGCTTGCAGGTCGGACAGTTGACAATTCTTGCGGTAGTCACAGCGCTAAAAGCTCCTGATGGAGTGCATCGACTTGGCGGTAGAGGTGAGGTAAATCGCCATCATTGGTCAGTGTTCGAGATGCCTGCGCTAGCCGATCACCGCGCTTTAGCTGGGCGGCGACTATCGCTTCTACTTGGCTTCGGGGATTGTCGTCGCGGGNCATGGTTCGGGCAATTTGTNCCTCTTCAGAGACATCGACAACCACNATNTCATCGCACCAGCGCGCCTGGCCGGACTCCAGAAGTAAGGGGTTGACCAATAAGCAGTATGGCGACGTGCTTTCGGCTACCCGGTCTTGCAGGTATTGACTGATTAACGGGNGAAGTAGCGCTTGCAGCCACTTTCGATCNTCGACCTTGGCGAAGACAATGCTTCGCAGTTGCGCGCGATCGAGAGTGCCGTTGGCCAGCAACAGCTGCTCGCCGAAGTGCTCGGTAATTTTTTGCAGGGCCGGCATGCCCGGCTCGACCACCGCTCGACTGGCGAGATCCGCGTCCACCACGTCGATGCCCAGCTCGGCGAACCGATCCGCTGCCGCGCTCTTACCGCTGCCAATACCACCCGTAAGACCGACAAGCATGAGTTCTTCCCAAANCGTCTAGGGTAACAAAGGCGTGGGCTTGTTGTCCCTGCGCTAGGAATGAAACAAGTCTCCCATGGCAAAGATGGGGAGATACATGGCGAGAATCAAACCACCCACGACGAACCCAAGCAGCACCATCAGCAGCGGTTCAATCAAGGGAAGCAGGCTGCTAACCGTCCGGCGCAATTTTTCCTCATGAAACTCTGTGGACTGTTGCAACATATGCTCGAGCTTTCCGGATTCTTCACCGAGTCGGATCATTCGCTGCAGCGTCTGAGGGAAGCAGGACTCGGCAGTCATGGCATCCTGAAGTCTGGAGCCGTTTTCCAGTTGAGAGACCAAGCCGTTGACCGCACGCTGAAAAACTCGATTTCCACAGGCATCGGCGGCAAAGGGCAAGGCTTTGTTGATGGCGACACCCGCGCCGACGGTTGCGCCCAGCGTGCGGCACATACTGGCGGTATTTGCACACTGGCTTAGGTTTCCAACAATCGGCGCTCGTAACACGAGTCCGTCCAGCAACAGGCTGGCAAAGAGTGAACGGCGATAAATCCAAAGCCCGATCAAAGGACTGACCAAGGTACCGACCAGCCACCACACCGCCTGATGCTCTAACGTTTCAGACAACCGGATCACCCACTGAGTGATCTCGGGTAGTGGGCGTTTTTGCTGGGCAAACATTGCCGCGAACTCTGGCATGACAAAGGCCAGTAGCATCCAGGTAGCGGCTGCTGCTGTCACCANAATCAACCCCGGCTGCATAAGCGATTGTCGAATGTATCGGCGAAAGTGTTGGGCCCGCTCGTAGTTGTCGGCCAGCGCCGTGAGTGCAGGGCCAAGTTCTCCCGCCGCTTCACCGGACCGGACCAAGGCTAAGTAACCGCTATCGAAAGCGTGTGGGTGCTTGGCCAAGGCATCGCCGAAATTCAAACCGTCACCGAGGCTGCTTTTTACAGCCCGCAAAATCGACTGAAGCCTGGGCTTGCTGTCCGCCTCCAGAGTGTCTAGAGCGTCCATGACGGGGATGCCCACGGTGAGCAGACTGGCAATTTGTCGGCTGAAAAAGGCCAGCTCTTTTTTGTTGATCCGAGCCTTCCGGTTGGTAGTCAGCCAGCTAACCTTGCGACCCGCATGGGGGCTCTGCTTAATGATCTTCAGAGTGATGTGACGAACACCATTTTGGGCCAGTAGATCGTTCGCGTGGCCATGTGACGGCGCCTGAATGCTGCCTGATTGGGGCAGTCCAAGGCTGTCGATGCCTCGCCAGCNATACCAGCTATTGCCCTCATGGTTTTGCTGCTCCCGGCTCACAGTACGCCAAAATCCGATTCGGCGGGAACCACGCGATTTACTTCGTCTAGGCTGGTGTCGCCAGCGTTGTAGCACCCCAGGGCCATGTCTCGGAGGTTTTGGGTGTCCTCGTACCCATGCCTGACCGGAGGCACCGCGTCCCCCAAGGCCTCTGGCTGACACAGTTCGAATATTCCAATACGGCCCCAGTAACCTTGCAGGCAATGTTCGCAGCCGGCTAGGTTGGCTTGATATCGGCTACTCACTGCTTGGATAGGATTCGAAGCGCAGATCGTGGTTGCAGGTATTTTGCAATGAGTGCAAAGCNATCTGAGTAATCGCTGGGCTAAAATAAGCGTCACCGATTCGACCACATCTCGGTCGCTGAGACCAAGCTGATTCAAGCGCATGAGGGTCGCTATAGCGGATTTGGTATGCANCGTAGACAACACCAAGTGGCCGGTTTGNGCTGCCCGTATGGCCATGGAAGCGGTGTGGGTATCGCGAATCTCACCGACCATCAGCACATCAGGATCTTGGCGCAGTAAGGCCCGCAGTGTCTCCGCAAATCCCAGTCCGATTTGGGGTTTGATGCCGATCTGATTGATACCCGCCATGGGTATCTCAATAGGCTCTTCAACGGTAGAAATGTTTCGGTGGGGCGTGTTCAGCTGTTGCAGGGCGCTGTACAGGGTAAGCGTTTTGCCGCTCCCTGTAGGCCCGGTTACCAAGATCAAACCTTGGGGCTTCGACAAGGCGTTGAGAAAATCACGGTGCTGGGTGCCGGACAAGCCGAGGTCTGCGAGGGCCAAGATGCTGGTGTCATTGGGCACCAGTCTCAAGACCAATTTCTCACCCCAAAGCGTTGGCAAAGAGCTGNCCCGTAAATCAAGTGGCTGTCCATCGCAATTGGCGGTGAAGCGACCGTCTTGCGGCAGACGCCGTTCTGCAATATCCATCGCGGCCATGACCTTGATCCGAGCGCAGAGCCGGTGCGCGATATCATGGGCCGGGCCGGGCCGGGCCGGGCCGGGCTGGGCTGGGTATGTTTTGCAGTAAGCCGTCTATCCGCAGACGAATGGTTAGCCCGCGTTTTTGCGGTTCCAAGTGGATATCCGATGCTCGTCGTCTGACCGCCAAACCAAACAGCGCGTTGACATAGGTCGCCACCGGCGCATCGTCACTTGGTCCGATGAAAGCAGTCTGGGAAGGTGTTTTCGCCATGGCATCGTTTCGCAGCGTTTCATGAAGGTTGTTTTTGACCACGATAGCGCCCGGAACCGAC
This sequence comes from Gammaproteobacteria bacterium, assembly GCA_002704225.1. Lineage (GTDB taxonomy): Bacteria > Pseudomonadota > Gammaproteobacteria > Pseudomonadales > Azotimanducaceae > UBA4421. Next base: position 4,618 of record PAFU01000022.1, on the reverse strand, counting down.
ATGGCGAGGTCGGCGGGCTGATGCAGGGTTAAGAGGGGGCTGCGTATGTGCAAGAAAAGGGCGACGAAACTGTTCGTCTTTTTCCTCTGAGCATGGGGCCATGGCTTACGCAGGTCAGCGCCAACTAGCGCTTGAGCCCTGAATAGGCTGTGGGACATTGGCAGGCATTCTGTTACTGACGAGGGGTGAATGTGATGCAAGGAGCAGCGCAAAACACGGGCCAAGAGCAAAGACTGAAAGAACCACGTGCTCAATCGGATCATAAGGTCATACCCATGCCGCGGGATAACATTCGGCGNCGATGGTTTCAGAGGGGGTTTTCGCTGATCGAGTTGATGATCGTNATCGCCATTATCAGCGTCGTCACCACGTTTGCGATTCCCGCGTACCAAAACTATGTGGTGTCGGCTAACAGCACCAAGCTCAATGTGCACTACCGTCAGGCCATTAGTTGGGTGCGAACAGAATTGGTGCGCTTACAGACACGCTTAGCCTCCNGCGAAGCGACCGCCGACGTCGAAGAAGAATGGGATGAGGCCGGTGAATGGGTAGCTGCTTTATTGGCTGATGTTGCTGGGGCAGAGACCGCATCACCCATGGGTGGTCCGGCATTCGTTGCGGCGGCTGACGATGCTGCCGCAGACGCTATCGCCTTTGCGGTGCAGGGAGCCATGAGTGATGGCAGTTTGCGTGTCGAAATCAGTCGGCCAATCTATGGCAACTTTGAAGATGCAGACACTACGGCACTTTGCTGGGGGGGAGTGGCGTGCGACGAGGGCGTCTAGAAATTGATAAGCGTGGGCCGGTTTCGGGGCTTGCTCGCGCTGGGGCAAAGAAAGCCTTAGTATTCGGCAGAAGGCCGAACCCGCTGTCGATCCAGCGGTCATCCAACAGGTGAGGTGCACCCATGTTCGAAATATCCATCCGAGGACTTCGACGTGGCCTTATGTTTGGATGCGCGGTACTTGGTATGTCGACGATTGGAGTGCGAGCGATGACGGATGATTCCACGGTGTTGGCGCCTTGTCCGCAAACACCGAACTGCGTGTGCAGTGACGAAAGTCCAAGCTCTAGGCAGTACATCGCGCCCTTTGTCAGTCAAATGTCAGAGGGCACGCCGGATTCCGTGGATGCTCGAGGGCTGCTTGCCGCCATTGCTACCTATATGGAATCCCGTTCGGAATTTCGAATCGTGATGCAGAACGACGACAGCTTGCAGATCGAGGCGCGATCTCGCCTCCTGGGTTTTGTAGACGATATTGAGATGCGAGTGCGCGGTAACCGTGTGGTGGTGCGTTCTGCCTCTCGCGTGGGTTATTCCGATTTGGGTAAGAATCGACGGCGACTGGAATCCATTCGCCAAGCGATGATCGCACAAGGGCTGGTACAGCCAGACAAGCCGTGACAAATGGCGTCGGAGCAATGCGTTTGCTGAGCCTGAGGTTTGTTTGAGTGTCGATGCCTGTGCATGAGATCACGAGGATACAATGACGGAAGAAGACTCTGCTTCGATTCACACCGGATACCTAGAACAAAAACTGGCGCGTATTGAGCGACAGATGGATCAGCTACGAAGTGATGTCGAGAGTGTTGCGACCTCACCTATGGCATGCCAGCTTTCCGGACAGAATGCGGCGAAAGAGCTGGGCTACAGTTTGCGCGCCGAGCTTCTGCGTCTGCAGCATGAACTCAATCTTTGCGAGTCTGAATTGCTTCGACGCAAAGCACAGATGAGCGGCGCCGAACCGCACTGATGTGAATAAATATCTATTAAAAATTACCAATCTGACGTAGCCCTCAGGCAAAACAGGCATTACCCTCTAAGGTGCGGAAACTCTCCGATAAGGGGAAAATGCTAAGAGTCCAAAGAAGGTGGAAGCCATGAAAATTAAGAATTTCGTCAAAAGCGCGCTGATCAGCAGTCTACTTATGGTGATCGGCAGCGCCCATGCATCACTCAACGTGGGCGATGTGGCGCCGGATTGGACGCTACAGGCGACCGACGGGCAGACCTACCAGTTGTCCGAGCTTCGCGGCAAACATGTCGTTCTGGCCTTTTTTCCCAAGGCTTTCACCGGGGGTTGCACGATTGAATGCAAGTCCGTGCGAGACAGCAAAAAACAGGTCCGTCGTTTTGACGTTCAGTTCTTTATGGCGAGTACGGATGATTTGGAAACCAACAAGGCCTTCGCCGCTCAGAACAACGCGAACTTCCCTATCCTGTCGGACAGCAGCAAGGGGGTCAGTGAGTCCTACGGTGTGCTGGCATCCATGGGCTTTTCCAAGCGGTGGACGTTCTACATTGACGCAGACGGCAAGGTATCCAAGATCGACAAAGACGTGAATCCGCGGACTGCCGGCAGAGATTTGTTGAAAAACTTGATCGCACTCCAAGTGCCCGTTCAGTAGTTTTTTCTGCATCTGAGAGCCTAGCCGGACGGGGCGGGCGATAGACATACGAATAGCGATAAGGAGAGGCCCATGAGCGTCATGATCACACTGGAACTGCCGACCAAGTCCGAATCTGTGGCCGAGTTGCTGGAGGTTATGAAGAGCGCGCTGGTCGATACCCGTAGCTATGCGGGCTGTCAAAAAGTCGAAACCTTTATTGATCAAGAAAGCCAAAACGTTTTCTTGGTAGAGCAGTGGGAGAGCGCAGAACACCAACAGGCATATATGGGCTGGCGGGTGGAGACCGGATTTATGGACGCGGTGGGGCCCCTTCTGGATGGCGCCCCGGTTGCTCGAGTATTCGATATCAAAAGCGATATCTAGCGCCCAACGGAGGTGGTTATGCAACGTAAAGTCTTTCGCAGCGGACCCTATGCCGAACTGATCGCCCAAGCAGTGCAGGTCGACAACATTCTTTATCTCTCCGGCCAAGTTGGGGTTGATGCCAGCGGTGCGGCACCGGACAGCGTGGTGGAACAAACGACGCTGGCCTACGAACACGTTAAGGCGGTGTTGGCTGAGTTCGGTGCCAGTTTGGAGAACGTGGTTGAAGAAACCGTATTTGTGACCGACATGGCGCAAGTAATGAATCAGGTTCAGGAAGTCTTCGCCGCCCGTGCCGCTGCCTACGGCGGACGGCCCGATGTCACCCAAACGCTGATCGGCGTATCGGCCTTAGTGGATCCGTCTTATAAAATCGAAATTAAGTGCACGGCTCACGTGTAACCCAGTAAGCCGGATTGGCAGTCGCTTGACACGTTTCGGTGCTGTGATCAGTCGATTGAATCGATTCATTTTTCAAGAAAGGCACTGACCTCATCGTTAATGAAGGTGGCGTCTTCCGGCGACAGGCCGAGCCCGGCCATATGTCCCCACAGAGTTGGGATAACCGCTAATCTCACATGAGGAATAAGTCCCGCTTCAGCAGTCAGTGCGTCGATATGGAAGTACATGTCAGTGGCCGCCGGCATGTATAACACCTCGGCCTTGATGGATCCGAGTGCCTTTGTTGCATCACCGCTGAAGCCCGGTGTTGCCCCAATATCATTGGCCTGCCATGTATTCGCCAGACCGATCAGATCATTCGCGTCCCAGCTCAGCACCAAGTTTTGCATAAAGGTGATCATGTCTTCAGGTGACTGCAGGCCAAGTTGTGTGTGCAGTCTTTGCCGAAACCATTCTTGCGATGTGCCCCAACTGGCCCAGTGCGTGCCGCCAGCCTTCAAGCCGATCGTGGGTGGTGTCGTATACCGACCTTGGGCAAAGGTTTGATCAGCTTTAATGGCCGCTTTAAAACCTTCTAAGCGAATGGCGCCGTGGGGGTACTCGACGGCTGAACCGGCGATGCCGACAACCTTATCCACGAAATCAGGGTGGCTGACAGCCCACTGGAAGGCTTGCTGTGCGCCCATGGAAAAGCCGATAACGGCCTTAATGTGAGTGACGCCAAGTTCTTCGGTGAGCAATCGATAACCGGCCGCAATGTTGTCGCGAATTGAAACTGCGGGAAAATTAGGGCCGTCAAAAGGTGGTGGAGTATTGCTTGGCGAACTGGACAGTCCATTTTGGAACATGTCAGTGGCAACAATGAAGTACTGCTCTGGGTCTAAGGCCAGGCCTGTTTCGATCAAAAAATCGAAGCCATGATGGTCTCCAAGGTAAGCCGAAGGAACCAAGATTGCGTTGTTGCCTTGGAACTCGCCGTGAGTGACGTAAGACAATTTGGCTTCTGGAAGCACGGCACCGCCCTCTAAGGCAAAGTCACCAAGTTCAAATATCTTGTGCTCACCTGATGCCATGGCCAATGGCGCGGAAAATAAGGCGGCTGCGGCTGCGGCAAGCAAGCGCCGATACAGTCCCCGCCATAAGCCTAGGGGTCGGCAAGGTTTTTTGCTGATCGTAGCGTTTTCCTCATGCGCCAAAGAGCGAAGAACTGCCATGCTGATTCCTGATGTTTCTGGTCGGATTTCTACGACCACTTTTGCCACGGTGCGCGAAACCGGTCAACTAGAAGGTGAGCAGGGTTATGCCAATAATACTGACGAAATGAATTGTTGGGGAGCAAGCGATGGGTGTTGACGAAATACGACTGGCAGCGGCGCAAGCCGTACTGGATACGGCGGGGGGTTGGGGGGGGGGGGGGGGTGGCCCGGGGGGGGGGGGGGGG